>CAVRMF010000014.1:0-279756 GCA_963721905.1 uncultured Alphaproteobacteria bacterium
CAGTGGCGGCGCTGGCGAAATTCATCAGTTTTTCTCCGACCGCATAGTCAAACGGACGCCCGCCGGAACGCTGGGTCGCGCTCTTTTGGCTCGGGTCCAAGTGGAGAATGTCGCTCTTTGGGAATCGGGGACTGGGCCCATACTCAAGAATCGCGGGCCTTCTGCTTTTTCCACTTCGTCCATCTCGCGGCAATTGTTTGAGCGCCACGACGGGATTTCGGTTCCAATGGCGGCGCAACCGGTCCGCTTGCCGCAACGTCCTGCTTTGGCGCTTTTTTGGGCGACCGAATAGGCAGAGTCGCTGATTTCGTCTTCCCTCGCACGATTCGGGCTTCAGGGCGGTTCGCGTTGGCGTCGGTCGGCTGAGGTCGCCCACCGCTCGAAACTTGAGAGGTTTCCGCATCCTTTGAGCGGGTCGGCGTCGGCTTGGTTCTCATGGAGTTGCTGTTGAGCGGGATCGGTTCTTTCGCCGGCGGTCGGTTGAGAGGAGTGTCTCGCTTAGTCCTAGCGCTTATCCCCGATTTCAGACTCGCGTCGGCATCTTTTGTTCCAGGCGCGGCCTCAAGTTCGAGGCCGAACAACGCCGCGACATCGTCCTCAGCGACGATGCGTTCGGCGGCCACTTGGGTTTGCCCAATCGGCAAATTCCTCCCGGCGCCGGCGATCAGCTCCGAACGATCGACGCCGCGCAACGCGAACAAGAAGTCCGGCTCCGCGTCGAGCCGTGCGCCGACGCCATAGAGGACTGCAGACGCATGCTTGCACATCTCCGCCCAGTCCGGGCACGAGCACCTCATCTTAATTTCACGGGGGCTCGGAAAGAGTTCATCCCCCTCTCGGCACACGCGCTCCATCACGTTTTTGGAAATCTTTCCCTGAAGCAATTCGATCAGCGAGGTAACGGAGCCAAGGCAGTCCCTGCAGATCGCTTCCCAGCGCGCCTTTGGAATGGTGTCGACATCGATCCTAACAGTGTAGAGTTCCGACCCACTCACCGTCGCCCGGACCTGACCGCGCTCGATCTGCAGATCGACGACTGAGCCATTGCGAACATAGGTTCGGCCGCGCGGCAGGCAATTCTCGAAGTCGGAATAGCGTTCAAGATTTTCACACCAGGCCTTGCCCCAGAAGGTTCGAGCGATCGAACGGCCCTCAAGGACCACCGGCAAGATCTTGCGGCCCTTCTTTCTCAACTTTTCCAGTTCCCGCGCTGCGATCGCCCGGCGTTTGGCGACTGGCACGTAGGGACGAAAGCCATAATAGCTCACGACGCAGCCCCTCCCGTCATCGCGGCGTTGAGATCGAGCGCGACAAGCCGCAGTAGTTCGCGGTCATCTATTTCCGTGAGATTTATCTCAGCGCCGGCAGCAAGAAAATCGTCCGCCAACTGGCGTTTCGATTCTATCAACAGGTCGATCTTCGCCTCGATCGTTCCCCGGCAGACGAATTTGTGCACGAGCACATTGCGCCTTTGGCCAATGCGATAAGCGCGATCGGTCGCCTGGTTCTCGACCGCAGGATTCCACCAGCGATCGAAATGAACCACATGCGAGGCGCTGGTAAGATTGAGCCCTGAGCCGCCAGCCTTGATCGAGAGGACGAAAAACGGCGTGCGCTCGTCTTCCTGAAACGTCTTGACGAGGTCGCGGCGTTTGGCGATCGGCGTGTCGCCATGAAGGACGAGCCCTGGCCGCCCGAACGCCGCCGTGAGCAGCCTATCCAGGGAAGGAGTGATCTCCTTGAACTGGGTGAACACGAGAAGCTTTTCCTGGCGGCTCGCGATAGCCTCGCCGATTTCTCGCAGGCGCTCAAATTTGCCGCTGTCGTTTTCGTCATAGGCGCCGTCGCCCAGCCATTGCGAAGGATGATTGCAAATCTGCTTGAGGCGCATCAGTGAGGACAAGACCAGCCCCCGTCGCGCAATCCCATCGCCCGATTGCTTTAGGTTCTCCTCCAACTCGGCGACTGCGGCTTGATAGAGCGCCGCCTGCTTGCGGGTCAGATGGCAGAAGGCTTTGACCTCCGTCTTGTCGGGCAGATCCGCGATGATGCTCTTGTCGGTTTTAAGTTGCGCAGGATATAGGGCTGCACCAGCCGCCGCAGCGGGGCATAGGAAATATGGGGCTGCGAGGCGAGGGTCTTGGCGAATTGCGCGAAGGCCTTCGCGGAGCCGAGCAATCCCGGATTGACGAAATCGAAGATCGACCACAGGTCGCGCAGATTATTTTCGATCGGCGTGCCGGTGAGGACGATGCGCGCGTTGGCCTTCAAGGATTTGACGGCCCTGGTCTGTTTGGCGTTGCGGTTCTTGATCGCTTGGGCTTCGTCGAGAACCACGAGGCGCCAACATGCTTGGTCGATCCAGCTTTGGCGTAACAGCGTCCCATAGCTCGTCACCACCAGATCGGTCTCCGCGAGGCGCTCGTCGCTCATGGCGCCCAATTCGTCCGCGGCTTGGAACGAGGGATGCGCGATCACGACCTTCAGACGCGGCGTGAAGCGCGCGGCTTCGAGCGCCCAGTTGGCCAGAAGCGAAGCGGGCGCGACCAGGAGGCTTGGCGTCTTCTGTGCCGAGCCCTTGGGCTGTTCCTTGAACGTCTGAAGCAGCGCCAGGACCTGAATCGTTTTGCCGAGGCCCATGTCGTCGGCGAGGCAGGCGCCGAGCCCAAGCTGGGTCAAGAGATAGAGCCAGCGTAATCCTGTCTCTTGATAGGGCCTGAGCGTCGCTTGAAGGGCCTCGCCCGGATTAACCTTGGCCAAGCCGTCGGGGCTCCGGCATGCCTCGAGCGCCGCGGCGAGCCAGGGACCGGCCTGGACATGGGCCCATCGCGCGGTCGGCTCGGCGACGGCCCCGCCGTCGATTTCGGCTCCCGCCAGCAGACGCATGGCTTGACCAAACGGAACGCCTTCTCTTCGCGATAGGCGCTCGATCTCCTGAAATTTATCGAGGGTCGCCTGCAAGCGCTCACGGTCGACCTCGACCCATTTGCCGCGAACCAGCGCCAGACCATCGGTCGAAGCGAGAAGTTCTTTAATTTCTTTGTCGGTCAGCGCGTCGCCGTCGAGGCTCACCCCGACCTGAAAATCGAGCAGCGCGTCCAAGCCAAGGACGGACGGCGAAGTCGAACCAACCGTCGCTTCGACCCGCGGCCGGCTTGGACGGTTCATGCGCCAGTTCGCCGGCATGCGAATCACGAGGCCGGCCTGCTCCATCGCATCGACATCGTGGAGAAAGCGCAGCGCCTCCTGCGGCGTCCACCGCAAGGGATGAAAGATCTCGCCGGCGTCAACGATCGCTTTCAACCAGGAGCAAGCCTCGCTGGCGCGGCTCACCGGATCCAAGAGTTGCAGGAGCTTGGCTTTGTCGCCTACGCCCGCAAACTCGCGTAAGGCCTGGCCCAGCGGCAAATGCCGCAAAGCGCCGCTCGCCGCCAGGCCGGACGTATAGGTCGCCATGAAGGCGAATGGACACTCCGGGTCCCGACGATTTTCCGCGAGATTGAAATGCACGCGACCGACCAATCGCCACCGACTGTCGCGGGCTTTCAAGAACTCGTTGAGGGAGAGTCCGCTTTCGGTGAGTTCGGCCTCCAGAGCCTGCCCGATCTCGCCCCAGTGCTGCGCCAGCACGTCGGGCCGCAGGTATTCGCCGCCGCGCATGGGCGGCGCGTCATCAATCAGCGCCGCGAGCTCGCTTGATGTCGGCGCGGCGAGCTCCGTCCGGCCGGCGGGCCCCTTCGCATCGCCAAGCGCGCAGAGATCGGCGATGAAGCGCATGCCGAAATCCCGCCACCACGCCAATCCGGCCGGCAAGACGCTTCCAGCCTCGCTCGTGCCGAGGTGAAGAAGGCCATGAGCGGCACCCCGTTCGAAACTCTTCTCGAGCCGATCAGCCAGCCCGCTCTCGAGCACGAAATCGTCGTCGGCCTGATCAAGGCGGAGCGAACCATGCGGAGTCATCACTGGAATAAGCGAGCGTGGCATATTCCGAAATCGAATCTCCCGGGGTGCCTATCGCTTCGCCTACCATGAAATCGATCGGCCTCATCGCAAGATTAGTCTGCGTCGTCCGCGCCAGATCAAGCCGCACTTCAAGGAGGGTGCAAAAAGCCTATTAGCCGCGAGGACGACCGCGAAGAGGGCCGGCAAGCGTGTCGGCTTCGAGCGCGGCGGTGGGCACCCGGATGTTACTGTGATGGATCCAGGGCGAACCGAGCCGAGCATCGACGCAGGCGTTGTCAGACCAAATTTCCGGGCCGTCTTTGACCGTGGTAGCATCAGGCCATGAGCGACCCGTTCCGGTATTTCAACAGCTCGCCAGAAGTGATCCGTCTGGTCGTGATGATGTACGTGAAATACCCTCTGTCGCTGCGCAACGTCGAGGACCTCCTGGCGGAGCGCGGGATCGACATTAGCCATGAGACGGTCCGGTTTTGGTGGAACCGGTTTGGCCCGATGTTTGCTGCTGAGATCCGAAAGAAGCGGGTAGCGCACATGCGCGGTTATCCTCAGTGGCGATGGCACCTGGACGAGGTCTTTGTGAGGTCAACGGCAAGCTCTGCTATCTCTGGCGCGCCGTCGATCATGAAGGCGAGGTTTCGGAAGCGGTCGTCACTGCGAGCGGGACAAGGCTGCGGCGCTGAAGTTTGCTCGAAGCGCGCGATGAAGAGCATATGCCAGGAGGTCGGTCGTCGGCTCAACAATCGCGCTGAGAATTCGGATCAGCCGTTTCGACGACGAGAACACGCCATGCAGCGGTTCCGAAGCATGAAGACGCTGCAAAAATTCAGCTCCGTTCATGCTGAGGTGCACAACCATTTCAATCAGGAGCGTCATCTCGTCACTCGCCAAGTTTACAAACAAAGGCGAGCCGGCGCGTTGGCCGAGTGGCGCGCCCTCGCGGCCTAATGACCGCTTGGGTCTGGCCGTGCTGCGCCATGCGTAGACGACCTGTCGTTACTCTGACAAAGCCGCCGAGAGTTCGGTCGGTGGCCGCCGAGCTCGCGGGCAAGGAGGGCGCGCGCCGTTGCCCAACGGTCGTGGTCCTTCAGGCCAGCGTCTGCCGCGGCGGCTAGGTTCCTCCAGATATGGCTGCATCTACGCCGCATCTTCCTCCGGCTCGTCCTCGTCGCCCCTCAGGCCCAGCACCCCTCTCAACTCGGACGCCAGCGCGTCGCCGTCGAGAAGCGCTTCGCTGGTTCGGCCGAGCAGTCCGGCGTCCTCGAGCTTCTCGATGTCCGGCAGGTCGCGTAAGGATTCGAACCCGAAGTGGGAGAGGAACGCCGGCGTGGTGACATAGGCGTAGGGCGCGCCAGGCGACGGGCTGCGCGGCCCGGCGGCGATGTACCCTTCGCCGCGCAAGCCGGCGATCGCGTCGCGCGAAACTTCCCTGCCCAAGAACTGCGACAGCTCCGCGCGGGTGATCGGCTGAAAATACCCGATCGTCATCAGCACGAGCGCGTTCGACCGCGACAATTCGGTCTTTTGCGGGCCGCCGATCGCGGCGGGGATGGCGTCGCCAAAGCCCAGTTTCGTCCGAAAACTCCAGCCGCCGGCGACAGAGACGATTTCGTACGGACGCCCGCGCAATTCGTCGCGGATGTCGTCGATGATGAGCTCGAGGCTGCAGGCTTTGCCGACGACGCGCGCCAGGTTCTCGCGCAACACCGGCTCAGCGGCGGCGAAAATGACCGCTTCGACCCGGCCCATCCATTCGCGCCAGCGCGCCGGCGCCGGCAGGTCGTCGAGTTCGCGGTCGAGTTCGCCGTCGGGTTTTCGGGCGCGCGCCATCGCTCAAAGCCCGTAGAGCCGGAACGTCGCGCGTCTGGTCAGTTCCCGGATCGCGCCAAGCGCAGCAAGCCGGTCGAACAGGCGCCGTGCGCCCCGCTCCGATATTTGCCCGCAGATTTGTGACGATGCGGCGAGGCAATCCTCGTCGAGCAGCGCCCGCAGCGCGGCTCCTGCCCCCTTGGCGCGCAATTTCAGCGCGGCCTTCTCCAGGTTTTCCGCCCGTCGCGCAAGATCGCAAGAGAGGTCGACGGCGCCCGCGGCCGCCTTGGCGTAAGCGATGACGACCCGCGTCGCCTCGGCGCCGTCGGCAGGGTTTTCGACGCCGCCGGCGGGCCGGCGCGGCGACGGAAAACAACGTCGAGGCTAACAAAGGTAAGGCGAACGGCCAATTCAAGCGCCGAGCGAGCACGGCGTCGGCGAGCCAGGCCGCGAGCGCCTCGCCCTCCCCTCCCCGGCTCCCAGGCGACCGGCGCCCCGCGCCCGAGCTCAGCGCACGCCGCGCGAGCGCAAAGGTGCGCGCGGCCGCGAAGGGCGCAGGACGGGGGCCGGCGGCGCAGCCCTCGGCGGCATTGAGGGCCCCTTCCAGCGCGTCGTCGTGAGGAACCCTGAGAACCTCGGCGGCGGCGGCAAACGAGGATCGCCACTGGCGGCTCGGACGGGCGGCAAGCTCCCTCCACCCAAGAAGGAACTTTCCCGCGGGTCCGGGATCGCCGCCCCGCCGGCGCAGATGGAACGAGTCACGCAGGGCCATTTCGTCTTCCGCGCGGCCGGCGCGGCGCACGCTGGCTGCGGGCGTGATGTTTCAGGGTCTCGACATCGTCGTCGGTGAGCAGCTGAGCCAGCCGGTCCTGCCGGTCCATCGGCAGGACGGCGGCGAGCGCATCGAGCTGTTGCGCCCGCCGGGTTTCGACGGCGAGGGGAGCGGGCGTCCGCTCGGTCGTGATCTCACTCCGGCGGCGGCCGCGCGGTCGATATGGCCGAGATCGCGGCCCGGATCGAGCCGGTCGCGCACCCGCTGCTTGAGGGTCTTCGCGTCCGGAAACCCGCCGTCGGCCTTGCGATCCCAGATCGTCGCGCCGTCATAAGCGATGACGAAAACGCCACCGGTTCCGGGACCAGCGCCACCTCGCCAGGTTCGACCCCGAAGGTCGAGAGCAGCTCCTGCGCCAGCCAGACCGCCCGAAGAAGCCACCGGCACTGCGTGCAATAGGTGATCACGATCCTCGCGCTCCACAGGGTCCATGTCAGGCGGCCCCAGAGCTGAACGGCGGCCGCAGGACCGTCCACAGGCTCGGTCCATCGGCCGGCCCCTCTCCAAGCGGCCCAGGCCAGCGGGACGCCTTCCGCGCGCGCCGCTTCCGCGAGCTTCCGGTCGAGCGTCGCGAGCGGCAGGCGCGCGCTCCTGCGCCAGCGCCACATAGGCGGCGTCGTAAGCGCTGAGGCCATGCGCCGTCGCTATCGACAGAACCGCGCCGTCCGAGCCCGCCCCGGCATCCTCGAGCGGCAGCCGGCGCAGCCGCCCCATGCCGCCGCGGCCTCTCCGGCGACGATCCGCTCCCTTCGCTCGGCCATCAGCAGGATGTTGCGCGCCTCATGCCAGAACAGCGACGGCACAGGCGAACGGCCGGAAAGCGATGCGATGACCGCCTCGGCCGCGTCGCTGTCCTTTTCCGGGAGAAGCCACGCCGCGGCGATCGACGCATCGACCACGACTCTCATCCGCCGCGCGCCCCCTCGCGCTTCCAGGCGAGGACCTCGTCGCGCGTCACGGGCTTCGCCCGGGCGCGTGCGGCGCGCGCCTCGGCAAGGACGGCTTCGAGGCTCGCTCGCCTTCTCGATGCGGGTCAGCTTGGCGATCGGGTCGTTCCCTCGCGCAATAATGATCTCCTCGCCCGCCTCGACTCGGGCGAGGAGATCCGAAAGGTGGGTCTTGCGCTTCGCCGACCTTGACGGTGATGGTCATGGTCGCGCTCCACGGCGCCAGCATCGCCTATGCGACGCCGAATTCGTCCAGCATAGTGTCCCTCGGGCCTGGCTTGGTCAACCGGTTGACCAAGCCACAACGGAGAGACATACGTCGGGGTCGATCGCGAACCCGTCCGCGGGCCAGCCGCCATTTCGCGATGACGCACGATCGCCGAAGCGCTTACGCAGAAATCCGCGCTCCATTTCGGCTTGAGCGTTTCACACCGGGGCAGGGGAGGGGATACCACGATGGGTTCCGAAATCCGCCGATCATATCCGCCAAGGCCGTGCGAAAACTCGGTGAGTGAACATTTATGGCCGCGCTGAGCACGAATGATGTGCGTTTTCTCTCGCTCAGCGAGGCCGTAGACCTCGAAAATCGGTGGTGCCCCGGACCTTCTAGAGTTTTCACACAGCCTGCGCCCATTCGCGACATCCCCCGATGAGTGCCAAGCGTTAGATTTTGACCTCGTGGCGGACGCCGCGGGTCACAAAGGGCTTTTCATGCCCCTCGCTGATTCGATACCTTCGGAAGCGCAATTGTCCCTCCCACGGCGGATGCCGGTATTCGCGGGGCATGGCGGCGATCCAGGAGTGGGCAATGCTGAGGGACGACAGCGGGAACGGTGGAGGTCGCCCGAGCTCCCCTCGGAATGTCCTCGGCGGCCGGCTTGACGTCTGCTCGATGGAGCCCAAGACGGGCTTCTTTCGTGACGGTTGCTGTAACACCAATGGAGAAGACGTCGGCAGCCACACGGTCTGCACCGTCATGACTGCCGCGTTTCTCGAGTTTTCCAAATCCCGCGGCAATGATCTTCGACGCCCCAATTCGGCTTTCCCGGCCTGAGGCCCGGCGACCGCTGGTGCTTGTGTGCACCCCGCTGGCGCGAAGCACTGGAGGCGGGCTGCGCGCCCCGCGTGGTCTTGCGGGCTACTCACGAAGGCGCCCTCGACCACTGCTCGCTCGCCGATCTCAAGCGTTTCGCCGTGGACCTCGCCTGACTTCGACCATCGCACCCGGCGCGCGCATGCCCGTAGGAAGAGAGGGGACGAACTTGGTGGCGCATCGTCGAGCCAAGCGCCGCTCGGTCTACGGCCATCTGCAGATGGCTGGCGTTCACCAAGCCTTGCACCGCGAGCCGACGGTATCTATTGGAAGCACATGATGATCGACGCACTCGAAAAGAGACTGATTGAGGCTTTGAAGAGCGTGGACGCGCACGGAGACGTTGCGCCCGCTCATGTTCACGATCCGATGACGATGTCGCTCCGGGAGAACGCCATCCAAGCTAGCTAACCTTATGCGCTGGGACGACGTGAGAGGTCGTTACGTATTGACCGGCGCGGGCCGCCGGCGAATTGGCGAGGGTAGTCGCGCTCCTGGCGCGGTGGTGTCGTTCAGAAAACGCGGTATCGTGGGCAGCGGTGCGCTGCATCGGAAATCCGCCACTACCAACCTCAAGGAATAGCCGTTCGCTGGCGGAACAATCCGGCGCTCATCGCGTTGACTGTGTTGGCGCGTTTATTTGCCCCCCAGCCCAAGCGCGCCAATCTTGCCCCGCGATCGAGCACTCCCCCCGCTCGCGCGGGGCTTCTTTTTGTCGGCAACTCGGCGGCCGTTTCGTTTTTCGGGGCCGAGAGTCGGGGCTGCGACGGGAAACCGGCCGCCAGGGCGAGGTCAGCGGCCGGCCGTCGGCCTGTAAGTCCGCCCCCAAAGATAACCGCCTCCCCGGCGCTTCAGGAAACGGGAAATCGGCCGACGATAACCCACGCTTTGACAGTAACACCGCTTTGCTTGGAGCGCAACCCTTCGGTTGCAGGGCTCAGCTAACGCTGTTATCATGTCAGAGACGACGAAGTTGGGCCGACCGTCTCACCGGTCCTCTGGATACGGCCGATGATGCAAGGGCGCCCAATCCGAGCGCTTCCAGCTTCGTCGCCGCCGTTGAGCCTCCTGGCTCCTGGCGTCGGAGCCAACGCAGCGCCTATAGGCGGCGAGCGTTGTGCGGCGACCCGGGGGCATCTACAAGGAGGTGTTGCTCGCCTGTGCGCTGGCTGAGGTCGATGATCTTCGCTATTTCCCTACGGCCGCGGTCAAGAAACCACTGTCCCAGATCACTAACCGAAATTACGAGATACTAAATTATGCGCGTCACTTGAAGGAGCTCAGCGAGCTGGGATGAACCGCCCCGGGTTTGCCGGAGGCTCCAACTCTTGAGAGGGTGGAGCCATGACAAGCAAGACAACGAACAAGTTCTCGCCTGAGGTGCGAGCCCGCGCGGTGCGGATGGTTTTGGATCACGAGCATGAACATACGTCGCGTTGGGCAACGCTGGTCTCGATTGCGGGCAAGATCGGCTGCACTGCGCAGACGCTGCATCAATGGGTTGGCAAGGCCGAGCGCGACAGCGGGCGCAAGTCTGGCCTGACCACGGACATAGCCGCCAAGCTCAAGACCCTGGAGCGGGAGAACCGCGAGCTTCGCCAAGCCAATGAGATCCTGCGCAAAGCTAGCGCCTATTTTGCCCAGGCGGAGCTCGACCGCCGATACAAGCCATGATCGCGTTCATCGACGATCATCGCAGGGCGTATGGGGTCGAGCCGATCTGCAAGGTGCTGCCGATCGCCCCATCCACCTATCGCGCCCATGCCGCAAAGCGGTCCGATCCCGCCAAGCTATCGGCGCGCGCGAAGCAGGATGCGATTCGCAAGATCGAGATCAGGCGTGTCTTCGCGGAGAACTTCGACGTCTACGGCGTGCGCAAGGTCTGGCGGCAATTGCGCCGCGAGGGCGAGGATATCGCCCGATGCACCGTGGAGCGACTGATGCGGAGCATGGGCCTGCAAGGCGTGATCCGCGGCAAGCCGGTCAAAACCACGATCAGCGACAAGGCCGCGCCTTGTCCGCTGGATCATGTCAACCGCCAGTTCCGGGCGCCCAGGCCGAACGCGCTGTGGGTCTCGGATTTCACCTATGTCGCGACCTGGACTGGCTTCGTCTACGTCGCATTCGTGATCGACGCTTACGCCCGGCGCATCGTGGGCTGGCGTGCATCACGGACCGCGCATGCGAGCTTCGTTCTGGATGCGTTGGAACAGGCCCTGCATGACCGACGGCCCGTGCATCGCGGCGGGCTCGTGCATCACAGCGACCGGGGCAGCCAGGGCGGATTCAAGTGGTCGTCGCAACACCTTGACGGGAGTTGCGATGAACATTCGAAAACGGCGCTCGGATCGTTCTGGGCGGGTGCGCTTGTTCTCACCAGGTCGACCGCCGGTGGCAGGGCGAGAGGAGCGGCGGCGATTTTGGGCAGCGATTGCGGCAGGCACGGCGAGTGAAGATGCTGCGGTCGGTGTCGGTGTCCCGCAGGCGGTAGGAACACGATGGTTCAGGAAGGCAGGGGGCATGCCGCCATCGATGTTTGGGCTATCGGCGAAGCCGCTCTCTGGTCGGTATCTCTCTTTTGCGGAGCGGGAGGAGATCGCGCTCCTTCGCGTTCAGGGCTACTCCATGCAGGAGGTCGCTCGCCGGCTCGGGCGGGTGGCATCGACAATCTCCCGAGAGCTGCGGCGCAACGCCGCCACCCGAAGCGGCGGCCTCGAGTATCGTGCGACGACAGCGCAATGGCACGCCGAGCGCGCTGCTCGCCGCCCAAAGCAGGCGAAGCTTGCGCGCAACGCGGCGTTAAGAACCTATGTCGAGGAACGGTTGGCTGGCGTCGTCGTGGCTCCGAGCGGGGCTCCTGTTCCCGGCCCGGTCGTGTCCTGGAAAAGCCGTCGGCACGGACCACGGAAGGACCGGCGATGGGCAAACGCCTGGAGCCCGGAGCAGATCGCCCGTCGCCTGCCGGTGGACTTCCCGGACGACGCGACCATGCGCATCAGCCATGAAGCCATCTATCAAGCGCTGTTCGTTCAAGGTCGAGGCGCGTTGCGCCGCGAACTGACGGCCTGCCTGCGCACCGGGCGCGTGTTGCGGATGCCGAGGGCGCGCACGCGCGGGCGAGGCAAGACCTTCATCTCTCCCGAGATCATGATCAGCCAACGTCCGGCGGAGGCAGCCGATCGCGCCGTGCCGGGCCACTGGGAAGGAGACCTTATCCTGGGTCTTGGGAGTTCGGCGATCGGCACCTTGGTGGAGCGCACGACGCGCTTCACTCTGCTGCTATACCTGCCGCGCATGGCGGGCCATGGCCACGAGGCTCGCGTGAAGAACGGGCCCGCACTCGCCGGTCATGGCGCCGAGGCGGTACGTGACGCCATCACGCGCACGATCGTCACGTTGCCCGAGCAGCTGCGCCGGTCGCTGACTTGGGATCAAGGAGCTGAGATGGCCCAGCACGCGCGCCTCAAGATCGAGGCGGGCGTGCGAGTCTATTTCTGCGATCCTCACAGCCCATGGCAACGGGGCACCAACGAGAACACTAACGGACTGCTGCGCCAGTACTTCCCCAAAGGGACCGATCTCAGCATGCACAGCGCCAACGAGATTGCAGCCGTGGCCGCCGCCCTCAACTCGCGGCCCCGAAAGACGCTTGATTGGAAGACACCCGCAGAGGCGCTTGACCGGTTTCTCCTATCAGCCGACAAAGATCGTGTTGCGACGACCGCTTAAATCCGCCCAATACGTCTCGATCAAATACACCGAGCGCTTGGCGGAAGCGGGCATCGAGCCTTCTGTAGGCAGCGTGGGGGACAGCTATGACAATGCTCTCGCCGAAACCATCAATGGTCTCTACAAGGCCGAGGTCATCCACCGGCGCGGGCCATGGCGGTCGTTCGAGGCTGTCGAGTTCGCGACGCTGGAGTGGGTGGACTGGTTCAACAATCGCCGGCTGCTGGAGCCCATCGGCAACATCCCGCCGGCCGAAGCCGAGGAACGCTACTATGCCATGACGGAGCAACCCGCCATGGCGGCGTGACTCAAACGAAACAGCCTCCGGCAAACCCGGGGCGGTTCAGGACATTCCTTCGCCTCCGGCTCCGTTCGAGTTGCTTGCCCACAAGCGCCGCGCGCCAACCAGGAGTCGACACAACGCCGCGGTCGTCATTGCCCCCAGTCTCGCTCGAAGCCGGGTCAGTGCGTTTCTGGGGCGACCGCCCAGTAAGGATTATCCGCTTCGGCGTCGGCGCGGAACGGTTCGCGCGCTTCCTGCAGGACGACGACCGGAGCGCCGACCGACACGCGGTCGTAAAGGTCGATGACGTCGTGATTAAACAGGCGGTTGCACCCGCTCGACACTTTTTCGCCGATCGTCTCCGGCTCTTTGGTTCCGTGCAGGCGGAAATAGGTGTCCTGATTGCCTCGGTATAGATAAAGCGCGCGCGCTCCGAGCGGATTGTCGATGCCGCCCGCCAGGCCGCCCGCGTAATGCGCATAGATCGGCATCCGGCGAATCATGTCCTCAGTCGGCGACCACCTGGGCCATTCGGCCTTTCTGCCGATGACGGCCGAGCCGCGAAAATTGAGCGCTTCCTCGCGACCGACGCCCACCGCGTAGCGAATGGCGGCACCGCCGGGCCGAACCAGATAGAGCCTTCGCTCGCCGACATTCACGATGATCGTGCCCGGCCGGTACGGCCCTGGGGAAGGCGTCAGCTGGCGAAGGAGAGCGGGGTCGATCTTTGACAGGTCGAGCGCAGGGATCTCGTGCCCATGGTCGAGGATCGGGCCGTAGGCGGACGCGGATTCGGGGTAAGCGAACGGATAAAAGCCCGCCGGCATAATTCCGCGCGGCGCTGCGCAGCCCCCCAGGGCGACCCCGATGGCCGCAAGGATACTGCGGCGGTCAAGAAGCGGGTCATTGCCCGAACAAAGCCTCCCCCAAATCCTCGATGGCGCTGTGCGCGTCTAACCAACGCTGTGCCCGGGAGTCAAAGCGGCCGCCTGAGCCAGGAGAGCATTTCGCGAACGCCGGGAGCCGTGCCGGTCCAGATCAGTAGGGCTGAATTCCGGTTTCATTCGCCGCTCGGCTGTCCGGTCAGAAAAACGCACAGGGAAGGCAGCGTTCCAAAGTCAGCGGAGGCGTGACCCCGCTAATGGGGTAGATTGCCACAAACACGACCGCGACGGCGGGAGTTCGAATTCGCTGCCGTGGACGGCCGGAGTGCGCAAATAGCGGCCGTTAGAAATGACCGTCGCGGGGTGCTAGTGTTCTTGGGGAGGCTTGCCCCAATGAGCGCGACCCGAAAGCTCGCGGCGATCCTGGTGGCGGATGTCGTCGGCTACAGCCAGCTCGCGGGGGCAAACGAGGATCGCACGCTGGCGCGTCTGCGCGGACTTCGAAGCGATCTCATCGATCCGGCGGTCGCCGCCCATCACGGCCGCGTCGTCAAGCGCACGGGCGACGGCAGCCTGATCGAATTCCGAAGTGTGGTGGACGCGGTGCGTTGCGCGATCGAAATGCAGACAGGTATGGTCGGGCGCAACGCGGGCCTGCCGGCGGAACGGCGCATCGAGTTCCGCGTCGGCATTCATCTGGGCGATGTGGTCGAGGAGAGCGACGGCGATCTGATGGGCGACGGCGTGAACATCGCCGCGCGGCTCGAAGGCGTCTGCGAGCCGGGCGGGGTTTGCGTCTCCGCCGCGGCTTACGAGCAGGTTCGCGATCGAATGAGCGAAACCTTCATCGATCTCGGCGAGAAGCAGCTCAAGAACATCGCGCGACCACTAAGAGCCTATGCGCTCAACTTACAATCCGCCGGCGCCGCTCCCGCTGCGAAAGCGCCCGCGCGTCGCGAGCCGCCGCGTCTTTCTCTCGTCGTGCTGCCCTTTGTGAACATCAGCGGCGATCCCGAGCAAGACTATTTCGTCGACGGAGTTACCGAGAGCCTGACGACCGACCTCTCACGCATCTCCGGCGCCTTCGTCATCGGCAGCTCGACGGCCTTCACCTACAAGGGCAAGGCCGTCGATTTGCAGCGGATCGGACGCGAGCTCAACGTGCGCTACGTGCTCGAAGGCAGCGTGCAGCGCGCGGGAAACCGCATGCGCGTCAACGTGCAGCTGATTGAAGTGGAGACCGGTAGGCACCTTTGGGCCGAGCGCTCCGACAAGCCGCTGGCCGACCTCTTCGACATGCAGGACGAGATCGTGTCGCGGCTCGCCAACCAGCTTAACGCCGAGCTGATCGCCGCCGAGGCGCGGCGCGCCGAGCAAGCGCCCAATCCCGAACTCGATGGATTTCTATCTTCAAGGGCGAGCACTGCTCAATCGCGGCTTCGCTCCGGAGATGCTGGCGAAGGCGCGCGGGTTCTTCGAGCGCGCGCTCGAATTGGATCCCGGCAATATCGACGCGCTGGTCGGCGTCGCCCGCGTGGACGTGCTGGTTTGCCTCAGCGACATGACGGACGATCCCCAGGCGCTCTTGGCTGAGGCCGATGCGCCTGACCAAGGCGTTGGCGGCGGCGCCGAACAATGCAGACGCTCACCTGTTCATGGGCGTCGTACTTCGGGCGACCTATCGGGCTCAGCGAAGCGTCGAGGAACTGGAGCGGGCGCTGGCGATCGACCCGAATTTGGCCGGGGCGCGAGCGTTGATGGGCTCCGCGCTTGCCTGCATGGGCAGGGCACAGGAAGCCGAGGCCCATGTCCTGGAAGCCTTGCGCCTGAGCCCGCGCGACGCGATGATGTTTGAGTGGTTTCTGGTTGCAGGCTCTGCGAAGGTGCTTCTCGGCGAATTCGCCGAAGCGTCGGCCTGGCTGAGAAAATCGATCGACGCCAACCGCAACCGACCCCTGGCGTTCTTCCTGCTCGCCGCCTGTCTCGCGCATCTCGGCCGGCTCGACGAGGCGCGCCGGGAGGTGAAGGCCGGCCTCGCTGTCGACCCGGACTTCACCCTTCGCCGCTTCCGCGCCGGCGCCCAAAGCGACAATGTGGTCTACCTCGCCCAACGCGCGCGCGTGATCGAAGGCATGCGCTTGGCGGGCGTTCCAGAGGGATAATCCCTCCGTCCTCGAGAGCCGTGATCGAAATGAAAATCCGAGGCGTAACGCCTGCAAAGCGCTCGACCACGCGCGAGACAGGTCTCAGCGTCGATGTCCGAGACCGATCCCGATCGTCTTTGCCTTTTGCCGGACCGCCCCCTCGGTTCGTTTCATCGCCTTCGCGACCTGCAGTACCGGAGTTCTGGCTTTCGAGTGCGTCTTGAGTTCACGCAAATCTTCCTTCGTCCATGGCTTCCGAATAGTGTTCCTCTTTTTCGGCATGATTCCGCTCCGTCTAGATAGGCCAATTGCAACAATCGTCGCGCAGCAAGATCGACTAGCGCAAGGCCTCTCACGACGACGACGCGTCCTCGCCAGGCGGCGGGGAAGTGAGGTAGCGCGGCACGATTCGATTAGCTTCGCGTGTTCAGCACGCCTAATCCGAATAAAATCGTCCGATGAACCACGGGCGGATTCGCAAGATCATCCACATCGACATGGACGCCTTCTATGCGTCCGTCGAACAGCGCGACGATCCAGCCCTCAGGGGTAGACCAGTTGCGGTCGGCTACCCAGCCAAACGCGGCGTCGTTGCTGCGGCTAGTTACGAGGCGCGCCGCTTCGGGGTGCGCTCGGCTATGCCTTCAACGATCGCGATGCGGAAGTGCGCGGAGCTTGTTTTCGTTCCGCCGCGGTTCGACGCTTACCGCGCCCTGTCAAAACAGATCCATGCGATCTTCATGGATTACACCCCCTTGGTTGAGCCCCTTTCTCTCGATGAAGCCTACCTCGATGTGACTGATAATCTCAGGAGCGGCGTGAGCGCATGGGCGACGGCCAAGGAAATAAGGAAACGGATTCACGATGAAACCGAGCTTATGGCCTCGGCCGGAATTTCCTACAATAAGTTCCTCGCCAAGCTCGCATCGGACCAACAAAAGCCAAACGGCCAATTTGCGATCATGCCAGACGAAGGGGAAGCCTTCGTAGCGAGCCTACCAGTTGCAAAAATTTCATGGCGTCGGACCGGTGACGGCGGCCAAGATGCACGCTCTTGGCATCGAGACGGGCGCGGACCTGCGGAGTCAGACGCTCGATTTCCTGCGGAACCACTTCGGCAAGTCGGGGACCTGGTATCACGAACTTGCGCGAGGTCAGGACGATCGCCCGGTCCAACCTGACCGCGAACGAAAGTCCTCTGGATCGGAGACGACCTTCCCTGAGGATGTTATCGATCCTGGTCGGATTGAAGCGGGCGTGGTCGCGATGGCCGACGAGGTCTGGACCTGGTGCGAGAGAGCGAATTCTCGCGGTCGCACCGTCACGGTGAAGATCAAATGGGCCGACTTTCAAATCTCCACCCGAAGCCGAAGCCAGGAAATGACCATAGACACCAGGGACAGGCTGCATGAAGTCGCTCTTGATCTGATCCGGTCTATCTTCCCGCCGCCCAAAGGCGTCCGACTCGTCGGCGTGACGCTCTCGAACTTTAGGTCGCAAAGGGCCAGCGAAGGAGCCGAGCTCCCGTTTCGTGAAATGTAGGACCATCGATCAAGATTTGAGCGGGCGATACTGCAACCGAAATGGCAAAACGAAGAGGTACCAAGGACAGCCTGGAAGGGCAACAATGCGCAAATAGCGGCTCCACTCGATTGACGGCGTGGCGAGCGGGCCAAACCACATAGCCGTCGTTCGCATCATCGGCTCGCGGCTGCTCTCGCCCTAACGCCCACGAAGCCGCGAGGAACGCAAAGGTCAGAGACGTTCAGCGGTCCGCACCTCGGTTGGTGTGGCGTTATACCGGCGGCGGAACATTCGGTTGAAGTGGGACAGGTCCGAGAAGCCGGAGTTGAGCGCTATCGAAGCGATTGGACTCGCGACAAGACTCCGCGCCTGCGATAGTCGACGATGGTGCGAGTTCTTGTGCCAAAGCGGTCGTAGAGGAGCGCCTTCGCCTTGCCGGTGAAGCTGATCGCGCCGTGCGGCGCCTCGGTTCCGGGGCGATCGTCGGAACAGCCAGGGCCCCAAGAAAAAACTGGAGAGATCAACCTCATGCCGCAGCCTGAGGCCCACATGGATACACCTGCTGGGCAGCGTCTGAGACGAGGACTTCCAATCGGGCATTTGGCGTAGTCCTCAACCCGCCAGCGTGGCGGCGACGGACTTGGGGCTGAACGGCCATCCGCGCTCGTTGAGGACGGCGCGATCGGCCAGCTCTGCCGATATGGCGCGTAAGCTCAAGCACCCGCCCAAGAAGCAGATTGCTGCAGGCTCAAGTTATGCTCATAGCGCTCGTGCCCGCGATGGAGACCCCAACGCGTAGGAGGATGAGTTCGCCAGGCCGTCCAGGAGGCGGGCCGCGTGAGATACCGCACTTGTCACATCCCCGGGCAGATGCGCGTCTCCAATCGTCACGACGGTCAGCCCCGCGCGGCCCGTCTCTATAGCAAGGCCGGCGACACTGACCGCGTGGACGACGGTGACCACTGCATCCACGTCTTCTACTGGAGGCCGCGCCTCGCCGAACAGGCCTTCCAATAGCACGCGTCGTCCGTCGATCCCCGTAACTTTCGCCCGGTCGACCATCGTTACGCCGCGCGCGGCGACGTCGCGAATGAGGGGATAGACGGTGGTCAGTCCGTCGCCCTCGCCGGGATGCAGGAGCGAGGTCACCAGGGTGACACGGCTAGCACTGAGGGAGGCCCGCTCGGCAGTAAGCAGCGCCGGGAGACGGCCCATCTCGTCGCGGACGAGAACGTGGCCACCCGCCGGGATCGGATCGTACGGCCCGATCTGGCTTAGGCTATCGCCCTGCTGTGGAACGGGCGCTTCCACGGGCCTTGATCCGGTCGCGACTACAACGAGATCGGGGGTTAGGCCCGCCAGCAGAGCAGAGTCGGCCTCGGCGCTCGTGCGGACCTCGACGCCGAGGCGTTCGCATTCGCCCGCCCACCAGTTCACAAGCTGAAGAAATTCGATTCGCGAGGGCGTCTGCGACCAGAGGACAATCTGTCCGCCGAGGCGCGCCTCGCGCTCCATCAAAATCGTACGCCAGCCTCCAATCGCGAGCCGGCGAGCGGCTTCGAGTCCGGCGGGCCCTCCGCCGACCACAACAGCCCGGCGACCAGCGCCCCAGCCCTCGACGATGCGCGCCGCAGGCCGGCCGACGTCGGGGTTCGCCAGGCAAGTGAGCGGCTTGTGGTCCAGCAGACTGTTAATGCAGATGTTCGCGCCGACACAGGGGCGAACGCTCGCCGCCCGGCCGGCCCTCGACTTGGGCAGGAGCTCGGGGTCCGCGATATGGGCCCGCACCATGCCGACGAGGTCGGCGTCGCCGGAGCGTAGAATGTCCTCGGCCAATGCGAGCGTGGTCACCCGGCCGACCGTCGCGACGGGAACCTGCACGGCCTTCTTCACGCCACGCGACAGATGCCGAAAGGCCGCAAGCGGCGCGGGCGTCGGCGGCCAGTGATCGACGCGGGCGGGCTTTCGCGTGTTGTTGCCCGCGGTCACGCTCACATAGTCGACCTCGCCGGACCGCACGAGACGCTCGGCGAGGACCGCCGCCCCCTCCGGGCCTATGCCGCCCTGGACGAGTTCGTCGCCGGGGATGCGGATTCCGACGATGGCGTCGGGTCCCATCGCGGATCGAACCGCGCTGACCACTTCGCGGGGGTACAGGGTGCGCCCGTCGAGGTTGCCGCCATAGCAGTCGGTCCGCCGGTTCATGAGCGGCGAGAGGAAGCTCGCAAGCAGCATTCCATGGGCCATCGTCACCTCGACGCCGTCGAGATCGCCCGCCCGGCAGCGGAGCGCCGCAGCACGGTAAAGCTCCGCGATCTCGGCGAGCTCGTCGGGCGTGGCCTCCCGAGACGTCTGCTGCGTGATCTCGGAGTGAGTCCACGAGGCGCTGATGATGGCGTCGCCTGTTGTCTCCATCGCACCGACATGGGCGAGCTGCGCCAGCATCAGGCCGCCTTCCGCATGCACGGCGGCCGCGAGCCGCTGGTATCCGGGAATGATGCGGTCGTCGATGTTGACCAGGGTCAGCCCGCCGGCCCAGACCTCCGACCAGAGGACCGGCGTCGCCCCAGTGATCTGCATGCCGAGCCCGGCCCCGGCGCGTCGACGGTGATATTCCACATAGCGGTCTCCCGGCAGCCCATCGTCCGGGAGTCCCGGCTGGTGAGCGGGCAAATAGACTCGCGAACGCAGCCGCTTGCCGCGGAGGCGGATCGAACTCGTCGACCTTGGCGTAAGAGTTGCTAGCGAGGGACGCCATCGGAAAATTCCGTGTTCCAATTCCCGGACGCAAGGATTGGATCAAATTGGGTATCCCCTTCACGCCCGCCAGCTTCGGCGGTAGTATGAATATGCGATGGAGACTGCGTGCAACGCCACTTCTGGAATCGATTATCCACGGACGTTCCAAGAGATGGATGAGTGGTTTCGTAGCGACGCTGCTTGCCGGGACTACATCCGCCGCCTGCGTTGGCCGGACGGGTTCCTGTGCCCGGAATGCGGCGTGGCCGCGGACCCGTGGGGGATGTCGCGCGGACGGTTGCGATGTCGCGCCTGCGAGTGGGAGACGTCGCTGACGGCTGGCACGGTGTTCCAGGATACGCGCAAGCCGCTGCGAATGTGGTTTCTTGCGATGTGGTTCGTCACCAGTCAGAAGAACGGGGTCAGCGCGCTCGGGCTGCAGCGGGCACTGGGGCTTGGCAGCTACGAGACGGCCTGGACTTGGCTGCACAAGCTGCGGCGGGCGATGGTCCGGCCTGGTCGGGATTGTCTCACGGGGATGGTAGAAGTCGACGAAACCTACGTCGGAGGCCCGGAAGAGGGCAAGCGTGGTCGGGGCGCCGAAGCCAAGACCATTGTCGCCGTGGCCGCCGAAAAGAGCGGTCGGGCCATCGGCCGGATCCGCCTTCGGCGCATCAAGGATGTGTCGGCGGATAGCCTTCTCCCCTTCGTGCAGAGCGTCGTGGCGCCGGGGTCGGCAGTCCACACCGACGGATGGCGCGGGTATTCCGGGCTGGCGAACGCTGGCTACCAGCACCAGATCACCGTCATCAGCGACGGTTTGGATCCAGCCCACGAAGTCATGCCGCGGGTTCACACTGTCGCCTCGCTTCTCAAGCGGTGGCTTCTCGGCACTCACCAGGGCGGCATCCAGCAACAACACCTCGATTACTACCTCGACGAATTCACTTTTCGGTTCAACCGGCGACGCTCGAATGCTCGCGGGTTGCTGTTCCACAGGCTCGCCCAGCAGGCGATTGCGGTCGAGCCCGCGCCTTACAATTCGATTGTCGGTCACACCCGGACGAAGAAATCAACTTAACGGGTGTGATTAACGGGTGTGAAGGAGATACCCATTTGGATCAAATCGCGAAGGAGCACAAATAGCTCGCCAATCGGCACGCGTCAGAAGGGCGGCGCCGTGCTCGCGATCGAGGCCTCGCGTCTCGCCCGCAACGGACGCGACTGGCACACGCTGATAGAGTTCTGTGGATTGGTCGGCACCATCCTCGTCGACGAGGACGGGATCTACGATCCTCGCCATCCCAACGATCGATTATTGCTCGGCATGAAAGGCACGATGAGCGAACTTGAGTTGTCGCTGTTCCGCCAGCGCTCGCAGGAGGCGTTGCGTCAGATGGCGCGTCGCGGCGCGCTGGTTCTCGGCGTGGCAGCTGGCTATGTGAAAGTGGGGCGCGACCGGATCGAAAAGGATCCGGACAAGCGCGTGCAACAGGCCATTCAACTCGTCTTCACGAAATTCGCCGAGTTCCAGAGTGCGCGGCAGGTGCATGTCTGGCTCAGAGACGAAGGGATCGAATTGCCCGCCAAATCGCGTCGGGGCGAGGCGCACGGCGTCGTGTGGCGCTTGCCGGCCTACAACATCGTGCACAACATCCTGACCAATCCCATCTATGCCGGCGCTTATGCATTCGGGCGCACCACGAGCCGGATCAGCGTGGTGGAAGGTCGCAAGCGCATTCGCCGTGGCGTGCGCCGGCCGATCGACGAATGGGACGTTCTGATCAAGGACCATCACGCCGCCTACATCACCTGGGACGAGTTCGAACGCAACGTCAAAGCAATCGCCAACAACGCGACCGGCATGAGCAGCGCGCTCGCTCGCGGGGCGGCCCGTAAAGGCGAGTTGTTGCTGCCTGGGCTTCTGCGCTGCGGCCACTGCGGCCGCAAACTCCATGTGCACTACGGCGGCAAGCTCGGTCGCTATAACTGCTATGGCGCGCGCATGAACCACGGCGCCAAGCGATGCATCTCGGTGAGCGGCTTGAGCATCGACGCGGCGATCGCCAAGGAGGTGCTGCGCGTCCTGAAACCACTCGGCATCGAGGCCGCGGTTAAGGCGATCGAAGCCCAGTCGGCTGAGACCACGACGGCTGAGCGGCAACTGGAACTCTCCTTGCAGCAGGCCCGCTACGAGGCCGCTCACGCCCGCCGCCAGTACGAATTCTGTCGATCCGGCCAATCGGCTCGTCGCCGGCGAGCTGGAGCGCCGATGGAATGAGGCTTTGCAAGCCATTGCCCGGATCGAGGGCGATATCGCGGCCATGATTGCGCGGCGTCCGCCCCCGCTTGGCGAGCCGGAGCGGCAGCAACTCCTTGCGCTCGGCGCCGATCTCGAACGCGCCTGGTCGCATCCCGCCGCAACGCCTGCGACCCGCAAGCGGATTCTCCGCACTGCGATCTCGGAAATCGTCGTGCGCCGCGACGGCGCGATCATTCATGCGGTCCTGCACTGGCAAGGCGGCGATCACACTGAGCTGCAGGTGAAGCAGCGGCTGAATGCGGCCGGCCGGCACAGTCCACGCATTCCGGACGATACAATCGTGCTCATGCATGAGCTGGCCCGACTGATGCCGGACCGTCAGATTGCACGCCTGCTCAACCGCATCCGCGTCGCGACCGGACATGGCAATGCCTGGACGCAGGAGCGCGTGCGCGGCTTCCGCAATCACCACGAGATCGCCGGCTACCGCGACGGCGAATGGGCCGAGCGCGGCGAGATCACGCTCGAGGCTGCAGCGAAATTGGTCGGGGTATGCAATATGACGGCGCTGCGCATGCTCCGCCGTGGGGACATCAAGGGCCAACAGGTCTGCCCAGGCGCTCCCTGGGCAATCAGGACAGCAGACCTGATCGGATTGACTGCGCGCAAGCGACCAGACCTTCCGCTAACACCAGATCCCGATCAGCGGGCCTTTGACTTTCAATGAGTTCAAAGAAGGTGCATTATGACGCGTGTCCGCTCGGACACGCCAAGCTGGAGACGACCGCGCTCTACACCCGCGTCGCCGTCAACACGGTCCGCGACATCAAGAGCCCGCTGGAGCGGCTGGGCGTCAACCTGGCGAAGCCGATCGCCGCCCGCCTGACCAACGGCCGCATGGCGCGGCCTCGCCTCGAGGTCGCCGACGTCTTTCGCGCCCACGGGGCGGCTTGGCGCACGGCCAACGCCGGCCATGTGAGCCTCGCCCAGTTGAAGGTCATGTCGGCGATCGAGACCTGTCGCACCGCCGCGCTCGGCGGCCATGTCGAGCGCTGCGAGGACTGCGCGCACGAACGCGTCGCCTACAATTCCTGCCTTATGGGCACTTTCAGTAATGGGGAGTTGGCGACGACTTGAACGCGCTTTTGTGTCCGCCGCCGCCAATCCGGCTCTCCATTACGAGGAGCGTCTGAGGAGCTCGATCAGCTTGTCGGACGGCTGGAAAGCGCCGCGTCGCAGATGCGGTGGAACGATCAATTCCATGGCTTCGAGCTTCTCTGTCGGATCTCCACGCGTGTAGATCTCCGTGGTCGTCAGAGTGGCGTGACCCAACCACAGCGACACCTTCCGGATGTCTTGGGTTGCCTGCAGGACAATCATCGCGCATGTGTGCCTGAGCACGTGGGGCGAGATGCGTTTCTTGTCGATGCCGGGATGTGTTCGAGCGGCGGTCGCTGCATGCTGCTTGAGCAGATAGGCGAAGCCCCATCGGCTCAGCGGCTCTCCTCGGGCGTTGACGAACACCTCGGGCGCTGCCACCCGGCCGCGAACGGCGAGCCATGCGCGCAGGGCTGCGGCGGTCGTCTTCCACAGGGGAAGTGTCCGTTCCCGTCGCCCCTTGCCGAGAACACGAATGCTCATCGACGACAGGTCGATGTCGTCGAGCTTCAACCCCGTCAGTTCGGACACGCGCAGGCCCGCGCAAACCGCCAGATGCAGCATGGCCCGGTCGCGGACGCCGTCGCGCGTGGCGGGATCCGGAGCGTCAAGCACCGCTTGCAACTCCTGCCGCTGGAGATAGGGGACCAGACGCTGATCCGTCTTCTTGAACGGAATCGCCAGGACGCGGCGGATATGCTCCAGGGCTGCAGGCTGCCTGTATTCGAGGAAGCGGAAGAAGGACTTGATGGCCGCCAGCCGGACATTGCGCGTCACCGGCGCGTTTTTCCGGTCATCCTCGAGATGCTCGAGGAAGGCGCTGACGAGGCCGGCGTCGAGTTGCTCCAGCGTCAGCGCCGACGGTGAGACCTTCAGTCTTTTTGCAGCGAACATGAAGAGCAACTGGAAGCTGACGGCATAGGAGTCGCGCGTATGCCGACTGACGGCCCGCTGACGCGCGAGCGTCTCGTCGAGGAACGCTTCGATGAGAGGAGCAATCGGCGTCATGATTGCCTCCCTTCGGCGAAGAACGCCTCACCGGCCACGGCGACGTCGCGCATGAGGTCGGCGGTGGCCTCCAGGTACCAGTAGGTCGCATAGATGTTGACGTGACCCATGTAGGTCGCAAGCGCGGCCATATTCGCATGTCGTCGGCTTCGATCTTCAGCTCGTCGGCTTCGATCTTCAGCGCCGCCTTGCAGCACGCGCACCGCGAACGTGTGCCGCAGATCGTGCAGACGCGGGCGGCGCCGCGACGCCGGTGCGACACCTGCCCTGTCGACCAGCCTGTCGAAAGTCTCTTTGACTGCAATGTAGCGCAGCGGCAGACCACGCGCGTCAACGAAGATCGGATCAGCCTCGGAATGGGGCCGGCGACGCGCCAGATAGCGCTTCAAGCCCGCTCCTGCCGTGTCGTGCAGCGGCACCAAGCGGGTTTTCCGGAACTTGGTCTCGCGGATCAGCAGGCCGTCACGCGTCACGTCCGCGACCGTCAGCTTCAGCGCTTCGGAGATCCTCAACCCGGTGACTGAGAGCAGTGCGATCAATGTCGCATAGGTCCGGGACCGCAAGCCGCCTTGGGGTCGAAGCCGAAGGGCGGCCTCGATCAGGCGATCGATCTCCGCTGCTGAGTAGATATGCGGCGAGCGCCGCGTCTTGCGGGCGCCGAAGTGATTGGCTGGGGGCAACTCATGCCGGGCGTCTTCAACCCGGACATGACGCACGAAGCGACAGACGGCCTTCAGCCGGGCGTCGCGTTGCGCAACGGACGGCCCCCGCGCCGCCCATTCAATTGCGGTTTGCGCATGGACATGCGTCTGCCCGCGCTCGGTCGCGAAGCCGGCAAAGCTCCTGAGCAGGCATTCCGCATTCAGCATTGCAAATCCGGTGGCGCGGCGGAGCGCCAGATAAGCCTCGATGGCCTTCAACATCAGAAGACCTCCGGCCAGGGCTGCGCGATTTGCTTCAGGAGCGCGACATCGGCCTTGGCGTAATGGGCTGTCGTGTCGACACCTCGGTGCCGCAGGACCAACCCGATCTTCTCCAGCGGAACGCCATGACGCAGCATCTCGGTCGCCGCCGTGTGGCGCAGGACGTGCGCCCCCTTGATCGGCGCCACGACGCCGGCCCGCTGCATGACGCGTCTCACCACCGACGAGATGCCGTCGCCATTCCGGAACGGTCGAAAGGGGGCAATATTGCGCAGGAACACGTGATCGCTCGGGCAGGTCGAAGGGCGGTCCGCGAGGTAGGCGGCGATCGCATCCCCGACATCCTGCGGAAGCGGCAGACGCACCTCGTAGCGCGACTTGCCCGAGACCCGCAGCGAGCCTGTCTCCCACTCGATGTCATCGAGGCGGAGTTGCGCCACGTCTCCGGCGCGCAGCCCGAGGCGCGCCAGGAGCAGCAGGATCGCGCGATCCCGTCGGCGCTCGATGACTTCGCCCTCGGATGCCGCAATCAGTCGGTTCACCTGCTCCGCCGCCAGATATCGCGGCAAGTCGGCGAGCCGCCAACGGGCATAGCTGGGGACGACATCGGCGAGACCCGCCCGGCAGCGACCTTCGACAGCAAGACAGCGCAAGAACGCACGCAGGCTGGTCGACAACTTCTCGACCGTTCCCTCGCCGTAACGGCTCGCGCAGTCCAGGAAGAAGCTGCGAATGGCGGCCGGCTCCCATCCTCCCGGATCGTCCCCGAGCGCCGCTGCCAGGCGCGCGGCGTCACGGGCGTAGAGTCTGATCGTGGCGTCGGACGCCCCGCGGTGCTTGCGCAGCCATTCTTTGAAGTGCCTCACGAGGCGCGGCTCGGCTCGTTGCAACGACGCGGCGGCGGGATGGCAAACGCCGATTTCGACGAGATGCCGGTGAAAGAGCCTGGCGCCGAAAATGGTGTGGTGGTTGCGGCGCCCTCCCGTGGCGCGCGGACATCGGCAAATGCGCAAGTGCTCGCCGAACGCCGCCAGATCAATCTCGTTTGGCATTGCCCCTTGGCGAGCCACGACATGGCCAAGGTGCGCCGCCGCCCGCAGATATCGGATC
The DNA here is from genome assembly GCA_963721905.1 of uncultured Alphaproteobacteria bacterium. Classification (GTDB taxonomy): domain Bacteria; phylum Pseudomonadota; class Alphaproteobacteria; order Rhizobiales; family Beijerinckiaceae; genus Roseiarcus. Next base: position 26,407 of record CAVRMF010000014.1, read on the forward strand.
GCCGTGTCGCCGCTATACCCTTGCCGCTCCAGCGCGGCTGCGAAATCGTCAAGGTATGGTCCGCTCGGCCCGCTGCGCAGATCCGCCCGCATCTTCGACGCCGAGAAGTAGGTCTCCAACATATTCGTCCCCGTTCATGATCGGCCATTGGCGGCCGAGCCGACGGAGACGCGGGACCGTGCTGTTATGGAGAGAAAGATCGCTGCAATTCACAGAAAAAGCGCCGACGCCAGCACACCAACTCCCCATTACTGAAAGTGCCCATAAGGCAGGTAATGGGCGCCGCCCATTACCTGCCGCAACCGGCATTGCCCGAAGTGTCAGGGCGCGGCGGCGCGGCAATGGCTCGCCGAGCGCGAGGCCGAACTCCTGCCGGTTCGCCTACTACCACGTCGTCTTCACCCTGCCGGCCGCGATCGGCGCGATCGCGTTCCAGAACAAGGCCGCCGTCTACGACCTCCTGTTCAGGACCGCCGCCGAGACGCTCATCACCATCGCCGCCGACCCCAAGCATCTCGGCGCGCGCATCGGCCTCACCGCCGTGCTGCACACCTGGGGCTCGGCGCTGACCCATCATCCCCACGTCCACGTCATCGTTCCAGGCGGCGGCCTGTCGCCGGACGGGTCGCGCTGGATCGCCTGCAAGCCCGGCTTCTTCCTGCCGGTGCGCGTGCTCTCGCGTCTGTTCCGCCGCCTGTTTCTCGAAGGGCTCGCTGCCCTGCATGAGGCCGGCCGCCTGGCCTTCCTCGGCGATCTGGCGCCGCTCGCCGACAAACGCGCCTTCGACGCCGCGCTCGCGCCGTTGCGCCGGTCCGAGTGGGTCGTCTACGCCAAGCGACCCTTCGCCGGGCCGAAAGCCGTGCTCGCCTATCTGTCGCGCTACACCCACCGCGTCGCCATCTCCAACTCGCGGCTCGTCGCGCTCGACGACAAGGGCGTCACCTTCAAATGGAAGGATTACCGGATCGAAGGCCCCAACCGGCTCAAGACCATGACCCTCGACGCCGCCGAGTTCATCCGCCGCTTCCTCCTGCACGTGCTGCCGAGCGGCTTCCACCGCATCCGCCACTACGGCCTCTTCGCCGGCACGGTTCGCGCCCGCAACATCGAGCGCGTCCGCCAAGCGCTCGCCGCGCCCAAGGTCTCGCCCCAGAACGCCAACGCCGAGGCCGACAGCGAGGCCGAAGACGTTTCGTCTCCCCGCCGATGCCCATGTTGTGGCGGCCGGATGATCATCGTCGAAACGTTCGAGGGCCCGCGCCCCGCACGCTCCCCACCGCCAAGCCGGATCAGCATCGACACCTCATGACAGTCGCAGCCCATTCCGCCTCGCAACGTCGATCGCTTTTGCCTCCAACCGCGCCCCGGAGCACGACAGCGCTGACCTCACCACGTCCGAAGAGGCGCTCCAAACATCGCGCTGACGCCAAACCGCCGCCTGCTCACCACCGAACAGGATCGCCCTCGTTCCTCCCGCCGATAGGTCGGCGCTCCACTGGCCTCCGCGCCGACGCCCGAGTTGCATCCGCGATCCTCAAATCCCCATAGATCGCCGCCAACCAAACAGCGCCCTTCCTCCCCGCGGTTTCCTCCTTGGGAGGCTTTCGAACGCCGGCCCCCGCATCTCGCACGGCCGTCCCGCACAGGGCCGGCGTCCGAAACCCTCGTATGAGGGCCCGGAAGTCAACCACCAAATTGTTGGTCTCGGGGAACTCCGATTTGATAGACAGGCGAACTTCCTGCCAACCTCGTATCCGGTGGGATCTTATGATCCCCGACCACGATCCCAGCATCCGGGAAAGGAGTTCCTTGCGGCGGGTCCAATCTTCACATCGGCGCCCTGACGGGCCCTCGGGTTTCTGCGGCGACCGCCAACCTTGACCTTACTTGGCGAGAGATTGAAATGCTGGTCTTACGCCGGCTTCATTCTCGCTCCTTCGGGAATGACGCCATCCTTCACGTAGCGCCATAAAGCGACGAGCAGCTTGCGAGCCAGGGCGACGATCATGATTTTCCTGATCCGCCCTCCCATCGCACCGACACGTGCGCGGAACCACACCGACAAGGTGCTGTCCGGCTGCCAACGCAACCACATCCACGCGAGTTCGACCATCGCCGCACGCACCCGGCTGTTGCCGTCTTTTCCGATTCCTTGTTCACGTTCGCTGCCGCCGCTTGAGAACGGCGTTCCGCCAAGCCCGACATATCCGCCGAGCGCGCGTCGATTGCGAAACTGTCGCACGAATGCCTCACGCACGAGGAGTGTAGCGAAGTCCGCGCCGATGGACCGCAAGTGTGTCAGCGAGCGGATCATCCTCTCCGCTTCATCTGCCGGCGCATCCTTCTCGAGAACGGCGTCGCGCGTCGACTCCACTTGCTCAATCAGCTTCAGAACGAGATCGAGTCGGTCAAGCAGACGTTCGATACGCGCTTTCGCCTTTGGAGGAATGGGATCGCCGTCCGGCTGGCATGCGCGAATTCAATTGCTCGCGGCGATCGCGCCGCAAAGCCTTGTATCCCTTTATGCCTAGCGTCGCCAAAATGCCGTCGATCTTGTTGACGATCGATCGCCGCTCCCCGGTCAAATCCTCCCGTTCCCGATTCGCACGCCGCGCTTCCTCATCGGCCTCGCTCGGGATCGGAACCATTGAACAGACCCGAGGCTCGCCCCTTAGCCAAGCCATCAAAGTGCGCAGCAACATCTCGACGTCGATGATGTCGGTCTTTGCCCGCCGCGCCCGCCGGTCCACGGGGAGGCTCGAAGGCTGGATGACGTGGGCCTCGATACCGCGTCGGGCAAGGAAACGCGCTAGCCAAAATCCGTCGCGCCCAGCTTCGTGGGTCAGGATCACCCGAGCGATCTTCCGACCTGCCGTTGCGCACCTGGCCTTCAGACGTTCGACGAAAGAAGCCAACCCGTCGCCGCAAGCTTCCACCACATGTCGCGAATGCCGGCTCACTCCAGGCAGTTGGACCGCCAGAACCCACTTCTTCTCGCTCAATTCCAGCGCGCCAATGATGGTGGAGTTGTAGTCGACAGCAGTCTGTGAGGATCCCGAGAATTGAGACATCTGCCTTCTCCTTGAGGTCGTTTAACAGACCAAGGATACCTGACCCTTGGCCACCGATCGCCCTCATAGGATCTTCACCAACTGCGACGTCCACCGCCGGGGTCCAGCGAGTGACCTTGGAAAATCAGATCCGAGGTTTGGCGATCGTGTTTGGGATCAGGCTGCCTCGCGCGCTCACCGCAGCCTTCATCGACAAGGCTCTTCAAGCAAGCGAGGGGATCGCCGGCCTCTCTGCCGCTGCGGGGTCTGATTGCCGCGCGAACTGCCGTGATGACGGCGGTCGCCGCGATCGACGCGGATATGAGACGTATGGCGAGGGCCTCGGCAGCCTGCAGCCGGCTGATGACAATCCCGGGCGTCGGCCAACTGACGGCGCTGGCTTTTGTGGCCGCAATCGACGATCCTTCGCGCATTCGCCGATCGCGAGACGTTGGCGCCTATCTGGGCCTGGTCCCAAGACGGTATCAGTCCGGCGAGGTCGACTACGTCGGCAGCATCTCGAAATGCGGGGACCGGCGGGTGCGGACGCTTCTGTACGAGGCCGCCAACGTCATGCTGACGCGCTATAAGGGCCAGCTCAAGCTCAAGGACTGGGCCTTTGCGATCGCCAAGCGGTCAACGATGCGCAAGGCCAAGGTCGCTCTGGCCCGCCGCCTCGCGATCATCATGCACGCGATGCTGCGAGACGGGACCGAGTTCACATCGGCCTAGCCCCCGCACAATCCACGAGGCAGGAGGCCGAATCTAGCTCCCAAGAGGAGCGACGCCCTAGGGAGGGAGTAGACGACGGCGCGGATTCTGTTGCAGGGGCCAACCGTTGGCCGACTGCGATTTCAACCTAGCCGCCCTGCACCCAGCTGACCCCATCAAGTGCCGAACGAGCACGCAGAGAACACAGGCACCCGAAAGCGTCGACATCCGGAAGGCCCCGCCCTTGACCCATTAGAGAACACAATCCGTCGACTCCGGCCATCCGCAGCGCAAAGACGCTGTGATGGTGTCGATTTGGACCAACACACTATCTGGTCCTGGCTGGCTGGAAACCCGCGGCATCGCACAGTCGGCCCTCAATCCGGTTTTCGGAAACCTGAGAGTCATTCGGTCGGACGCCGTGACGCCGATTAGCGAAGCGCGTACGAATTGGCGCTGCTCCGGAGCGCCGCGATGTACTTGCCGAATTTCCTCGACGGTTTCGACCGGCTCGCCGCCTTCGACGCGGAGACGACTGGCAAGCGTACGCCCGACGCCGACTTCATTCGCAAGCAACCTTTCGCCTGGAGAGCCCCTGGCATCATCATCGAAGTCGGTTTCGTCGAAATGCTGCGCGAAGGCGAGGGCTGGCGGAAGGGCGAGACGTGGAGCTCCAAGGTCAACCCGGATGGGCCAATTGACCCCGAGGCCATCAAGATCCACAGGATTCGGCCCGCCGATCTCCGGTGCGCCGAGATCGTGGACCTCGACCTGACAGCCATGACGGCAGCGTCAATTAGCGCCATTCAGCCAATGGGCCCAGATTGAGCGGTTAACCGCCTGCGGGGCATCCGCGGAGTGGCGCGCGAAGAGAGAACAGGCGATCCTGGCGCCCTGATGAAGCCAACGTCGGAATTATCGACTTAAGAAGTTCTCGCAGGCCTGGTTGAGCGGGTCACTTTCCACAACACCGAGAACGGCTTCTGCGTGCTCCGGGCGAAGGCGCGGGGCCGTCATTGTCGAGAGGGCCGCAAGCGACGCCAATCAATCGGAGGCGATCGGACGGCCGCGCACATCGACGCTCGTTGCAAATTGGAGGTGCCGCGAGGTCCGGCATACGCGATGTTGCGCGGCGTTGGTCTGCGTTTCGTAAAGGTGGGGACGTTGCCGCACGGTTCATGAGGGGGCGGTCGCCTCGGTTTCGCCTCCGCGTTGACAATCTTAGGGGCTAGCCGCTGACGAGTTGGGATGTCGTTTGGAATGGCGGGCGTAAGGCGCACTACCAATCTGAGTGTCCAAGAGTGCGAAATGAGCGTTTCTGGAAAGCAAGCGGCCGCAGAAATCAATCTCGATGAATTTGAGTGCCGAATGCGCTCTCCAGGCGGCGAACAAACAGGCGTGGAGGACTTACTGGCGGAATTGGCGTGGCTCGTCGATTCTTCGGCGCCCCTGCGTACGCGTTCGCCGTGGCCTTCGCAGGCCGTATCCATGCCCGGACAGACGGATGTAGAACCGCCGCAACCACTCGAAATAGCGACACTGCAGCCGGTAATAAATGTGGAGCCGGACGAGCCAACGAGGACGGCCTCCGTCAACATTGAGGCGCCCCGAGCTTCCAAATTTGGCGATGCATATCGGCGCGATCCGATCGGCGTTGATTTGTCGACGGAGCGACGCTCGGGAGACTGGACACTAAAGGTTTGGGCGCTTGCGCTGGCAGCCGGCACCGCGCTGATCGCCGCGGTTTTCGCGCCTAAAGGAGGCGCGCCTGGACAACCGAACGCGCCGCCCTTCGTCGCCTCAGCCGATCGCTCGACCAAGGCGCCGCAGCGAAGCGATGAGACCGTCGCGACTTCGAGCGACGCCGACGCGACCCGGCGGAAAGACATCACGCAGCCGGCCGCCGCCAAGGGTGTCAACTCGAAGGAGCCGCCGATCGAGCTTGGCGATCACGCCTCGCTCGGTAACGCGCCTCCGGCGGCAAACTTGACGCCGACATCAGCCGGCGCGGCACAGTCGACAGCAGGCGCATCGTCTGGACAGCCAGTCTCGGTGGTCAACACGCCGGTCGTAGCGCCGCCGTTCGCCGCGTCTCCGGCTAGAACGCCGCAATTGCCTGATCCCAAGGCTTTGCGGACAGTATCGCCGCGGCCGAACGGGACGCAGCAGATCGCGACCGCGACAGCCTCCGGCACCAACTCGGATGAGGCGGTGCAGGCAAGCGATGGGCCACAGCCACCCGCCAAACCCGCCACGAAGGGCGCGGGCGAGGCTCCAGGGGTTGTGCAGCCGTCAACGCATAAACTCGACCTGCCCACGAAGCTTTCGACTAAACCTTCCGCCCGCATTGTGGTCGCCAAGACTGAAACGCCCGCGCCTGGCCCTGAGGCGGATAAGGCCCCGGCGACGCCGATGGAGCCGCGGGCGGCCTCGGAGGCGCCCTTGGTGCCCGCCCAGAGGCCGGTTGATCCTCTGTCTCATGCCTTCAGCTATATTGTCGGCGCGCTAGGGGCGCCGGCCGCCCCGCAACCGATCGATCAGACCGCCGCCCACAAATCGGGTGATTGGGCGATTCAGTTCGCCGCGCCAAAATCGGAGGCGGAAGCCAAGGTCAATGTCGCGCGGCTCAACGCTAAGTACGCCGCGGCACTCAACGGTACAACGATCGGCGTTAACAAGACCCTGGTTAATGGCGAGACTGTTTACGCGCTCCGTGTCACCGGCCTCTCTAAAGCTGAGGCGGCGGCGTTGTGCGAGCGTCTCAAGGGCCGCGACTGCTTCATCGCCAAGTGAGAGCGACGCTAAGCGCGGCCTCGGTGGGTCAAACCCGAAGTGAGGATTGGACCGTCCCCTTTGCGTTCTCGCGCCGCCGAACCCCGACCACGCCGAACCGGTGGGACGGACACCAAAACTGGCTTAGGTGCCACCGGAAGCACGAGCTTGATCGTAAATCGATGTCATTCTTGGCTTCTTCTGAGGGAGGGCTTCGATCCTACCCTCGGGTCCCGCTTTCGGTACAGCGAGCGGTCCGCGCTCCTTTAGACCGTTATTGCGCCTGTAACGAGGATTCCGTTCGCGTTGGGGCGGCGGTCATGCTGCTTTGAGGCCGATGGCTTGAATGAGCTTGTCGAGATCGTCGACGACGCGCTGGTAGAGGCGGTCGAGTTGGGACCGGTGTTGGCTGTGGAGCCTGGCGTCGGCCTTGATGGGCGAGAGGAGGCCGGCGGTCAGCGGGGCGTAGACGCGTTCGAAGAGCTTCAGGAAGACGAGGCAGATCGAGTAGCCGTTGGGAAGGAGCCGGTAGCGGCGCGAGTGCGGCAGCTTTTCGACGAGGCCCTTGGCGCGAAGTTTTGAAAGATCGTAGCGCAGCGAAGCGAGGGTGTAGCGATCGGCGCCGGAGCCGAGGGCGTCGACGACTCTGGGGTGAAGTTCGGCAGTCGTGAAGCTGTTGCCGGCCGCGATGTGGCTGAAGCGCACGAGAGCGTGCATGAGCGCGAGTTGCCGCGGATTGTCGAGCTTAAGGCCGGGAATGCGCTTTCCGGCGGCGGTGATCGTCGGTTGTGCCAGCTTTCGCAATTGCCCTCGATCAAGGAACGTCTCGACGATGTCCTGCTGCACGTTCAAGTAATTGTCGTTGATTGCCGAGAGGGTGGTGCGCAGGGCCGGCAGGTTGTCGACGGCCTTCCTGACGCCGTAATCGGTGACGTTGTTGGTCGAGGCCTCGGTGCGCAGGATGAGGTGATCGCGCACGTACTGCTTGATGAAGCCGTTGCGATAATGGCTGCGAATGACCGGGTTGGCGAGGTCCATGTGCTCGATCTCGGTTTGCAGCTTGCCGTGGTGCAGCTTGGTGACCTTGTGGCCGAAGATCGTGGTGATCTTGTTTGGCTGGCCGATGGTCCGATTGGCGTCGAGGAGCCGTTCGCCGAGCTTGTCGAGCGCGGCGCGACGATGGAAGACGAGATTGTCGCAGAACTCGGTCTGGGCGAAGAACAGCCTATGATGGCAGCCGGCGTGTTCTCGTTCCGCTGGGGTAAAGAACGGCGTGAAGCAGGCAAGCCACTTCTGGCCGCAGATGACGAGGTCGCGAGCGCTTAGCTCGTCGGCCAGTTCTTGCAGGCGCTCGGGTCTGGCGCACCGCATGAAAGCGTTCGAGCATTGCTGAAAGTCGATGCCCTCCTCGCGCATGCGGTTTGCCAGCCAATGGTGCTGGTTGAGGCAGATCCGCGCCGAGAACGGCAGGTAGGGGCACATGCGCACGAACATGCGGCCCCATCGCTCGTCGTTGACATAGAAGTTGAATTGCACAACCCAGCGCTCAGCAAATTGCAGATGCCAGCGGTTTGCCGTCCTGTCGCCGATGGCGATCATAATGCGTGCCGGCTCGCGGGCCTTCAGTACGGCAACGACCTCGTCGGGCTTGGCGTCTTTGAAGTACGGTTCGACGAACTCGTCGCGGCGGCCCTTCGGCGCCTCCAGGACTGGAACGTTGCGCTTCTCCGACCACTGCTTCAGCCACTGCTGAAAGCGATCGGCAATGCCATGCAACGTGCCCCGGCTCACCGGGTACAAATGTCGGTAGGCGTCGAAAAACCCAATGACCCTTTCGGGCTGCTGAAACGGCTGGATCAATCCGTTGAGCAGGATCCGGTCGAAGCAGCGATAGTGAAAGCGAATGCTGTCCTTGTGGTGCTCATAGAAGGCGTTCATGGAAGGCCCCGCCGAGGTGAACTCGGCAAGGTAGCCGACATCTCCAGCTCCCGCGCCCCCGTTCAGGAGCCGCAGGGATATCAAGGGCAACGCCCTTGGCTAGGTGGCAGTCGACTGAAACGGTCTCGGCCGTTGCTGTTTAGCCCCGTATCACCGGCCATCACGCAGTGGCTCGACAAAACGCCAACGCTTGCTCCCGTCAACGACGACTGGCTGAGGTCGCAGAACCGTAGGACCGCAACGGCGGGATCTCAGCCGTGTGAAGTCGACGTCGTAGACGGCCCCTTCGCGCAAGAGGCAGCCGTTCGTTGACGGCTTGCCGAAGGGGTCATGTCCGACCCTTTGCTACTGTTCTCGCTCCGTCCCGAACGGAAGCGCTGCACAACAGCGGATGCTGAGCTATGCGGCGACACCGGTCTCACTGCCGTCGTCCGGGCCCGTGCGACACTACCACCTCGCCATCTTCGTTCACGAACCGGCCGACGTTGGGATTCAGAAGGATGACGAGCACCGCCTCCGACGGTCGCAGGGGAGGTCGGGACGAAAAGGAGTCAGCCCAGGGGCTGTCGCCCGCTGCTCGATCTTGACGGGCACGTCTGCCCAGGTGCCTTCTGGGGAGGCCGCCCATGAATGTCCGGGTGCTGATCGGGTCCAAGAAGGGCGCGTTCGTTCTCGAAAGCGACAGCGAGCGCCGCGATTGGCGCGTGCGTGGGCCTTTGTGCGAGCACTGGCCCCTGACCCACGTCGCCGCCGACCTCGCAGACGGGACCATTTACGCGACCAGCGGCAACGCGTGGTTCGGGCCGGCTGTGTGGAAGTCGAATGACGGTGGCACAACATGGACCCATTCGAGCCAGGGGTTGGCTTACCCCCAAGGCGAGGCGCCGGTACAATGCGCCTGGATGGCTCATGCCGCGCACGGGCGGCTGTACGTCGGCGTCGAGCCGGCGGGGCTTTTTGTCAGCGGCGATGGCGGCGAGAGTTTTCGCGAGGTGGAGGGTCTGCGCCGACACCCCTCGCGCCCTCAATGGCAACCGGGCGGGATCGGCCTTGTGCTGCACTCCATCGTTTCCGATCCCACCGACGTGCGTCGCCTCTGGGTCGGCATCTCTTCGGTTGGCGTGTTTTACACGGAGGACGGCGGCGAAACCTGGAGTCCGCGCAATTCGGGCACGCGCTGCGATTTTCTGCCCGAGGGAGAGCGTTATCCCGAGTTCGGCCAGTGCGTGCATAACCTGACGCTCGCGCCGGGCTGTTCCGACCGCCTCAACCAGCAAAACCATTGCGGCATGTACCGCAGCGACGACGGCGGCGCGTCCTGGCGCAGCATCGAGAACGGCCTCCCGTCGAGCTTCGGCTTTCCTGTTGCCGCCCATCCCCGTGACGCCGACACGCTGTTCTTCCTGCCGCTCAACGGTGACACCAAGGGCCGCTATCCGCCAGACGCACGCGTGGCCGTCTGGCGCTCGCGTGATGGCGGCGCGCATTGGGCTGACGGTCGTGCGGGACTGCCTCAGTCCGGCGGATATTTCGGTGTGATGCGTCAGGCCCTGGCAACCGATGCGCTCGATCCCGCCGGCGTCTATTTCGGCACGAGCAACGGCTCCGTCTACGCAAGCCGCGACGAGGGCGAGACCTGGGAGTGCATCGCGCGCGACCTGCCAGCGATTTCGTCGGTCGAGACGATGACGGCGGCCTGATGCGCGCGCCCGCCGTCGTCCGGCTGCCGGCCTTGCTGAAGGCGCTCTTTCCCGACTCCGAGCGCGTCGTGAAGATCGAGGCGGAGACGGTCGAGGATGTGATAAACGGACTTGAGGCGCGCTGGCCGGGCATGCGGGACCGTCTTTGCGATACGACGCCAGCGATTCGACGCCACATCAACGTGTTTGTCGAAGGCGAACGCGCGCGGGTGACGTAAGAGATTCTGTGTCGGAGGCGTGAAGGGGTACTCCCTGCGGTCGACCAAGACCCAGCAAAGGAGCACCCCATGCCACAGCGCGCTGCGACGCTTGAGAGTTTACCGGTTGCCTTCGAGGTGGTGAAGGCCATGCAAGCGGATGGGCTGGATTGGGGGGAGGGCTATCGTCGGCTTGGCCGGCAAGCCTTGGCCGAGATCATCGAGACCGAGATGGCGGCGGCGGTCGATCGCCATCTGGAGGGCCTCGAGGCCGAGGACGCCGCCGATCGCCGTAACGGCTATTACCGACGGCGGCTGATGACCGAGCTCGGCGACATCGAGCTTTGCGTCCCGCGCACCCGCCGCTACTGCCCGACCGAAGTGGTGCGCGCCTACGCCCGCCGCTCGCCCGAGATCGACCGGACGATCCTGGCGGGTTTCGTGCTCGGTCTTTCCACCCGCAAGCTCGGCGAGGTCTTGCTGTGTCTGGTCGGCCGGCCGGTCAGCCCGACCACGGTGAGCCGAGTGGCGCAGAGTCTCGATAAGGCGGTCGCAGCCTTCCACGCCCGCCCCCTCGACGGGCGCTACAAGGCGCTGATGCTCGACGGCGTCGTGCTCGCCCGCAAGACCGGGGCCGGGGCGCTGCGCCGCCCGGTGCTGGTGGCTTTGGGCCTGCGCCACGACGGCAAGAAGGAGGTCATCGACTATCGTCTGGCGCGCGGCGAAAGCGCCGCCGAATGGGAGCGCTTTCTCGCCGACCTTTACCGGCGCGGCCTCACCGGCGAAGGCCTCGACATGATCTGCCTCGACGGCGGCTCAGGGCTCATCGCCGCCCTGCCCATGGTCTACGACAAGATCCCCGTCCAGCGCTGCTGGGCGCATAAGATCCGCAACGTCCTCAACAAGGTCAGAAAAGCCGACGAGAAGGCGGTCAAGGCCGATCTGCACGCGGTCATGAACGCCGACGCGGCGATGAAGGCGCGCTCGGCCGCCCGCCGCTTCGCCGAGCGCTGGGGCCAAGCCTACCCCGCCGCCGTCGCCTGTCTGCGCGACGATCTCGACGAACTTCTGAGCTGCTTTCGCTACAAGACTCTCGGCCAACGCAAGGCCGTGCGGACCACCAACGCCATCGAACGCCGCTTCCGCGAGGTCCGCCGCCGAACACGACCCATGGGCGTCTTCCAGGATCGAACCTCTATGGACCGCATCCTCTTCGCCGTCTTCACCCACGAAAACAAAATGCAGGGAATCCCAACCCTTCTCGGCCTGACACAAAACCTTTGACGTCACCCGCGCGCGTCTCGACACCCGGCTCGAACCGGGCGCTGACGTTTTCATTTTGACCGCGATAAGCGGCGGCTGATGTTGTGGCCGAGATTGAGCCCTGAGCGATCTTGCGTTTGCTGTCGTTCTCGCCGTCGGCTCGGTCGGCTTCGAGCGCGACCCGCGTCGCACTGCAATCTCGATCGCGTAGTCTTTCGTTATCAGAACGAACGGAGAAGCCGCCTTTTGGCGGCCTCTTCTTATTGCGCAACGGGCATCGACCTGTTCGGAAATCCTGCCTCTCCGGTCTTTTCCCCAGCGCCAGGACCGATCAGGACGGCCCGCAATGGGTTAAGTGCGGTCAGCAGATACGGCCATGGACGGACTTCGCGCCTTCCCCTGGGTCCGCTTCCGCTTCCAATCGGGCGTCCAAGGCCGTGGTCCGCTAGGTCTGCAATACGTCGATAGTGTTCTCTAATGGGTCAAGGGCGGAAGCCTCTTCCGGTGTCGACGCTTTCGGGTGCCTGTGTTCTCTGCGTGCTCGTTCGGCACTTGATGGGGTCAGCTGGGTGCAGAGCGGCTCGGTTGAAATCGCAGTCGGCCAACGGTTGGCCCCTGCAACAGAATCCGCGCCGTCATCTGCTCCCTCCCTGGGCGTCGCTCCTCTTGGGAGCTAGATTCGGCCTCCTGTCTCGTGATTGCGCTTAGTCGAAGACGAACTCCGTCCCGTCGCGGAGCATCGCGTGCATGATGATCGCGAGGCGGCGGGCCAGAGCGACCTTGGCCTTGCGCATCGTTGACCGCTTGGCGATCGCAAAGGCCCAGTCCTTGAGCTTGAGCTGGCCCTTATAGCGCGTCAGCATGACGTTGGCGGCCTCGTACAGAAGCGTCCGCACCCGCCGGTCCCCGCATTTCGAGATGCTGCCGACGTAGTCGACCTCGCCGGACTGATACCGTCTTGGGACCAGGCCCAGATAGGCGCCAACGTCTCGCGATCGGCGAATGCGCGAAGGATCGTCGATTGCGGCCACAAAAGCCAGCGCCGTCAGTTGGCCGACGCCCGGGATTGTCATCAGCCGGCTGCAGGCTGCCGAGGCCCTCGCCATACGTCTCATATCCGCGTCGATCGCGGCGACCGCCGTCATCACGGCAGTTCGCGCCGCAATCAGACCCCGCATGGCGGCAGAGAGGCCGGCGATCCCCTCGCTTGCTTGAAGAGCCTTGTCGATGAAGGCTGCGGTGAGCGCGCGAGGCAGCCTGATCCCAAACACGATCGCCAAACCTCGGATCTGATTTTCCAAGGTCACTCGCTGGCCCACCAGCTTCTTGCGCGCGGTTATGAGTGAGCGGAGAGCGTGAGCGCATAGAGACTTGACATGCACGGGCTTGAAGAACCCGGTGCGGGCCAAATGCGCCAGACCTCGCGCGTCGTTGCGATCGGTCTTGTGGGTCGCCAGCGACTTGAGCGCCTGGTAGGCCTGCCGGCTTTCGACGCAGACCACGGGAAGGCCGAGTTGGCTCAACCCGTGAAACAGGATCGGCGCCATGCGTCCGGTCTCGAATACGATCCGCCGACAGCTTGGCGCTTTCGCCAATTCGTCCGCGATCGCTTGCGCCGTCGACGCCGCCTTGCTCTCGTAAACCACCACGCCTTCGCGGTCGAGAACGCAAACATGCGTCTCGTCCATCGAGATATCGAGGCCAGCAAAATAGTCCATGTCGGATCTCCTCTTCCAAATCCCGGCCGATCGTACCGGCCTTCGCGGAAGAGCTTCCGCCCATTACCCGATGTTGAAAAACTCGAATTTCCGCATCGATCACAATTCAAGAGACCGCTGGCGGCCTCGATGAAAAATTCCTTAGGGGGTCGGCGGACCGACCGGTCTTGCCGCGTGCGACGCTCCTATATGCCCTGCCACGAAGACTGCGGGCTGATACGACCCGACGTGCGCGAAAACGAGATTTTCGCGGCGGCCCAATTTCCGAGTTTTTCAACATCGGGTAATGGGCGGAAGCTCTTCCGCGAAGGCCGGTACGATCGGCCGGGATTTGGAAGAGGAGATCCGACATGGACTATTTTGCTGGCCTCGATATCTCGATGGACGAGACGCATGTTTGCGTTCTCGACCGCGAAGGCGTGGTGGTTTACGAGAGCAAGGCGGCGTCGACGGCGCAAGCGATCGCGGACGAATTGGCGAAAGCGCCAAGCTGTCGGCGGATCGTATTCGAGACCGGACGCATGGCGCCGATCCTGTTTCACGGGTTGAGCCAACTCGGCCTTCCCGTGGTCTGCGTCGAAAGCCGGCAGGCCTACCAGGCGCTCAAGTCGCTGGCGACCCACAAGACCGATCGCAACGACGCGCGAGGTCTGGCGCATTTGGCCCGCACCGGGTTCTTCAAGCCCGTGCATGTCAAGTCTCTATGCGCTCACGCTCTCCGCTCACTCATAACCGCGCGCAAGAAGCTGGTGGGCCAGCGAGTGACCTTGGAAAATCAGATCCGAGGTTTGGCGATCGTGTTTGGGATCAGGCTGCCTCGCGCGCTCACCGCAGCCTTCATCGACAAGGCTCTTCAAGCAAGCGAGGGGATCGCCGGCCTCTCTGCCGCCATGCGGGGTCTGATTGCCGCGCGAACTGCCGTGATGACGGCGGTCGCCGCGATCGACGCGGATATGAGACGTATGGCGAGGGCCTCGGCAGCCTGCAGCCGGCTGATGACAATCCCGGGCGTCGGCCAACTGACGGCGCTGGCTTTTGTGGCCGCAATCGACGATCCTTCGCGCATTCGCCGATCGCGAGACGTTGGCGCCTATCTGGGCCTGGTCCCAAGACGGTATCAGTCCGGCGAGGTCGACTACGTCGGCAGCATCTCGAAATGCGGGGACCGGCGGGTGCGGACGCTTCTGTACGAGGCCGCCAACGTCATGCTGACGCGCTATAAGGGCCAGCTCAAGCTCAAGGACTGGGCCTTTGCGATCGCCAAGCGGTCAACGATGCGCAAGGCCAAGGTCGCTCTGGCCCGCCGCCTCGCGATCATCATGCACGCGATGCTCCGCGACGGGACGGAGTTCGTCTTCGACTAAGCGCAATCACGAGACAGGAGGCCGAATCTAGCTCCCAAGAGGAGCGACGCCCAGGGAGGGAGCAGATGACGGCGCGGATTTTGTTGCAGGGGCCAACCGTTGGCCGACTGCGATTTCAACCGAGCCGCTCTGCACCCAGCTGACCCCATCAAGTGCCGAACGAGCACGCAGAGAACACAGGCACCCGAAAGCGTCGACACCGGAAGAGGCTTCCGCCCTTGACCCATTAGAGAACACAGGCACCCGAAAGCGTCGACACCGGAAGAGGCTTCCGCCCTTGACCCATTAGAGAACACTATACGTCGATTCCAGCCGTCTGCTTCGCAGTCATTGCCCGACGACGCAGCCAACGGCGCCGTGTCGAGCGCGCCCGCCGCGCCGCTCGGCGACAGGTAGAGCCGTTCGAAGTTGGTCCCTCTAGGGCTCGGCATCGGATGTTCTGTGCGTCATTCTCGCTTCTCCTGTTTCACGTGTTTCAGGGCTTCGCCCCACGGGAAAGGGTGTCGAGCGAGACGTCTCTGCCCCGCTCCGCGCGCTCGCGCGCGAGGCGGCCGAGCTTGCGCATCTTGATGGTCTCAAAGACGGGGCGGCGCTGGTCGGGTTTGGCGACCCGGAGCTGTCCGACCTCCGCCGGCGTCACGCGATGAAGAGCACAGGTGACGGTCGCGAACGCCTTGCTTTGCTCGATCGACCTCACCGAGCCCGCGATTCGAAATCTCGAACGTCGCGCCGCAGATGACGCAGGCCGATTGCCAGCGCCCCCAGACGAAGCGCTTACCTTTGCGGCGCTTGACCTCGAGCTCGCCGACGCGGCGCCAGCGCCGCTCGCCATGGATGGCGGAGGGGAGCGTCAGGCTGATCTTCTACACCGCAAATTGCCAAGGCATTGATTGAAAGCGTAAATTGGCGCTGGAAAAGCGCCTTGGCACTACATTCCGGTTAATGGAGCGGGATCAGGCGTCGGCGAGCTGGCGCACGGTGGGCGGCAGGGCGATGCCGGCGGCGCGTAGGGCGAGACCGGCGGCAGAGCGCGGCGCCGAGCGCAGGATGAAACGCTTGCCGTCCTGTTCGACCTCGGTCTCGGTCAAGGAGTCGAGGTCGGCCAGAATAGCCGGCCAAGACCAACTTTCCGCAGCGGCGTCGCCGTCGGCGGCCGGCTTGCCCAAAGCGGCGATGCGGTCCTCCAGCTCCTTTTTCAGCACCAGGGCGAGGAAGCTGCAGGAGACGTGGCCGCGAATGGTCTCGTCGAGTTTGTGAAAGATCGGCCGCGTGGCGAACAGGCTCTTGGAGGTGCGGAACGCGCGCTCCACCCTCCACAATTGCTTGTAGCAGAGCATCGCTTCGAGCGGCGAGAGATCGGCGTTGGTCCTGAGCACGAAGACGCCGTCGAACTTGGCGTCCTCCTCGGCCTTGGCCCGATCGATGGCGAAATGATCGTCGCCGGGCGTCGTCAGGAACCGCCGATAGCCCTTGTTGCCGATGAGGCTCTTGTCGCCCTTCTTCAGCTGCCGTTCGAGCGCGGCCAAGATGGCGGCCCGGGCGGCGGCGTCCTTCTTCATCTCGTCGCGATTGCGACAGACGACGTAGCTCCGCCCGGCCAGCGTCACGGCCTTGGCCTCGTATTCGATGTCCTTCTTGCGCTTGGTCAGAACCAGCGGAATGAAGGAGCCGGGATCGTCGAGCACGAGTTCACGCACGAGTTTATCGGTGCGCTCGCGCACGCCGAGGAGGTAGAGAAGTCCGCGCGCCTCGAGTTCGGCAATCGTTTCGGCGCTGATCATGCCGCGATCGGCGACGATGCAAACCCGGCGAACCGAAAAGCGCTTGCGCAGCCGATCGACCACCGGGATCAGGCTGCCCGTATCGGCGGTGTTGCCCGGCCACATCTCGGTGCACACCGGTCGGCCGTCGCCATCGAGCAGCACCGCCAGGATCATCTGGTTGAGATCGGGCCGATGGTCTTTGGAGAAGCCGCGCCGTCCCAGCGTCTGGCCGCCGGCGCCTTCGAAATAGAGGCTGGTCGTGTCCATGAACACCAGATCGAGCGTGCTGAAGAGATCGCGCCGCCGCGCGAACAGCTCCTCCTCCACGACGTCCTTCAGGCAACGCGGCGCGAAGGATGTCGCCCCGTCCTGTTGGCCTTCGGCCAGCTGCTCGCCGAGCCAGGCCATCGCCCGATAAAGATGATGCAGGTCGAGGCCCTCGACGCCGGCGATGGCGTAATCCTCGCGCCAGCGATCCGCCGCCCGGTCGGAGCCGCCGGCGAACAGGCGGTGCAAAACGGTCAGGAACACCGCGCGCTCCAACGCAAAATCATGCTTGCGGGCGCCGGCGAGGTCCTCGACGACTTTCCGGCAGCCGGTCTCCTCCCATAATCGTTCGAACACCAGTGCGGGTCCGATGCGCCGCGCCGCGCTCGCCGTTGCCTCGCCCGCGGCGACGGCGTCGACGACAATCGCCTTGGCGGCGAAGCGCGCCCCCGAACGCAGCAGGCGCTCCAATTGCCCGCTCGCCTGCAAATCCTCGACGCGGCCGAGCGTGGCGATCACCTGCTGGCGCACCGCGGCGCCTTCGCGACGGCTTTCGACGATCTGGAGATAGGCGCGGCCGCCGGAGGTCTTCTTGCGGAAATACATGGCGCGGAACCGTGGGAGCGACTCAAACGTGGTCCCCACATAATCAGAAAAAACACCACGCAAGTCAAACGAAATCAACGACGGCGTGGCACTACATTTTCGCGTAACTGGCCGCTCGATCCAACAATATCAATGACTTGCGACGCACATGAGGGCCCCAAGTGTTGAAGATCAGTCAGGGTTTCAGCGTCCATTGCCGGCTCTCCTTTCCGTGAGGCTCGTCACCCGTTCGTAGGGCGTTCGAAGGCCATCAATCAACGCGCTCAGGCTGTGGCCACACCGGCCACATCGGCCACAAATATTGCCGCTTGTGGTGCACATGGCGGCCACACCGGCCACAAAGCGCCTATAGGGCGCTGTGGCCTGTGGCCATGTGTGTGGTCGGTATGGCTCCTATGGTCCCGGTCCTTCATGGATCATCCAAAACACTGTCGTTGTTAGATCGGCCCCGACCTCGCGGGAGCCAATGACGCCACGTGAGACGGCTTCCTTCTCATAGCGCCGCCACGCCTCGCCCTTCGCCTTTCGGTTGTCGGCCGGATAGGACCGCATGAACTCGGCGCGCACCTTCTCGCGGTCGACGGTCAGGAGCTCGGGGCCATCCATGAACGGTCGCGTTCTGGCACCGAAGTCGCTGAGCGCGTTTTCGAGCGCACGCTTGAAGATGGCGAGCGGCTTTGGCCAGCGTTCCTTCGGCCTTGCGACCGGCGCCACAGCGAGAGCCTCGAGGCGCCAGTCGACGACGCATGTCGCGCCGAACTCGGTCTCTGTCGCGCGCAACTCGAAGGGGACGACGCGGCCGGTCGGGCCGTTCCGGAGCTTGACGATGGTGAGGTTGTGGTTGCTGACGTTGCCGTTCTCGGGGTCGCGCATGCCGAGGCAGGCTAGGATGGCGTCGGCAGCGGCGCTCTTGGCGGACGATCCCCGAACGCCAGTTTCGACAAGCTTTCCATAGTGGTCGATCGGCAGCACCAAGGCCCCCGTCGCGCGCGAAAGCTCCCGCAAGGCGGTCATGACCTTCTGCGTCTCAGACGCGCTGTTTTCATCGTCGAACCCGGCTGCGGCCGAGACAGTGTCGATCGGGATCAACGCCAGCGGCAGGCCGAACTTCTCGCGGGCGCGCTTCGCGGCCTCTTGCGCGTGCGCCATGAGCTTTTCGAGCGCGTCTGGTTCAGTCAGCAAGGGGACGCCCCCGGCCTGGCGCGCGAACGGCTGAGCGCCTTTGCCGCCGAATTTCTTCTCGACGGCGGCGCGAACGCGCCGCTCGATCTCGTTCTCGCCTTCGGCCGCGAACCAAAGGACCGCGCCCTTCCGCATGACGGGCTCGCCGGCGAAAGAACCTCCCGTCATCACGGCTGCCGACAGGTCGGCGCCGATGAAGGTTTTGCCGAGGCCGAACTGGCCGCCAATGATCGCGACGCCGTCCTCGGGAAGCGTATTGCTCACGAGATACTTCGGCGGCGGTGGCGGCTTATCGCCGTACCAGATGAGCAGCGGGCGAGCCCGCTCGGCCGCTAGGGAATTGAGCTCGAAATTCCTCCTCGTGAACGGATCGTCGTTCATGGGCCTTGCCTCGCGAGGGCGTCGTTAAGGTCCTTTCCGCCATTCGGCTCGACGATGAAAACCTCGAGGCCGGCCGTGGCCCAGCGGGTCGCGCACGTCTTCACGGCGCGGGCGCTGGCGTCGTCGTGCTCGGCAAGCAGCGTCAAGGCCTCGATCCCGACGAGCACGGCGAAGGCCGCGACGGCGCCGGCGCTGCCCAAGGCCCATGTCGGCCTGAGGCCAAGTTGGCGGGCGGCAGGACAGGTTTCGACGCCCTCGCCGACGTGAAGGCCTGCGAGGACCGCGTCGCCCGGATCGAGCATGACGGCTGCGCCACCGACAGGGCCGAGGAATTTCCGGCCGAGCTTTCGACCGTCGCGGTCGAGAAAGATGCGCGAGATCGCCTGCGGCCGGCCGGTTTCTATGTTGCGGAAGAGCGCGAGCATCGCGCCGAGCCGCGGATGCCAGCGCAGAACCTCGCCGGCGACGTCCGCCTCGAGGTTCAAGCCGCGCCGGGCTAAGTAGGCCTGCGCGAGCGTGCCGCGGGGGTCGGCGCCTTCGCGCCAAAGCGCGAGCGCGCTCCGGTCGTCGGGAAATGGGGTTTTTGAAACCCCTTTTGGCCGGCGCTGCGATATCTGCGGTTCTAGCAAATCGCGTCGAAGGCCGAGGCGTTCGGCCACGTAAACGCGGCAGAGGCGCCAATCGTCGCCTGCATGCGAGTAGGTCGTGAAGCCGCACGGCGTCGCGGCCAGCCAGACGCTCAAGGATCGATCTCGCGGTCCGTGGTTCGGGCCTGGCGCGACGACCTGGCGGCCAGCGATCTCGCCGCCCAGCGCGGCCGCGATGCGGCGCAGGTCCATCATCGGCTGCCCCCGAGGTCGCGGGCGGAGCCGTTTGATTGCGAAGGGCATCGGCAGCGACATGCCGGGTGTCGGGTCGAGGCGTCAGCTGACAGCACCATCCAGTCGCCGAATTGCACGCCGACTCTGGACCCGCGTTCGACGACATTCCTTCCTGGACGCGGGGATGGCGCAGCCTCTAGCTTTGAGGTAGAGGGATCGCGTTTACCAACGAAAGCCGTCCGATCCCCGGCGTTGCCAGCGCCGGGGATTTCGTTGGTCACGCGGCCTCCCTGGAATTGCTTGTTGACGTCCTCGTGCGTGCTTCGGCCCAAGCCATGAGCGCCTGAGTCGGATAACGGACCGCAGCCCCGAACTTGACGAAAGGCGGCCCGTCGCCTGTCATTCGGAGCTTGTTCAAATACGACGCCGAAACGTTCAGTATTTTCGCGGCGTGTTTGACGTCGGCGTAGCGGCGCTCAAGGTCAGAAGCGAGTTGGGATGCCATAGCCGTCTCATTGAAAAAAAGGCCCCGGTTGAGCCGGGAACGGCCATATAAATAGCAGCAATTACGCCAGGGAAAACAAGACCGAGTGGAGGAATAGGCGAGGCAGCGTCGCCTTATTCCTCCACACGGACGGGGGTCGTCATCAGCTTCTCAAGATAAGCCTGGTCCTCGAGTGGACGGCCTTTGTGCCGCCAGTCGCTCGCTTGCTTGGCCAAATTCTCGACACTGTCGTCATGCCGGTCGAGCGCCTCGAAAATGGCCGACAAAAAATCCGGAAAACTACCTCTGTTTTTGCTTCGGCTCGGCGGCTTGCCTGTCAGGAAGTGATAGTGCTTCGCTGCGGCCTTTGCTATTTCGAGCGCGTCCACTTTCCGATCTCGCCCTCTGAGATCTTTCGTCGTGGTTGGGACTTTCGCTCGACTTGCAGCGTCAACTAGCGTTTCCAGACGCCCCATTATGTCTCCGAGCGCCCTCGGTCGCGGGTCAAATTTCATCACGGCGGTCGACATGACCAGCCTCACCGCCGGCGGATGATTCCCCTCCCCCATCACTAAATGCAGCGCTTCGACTGCGGGTTCCTTTAGCCTTGCCAGATTCATGAGCAATTCGGCGGCCTGCCCCTTTATCTGCGAGAGCTGCGATTCAACGGACTTTCTGGTCGGAGGCGGGGCCGAGCGTGAGAAAGTAAACGCCATGTCCACGTACTCTTCCGCGAGCAAGGGTATGGAGCCCTCATAGATATCGCTTGGCAATAGCGGTAAAGCGCGCATCGCGGCTTCAACTTTAGCCCGAATGATCGCGCCATCGGGCGTCTTAACTTCGTTCTGGACGACCGACTTTCTACGCGTCACGGCTTCGCCCTCGCGTGCAGCGGGGGTCGCTCACCCATCGGCGCGGCCGTCATGGCACCTTCTTCAAGCGGACAACCCCGCCTCCCTCGGACCGGATGCTCTGTATCTGAACGCCGATTCTCTCGGTCAATTCCCGCACGGGATCGTTTTGACGACTGATGTAACGGCTGGTCATTTGCAAGGTCTTGTGACCGAGCGCGTCACGCAGGACGACTGCGGACGCTCCCAGCCCGGCGCCGCGCGTTGCAAATGCGTGACGCAAGTCGTGAACGCGTAAATCCTCGACCGCGGCGCCTTTGCGAACGGTTTCCCATGCATGGCTCACGGTCGAAAGGGGCAGCGGTGCTGTGCCCTCGTTATTGGGCACAACGAAGCGGCTCGTGCGCGGCGTAGCCGCCAAGAGCGCTTGGACAACGCTTGACAACGCGACCGGCCTGGCTCCGGCCTTGGCGTCGGGCAACCGCAGCGTCCTACCCTCCTGGTCGATCCACGACCATTCCCCGGCGCGCCATTCGCTCGTTCGACAGCCGGTGAACAACAAGAGCCTGAACAGCAGGACGGCCTGGGGACGAACGGCGGCGGCGTCGAGCGCGTCGAGCACGGCCGCCAGTTCCTGATCGCTCGGAATGCGGTCGCGGCTGCGCTCGGGATGCGGCTGTATTCCGGAGGCGGGGTTTTCCTTGATCAGCTCGTCGCCAACCGCGAGGCTGAGCGCCTTGCGCAAGAACGCCAAGTCGAGATTGGCTTGGCGCGGCCTGTGGGTCTGCCTCGCGTGCCAACCTCGGATTTGCGATCGGGTGAGTTCGGAAAGCCTCTTGACGCCGAATTCGGGTATCAGCGCGTGCTCAATCGTCGACGCAAAATTCTTGATCGTGCTCGGCTTCGCCTTCAACCGCCATGGGTCGCGAGCGTATGGCGCAGGAGGTCGGCGATTGTCATTTCCCTTCTGCGGTTCGCTCTCTCGGCGGCCGGATCGTCTCCGGCAAGAACGCGCGCCAGCATGTT
Organism: uncultured Alphaproteobacteria bacterium; assembly: GCA_963721905.1. GTDB lineage: Bacteria > Pseudomonadota > Alphaproteobacteria > Rhizobiales > Beijerinckiaceae > Roseiarcus. The sequence goes on from CAVRMF010000014.1 coordinate 48,501, forward strand.
CTTCGCGAGGTTTCTCGCCTGATCCGGCGTCAGTTGGCCATGCTTACCTAGAACGACCCGGCGCACCGGAAAGGCGCGGCCGCGCCCTGCCCTGAACTCGGCAAAATACGAAATAGAGCCATTGGCGTTGAGCCGAACAGCGAAGCCTTTCACGTCATCGTCCCGTTTCACCTCGCCGGGGGCACCGGACGCTATCAACGCGTCAACCGTTCGCTTGGAGATTTTGCCCATACCGACACCCGCCCTGTCGTCACCGTGTCGTCACCGAAATGGAAACGTAGGGAACGGCCATGATAGTAGCGGAAAGCTAACCTATTGGAAAGACGAGAACATGGTAGGCTGTAGGAAAGTCAGTGATAGAATAGAAAAGGCCCAAGAGCCGACTCAAAATCGGATTCCGCAAGGAGTGCTGGTTCGATTCCGGCTAGGGGCACCAACCTGACTATCGACCATTTGAGCTTTCCGGCTTAAGTCCCGCGCTGTGAGGCGTAGGTGAGAGACTTTTCGTTCCCGGCTTCACCCTCTGCGCCGCTGCGGGAACCGAACACGAGCGGTTCGCGTTCTTAGACAGACTTCGCGGAACTGCCCGCACAGCTGTTGGAGACGCGCTCACATGCCCGGAAATCTTCTGTATTACGCGATTGTCCTGATCGTCGTCGCAATCGTCGCCGCGCTGCTCGGGTTCGGCGGGGTCGCCTCGACCGCCATGGGCGGCGCCCACCTCCTTATCTGGGTCGCTGTTGTAATACTGATTGTCGGCGTCGTATTTGCTCTCGTCCGCCGAGTTTAATTCGTCGTTCGCGATTTCCACGCGAAATAACGATTGCCACACAAGGCGTCATCAGCGTTGGGTGCGGGAGCTACGCTGTCAAGATTTGCCGGGCCACATGACTTCGGCTAGAGGAGCGGTAAGCTCGTTTTTGTGAGCGCGAGGCTCTAAGTCGCAATGATCTTATCCAAGACCGCTTTGGGCGCTATATTATCCTTGATGCTGCGCATTACAATGTAGGGGCGAAGTATAGGGTTGGAGATTCGATACCGTGTTCCGTACGTCTCTCCGACGCGCTGAAGGATGTGGCCCCTCGCGGCCTCGCTCAGATCCTTCAGATGACGTGCAAAATTGGCGATCTCAAAATTCCGGTCGGCGATCAGGCTGAGCGGCTCTCTGACGGCCGCCGCGGTGAAATAGCGAAGATCGTCAACTTTCGCCAGCGCGCAGGCAAGCAAGACTTCCTTGTAAAGGTGCCCGGTCTGACGGCCTTTTGTCGCTTCATGATAAGAGGCTCTTATCGATTGCTGCCACTGATCGAGCGAACGATGCATTCCCTGCTCGCCGCTTTGGGCGCTTACGAATTTGCTCCCCGACGCCAGAGCCGAGCGACAGCTATGAAGCGCAAGGAGATGCGCAATATAGGGAACGCCTTGCGAAAACCTGACAAGCTCCTCGCAGGCGGCGTCATCGATTTCCATCGTGAGTTGCGCAAGCCCATTCCTGATGATGTCCCTTATCTCATCGTCGGACATCCTGGGCATATAGACTTGTATCAAAGCTCTCTCGATCGATTGATGTTCTTTGATTAGCCCGTCGACCGAGTCGGCGACACCGATAATCAGGATCGTCGCCGGTACAGAGTAATCGGATAGAGATTTGATCGTATCCGCCATCAACACTGTGGCGCCGGCGTGCTGTACCCGATCAAACTCATCGAAGATGACAACCAATGGCGTTGATGTTGACAATTCCTGGAGCGCCCGACGCGCGCTGTCGGGCGTAATATTGTCGTCATCGACCCCCAATACAGGCGCCTGGGGAGCGCTTGTCAATCCGACGGGGCGCCTGTGCCGCGAACTGTCGATTTCCTTGAAAGCCTTGGTCCACAACGACGAAAACGTGTCCGACGTATCGCAATTGATCCGAGATATCAGGGCGGTCTGGCGGCGGCCGAGAAAGGCCGAAAGCATGTTGGACAGCGAGGTCTTGCCAACTCCCCGCTCCCCATAGAGGATTGCGTGGTATCCACGCTGGGATACGGCGTCAATGATGTTTTCGACCTGCTCTCTGCGCCCGGCAAACAGGTCCTTTTCATTGATCGGAGCGCCGGGCGTGAACACCGAACCCGCCGTGAACGACAACGCCTGAAGTTCTGGCGTCATTGGCATTCTCGCTCCGAAAAGATGGTCAATAACACCGCGAACATTACAAGTATACAGGTCTGGCTACTGGGCCGTCTACGGGGGTCGGAGGGTTGTGACTACCGGTCCGGGCTGAGGAATTGCCCGCTCCGTCAGCCCCTGTTGGCGAGCGCCTCGGTGAGCGGGCGCAGCACCGTTTCGTCCGGCCGCCAGCGGCCAACGGAGGAGCGGTAGATCGGCTGGCGCACCTGGCGCAGGCTCGCGGTTCGCACCGGGCGCGCGCTGCGGTGAAAATCGAGCACCGCCGGGTCCCACGGCAGACCGCAATAGTCGAGCATCCGCCGCGCCTGGCCTTCAAGGTCGGCCACGATCTCCTCGTAGCGGACCTCGAGCATCGCGCCCGAGGGCAATACGCCGCGCCAATGCGCCATGACCCTCTCGTATGCCGCGTAATACCGGCCGATCTCCGCGAGATCGAAAGCGAACGGCACGTCGGCGGTGAAAAGCTTGGAGAAGCAGGAGAGGCAGGTGTCGATAGGGTCACGCAGGGAGTGGATGAAGCGCGCGCCGGGAACCGCCATGTAAATCAGCCCAACGGCGCTGAAATTCACCGTCGACTTGTCGGTGATGAAGCTTGCCTGGCCGGCAGCGGCGGAAACGCGCCGGAGATAATCCATCCCGAGGGCCCGGATGTCGAGCGGCGACGTGCCCTGCACGGAATCGGGATAGTTCGCGCCCGGCGCGCTGTCCAGTCCCACGGTCCGCATCGCCGCCAGGAAATCGGTCCGTTCGCCGCCGCCGTGCACGAGGGGATGGCTCGCCAGCACCTGCTCGATCAGGGTCGATCCGGAGCGCGGCATGCCGATGATGAAGATCGGCTTGACCGTCGGCGCCCCGAGGACTGGCCGCGCCGGAGCAAGGTATCCCGCGAAGCTTGAGCGGATGCGATCGAACGCACCGAGCACGAGCCGCTCATTGTATTCGATCTCCTGTCGCCGGAGCGCGTTGCCCTCGATGAGATGGGCGAAGGCCTGTTCCGGCTCGCCCATTTCCGCGAGCGCCTTGCCCAGCGCGAAGTGAACGAAAATGCGTTCCCCGCGCGTGAGCCGCGGCAAGTCGTTGGCGAGCGCCAGCACGCGTTCAACCAGCGGATCGCCGGGCTCGGCGCGGCGGTCCCTGAGCGCGGCGTAAAGCGTCCTCGCCGAACGTGGCGCGTGCTCGGCCATGCGCTCGAGGATCTCTTGCGCCTCGACGAGTTCGCCGCACTCCTCGAGCGTCTCGGCGAGCGCCAGCTGGAGGTCGGCGTCGTCGGGCTGATGCGCCAGCGCCCGGCGCAGCAGCGGCAGCGCCTCGCGGGGCCGATTCTGCCGGCGCAGCAGCAACGAAAAATCGATAAGGGCCGGGACGTGGTCGGGATTGACGGCGAGCCCCAGCCGGAATTCGCGCTCCGCCTCCTCGGGCTCGTCGAGCTCCGCGAGCACCGCGGCCAGGCCGCATCGCGCCTCGACGAACTCCGGATCGAAATCAAGGGCGGCGGCGAAACCGTCGCGCGCCTCCTCGTGCCGCTTGAGCGCCGCGAGCGTCTGTGCGCGGCCGACCATCGCCTCGGGATAATCCGGATCGATCGCCAGCGCCCGACCGTAGCAGGCGAGCGCTTCCTCGTTGCGGTCAAGGGCGCGCAGCGCCGAGCCGAGGCCGAAATACGCCTCCGCCTGCTCCGGATCCGCGGCGATTGCGGCCTCGTAGGCGGCGGCGGCGTCTTCGGCGCGCCCCAAGGCGAGGCGCGCCGCGCCGACGGCGGCGTGCGCGCCGGACGAAGGATGTCGCTCGCGCGCCTCCTCGGCGAGCTGCAGCGCCTCCTTGGGCCGGGCGCGCTGCATTTCGATCGTCGCAAGGCCGATCAGCGCATCGGCGAAGGCGGGGTCCTTGTCGGCGACGGCGCGATAGACCCTCTCCGCCGCCGCCAGATCCCCGGCCTCGTGCAGCGCCTGCGCTTCGGCGAGGGGGCCGCTCATGGATAGGGCTCCTTGCGCAAATTGAAGGCGATGGAGATGCGCTCCCGCTCGCCCTGATGCGGCAGCACCATGTGCGGCATGTAGCTCGGAAACAGGACCATCAGGCCCGGCTCGGGCCTGACCGTGTAGCTCGAATTCACCATCGGCTGCAGAAACGTGTTGGCGCGGCCCTGGCAGGGGTCGAAAAAATTGAGCGGCGTTCCCTTCTCGGCGTCGGCCGGGGCGCCGGTGTCGACATAATAGGTCCCCGACCAGGTCGAGCCCGGATGGGTGTGCATCCGGTTGAAGCCGCCCGACGGATTGACGTTCGCCCAGGCGGCGAGCGTCCAGCGCATCGCACGCGGCGGCTCGCGCTGTTCGGCGAGCGTGCGGCGCGTGGCCTCGTCCGCCATCTCATAGATGTGCCGCACCAATCGACGCCCGGCGGCGCCGCAGAACTCGAGTTGCCCGGTCTCGGAATGCCAGCCGCCGACATTCGTCTTGAGCGCCCCCTCGGACGCCGAAGCGTGTTCGAGAATGCGTGCGCGCAATTCCTCGTTCAGCTCCGCCCCGTCCGGCCAGACGAAGCCCATGAACGGCGAGGGGAAAAGATGGAGGAACGCGGCTGCGGTGAAGTCCGGCATCGCCGTCAGCCGGACGCCGTCGCAGAGGCATCGCCGATGCCGAGCCCCTCGAGGAGCGGGCGTAAATGTCTCGTCGCTCGGGCGCCAGCGACCAATCGAGGAGCGGTAGAGCGGTTGGCGCACCTGGGCGGCGCTCGCCGTCTTGATCGGTCGCGACGCCTCGTGGAAGCGCAGGCAGACGTCGTCCCATTCGAGCCCGCAAAAGGCCACGATCCGCCGCGCTTCGCTCTCGGGGTCGTCCACCACGGCCTCGTAGCGCACGTCGAGGAGCGCATCCTGCGGCAACACCTTCCGCCAATGTCGCATGACCTCTTGATAGGCGCGGAAGTAGCGGCCAAGCTCGCCGAGATCTGAGGTGAAGCGCTGCTCGTCGAAGCGGACAGCGAAGCACGAAAGGCACGTGTCGATCGGGTCGCGGACGGTATGGATGACGCGCGCCTGCGGCAGCGCCATGCGGATCAGCCCGATGAAGCGGAAATTCGCCGGCATCTTGTCTGTTATGCAAATCGGCTGGCCCCCCCGCCAGCCTCCATCGGCAGCTGTGCGGCCGACGATTTGCTGAACCCGCTCGAGGTACGACTGCGCGATTTGGGCGAGATCCAATTCGGCGAGGGAGGAAACGCAGTCTGGGTAGACCGCCACGCGTTCCCCAAGGGTCATCGCCGCGTCGTGGAAAGCCTCGAGCTCCCCGGCGGCGAGGACCGAGGGATGCGCGGCGAGAATCTGCTCGACCAGCGTCGATCCGGAACGCGGCATGCCGACGATGAAGATCGGCCGCGGGCCGGGGGCTCGGGACGTTCGTCCGCGCCCGATCAGTTTGGGCGTGAAAACCGTTCCAATTCGGCGCATCGGGGCGAGGCTCGCCTCCTCTTCATACGGCTTGCGGCGACGCTGAAGAGCGTTCGCGCGCAAGAGATGCTGGAACCCTCGCTCGTTCTCTCCGGCGTCGGCGAAGACCTTGGCCAGAGCGAAATGGAGCGCCTCCCGAGCCTCGGCAGACAGCGACGCTTCGTCCTCCGCGAGCGCGAGCATGGCCGCGAAGCGTTCGTCGGCCGGAGCAACCGGCCTGACATTGACAAGGCTATAAAAATGCGCCGGCTGCCGAGGCTCGAGCCTGAGCGCCGCCTCGAAACGCGCGCTGGCCTCCTCCATTTCCCCGGCGTCCCGCAGCGCGGAGCCGAGCGCTGCATGGGCCTCGGCCAGTTCGGGGCCGAGCCGGACGGCCTCGCGCAAGGATTCAATCGCCTCATGCTGTTGGCCGAGACCTGCGAGGACGTGTCCGAGTCCGAAACGTGCGTAAGGCGAGTCCGGTTGCCGCACGACCGCATCCCGGAACACGGCTGTCGCCTCCTCATGCCGCCTGAGCCAGTTGAGCGCCTCGCCGAGATGGAATCGCGCCTCGCCGAAATCCGGCCGCAAGGCCAGGGCGCGACGGAACTCGGCGAGCAACTCCTCGCCGCGGCCTTGCTTGAGCAGCGCTACGCCCAAATCGTTGCAGGCCGCCGCGTCGCGCGCATCGGCTGCCACCGCGTCGTGGTAGGCCTTCTCGCCGCGGTCGGGCCTGTGGAACGCGGCGCCGTGAGTCTCGGGCGCGGCGGCAAGGCTGACCGGCTGCTGCCTGAGAGCCATCTCGTGCTCCGCGGCGGCCTCAGTAGGCCGCACGTCCGCCTGCCGCAACACGAGGTGATCGTCGAGCGCTTCGGCATCGACCGGTTGTGCCTCGACCGTTTCTCCCTGGTCCGCCTCGCTGCCGGTAAGCCCCTCGAGCAACGGGCGGAGGACGTCGTCGCTCGGCCGCCAGCGGCCAACTGAAGAGCGGTAGAGCGGTTGGCGCACCTGGACGGAGCTCGCCGTCTTGACCGGTCGCGACGCCTCGTGGAAGCGCAGACAGGCGTCGTCCCATTCGAGGCCGCAGAAGGCCACGATCCGCCGCGCCTGGCCCTCGAGATCGTCCACCACCGCCTCGTACCGCACATCCAGGATCGCATTCGGCGGAAGCACGTTTCGCCAGTGCCGCATCAGATCGTCGTACGCGCGGTAATAGCGGCCGAGCTCTCCAAGGTCGAAAGCGAATGGCTGGCGCTCAAAGAAGGTGGCGAAACAGGAGAGGCAGGTGTCAATCGGGTCGCGCACCGTGTGGATGATGCGCGCCTCCGGCAACGCCATATGGATGAGGCCGACGTTGCGGAAATTCGACGGCATCTTGTCCGTGATCCGGCTGATCTTTCGCTCGGGAGTCCCTGCGTCTTCCAGCCCACGGCGGCGGATTTCGCCGATACTCGCCAGGTAGGATTTCGCGATCTCGGCAAGATCGGAGTCCCGGAAAGCGGGAACATCGTCCGGAAACGTGGCATTCCGTCCCGCGACCCTGAGGTTCTTCACGGCGTCGCGAAACGTCTCCAGTTCTCCCGCCGCGAAAACCAGCGGGTGCGCCGCCAGGATCTGCTCGACCAGGGTCGAGCCCGAGCGCGGCATGCCGACGACGAATACCGGCGCCGGCGGGGGGCCCTCAGCCGACCGCCCGCGGCGGATCAGCTCCGGCGTGAAGACGTGCTGGACCCGGCGCAGGAGATCGAGCCGGCTAGCCTCTTTGTAGTTGAAGAGGCCGCGTTGAATCGTGTTGCCGCGCTTGACGTGCTCGAAGCCGCGCACCTCGTCGCCTGCGTCGGCGAGCGCCTTGCCGAGGGCGAAATGCAGGGCGCTCTGCTCCGCGGCCTGCAATGACCCCACGTCCTCCGCGAGGGCGAGCATCGCGGCAAGCCGGGCGTCTCCCGTCCCCAGGCGAATGAGGCTCACGAGATTGAGGTAATGCGCTGGTTGTCGCGGCTCGAGACGAACTGCGGTCTCGAAGCTCTCGGTCGCCTTGGGGACAAAGCCGACCTGTTGCAGCGCCAGCCCAAGCGCCGCGTGGGCCTCGGCGAGCTCCGGACGCAGGCGAACCGCCAGGCGGAAGTGCTTGATCGCCTCGCGCGGGCGGTCGAGTGCCTGCAAGGCGCGCCCGAGTCCCAGATGCGGCTCGGCCCGGTTCGGCTGCCTCGCCAGCGCCTGCCGGAACGCCGTCGCGGCCTCCTCGTATCGCCTGAGCCTGTTTAGCGCCTCGCCGAGATTGCCCCCCGCTTCGGCGAAATCCGGCTGCAGCGCCAAGGCCCGGCGGAATTCGTCGATTGCTTGCTCGGCGCGCCCCTCCTTCAGAAGCGCGGCGCCGAGGTTGTTGCTCGCCGCCGCGTACCGCGGCTCGGCCGCGAGCGCCTCCCGATAGCGGGCGATCGCCTCCCCGCCACGGCCGAGCGCGTCGAGCGCGTTGCCGAGATTGTTGAGTGCGACGGCGTATCCCGGCCGCAGCTTCAGCGCCTGCTCGTACTCCGCTGCGGCCTCCGCTTGCTTGCCCGCCGCCTGCAGCGCCATGCCGAGATTGTTGCGGGCCTCGGGATCGGCGGGGCGCCGCGCGACCCCTTCGCCTAGGAGCCCGAGCCCGGTTTCGAGCCGGCCCTGCTGCACGTGGAGAATGCCGAGGAGCGCGAGCGCGCCCTCATGCGAAGGGTGCTGTCTCAGAAAGGCTTCGCAGCGCTGCGCCGCCTCGACCAGGCGCCCAGCCTGCTGCAGCCGGGCCGCTTCCTGCAAAAGATGAGCTTGCGGATCGCGCGCGGGGAAAGCCGGCCTGATGCGCCGAACGTCGGCGCCAACTCCACGCTTCAGCTTGTCTGGAATGGGCCGACGACCGCCGGCAACATGTTCGCCTACGACTACGACGACGAATACGGCTCCACCGCGTTCAACTCCGCCTGCCTTGCCGTGGGTCTGGGCATCTGCGCGCAGGTCGGCAATTTCGACGTCAAAATAACCGGTACGCTGAGTGGCGGGCCGATCGCGGCGGACTTCAGCCCCGACAACACCCAGGACGGCGGCAACGTTGCCCATACGTTCGTCGGCTGGGAAGGCATCAATCCGTCTGGCTGGTCGGAATCGATCTACGACAACCACTCCGGCACGACGCCGGGCGTGATGGCGTACATCTTCACAGGCACCCACGGCACCCAAACTCCCGAGCCGGCCACCTGGGCGATGATGCTCGGCGGCTTCGCAGGCCTCGGCTCGCTGGCGCTCGCCCGGCGGCGCAGGAAGACCGTTGCGGCCGCTATCTGACTGACACGAGGAATTCTGCTTCGCCGGAATGCGCGTCGAAATGAGTCCAAAGCGAGGGGCCGGCGGTCAAAATGACCGCCGGCCCCTCTGCTGACGGCAGCTTCCAACGAGGCTGTCAGGGTGAGGTCCCGCCAACGGATGCTCACGGTCCTGCGAACGCGGCGGAGGCGTCAGCGCCGTGATTGTCCTTTTCTTGGGCGTCGCCGGGACGCGCCGATTTCACGCCCCACGCCGGCTCAGCCCGCGACCTCTCGTCGCGCGCGCGGCCGCCGCATTGACTTGGCGCCGCTCTCGGCTCACGAGTTCGTCCGGACACTAAAGGCGCAATTTCGCCGCCGGGAAACGCGGATGTTTGAGGTGAGGATTCACGGCCGCGGCGGCCAGGGCGTCGTCACAGCGGCGGAAATGCTGTCGGTCGCGGCCTTTCTCGAAGGGAAGCACGCTCAGGCCTTTCCGAGCTTCGGCTCGGAGCGCACCGGCGCGCCGGTCGTCGCCTTCTGCCGTATCTCGGACCGGGAAATTCGCCTGCGCGAGCCGATCCAGAACCCGGACGCGCTGATCGTCCAGGACCCGACGCTGTTCAAGGCGCTCGACGTGACCGAAGGGCTAAAGCCCGACGGCTATCTCATCGTCAACACCGCGCGCAGCCTCTCGGAGATGCATCTCGACGAAATCGTCGCGCGTCTGCCCGCCGGCCACGCGCTGACCGTTCCGGCGACCGAGCTCGCGATGAAGTTCATCAACCGGCCCGCGCCGAATACGGCCCTGCTTGGCGCCTTCGCCGCCGAGGTCGGCGTCGTCTCGCTCGACAGCATGCTCGAAGCGATCCGCCGCGCTTTTCCGGGCAAAGTCGGCGAGGCCAATGTCGAGGCGGCGAAGGCGGCGCATGCGCTGATCGCGGCCAAGGCCGCGGCTTAAGAGTTTACGGGAGAGATCGGCCGATGCTCCACCAGATCGAAGGCTCGAAGGCGATGGCGCGCACGATCGCGCTCTGCCGTCCGCAGGTCGTCTGCGCCTATCCGATCACGCCGCAGACCCATATCGTCGAGGGCGTCGGCGAGCTGATCCGTCTCGGCGAACTCGATAATTGCGAGTTCATCAATGTCGAGAGCGAATTCGCGGCGCTCTCGGTCGCGATCGGCGCCTCGGCGGCCGGCGCGCGCGCCTATACCGCGACCGCGAGCCAGGGCCTCCTCTTCATGGCGGAAGCGGTCTACAACGCGGCCGGGCTCGGCCTGCCGATCGTGATGACCTTGGGCAATCGCGCGATCGGCGCGCCGATCAACATCTGGAACGATCATTCCGACGCGATGGCGCTGCGCGAGTCGGGGTGGATCCAGCTCTTCGCCGAATCGAACCAGGAGGCGGCCGACCTCCACATCGTCGCCTTCCGCCTCGCCGAGGAGCTGTCGGTCCCGACCATGGTCTGCGTCGACGGCTTCATTCTCACCCACGCGGTCGAACGCATCGACATCCCCGACCAGGCCGAGGTCGACGCCTTCCTGCCGGGCTACGAGCCGATGCAGAGCCTCGATCCGGCGGACCCGATCTCGATCGGCGCGATGGTCGGGCCGGACGCCTTCACCGAGGTGCGCTACCTGCAATATTTCAAGCAGCACACGGCGTTGACCCTCATCGAAAAACTCGCGGCCGAGTTCGAGCAGCGTTTCGGCCGCCAGGCCGGCGGCCTCTTGAGACCCTACAAGGCCGAGGGCGCCGAGACACTGGTCGTCGCGATGGGCTCGATCAACGGCACGATCAAGGACGTGATCGACGAGATGCGCGCCGACGGGATCGCGATCGGCCTCGTGACCCTCGTCGCCTTCCGGCCGTTCCCGGCCGACGCCTTGCGTGAGGCGCTCGCGCGGGCGCGCGACGTCGTCGTCATCGACCGGGCGGTCGACGTCGGCATGGGCGGGCCGCTCGCGAGCAACATCGCGATTGCGCTGCGCGCGCTTCCCGACCCGCCGGCGATGCATTCGGCGATCGTCGGCCTCGGCGGCCGGCCGACGCCCAAAGCCTCGCTGCACCGGCTCTTCCGCCAGGCGGCGATCGAGCCCTGGGAGGGGCCGCATTTCCTCGATCTCAACGAACGGGTCGCAGCGCGCGAGCTCCACCGCCGCGGCAAGACCCGCCGCGTCGGCCCGGCGGCCGAGGGCATCCTTAAGGAACTCGAAAAAGAGCGGGTCGAGAAGCTGGCGGAGCGGACGTCATGAACGAGGTCCAGAAACTCAAGTTCTACCAGAAGGGCACGCTGACCGTCGGCAACCGCCTGATCGACGAACGCGAGCGCAACGTGCAGGCGAGCCTCGACCGGTCGAATTCCCTGACCTCCGGTCATCGCGCCTGCCAGGGCTGCGGCGAGGCCCTTGGCGCGCGCTACGCGATCGACGCGGCGATGCGCGCCACGAACCGCAACCTCATCGCGGTCAACGCGACCGGCTGCCTCGAAGTGTTCACCACGCCCTATCCCGAGACGTCGTGGCAGATCCCGTGGATGCATTCGCTGTTCGGCAATGCGGCGGCGGTCGCGACCGGCGTCGCCGCGGCGATGCGGGTGCTCGGGCGCGCCGAGACGCGCGTGGTCGCGCAAGGGGGCGACGGCGGCACGACCGACATCGGCTTCGGCTGCCTCTCCGGCATGTTCGAGCGCAACGACGACGTGCTCTACATCTGCTACGATAACGAAGGCTATATGAACACCGGCGTCCAGCGCTCCTCGGCGACGCCGCCGGCCGCCCGCACCGCGACCACGCCCGCCATGGGCAAGGAGCCGGGCAACGTGTTCGGGACCGGCAAGTTCACCCCGAAGATCGCGGTCGCGCACGAAATTCCCTATGTCGCGACCGCAAGCGTCGCCGACCTGCACGATCTCGAGGCCAAGGTCCTGAAGGCGATGGGACTTCGCGGCGCGCGCTACATCCAGATCAACGTGCCCTGCCCACTCGGCTGGGGCGCAGCGTCGCAGGACACGATCAAGCTCGCCAGACTCGCGATCGAGACCGGGCTCTTTCCGATCTTCGAGGCCGAGAACGGCTACGTCACCCATGTGCGCAAGATCCGCAAAGCCACCCCGGTGGTCGAATATCTGAAGCTGCAGCGCCGCTTCGCGCATCTCTTTCGCGATGGGGTCGAAGATCCGCGGGTGGCGAAGCTCCAGGCTATGGCGGACCGTCACATTAGGGATTACGGGCTTCTGGAGGAGGCGGCGTGACGCGCGAGCGCCGGTGTTCCCCTTCTCCACTTGCGGGAGAAGGTGGCGGGCGAAGACCGCCGGATGAGGGCCTCCGCCACCCCTCACCCCGGCCCGCGAAGGGCGTTTGTAGCCGCGCTCGTCGAGCGCGGCCGACGCGGTCGACGACCGCGTCTACAGGGCCTGCGGGAGAAGGCGGCGCGAAGCGCCGGATGAGGGCCAGATGAAACACCCCTACGCCATCGCGCTCGACGTCGGCACGAGCAAGCTCAACCACACCGGCTCCTGGCGCACGCAGCGGCCCGAATATGTCGACCGCTTGCCGCCATGCAACGCCGCCTGTCCCGCGGGTGAGGACATTCAGGGCTGGCTCAGCCATGCGGAGGCCGGCGAATACGAGGACGCCTGGCGCGCGCTGACCGCAAACAATCCGCTGCCCGCCGTGATGGGTCGCGTCTGCTATCACCCTTGCGAAACCGCCTGCAACCGCGCTCAGATCGACGAGGCGGTCGGCATCAATTCGGTCGAGCGGTTCCTGGGCGACGTCGCGATCGCCAAAGGCTGGGCGTTCGACAAGCCGAAGCCCGAAACGGGCAAGCGCGTGCTCATCGTCGGCGCCGGCCCAGCGGGCCTCTCCGCCGCCTATCATCTCCGCCGCCTCGGCCACAGCGTGACGATCCGCGAGGCCGGGCCGCTGGCCGGCGGCATGATGCGCTTCGGCATCCCCAAATATCGCCTGCCGCGCGACGTGCTCGACGCGGAGGTCAGGCGCGTTACCGACATGGGCGTCGAGCTCGTCCTCAATTCCAAGGTCGACGACATCGAGGCCGCCATGCGCGAGGGCGGCTATGACGCGTCGTTTCTCGCGGTCGGGGCGCATATCGCCAGGCGCGCCTATATCCCGGCCGGCGGGGCGGCCAAGATCCTCGACGCGGTCAGCCTCCTGCGCTCGATGGAGGGCGAAGGGCCGCCGCTGCTCGGCCGCAAGGTCGTGATCTACGGCGGCGGCAACACCGCGCTCGACGCCGCCCGCACCGCGCGCCGCCTCGGCGCCTCCGAGGCGATCATCGTCTATCGCCGCACCCGCGAGAAAATGCCGGCGCACGATTTCGAGCTTGAGGAGGCGCTTGAGGAGGGCGTCTCGATGAAATGGCTCTCGACCATCAAGTCGGTCGAGGGCGGCTCGATGACGATCGAGAAGATGAAGCTCGACGAGACCGGCTTCCCGCAGCCGACCGGCGAGCTCGAGACGCTCGAGGCCGACTCGCTGGTGCTGGCGCTCGGCCAGGACGTCGATTTGTCCTTGCTCGATCACGCGCCGGGCATCGTGATCGAGCACGGCGTCGTCAAGGTGGGGCCCGACATGATGACCGGCCGCATGGGCGTATTCGCCGGCGGCGACATGGCGCCCTCGGAGCGCACCGTCACCGTCGCCGTCGGCCACGGCAAGAAGGCGGCGCGCTGCGTCGACGGCTATCTCAGCGGCCGCGCCTACACGCCGCCGCACAAGCACGCGCTCGCGAGCTTCGACCGGCTCAACGCCTGGTATTACGAGGACGCGCCGGCGACCGTCCGGCCGGTGCTCGAGGCGGTGCGCAGGATCGAGAATTTCGAGGAGGTGGTCGGCGGCCTCGACGAGACCAACGCGCTCTACGAGGCGCGCCGGTGTCTCTCGTGCGGCAACTGCTTCGAATGCGACAATTGCTACGGCGTCTGTCCCGACAATGCGGTGGTCAAGCTCGGCCCCGGCAAGCGGTTCAAGTTCGACTACGACTATTGCAAGGGCTGCGGCCTCTGCGCCGCGGAATGCCCGTGCGGTGCGATCGACATGGTGGCGGAGGCGATTTGACGTATCTGCGGTTTCGCGCCAGTTCAGCGTATTGGCGGAGCCCTTCCAGGGATAAGTCAGTCTCGCTCGAGCGTCTCGACACGGCCGCGGAGCTCGCGGTGCAGATCGAAGAGCGCTGACAACTCGTCGCGATAGGCCGCCTGATTGTTGTCGACGCGGCGCAAAATCGCCGCGGCGACCGCCAGATCGTCGCGCAAGGCGCGGACGTCTCCCTGTAGGGCGATGAGGTGGCGCGCGATCCATTTGAGGTCGACGGCGTCGGGGATGTCGGTCATCGCCTCGTAACTGGTCATTCTGTCAGATTTTGTCAAATCGCAGCCTGCGGGCGCCAAGTAGAGAGCGTCGGGTTGAGCAGAGAACGGTTAAGATCGCCCCCTCCCGTGAAAGGACGAGACCGAGGCGATGAAGGAAGACGTCACGTCCGACGCTCGAGGCGGTGCGGCGGGAGGAGAACTTCGAGGAGATCGTCAAAGGCCTCGACGAGACCAACGCGCTCTGCGAGGCGCGCCGCTGCCTTTGCTGCGGCAATTGCTTCGAATGCGACAATTGCTACGGCGTCTGCCCCGACAACGCGGTCATCAAGCTTGGGCCGGGCAATAGGTTTCAAGTTCGATTACGACTATTGCAAAGGCTCCGGCCTCTGGGCCGCCGAATACTCCTGCGGCGCGATCGAGATGGTGGCCGCGGAGATTTGAGCGCGTGGGACGGCGGACAGATCAATGAGCGTCCCCGGCGGCAAGATTGAGATGCTGCTCGACCCGGCGAAGGCGCGCCTCGAGCTCGCTGATCAGGACTTCGTGGCCGATGACGACCGAATGATAGTCGACCACCGCGCGCCTGAGGCCCATGATCTGGTCGCTGAGCTCTTTGCGGGTTGCGTCGATCTTGGCGTTTACGGTCAGGATATCGGATGCGACGTCGGCCCGCAGCGAACGCATTTCGGACTTAAGCTCGGCCTTGGTCCCCGCGACATCTGCGCGAATATCACGCAGCGCCCTCAGGACCAGATTTTCGGGCTCCCGACTCATCGACGCTCCTCTCGACGCCTATCCCTATCGCTTCTTGCGTCGAGGCGCGACGATTAAGACATTATCGACGGAATCGGCAAGCGGAACGCCTTGCGCACCTCGTCACCACCGCCCCTGCGCGCGCAGGCTCTCGAACAGGTTGCCGTGGTAGGCTATCTGCCCGAGATGCTCGAGCGGGGTGTCGACATCGACATAGACCTTGCCGCCCATATCGCGCCAGCGCCGGCAAAAGGCGTAATCCTCTGAGAGATACCGCCCGGAATTGGGATCGACCATGCAGTCGAAGAACAGCCAGTGCAGGTGCGCCTTCGGGTGGTTCGGCGGGCCGTCGGGCACATAATTGAGCTCAGGATAGTGCTTCATCATGTCATAGATGACGTGCCGCTTGATGCACATGAAGCCGGTCGGCGCCTCCGCCACTTCGACGAAGCCGTCGCTGTCGACAAACTTGCTCGAGGCTTTGCCGTGATCGATCGGATTGTATGGAAATTCGCCGAAGCGCAACTCGAATTCCTTGCGCGTCATCCCCTGGGGGAGGCCGGCGTCGGGCCAGTTGAAGCTCTTCATCGGATAGACGGCGGCGCAGACGTCGCGGTCCGCCAGCAACAGCCGGCAGACCGACTGCGGCCGGAACGCGATATCCGAATTGATCCAGAAGAGGTGGGTCAGCGACTCGTCCTCGAGGAACTTGATCACCATCTTGTTGCGCCCGCGCGTGATGAGGCTTTCCGAATGCATGTGGAGGATGTGGTCGAGCCCGAAGCGTTGGGCGTGGTGGGTCAGGTCGAAAATGCTGGTTACGTAGTTCATGCTGACCGCCGAGATGTAGCAGGGCGTCGCGAACATGACTTTCATGGATTTGAGCGCAGAATTGGGAAGCATGGCCTCGGTGCGGGTTGGCGCCGGGCAGTCCGGCCGTTCGTGTGGGCATGAGAATGCAGCGATCACCCCGCGCGCGGCAAGGGTTCCGTCGCCCGACTCTTATTGCTGTTCTTCCTTGTTCTTCAGCTTCGGCTTCTTCACCGCGGCGGCCGTAGGCGCAGGCGCTGCTGCCTGGGGCGCGGCCGCGACTGGCGTCGCAGCCGGAGCTGGTCCGCTCTGGCCAAGTCCGACGGAGATGCCGAAGAGCTTCCATTGCCCATCCACCGGCGCATAGGCAAGCTCGAACTTCACCTGCGCCGGGACGGACGGAAAGAAGCCGGTCATGTGCATGAGCCCATTGGGCTCGATTTGCGGCAGCAGCGTCAGCTGGGGATCGAGCGCGGCGACGCCGGAAAGATCGACCTTGTCGCGCCGCAGCCCGGCGAAAATGTCGCCGAGCCGCGCGGCGGTATTCGTCGCCTGGAAATTCGGCGCGCCAAGGTCTCGAAGCACCGTGTAGTTCCCGGTCTTGTTGGCCTGATCGAGCGCGAGCAGCGACGAGCGGATGAGAATGATCACGCCGTTGCGATCGATCTGGGCGGGCTTCGGTTCCGGCGCAGGCTTGGCTTCCTGCGCGACCTGCACGACCTCAGGCTTGGCTTCCTGCGCGACTTGCACGACCTCAGGCTTGGCTTCCTGCGCGACTTGCGCCACCTCAGGCTTGGCTTCCTGCGCAACTGCAGGCTTGGCTTCCCGCGCGACTGGCGCGACCTCAGGCCTGGCTTCCTGCGCAGCCTGCGCGGCCGCAGGCTGGGCTTCCTGCAAGAGCCCCGAATTCCACACCGCGTACGCGGCGCACCCCGCGGCCAACGCCGCCGCGAGCGCGTAGACCTTCATTCGCATCGTTGCCATCACCACGCGTAAGTTACGCCCGCTCGGCCGCCCACGTCGCCCTTGGTGACACCTACGCCGATTCCCCCGTTGATGACAATGTTGTCGTTGATGCGCAGGAGAGCGGTCGCCGCGAAGGCGTTGGTGCCGATATAGCCGCCCCAGTTGACCGAGATCGCGTAACGCTTGTTGTCCGGCAGCGTGCCGCCGCCAAGCGCGATCGCGACCGCCGTGCCCTCGTAAGCCCTGATTATGTTGTTATTCAGCGTCGCGACGCTGCTGTTGAGGGAGGCGACGCCCGCGTAGAGATTGGTGATGTTCTGCGGACCGTAGACCGACTCCGCGATATGACCCGAGGAATTGGTGGTGGTGAAATAGGTCGTTCCGCTTTGCGCCGCCAGACTCGCCGCCGACGTGACGCCGGGCAGCACGTAGGTCGTCGCGGTTGTCCCGAGCGTGACCTGGTTTGCGGCGGTGTTTCTCGCTCCCGCGCCGATCGCGGTCGAGCCGGCGTAGCCCCCGGTCGAAGCCCCGGCGCCGAGCGCAGTCGCGTCCGCCCCGCCTGCGCTCGCGCCGTAACCGATCGCAGTCGCGTAGGCGCCGGTGGCGTTTGCGAGATAGCCGAACGCCGATGCATCTGCCCCGTTGGCGACGGCGCCCCTGCCGATGACGATCGTGTCGGCGCCGTTGGAGGTGGAAAATTCGCCGATGGCGACCGCCGCGTCTCCCGTCGCGGTGTTGTTGCTGCCGATCGCGACCGCGCCGTTGCCGGTCGCCGTGTTGTTGGCGCCGATCGCGACCGCGCCCGTGCCGGTCGCGACATTGGGATCGCCGATCGCGACCGCGCCATTTCCGCTCGCCTGTTGCTGATAGCCAATGGCCACCGTGCCCGTACCGGAGCCCTGGACCATCGATTGCGAGCCGATCGCCACCCCGCCGAGGCCAGCGGTTGAGCTGACCGACGACGCGTTGCCGATCGCGACCGAATCCGCCGCGGCGGCGCTCGAGTTGACGCCATAGGCCGTGGCGTTCGCCGCGTTGGCGGTTGCGCCGTAGCCGCCGGCCGTCGCTCCCGCGCCGGTTGCATTGGCGTTGGCGCCGAAGGCGGAGGCCGTCGCGCCGTTGGCGACGCTGTTCGGACCATAGGCGGACGCATAAGCGCCGTTGGCCGTCGAGCCGTTGCCCGTCGCCGTCGCGCTGTCGCCGTTGGCGCTGCTGAATACGCCCGTCGCCGTCGCGTTGGCGCCGTTTGCGGCGCTGCGGAAGCCGGTCGCAGTCGCGTTCGTGCCGAGCGCGACGCTGGCGGCCCCGGTCGCCGTTGCGTTGGGGCCGTCCGCTACGGCGCCGGCGCCAGTCGCCGTCGCGGCAAAGCCGTTGGCGTTGCTGGAGTATCCGGTCGCCGTTGCGCCAAAGCCGTTGGCCGAGGCGAAGTCGCCGGTCGCCGTTGCGGCAGAGCCGTTGGCATTGCTGGACTGTCCAGTCGCCGTCGCGCTGTCACCGTTGGCGTTGCTGAGGTATCCGGTCGCGGTTGCGGCGTCGCCGTTGGCGTTGCTTTGGTATCCGGTCGCCGTTGAATAAGTGCCATTGGCGTTGCTGTTTGCCCCGGTCGCGGCGGCGCCGTAGCCATTGGCCTGGCTGTTTGCGCCGGTCGCCGTGGCATAGACGCCGCTGGCGACGCTCCCAAATCCGGCGGCGGTCGCGTTGAAGCCGTTCGCCAGGCTGTTCTCGCCTGTCGCGGTTGCGTTCATCCCGTTGGCGACGGCGTTGTCGCCGGTCGCGGTGGCCGATGCGCCATTGGCGATGCTGGTTGTGCCCGTCGCGGTGGCGTTCGCGCCGTTGGCGATGCTGCCGAAGCCCGTCGCAGTCGCTTGGTAGCCGTTGGCGAAACTCTGCGAGCCCATCGCGGTTGCGGTTATGCCGTTAGCGATGCTGCTGTAGCCGTAAGCGGCGGAGGCGGAGCCGTTGGCTATGCTCTGGGCGCCGGTCGCGGTGGCGTTGAAGCCGTCCGCGAGGCGCCCGCGCCCGTCGCAGTGGCTTCAGAGCCGTTGGCGGCGCTGAGGTATCCGGTCGCAGTTGCAAAGGAGCCGTTGGCCAGGCTGTTCTCGCCCGTCGCGGTTGCGTTGATCCCATTGGCGAAGGCGTTTTCGCCAAGCGCCGTCGCGCTCTCGCCGTTGGCGACGCTGTTGGCGCCATAGGCGGACGCAGAAGCGCCATTCGCCGTCGAGCCGTTGCCCGTCGCTGTCGCGCTGTCGCCGTTGGCGTTGCTCAAGACGCCGGTCGCGGTCGCGTTGGCGCCATTGGCGGTGGCGACTTCACCCACTGCCGTCGCGTTGCCGCCATTCGCGTTGGCGCCATTGCC
Organism: uncultured Alphaproteobacteria bacterium; assembly: GCA_963721905.1. Lineage (GTDB taxonomy): Bacteria > Pseudomonadota > Alphaproteobacteria > Rhizobiales > Beijerinckiaceae > Roseiarcus. Next base: position 67,596 of record CAVRMF010000014.1, read on the forward strand.
AAGGGCGCTGGCGCCGGCGCCGTTGGCGTTGCTGAAGGCGCCCTCCGAGGTGGCGAAGGTCCCGTTGGCGTTGCTGGCGAAGCCGGTCGCCGTGGCGTCAAAGCCGTTGGCGTTGCTAAGGGCACCGGTCGCGGTGGCGTTGGCGCCGTTGGCGGTGCTGTCGACGCCCGTGGCCGTGGCGTCGGAGCCGTTGGCGCTGGCGCTGACGCCCGTCGCCGTGGCGGTGGCGCCGTTGGCGTTGCTGCCGGCGCCGGTCGCGGTGGCGTCGGCTCCGTTGGCGGCGGCGCCGTTGCCGGTGGCGGTGGCGTCAAAGCCGTTGGCGGTGGCGAGCGTGCCGGTCGCGGTGGCGAAGGTGCCGTTGGCGGTGGCGGCGCCGCCGGTCGCGGTGGCGGCGGCGCCGTTGGCGGTGCTGTTGACGCCCGTCGCGGTGGCGCTGTCGCCGTTGGCGTTACTGTTGACGCCGGTCGCGGTGGCGTTGGCCCCGTTGGCGAAGGCGGAGGAGCCCGCCGCAGTCGCCCACTGGCCGTTGGCGGCGCTAAAAATGCCCGTCGCAGTGGCGTTGGCGCCGTTGGCGTTGCTGGCAGGGCCCGTCGCGGTGGCGGTCGCGCCGTTAGCGGTGCTGAAAGAGCCGGTCGCAGTGGCGTAAAAGCCGTTGGCGTTACTCAGATCGCCGGCCGCCGTGGCTGCGTTGCCGTTCGCGTTGCTTCCGAAGCCGGTCGCGGTAGCGAAACCGCCATTGGCGTTGCTCATGACGCCCGTGGCCGTGGCGCTGTCGCCATTGGCGTTGCTGCTGACGCCCGTCGCGGTCGCGTTGGCGCCGTTGGCGTTGCTCGAAGCGCCCGTCGCGGTCGCGCTGTCGCCGTTGGCGTTGCTCAGGACCCCGGTCGCCGTGGCGTTGGCTCCGTTGGCGACACTTAAGCGGCCTGAGGCCGTGGCGAAATCGCCATTGGCGTACGAGAGTGCGCCCGTCGCAATGGCGTTGCTGCCGTTGGCAGTGGCTAAGACGCCGGTCGCGGTGGCTTGGGATCCATTCGCGTTACTGGCGTCGCCCGTGGCCGTGGCGAAATCGCCGTTGGCGTTGGAGCCGCTGCCGACGGCCGTGGCGTTTTGGCCGTTAGCGTTGGCGGTGAAGCCCGTCGAGGTGGCGCTTGCGCCGTTGGCGTTGGCGCCCGCGCCGAACGCGCTGGCGAAAGTGCCGTTGGCGTTGCTGGCGAGGCCGGTCGCGGTGGCGGCGGCGCCGTTGGCGTTGCTCGAAGCGCCCGTCGCCGAGGCGCTGTCGCCATTGGCGTTGCTCATGACGCCGGTCGCCGTGGCGTTGGCTCCGTTGGCAACACTTAAGCGGCCTGAGGCCATGGCGAAATCGCCATTGGCGTACGAGAGTGCGCCCGTCGCTATGGCGTTGCTGCCGTTGGCAGTGGCTAAGACGCCGGTCGCGGTGGCTTGGGATCCATTGGCGATACTGGAGTCGCCCGTGGCCGAAGCGAAATCTCCGTTGGCGACGGAGCTGCTGCCGACGGCCGTGGCGTTTTGGCCGTTGGCGTTGGCGCTGAAGCCCGTCGCGGTGGCGCTCGCGCCGTTGGCGTTGGCGCCCTCGCCGAACGCGGAGGCGCTGGCGCCGTTGGCGTTGGCGGTAAAGCCAGTCGCGGTGGCGGCGGCCCCATTGGCGTTGGCGCCCGCGCCGAACGCGCTTGCGAAAGTGCCGTTCGCGTTGCTGCTAAACCCATACGCGGACGCGGCAGTGCCCGTCGTCGTCGCGCCGGAGCCGACCGCGGTGGCATCCCCGGAAGGAGGATTTATGACGCCGCCGCCGGCGGAATAGTCCTGCGCGGAGGCTGGGCTGGCGACCAGCGCGGCGCCCGCGGCCATCACCAGTCCGCGGAGCGCGCCGCCGGCGAGCGCGCTGGTCGACAGCAGCGTGCGGTGCGAAGCCGGAAGCGGCCGGCGCTTCGCCGCCCTGGATCCTGACGCCGCCCAGCCCGAAAAGCCTGTTCCGCCCATGCCCGGCCCCGTGATTCGACCGAATGATCAAGTCGAAAGTTCGGAGAGAGTATCCCATTGGGGAAAGTTGCGCCATTCTCTAGCGGAAATGTTGACCCAAAATCGCCAAAAACTCAGGAGGTGTTGTCAAAAAACCACTATTGCCGCACGAATGTTACGTGAACACGAGCAACGGCGTCGCCGACAGCACAGGAACCGCCTCAAATCCCCTCAAATCGAAGAGGCGGCGCTGGGGAAATTGCCGGCGGCTCGTCCCCCTCGGACGCATGCGCGGTCGGCATAGCGCTTATGCCGCCCTATATGCCATTTTCGGCCGTCCAGAGCGGTTTTCGCTCGGGGGCGGAACGCGCCGTTCTTGCTCCATCGCGACCTGTTATCTCCCTGATAACCGCGAATCAATGTCCTGTTCCAGCATCCGGCGTTTTTTTTACCAATATCTTGAAATCAAAGGTGTTTTCGCAACTAAACGTGGTCGGGGGCCTCCAATTCCCCCTGTTTTCTCCCTGCTAGCAGGGCGAAAACAGGGGGCGCCGGCAGGGAATTGGGCCGGCCGCCCTGCGGCGGGCCTCCTCGCCGGCATGGGGCCCGCTCGCCTCGGCTCGCGGAATCTGTATAGTGCTCCGGCCATCCGGAGTCGCTGCTTGCCCACAAAGACCGTGCTCTTTCCCAGCCCCCGTCGTCGCTCGGCGGCGCTGGCGGCGCTGGTCGCGTTTGGCCTCGCTGCGTGTGGCCGCTACGGCCCGCTCGAGCCGCCGCCGGACGCGACCGCTACGGCGAAACCCGCCGCCCCCGCCGCGCCTGCAACCAGCGCGGATGCGCTCAGCCCGCAAATGAAACCCAAGATTCCGCCGATCGTCCCGCCAAATCAGCCTTTCATTCTCGACCCGCTGCTGAAATAACGCCGCGATGCATCACTTTTCCTATCGCGGCGGCGTGCTTTGCGCCGAGGACGTGGCCTTGCCGGCGATCGCTGAGGCGGTCGGCACCCCTTTCTATTGCTATTCGAGCGCGACCATCGAGCGGCATTTCGAGGTGTTCCGCGCCGCATTCGCCGGCCAGAAGGCGCTCGTCTTTTACGCGATGAAGGCCAATTCCAATCAGGCGGTGATCGCGACGCTGGCCAGGCTCGGCGCGGGCATGGATGTGGTGAGCGAAGGGGAATTGAGGCGGGCTCGCGCGGCAGGCGTTCCGGGGAGCCGGATCATCTTTTCCGGCGTCGGCAAGACCGAGGCCGAGATGACGCTCGGCCTCGACGAAGAGATCCTCTGCTTCAATGTCGAGTCCGAGCCCGAGCTCGAGGCGCTGTCGGCCCTCGCGTCGGCCCGCGGCGCCACCGCTCCGATCGCCATTCGCGTCAATCCCGACGTCGACGCGCGAACCCACGCCAAGATTTCAACCGGCAAGTCGGAAAACAAGTTCGGGGTGCCGATCTCGCGCGCCCGCGAGGTCTACGCCCGCGCCCGCGCGCTCCCCGGCCTCGCGATCCGCGGCGTCGACATGCATATCGGCTCGCAAATCACCGACCTCGAGCCGCTCGACAACGCCTTCGCGCTCATCGCCGAGTTCGTGACGGTCTTGCGCGCGGACGGCCATGTGATCGAGCACGTCGACCTCGGCGGCGGTCTCGGCATCCCCTACCGTACGGACAACAATCCCCCGCCCTTCCCGCAGGACTACGCCGACATCGTCGCCCGCCACACGCGCGCGCTCGACTGCAGCATCTATCTCGAGCCGGGGCGGCTCATCGTCGGCAACGCCGGCGTGCTGGTGGCGTCGGTCATTTTCGTCAAGACAGGCGAGAACAAGCGCTTCGTCATCGTCGACGCGGCGATGAACGACCTCGTGCGCCCGACCCTCTATGAAGCGCATCACGACATCCTGCCGGTCAAGGCGCCGGCCCCGCGCTCCGCCAGGTTGATCCGCGCCGACGTGGTCGGCCCGGTCTGCGAGAGCGGCGACTTTCTGGCGCTCGACCGCGACATGCCCGCGGTCGCCGCGGGCGACCTCGTCGCGATCATGAGCGCCGGCGCCTACGGCGCAGTGCAGGCGGGCACCTATAATTCCCGCCTTCTCGTCCCGGAAGTGCTGGTCAAGGGCGCCGATTTTGCATTGATCCGGCGGCGGCCAACCTACAAGGAATTGATCGCCCTCGACACACTTCCGCCGTGGTTGCAGACGTTTTCTTCTGGCTGATGAGTCGGTTGAGGGGGATTTTGGCGAAAGACGACCAAAGCAAGCGGCCCGAATCGCCGGGCGCCGGGCGCGGGGGAAGGCTCGCCGCGCTCTCGGCGCTGGCCGGGCGGGTGCTGCTTGTCGAGCGCGCCTGGCCGCCGCTCGTCTGGGCGCTCGCGGTGGCGACGCTGTTCCTCGCGCTGTCATGGTCCGGCGTCTGGCTCGTCGCCCCGCGCCTCATGCGCATCGGCGGCGTCGTCCTGTTTGCGCTGGCTCTCCTGGGCGCGCTGGCGCCGCTCGTGCGGCTGCGCTGGCCGAGGGCGCGCGACATCACGGCCCGCCTCGACCGCGACGCGGGCGCCGACCATCGTCCCGCGACCTCGCTCGCCGACAGTCTCGCCAATGACCAGGACCCTGTCGCCCGCGCGCTCTGGGCGGAGCACCAGGCGCGCCTCGCCCGAGCGGTCGAGGCGATCCGCGTCGCGCCGCCCGCGCCCGGCATGGCGGAGCGCGACCCCTATGCGCTGCGCTTCGGCGCGGCCCTGCTCGCTTTCGCCGCTGCGGTCGCGGCCGGGCCCGAGCTTTACAACGGCTTCGCCTCGGCCTTCGACTGGCGCGGCGGCGCGGTCGCCGTGGCGGCGGGAAGCCGGATCGACGCCTGGATCGACCCTCCGCCCTATGCCGGCCGCGCGCCGGTGATGATCGACGTCAAGAGCCCCGACCCGCAGACCATGACGGTCTTCGAGGATTCGACGCTCGTCGTGCGCGGCGAACCCGGCGTGGTCGAAACGCGGATCGAGGGTCCGATCAGCCCGGTCGACCAGAAGGCGGCTTCGCCCCCGAGCCCATCGCAGGAACGCCGCTGGACGATCCACGGCGACGGCAAGGCGACGATCCTGCGCGGCGGGGCGAAGGCCGCCGACATCGCCTTCGCGGTGACGTCGGCCGGGGTCCCCATCATCAAGCTGACCGAGAATCCCAAGGCCAACATCAGCGGATCTTTGACGCTCGCCTATCGCCTGGACGATCGCTACGGCGTCGCGGGCGCGCGGGCGGATTTCGCGCTTCCTCACGACCCCGAGAAGCCTGCGCCGCGAAGCCTGGCGCAGCCGCCCCAGGCTGCTCTCGAGACGCCGGCGACGGTCAACGGCGTCGGCGACGCCCGCTCCACTGTCGATCTCTCCGAACATCCCTGGGCCGGCGCGCGCGTCATGATGACGCTGAGCGCTCAGAGCGTATCAGGCAAGAGCGGCGCTAGCGCGCCGGTCGAAGTCACGCTTCCGCAGCGGCCATTCCACAACCCGCTGGCGCGCGCGCTCGTCGAAGAGCGGCGCAATCTGATTCTCGACCCGGACCATGAGCGGACGCGCGTCGAGACCGCGCTCGACGGCTTGAGCGTGGCGCCGGAACTGTTCGACACGCCTGCGAACGTCTATCTCGGCCTGAAGCAGGCGAAGACGTCGCTCGATCAGGCGCGCAGCGACGCGGATCTCCTCGATGTCGCAGCCCTGTTGTGGGCGATGGCCCAGCAGATCGAGGACGGCGACGCGACGCAGGCCGAGCGCGACCTGCGCGCCGCCGAGCAGGCCCTGCGCGAGGCGCTCCAGCGCGGCGCGAGCGACGAGGAGATCAAGAAGCTGATGCAGAAACTGCGCGAGGCGGCGCGGCGCTTCGCGAACGAGATGGCGAAGGACGCCGATCAAAGCCCGCAAGATTTACAAGAGCAGGCGCAGGATCTCGACAAGCTGATGGACCGGATGGAGGACGCCGCGCGCAACGGCACGCGCGAGGACGCCGAAGCGATGCTCGACCAGATGCAGGAAATGTTCGAGAACATGCGGGGCGCGCTCAACGCCGAGGAAAGCCAGGCCGAGCGCGCGATGCGCAAGCAGATCGACGAGCTCGAGAAGCTCCTGCGCGACCAGCAGGCGCTGCGCGACGACACCTTCCGAAGCGATCGTCGCGATCGCGGGCCGAAACGGCCGTCCCAAGGGCAGAACGATCAGGCGCAGCCGGACGACGGCCAGGATCAGGGCGACAACGATCAGAACCCGTCCGCCCAGCCCGACCAGCAGGGCGGCAATCCCGCGGACGCCGAGCTCGGGCAACGCCAGCACGCGCTCAGCGACCGTCTCGCCGAATTGCAGCGCAGGCTCAAGAGCCTTGGACTGAAGGGCGAGAAGGGCTTCGACGACGCCCAGAAGGAGATGCAGGAGGCGGAGGGTGACCTCAAAGGCGATCAGGGCGATCAGGCAGGCCAAGGCGCGCCGAAGCGCGAGGGCCAATCCGGCAAGGGCGCAGCGGTCGATGCGCAGGGCCGCGCGCTCGAGGCGCTCCGCGAAGGGGCGCAGGGCATGCAGAAGCAGATGGGCCAGGGCCAGAACGGCAAGGGCGGATACACGGCCCGAAGAAAAGGGCCCGGCGAGCAATCGGGCGACGATCCGCTCGGGCGAGGACGCGAAGGCAATATGGGCCGCGAGGAAGGGTCGCTGAGGGAAACCGCCGGGGGGGCCGAGCGCGCCCGCCGCGTGCTCGAGGAACTCCGCCGGCGCCTCGCCGATCCGAACCGCCCGGTCGACGAGCGCGACTATCTCGAACGGCTGATGAAGCACGACTGAAGGCGGGGCCGAGCTTGTCGCGGCTTTAGATCTGGCCCCGACGCCAACTCAGCGTGGCGCCAATCCCAAGCGGAAATGCCGCCAACCCCAGACCGGCGCCAGCTTTCACAAGAGCTACCCTGCCGTTTTTTTTGCCTTTTTTCAGAGGCTTGACCGCCCAGCAATGGGCATTCCTGTTGGCAATGACATTGCCTTGGCCGATTGCTTCTCGGAGTGAGACCGGCATAATGACAGGAGCCGGCAGCCTTTTCACGTGATCTCGGTCGCGGCAAGACCGCCGCTTAAAGATCTGCCTTCGGGGAGGAACCGCAATGATCGATCTCGCAGGCGTTTCATGCGTGGCTGATGTGGCTCGGGCGCAGGCAGAGCGTCGAGGCGACTCCGCCGCCCAGACGTTCGAAGGCCGCACGACGACCTTCGCGGAGGTCGACGCGGCGGCGTCCCGCATCGCCAACGCGCTGATCGCCGCGGGACTTAAGCGGCAGGAACGGGTCGCCTATCTGTCCAAGAACACCGATCATTTCCTCCCCTGCCTCCTCGGCGCCTGCAAGGCGCGGATGACGCTGACGCCGGTCAACTTCCGTCTCGCCGCGCCGGAGATCGCCCGCCTCGTCGACGACAGCGGCGCCCGAATCCTGATCGTCGGTCCGGATGTGATCGATCTGGCGGAAAGAGCGGTCGCGTCGCTCGCGGTCAAGCCCCGCCTGATCGCGCTCGGCTTCGACCGCCAAGGCTACGAGCGGCACGACGCCTGGACCAACGCCGCCGCCGCCGAGGATCCGCGGCTCGAGGCGGATCCGGACGACGATGTGGTGCAGCTCTACACATCCGGAACGACCGGGCTTCCCAAGGGGGCGCAGCTGACCAATCGCAACTATCTCGCAACGTTCAAACTCGTGGCGGCCTCGCGCGGGCTCGATTACGACGTCGGCGACACGGTGCTGGGGGCGATGCCGTTCTTCCATGTCGCCGGCGTCAATGTCGGGCTGATTGCGATGGCGAGCGGCGCGCGCTCGGCGATCGTCCGGGATGTCGTCCCCGATCTCATTCTCGACCTGATCGCCCGCGAGAGGATCAATCACGCCTTCCTCGCGCCCGCTATCATCATGATGCTGATGCACACGCCGGCAATCGCGAGCGCAGACCTTTCCAGCATGAAGGTTCTCTCCTACGGCGCTTCGCCGATCTCCGAGGATCTGCTAGCAAAGGCGAGGACGCGGTTCCGCTGCCAATTCGTTCAGTTTTACGGCATGACCGAGACCACCGGCGCGGGCACGTTCATGTCCGACGAGGCCCACGACCCGGCCAGGGGCAAGCTGCGCTCCTGCGGGATCGCCTGGCCGGGGATCGAGGTCAAGATCGTCGCCGCCGACGGCTCCGAGGCGCCGCGCGGCGCGGTCGGGGAGGTGCTGATCCGGTCGCCCGTAGTGATGAAAGGCTATTGGGCGAAGCCCGCGGAGACCGCCGCCTCTGTGCGCGACGGCTGGATGCGCACCGGCGACGCGGCCTACATGGACGAAGACGGCTACGTTTTCATCTACGACCGGGTGAAGGACATGATCGTGACCGGCGGAGAGAACGTCTATCCGGCCGAGGTGGAGAACGCGCTCTTCGGCCATCCGGCCATCGCCGACGCCGCTGTGATCGGCGTGCCCGACGAGAAATGGGGCGAGGCGGTCAAGGCGGTCGTCGTGGCCAAGCCAGGCGCGGCGCATGACCCGGCCGACATCATCGCCTGGGCGCGCGAGCGGATCGCCCACTACAAGGCGCCGAAGTCGGTCGATTTCGTCGACGCCATCCCGCGCAACATCACCGGCAAGATCCTCAGGCGCGAGTTGCGCAAGCCCTATTGGGAAGGGCGCGAGCGCATGGTGAACTGAGGGAGTCGGATTTATCCTCCCACGTTTTCCGCGTATGGCTGGGCGTGAGAGGATCGCGTCAAGGCCAGGATGTCCCGAAGAGTGGACGCGCGGCCCGGGCCGGGTTAGTCGGAAAGCGGATTGCTTCGGCGAAGCCCCCTCGCGATTCCCTAAATGGCCAACCGGACGGGAGAGAATGGTTCGGCTGAACGTCATCTATACCCGCACCGGAGATTCCGGCGAGACGGGCCTCGGCGACGGATCGCGCCGGCCGAAATGGGACGCGCGCGTCGCCGCCATGGGCGATGTTGACGAGGCCAATTGCGCCGTCGGCCTCGCCCGGCTTGCGACCCGCGGCTCGGCCGACGAAACGCTGGCCTCGATTGAGGCGACGCTGGCGCGCATCCAGAACGACCTCTTCGATCTCGGCGCCGATCTCTGTCTGCCGCGAAAAGCCGACGAGGCGCCCGGCGCGGCGCTGCGCATCGCGCCTTCGCAGGTCGAGGCGCTCGAGCGGGCCATCGACGCGCTCAACGAGGGCCTCGAGCCGCTACGCTCGTTTGTGCTGCCGGGCGGCACTGCGGCCTCGGCCGCGCTGCATCAGGCCCGCGCGGTCTGCCGGCGGGCCGAGCGCAGCATGGTCGCGCTGGCCTCGATCGAAAGCGAAGACGTGGGCGATGCGGCACTCGCCTATATCAACCGGCTGTCGGACTATCTCTTCGTCGCGGCGCGGGCAGCCAACGACGACGGCAGGGCCGACGTGCTGTGGGCGCCGGGCGCGCATCAGACGGAAAGCCGATGACGGCGCCGCCGCGCGACCTTGAGACCGCGGTCGGAGTTATCAGCGGGACGTCGATGGACGGAATCGACGTGGCGCTGATCATGAGCGACGGCGCCGAGCGCGTCGAGACCGGTCCTGCCGCGACTTTTCCCTACCCCGAGCCGGCAGCGGCAGCGCTCCGCGCCGTGGTCGCCGACCCAAGCGAAGCGGAAAAGCCGCAAGTCGAACTCGAGCGCGTCGTCACCGACGCCCACGTCGCCGCCGTTGAGGCTTTTCTCGATTGTTTCGCCATTGCCCGAGAGAGCGTCGCGCTGGTCGGCATGCACGGCCAGACCATTCTGCATCGTCCCCGCGCGCGCCTCACGCGCCAGCTTTGCGACGGCGCGCGCGCGGCCGCCGCGCTCGGGATCGACGTCGTCTCAGACTTCCGCTCAGCCGACGTCGCAGCCGGCGGCGAGGGCGCTCCGCTCGCGCCGATCTATCACGCCGCGATGGCGGCGGGTCTCGAGCGTCCGTTGATGATCCTCAACTGGGGCGGGGTCGGCAACGTCACCTATCTCGGCGCCGAGGGCGAGATCATCGCCTTCGACACCGGGCCGGCCAACGCGTTGATCGATGATTTTCTCCTGCGGCGGCGCGGCGTCGCATTGGACGAGAACGGCGCGCTGGCGGGAGAGGGCCGGATCGACGCTGATGCGCTCGAGGCGATGATGCGCGACCCTTATTTCGATCGCGCAGCGCCAAAGTCGCTCGACCGCAACCATTTCGCCCCCGCGGCGGATCTCGTCGAAAGGCTGAGCGACGCCGACGGCGCGGCGACGCTTAGCGCCTTCACGGTGGAGGCGACCGCCGCGGCGCTCCGGCTGGTCCCGGCGCCGCCGCGGCGATGGCTGGTCGGCGGCGGCGGTCGGCGCAATCCGCTCCTCATGGGCCGGCTCGCTGAACGGCTCGGCGCGAGCGTCGAACCGGTCGAGGCGATCGGCTTCGACGGCGACGCGATCGAGGCGCAGTGCTTCGCCTATCTCGGCTTACGCTCGCGCCAGGGCGAGCCGCTGTCCTTCCCGACGACGACCGGCGTTCCCAAGCCGATGACCGGCGGCCGCTTTTGGCCGGCAGCCCAAAACAAAAGGGCCCCGCTTGCGCGAGGCCCCATCCGATCCGTCGGACCGTCCTGACTACTGGCAGACGTTGACCGGCCCGTTGCCGATCCAGGCGCCGTTCGGCGCATAGAGCGGGCGGACCTGAACGCAGCCGCCGCCGTAGCCGTAGCCTCCCCAATAGGGATAGGTTGCAAGCGCGCCAGCGGCGAGAGCCCCAGCCACGACCGCCGGACCCCACCAGCCGTTGTACCAAACGCCGCCGCGCCAGTAGCCGGGGTGCCAATACCGGCCGCCACCGGCCCAACCGCCATGCCAGCCGCCGCCGTGCCAACCGCCGCCCCAGCCGCCGCCATGCCACTGGGCGGCCGAAGCCGGCTCGGTCGTGGCGACGACCGCGGTCGCGAGCGACAGAGCCGCGACTCCCGCGACGATCGCCTTTGAAATCCTGTTGCGCATTTCACCCTCCGATAACCGACCCTGACTTGGACTTGCCGCAAGGCCGGATTAGATACTTGCGTCGCGAATCCGGCTGACGCCTCGGTCAGAACGCTCTCATCTCTGTTCGGTCGCAATTTGGTGGAAAAAAGGCGACTTGGCGCCGAAGCACGAATTCTTTATCGCGGCCGTCTATTTTGTCGCTAGTCTATGAATAGACGTTCATCTTCCTAAGTAAAGACGCGGCGCCGCTCGCGAGAATGTGAACAGGACCGGGTGCTTGCATGAAGCCGACGCAAAAACGCCGCACGCCAGCGGGCGGCGTTCGCAGTCGCTGGGAAAGCGGATCGCCGCCTACTGACTCCTACTGACAGACGTTGACGGGATGCCGGCCGAGATACCGACCACGACCGCCCGGGAGGGACCAAACCCTCCGGTACTGCCAGCATGCGTTACTACCGGGGTAATAAGAGCTGTCGCCGCCGACATAATAGACGTCCGGCCCCGACCCCCAGCCGTCGTCCCATCCCCACCCCGGGTAGCCCCAGCCGGCATAGCCCCACCACGGATAACCCCAGCCGCCATAACCGTAGCCCCCGTAGCCGTAGCCGCCATAGCCGTAGCCGCCATAGCCGCGGCGAAACCCACCGAAACCGCCGCCGCGAAAGCCGCCGAACCCACCGCCGTGCCAGCCGCCAAATCCGCCCCCATGCCAGCCGCCGCCTCCGCCGCCAAACCGAACGCCGGCCTCGGCCGGCCCCGCCATCAGAGCCGCCGACAAACCAATCGCCGCCGCTCCGGCGACGATCAATCTCCGAATCGACTTACGCATGACCAGCCTCCAGAGCAACGGCGGACTCGCCCCCCTCGCTCCCCAACTATGCAACGTAGCCTCGAAATCTAGGTCGAACCGCCAATTCCTCGCAAGAAATTGATCACGCCAGAAAAGTCGTCGCCCCCATGGCCGGCCGCGACGAAGAGCGCGTACAGCTGGGCGGCCTCGGCTCCGAGAGGCGTGACGGCGCTGACGCTCGCCGCGGCTTCCTGCGCGAGGCGGAGGTCCTTCAGCATCAGGCTGGCGGCGAAGCCGGGTTTGTACTCGCGATTGGCGGGGGAAGCGGGGACGGGTCCCGGAACCGGACAATAGCTGGTTAGCGACCAGGACTGGCCGGACGAGGTCGAAGCGACGTCAAACAACGCCTGGGACGAAAGACCCAGCTTTTCCGCGAGCGCGAAGGCCTCGCAGGTCGCGATCATCGTGGCGCCGAGGATCATGTTGTTGCAGATTTTGGCCGCCTGCCCTGCGCCCGGGCCGCCGCAGTGGACGATGCGCTTGCCCATCGCCTCCAGGATCGGCTTCGCCTTAGCAAAAGCTTGGTCCGATCCGCCGCACATGAAGGTGAGGGTCCCGGCGGTCGCCCCGCCGACGCCGCCGCTGACCGGCGCGTCGAGGGTGATCGCGCCGGCCGCGGCGCCTGTTTCGTGCGCGCGCTTGGCGCTGTCGACATCGATGGTCGAGCAGTCGATGACGAGGGTTCCGCGCTGCGCGGCGGGCAGGAAATCGGCCCAGCTCGCGAGCACATGGCGCCCCGCGGGCAGCATGGTCACGACCGCGTCGGCGCCGCTAACAGCCTCGCGCGCGGTCGCCTTGACCGTCACCCCCGACGCGGCCGCCGCGTGCTTTTGTGCTTCGACCAGGTCGAAGCCCGTGACCGCATGCCCTGCCTTGACGAGGTTGGCGGCCATCGGGGCGCCCATGTTGCCGAGGCCGATAAACGCGATTTTCGTCATGGGGTCTCCTTCAGGAAAGGACCGTGGGGCAAACGCGGTTAGCCGGAACGCTTTTAGCGCCAGTCAGGCAGCGAAGGGACTCGTATGGCCTCGATCTCCGGACAATCGAAGCCGCAGGTATCCCGCACCAGGAAGCCGCAGGTATCCCGCACCAGATGGCGAAGGGCCGCTCGATCCGCGAGTTCGAACCGTTCCGTTGCGCCATTGGCGCGAACGGTCGCGTCTCGAATTCATGACCGTGAGCCGCCCCCCCGGAATCATGGCCCGCAGCATCACGCGATTGACCATGGGCGACGCCGGATGCGTCGAGAACCAGTGGTTGGCGACCTCGAAATCGATCCAGTTGTCCTCGTCAAATCCGGCTATCCATGCGTCCGTCCGCCGCTCGCGGCTTTCGACGCTGAGCAGTCGGCGGCGCCCGTCGGTCTCGATCGCATAGGCTTCGTCGCCCTCGCGCACCGACGTTCCGTCGAGCGGGATCGGCTTCCGGCAGCCCATCCCGCCAAGGCCAGGGTCTGCGACGAACTCGCCCTCGGGCAGCCGGATCGTCAGGTACATGTGGCCGCGTGGCGCGGCGTCCGGTTTGAGAACGAGAATGACTCTCGCGGTTCGAGCCGACGCGTCGAATCCGAGCGCGCGAAGGGCGGCGAGGAAAAGCGCGGCCTGCTCGAAGCAATAGCCTCCCCGCCGGTCGGTCACAATCTTCTTTTGCAACGCCTCGATATCGAGCCGGATCGGGCGGCCCAGCAGAACATCGATATTTTCAAAGGGAATGGCGTTCATGTGCGCCGCAAGGAGGCTGCTAAGGCTGGCGAGATCAGGCTTTGTTGGGCGGGAGCACCCAATCCGAGTCAGGTAAGCGGCGAGATCGAAGGTCGTCTGCATGGGCGAACCGGGTGTTGGGGGGGGTAAGCTCGGGGACCCTCGGGCGCGCTCAATTCTCGATCAGGCCGCGCGCCACGATGACGCGCATGATCTCGTTCGTTCCCTCGAGAATCTGGTGCACGCGAAGGTCGCGCACCAGCTTCTCGACGCCGTAGTCGGCGAGATAGCCATAGCCGCCAAACAATTGCAGCGCGTCGTTGGCGGCGTTGAACCCGGCGTCGGTGGCGACGCGCTTGGCCATCGCGCAGAGCCGTGTCGCCTCGAGCGACTTCTCGTCGAGCGCGCTCGCCGCGCGCCACAAGACCGAGCGCGCAGTTTCCAGCGAGGTCGCAATGTCGGCGACCTTAAACTGCAGCGCCTGGAAATCGGCGATCCGCCGTCCGAACGCCTTGCGCTCGCGCATGTAGGCGATCGCCTTCTCGAGCGCGGCCTGTCCGCCGCCGATCGAGCAGGCGCCGATGTTGAGTCGCCCGCCGTCGAGCCCGGCCATGGCGATCTTGAAGCCGTCGCCTTCGGCGCCGACAAGGTTGGTGGCCGGCACCCGCACGCCCTCCATGATCACTTGGCGCGTCGGCTGGGTGCGCCAGCCCATCTTCTTCTCGTTGGCGCCAAAGCTTAAGCCCGGCGTTCCCTTCTCGACCATGAAAGCGGAAATCCCGCCCGGGCCGCCCTCGCCGGTGCGCGCCATGACGAGATAGACGTCGCTCGCGCCTGCGCCGGAAATGAACTGCTTGACCCCGTCGAGCAGATAGTCGCCGCCATCGCGCCGCGCGCGCGTCGTCAGGGCCGCCGCGTCAGATCCGGCGCCGGGCTCCGTGAGGCAATAGCTCGAAATGAGCTCCATGCTCGCAAGCCGAGGCAGGTAGCGCTTCTGCAGCTCAGCCGAGCCGAAGCGGTCGACGACCCAGGACACCATGTTATGGATGGAGAGGAACGAAGCCACGCTTGGACAGCCGGTCGAGAGCGCCTCGAAGATCAGCGCCGCGTCGAGCCTCGTCATCCCGCTGCCGCCGTTCTCCTCGCGCACATAGATTGTCGCCATGCCGAGCGCCGCCGCCTCGCGCAACACGTCGACGGGAAAGTGCTCGGTCTCGTCCCATTTCAGCGCATGAGGAGCGATGCGCTCGTCGGCGAAAGCCTTCGCCATGTCACGGACGGCAACATGATCAGGAGTGAGGGCGAACATCGCGACGATTTGCTTTCAACGCCTTCGAGCGTACGGATTTAAAACGAGATTGCACGAAGGCGCCGCGCGCGGCAAGGCCGGGGCTGCGACGATGCAGGGCAATCGCATTTCAAAACAGGGTCAGTAGCCGGGCGAGGTAGACTTCGTCCCAACCGGCTCGCTTGAACTTGCCCCGGAGTGAGGCTTTTTCGCCATCTTTTTGCATGACGTTCAAGGCCATGTGGCGGAGAACGGCGAGATTGTGGGGACCGTTTCCCAGACGGCTGCGGTCCTGATCCTCGTTCATGACGACATCGAGCCGCCAGTGCAGCCGATTTTCGACGCCCCAATGCGAGCGGACGACGTCGTTGAAGCGTTCGGGCGTCAAAGGCGTGCTGAGCAGATAATAGGCGGTTTCGGACGTTGTCTTGCCGGCGGTTTGGCGGAGGCGCTCGACCTTGCCGACCGCGGCCAGGCCCGGCCAATGATGGTCTTTGTTCAGCCACGCGATGTCGGTCGAGACCGTGGCCGTGCGGGTTTCGATGCGGCCATGATCGGCCTCGACGACCGGCCCGGCGGTGATCGCCTTGCTGGCGGGATCGTCGAGATACAGCACAACGTCATCATGAAGCGTTCCCTGATTTCCCTTCAGGGCGAGGGCATAGTCGCCGCCCTGATCGACGATCTGCTGGGCGATGGCGCGCTGGCAATTGAGCGCGTCGGCGGTCACGATCGTTTCTTTCAGCCTCAGCATCTCCAGCAGTTTCGGCACGGCGGTAATTTCGTTTGATTTCGCGTCGGTGGCGATCTGCGCCAGCACAAGGCGTTGCTCGCAGCCCCAGGCGGAGACCATGTGCAACGGCGACTTGCCGCTGGCGCTGTCGAACGAGCGGCGCAGAACCTTGCCGTCAATCGCCACAACCCCTTCGCATTGCTCGGAGAAACCCGCCATGAACCGCTGAAACGCCGCCCGGAACTGCTCCGCATCGAGCATGCGGAAAAGCCGGCTGAACGTGTCGTGGCTGGGAACGCCATTCTCGAGCTTGAGAAATCCGCGCAGGAACGGCTCCTTCGCCTTGGCGAACAGGCCCATGTCCACCGAGCCTTGCCCGCCGCACAGAACCGCGCACATCGCAATCGCCAAAATCTCATGAAAGTCGTGCAGCGCGGCATTGCCAGTGCGCGGGTCATCCAAACCGTCCCAGCATTCGATAAAGCGATCCAAGACATTCTCCCGCGCCACGAATCATCCGCGACCCGGTAGAATCCATCCCATCCGAAACGCAAAACCCGGCCAAGGCAGCCGAAGAATTCCAAGTGCGATTCCCCTGGGGCAACGGCCACGGTGACGTCAAAGGTTTTGTGTCAGGCCGAGAAGGGTTGGGATTCCCTGCATTTTGTTTTCGTGGGTGAAGACGGCGAAGAGGATGCGGTCCATAGAGGTTCGATCCTGGAAGACGCCCATGGGTCGTGTTCGGCGGCGGACCTCGCGGAAGCGGCGTTCGATGGCGTTGGTGGTCCGCACGGCCTTGCGTTGGCCGAGAGTCTTGTAGCGAAAGCAGCTCAGAAGTTCGTCGAGATCGTCGCGCAGACAGGCGACGGCGGCGGGGTAGGCTTGGCCCCAGCGCTCGGCGAAGCGGCGGGCGGCCGAGCGCGCCTTCATCGCCGCGTCGGCGTTCATGACCGCGTGCAGATCGGCCTTGACCGCCTTCTCGTCGGCTTTTCTGACCTTGTTGAGGACGTTGCGGATCTTATGCGCCCAGCAGCGCTGGACGGGGATCTTGTCGTAGACCATGGGCAGGGCGGCGATGAGCCCTGAGCCGCCGTCGAGGCAGATCATGTCGAGGCCTTCGCCGGTGAGGCCGCGCCGGTAAAGGTCGGCGAGAAAGCGCTCCCATTCGGCGGCGCTTTCGCCGCGCGCCAGACGATAGTCGATGACCTCCTTCTTGCCGTCGTGGCGCAGGCCCAAAGCCACCAGCACCGGGCGGCGCAGCGCCCCGGCCCCGGTCTTGCGGGCGAGCACGACGCCGTCGAGCATCAGCGCCTTGTAGCGCCCGTCGAGGGGGCGGGCGTGGAAGGCTGCGACCGCCTTATCGAGACTCTGCGCCACTCGGCTCACCGTGGTCGGGCTGACCGGCCGGCCGACCAGACACAGCAAGACCTCGCCGAGCTTGCGGGTGGAAAGACCGAGCACGAAACCCGCCAGGATCGTCCGGTCGATCTCGGGCGAGCGGCGGGCGTAGGCGCGCACCACTTCGGTCGGGCAGTAGCGGCGGGTGCGCGGGACGCAAAGCTCGATGTCGCCGAGCTCGGTCATCAGCCGCCGTCGGTAATAGCCGTTACGGCGATCGGCGGCGTCCTCGGCCTCGAGGCCCTCCAGATGGCGATCGACCGCCGCCGCCATCTCGGTCTCGATGATCTCGGCCAAGGCTTGCCGGCCAAGCCGACGATAGCCCTCCCCCCAATCCAGCCCATCCGCTTGCATGGCCTTCACCACCTCGAAGGCAACCGGTAAACTCTCAAGCGTCGCAGCGCGCTGTGGCATGGGGTGCTCCTTTGCTGGGTCTTGGTCGACCGCAGGGAGTACCCCTTCACGCCTCCGACACAGAATCTCTTACGTCACCAACGGCCACCTCCTCATTGACTGCCAGAGATGTTTAGTGTTAGCGTTTTTTATCATCGGCCTCGTAGTGCTAGGGGAGTCACACGATGAGTAAGTATCATCTTGTCTTCACAGTCGGGGCGACGGCGCTGGCCTCTACGGCGGCGCATGCTGCAACCACGGTAGAAACATCGGCAGCGACTTTCTCCTCTCTGACAAGCGGCCTTGTTTCGGGCAACTTCTCCGGGATCCCAACTCCGAATCCCTTCTTGTCCGGGTTCTATGGCGCGTTTAACCCACTCTTAGGCTTCAGCGCTCTGCAGGGCGTATCCTTTTCTACCACGAATCAGGGCGGCGCCGTCGACGTAAACTCCGCCGGAACCTACGGGTCCAGCGATCTTCAGGTCCCTTACGCTATCAATTCAGTCTACTCGGACAGTTCTACCACGCCGAGCGTGCTGACGATCACGCTACCGTCTCCGGAGACTGCGTTCGCGCTAGATTTCGGCACGGTGTTCGCGTCAACAACGGCAACATTCGCGCTTTCCGACGGATTTATGTACCTCGCGTCGGACACACCAGTCGCGACGAATGGAAATACGGAAAATGGGTATCTCCTTCA
The DNA here is from genome assembly GCA_963721905.1 of uncultured Alphaproteobacteria bacterium. GTDB lineage: Bacteria > Pseudomonadota > Alphaproteobacteria > Rhizobiales > Beijerinckiaceae > Roseiarcus. The sequence continues at coordinate 85,624 of CAVRMF010000014.1, forward strand.
CACCCGTTAATCACACCCGTTAAGTTGATTTCTTCGTCCGGGTGTGACCGACAATCGAATTGTAAGGCGCGGGCTCGACCGCAATCGCCTGCTGGGCGAGCCTGTGGAACAGCAACCCGCGAGCATTCGAGCGTCGCCGGTTGAACCGAAAAGTGAATTCGTCGAGGTAGTAATCGAGGTGTTGTTGCTGGATGCCGCCCTGGTGAGTGCCGAGAAGCCACCGCTTGAGAAGCGAGGCGACAGTGTGAACCCGCGGCATGACTTCGTGGGCTGGATCCAAACCGTCGCTGATGACGGTGATCTGGTGCTGGTAGCCAGCGTTCGCCAGCCCGGAATACCCGCGCCATCCGTCGGTGTGGACTGCCGACCCCGGCGCCACGACGCTCTGCACGAAGGGGAGAAGGCTATCCGCCGACACATCCTTGATGCGCCGAAGGCGGATCCGGCCGATGGCCCGACCGCTCTTTTCGGCGGCCACGGCGACAATGGTCTTGGCTTCGGCGCCCCGACCACGCTTGCCCTCTTCCGGGCCTCCGACGTAGGTTTCGTCGACTTCTACCATCCCCGTGAGACAATCCCGACCAGGCCGGACCATCGCCCGCCGCAGCTTGTGCAGCCAAGTCCAGGCCGTCTCGTAGCTGCCAAGCCCCAGTGCCCGCTGCAGCCCGAGCGCGCTGACCCCGTTCTTCTGACTGGTGACGAACCACATCGCAAGAAACCACATTCGCAGCGGCTTGCGCGTATCCTGGAACACCGTGCCAGCCGTCAGCGACGTCTCCCACTCGCAGGCGCGACATCGCAACCGTCCGCGCGACATCCCCCACGGGTCCGCGGCCACGCCGCATTCCGGGCACAGGAACCCGTCCGGCCAACGCAGGCGGCGGATGTAGTCCCGGCAAGCAGCGTCGCTACGAAACCACTCATCCATCTCTTGGAACGTCCGTGGATAATCAATTCCAGAAGTGGCGTTGCACGCAGTCTCCATCGCATATTCATACTACCGCCGAAGCTGGCGGGCGTGAAGGGGATACCCGATATACGGAATTCTTGGGCTTCCTGTCGAGCACGCCGTTTGACGTTATTACAGTCACTACGCCGGCCCAAACAGGCAGCCAGGCGGGCTGGGTTGTTGCGGATTTTGCGTACGGCGCTGCGCTGACTACGCCTGAGCCGTCAACTTGGGCCATGATGCTGATCGGTTTCGCTAGCCTCGGCTTCGCCGGGTATCGTGCCTCGCGGAACGGCGTGGCTCTGGAACGGTGAACGACAACTCATTTTGCGACATGGGGCCTTCAAGCCGACTGAGCGGCCTTGCCATGAGCACGGCCGCTCAGGGTCGAGGGCGGACCTTGCCGCGATGCTGCCGTCACGCTGACCGCTTGGACCTTAGGACGTTGTCGGCCACGCGACCTCGGAGAAGCTTGCCCACGCGTCGATAAGCTCGCGCCGGAGCGTCGGATCAAGGCGATCGGCTCAGGCGAAGTCCGACGTAGTGGCGCGTATTACGGGACATTAGGCGCACCCGGCCGCAGCCTGCGGCCCGAAAACAGCCCGTTCATCCACGCATTGAGCCGGTCGAGATAGAGATAGACGATCGGCGTCGTGTAGAGCGTCAGCCACTGGGAGACGAGCAGACCGCCGACGATCGCGATCCCCATCGGCCTGCGCAATTCCGCGCCCGCGCCGGTTTCGAGCGCGAGCGGCAGGGCCACGATCAGCGCGCAAACCGTCGTCATCATGATTGGGCGGAAGCGCTGCAGGCACGCGTGGTGGACCGCCTCGACCGGGCTCATTTTTCCCTCGCGCTCGGCGACGAGCGCGAAGTCGATCATCATGATGGCGTTCTTCTTGACGATGCCGATCAAGAGGAGGATGCCGATGAGCGCGATCAGGGTCAGATCGTAGCCGGTCGCGAGCAGGATCAGGAGCGCGCCCACTCCGGCCGCCGGAAGGGCGGAGAGAATGGTGATCGGATGGATGAAGCTCTCGTAGAGCATGCCCATGATGACGTAGATCACCACGATCGCCGCCATGACCAGGAGGGGCATGGTGACGAGCGAGGCCTGGAACGCCTGCGCCGTGCCCTGGAACTCCCCGACCAAGGTCGGCGGGGCGCCGAGGCTCGCCTTCGCCGCGGTGATGGCGTCGACTGCCTGGCTCAGCGACGCGCCTGGGGCGAGATTGAAGGAGAGCGTCACGGCGGGGAAGACCCCCTGGTGGTTGATGGTGAGCGGCTCGACCGTGCGCGTCACATGCGTGACCGCCGACAGCGGGACCTGCCCGCCCGTCGCATTCGTGACGTAGATGCTCGACAGCGCCTCCGGCCCGGCCTGAAATTTCCTCTCGACCTCGATGATCAAATACGCCTGTTGGGTCGGCAGATAGATATTCGCGATTTGCGCCTGCCCGAAGGCGTCCTGGAGCGCCGCGTCGACGCTCGCGATCGGCACATTGAGGCTTGAAGCCAGATTGCGATCAACCTCGACGACCACATGGGTCGAGTTGATCTGCTGGTCCGAGGCGACGTCGGACAGGATTTTCATGCCCTGGAGCTTTGCGAGCAAAAGCGGGGCCCAGTGATTGAGCTCGTCCGTGTTCGTGTCGGTGAGCGTATACTGGTATTCCGCCTGCTCGAGCCGGCCGCCTATACGGATGTCCGGCACCGCCTGCATGTAGAACTTCACGCCGATCACCTTCGCGAGCTCGGGCCTGAGCCGCGCCATCACTTCCTGCACCGACGGCCGCTCATTGAAGGGCTTCAGCTGGATGAACACGCGCGCCGTGTTCTCGGTCGGGTTGCCTCCGGTTGCGCCGGCGAAGCTGACAACGCCGGAGACGGCAGGATCCTTGAGGATGATCGCGGCGCATTCCTTGACGATTTCCTCCATCGCCTCGAAGGCGATGTCCTCGCGCGCCTGGGCCTGGCCCATAATCATGCCGGTGTCCTGTTCGGGCAAGAACCCCTTCGGGATCACGACGTAGAGGTATCCGGTCAAGATGATCAGCGCGATGGTGACCAGCAGCATCAGGAACTGGCGCCGCAGGGCCCAGACCAGCCCTCGGTCGTACCAGTCGCGCATGCGGTCGAAACCGCGCTCGAGCCAGCGGCTGAAGCGGTTCTGCTGCTCGCCGCTCTCGCGGGTCAGAAACTGTGCGCACATCATCGGCGTCAGCGTCAGCGACACGAAGCCGGAGAGGAATATCGCGAGAATCGTCACCATCGCGAATTCGTGGAAAAGCAGCCCGACCACGCCCGCCATGAACACGACCGGAATAAACACCGCCGCCAGCGACAGCGTGATGGAGAGAATGGTGAAGCCGATCTCGCCCGCGCCGTCGAGGGCGGCTTGGAGGGGCGGCTTCCCCACTTCGATATGGCGAACGATGTTCTCGATCATCACGATCGCATCGTCGACAAGGAACCCGATGGCGATCGTGAGCGCCATGAGCGACAGATTGTCGATGCTGTAGCCGAGCAGATACATCGCCGCGAACGTCTCGACGATCACGACGGGCAAAGTGATGCTCGGAATCACGGTCGCCCAGAACTTGCGCAGAAAAAGGAAGATCACCATGACGACGAGCGCAAGCGCCAGCACGAGCGTGAACTCGACGTCCGAGACGGAGGCGCAAATCGACAGGGAGCGGTCGGAAACGAGATCGACGTGCACCGTGCGCGGGATCGATTTTTTGAGCTGCGGCATTATCGCCTTGATGCTGTCGACGACCTCCAGCGTGTTGGCTCCGGGCGCCTTGAAGACCAACAGAACCTCGGCCAGCTTGGTCCCAAACCAGGCGCCGGTGCGGGGGTTTTGCGGCCCGTCGACCACGGTGGCGATGTCCCCCAGCTGGACTGGCGCGCCGTTGCTGTAGGCGACGATCACCTTGCGGAACTCGGCGGCGTTGGTCAGCTGCTGGTTGACGTCGAGCGGAAATTCCTCGTGGCGGCCTTCGAGATTGCCCGTCGCTTGGAGAGCGCTCTCTGACGTGAGCGCGGCGCTAACCTGCGCGAAGCCCAGTCCTTTTGCCGCGAGCGCGCTGGGATTGAGCCTCACCTGCACGGCGGGCTGAGCCTGGCCGGCGATGCTCACCTGGCCGACGCCGCTCACTCGCGAGAGCGACTGGCCGATGAGGATGTTGGCGTATTGATCGAGTTCCTGGATCGGATAAGCGTCGGAATGAACCGCGTAGATGAGAATTGGCGCGTCGGCTGGATTGGCCTCCTTGTAGGTTGGCGGGTTCGGAAGATTCTTGGGGAGAAGCGCGCTCGCGGCCTGGATCGCCTGCTCGACGAAGCCGGCTGCAGCAGCGATGTTTACGCTCAGGTCGAATTGGAGCGTGATCGACGTCGTGCCGAGCCCGCTCGTCGAGGTCATCGAGGCGAGCCCGGGAATAGCGCTGAACTGGTCCTCGAGCGGCGTCGCTACGGTCGAGGCCATCACGGTGGGGCTCGCGCCCGGGAGCTGAGCGGACACCACGATGGTTGGGAATTCGACGTTGGGCAGCGCGGCGACCGGCAGGAGCGTGAAGCAGACCGCGCCGAACACAAAAAGACCGGCCGTCATCAGCGCGGTCGCGATCGGTCGGCGGATGAAAATTTCAGGGATGTTCATGGGGCGGAGCTCGCGGTCGCCTTGGGCGGTTCGATCGCGACCTTCACGCCGTCTTCGAGATTGTACTGCCCGTTGACGACGACCTGGTCGCCCGCCGAAACGCCTTTCGTAAAAACGGCCAACCCATTCTGGCGAGCGACGACCAAAACCGGGACGCGGTGGACGGTACTGTCGGCCGAGATCGTGTAGACGTAGTCGCCCTGCGGACCCGACATGACGCTTCCGACGGGAGCGGTGACGGCGTTCTTGCGCACCCCGACCGCAAGGTCGACGGTGACGAACTGTCCCGGCCACAACGCTTCATTGTCGTTGGGGAATGTCGCGTAGAGGGCGACGGTGCCGGTCGTCGCAACGACCTGATTGTTGATGAAGGTGAGCTTGCCGTCGCCCAAGGTCTTTGCTTCCTGCGACAGGGCGCGCACATCGAGCGGCCCTCCATTCTGGGCGGCGCGAACTTCCTCCAGTGCGTTTTGTGGAATCGGGAAGCTCACATAGATCGGCGAGATTTGGGTGATAGTCACCAGCGTCGTGCCCGCTCCGGCAGCCACATAGTTCCCAGGATCAACAGCCAGCACGCCGGCTATACCCGTCACGGGGGAGTTGATGTGGGCGTATTCGAGGTTGAGCTTGGCCGTTTCGACGTTAGCCTGATCGAGCTTAACCGTGCCTTCGTCCTGCTGGACCACAAAGGCCTGGTCATCGGCCTGCTGCTTGGCGATCGAGTTTTCGGTCTCCAACTTCTGGTAGCGCGCGAGATCGGTCTGGGCCTCGGCGACCAGGGCCTGGTCGTGCTCGAGCTGCGCCTGCGTCTGGTCGAGCGCGGCCTGGTAGGGGCGAGGATCTATGAGAAACAGGGGATCTCCGGCCTTCACGAGCTCCCCCTGCTTGAAAAACGCCTGCATGATCTGACCGTTCACCCAACTCTGTACGTTGACGGTCTGGATCGACTGCACTGTCCCAAGTGCGCTGATGAGGATCGGCATGTCGCGTTGCGTCACGGCCCCCGCAACAACCGGGACGGCCGCTTCGACCGGCGCAGTTTTGGGTGGCTCGGGTCGGCGCACAACCGCGAACCCCACGCCTCCCGCGATGATCGCTGCGATCAGCCCGAGCGAGATCTTGGTCCTGTTCACCTTTCACCTCCCCTGGTTCTCGTCGCGAACTACGCTCCGACACATGTCGAGCCCGGTCATCTCACTCCGCGTTCAGCAAGACGTAGTCATCGCGCTGGCAATTGGGGAGGCCAGGGCGCGGAGGCCCGCGCCCCATCTCGGCGGAGACGCCCCATTGTCGCCGGAAGGCCGTCCACACCCTGCGTCGCCTTCGCTTCTCTTCCTCCCCGCGGGACGCCGCCTCATTTGTCGACTCATTCCTTGTCGAGATGACGGGAAACCATCGCCTTCTCGCCGATGAGGCCGCGCGGGCGAACGACGATCATGGTCGCGAGCAAGACGCCGATGGCGATGATGCGCAGCGCCGCGGCTCGCGCCTCGAAGGACGCCGGAACGAGATCGGCGATGATGAGGCCGGACGCGCTCCATAGCGCCCAGACGAGCCCCGCGCCGATGATTGCGCCGAGATTGTTGCCGGAGCCGCCGACGATCAGCATCGCCCAAACCTGGAAGGTGAGGCTCGACGTGTAGTTCTCCGGCGCGATGAAGCCGATGAAATGCGCGCCGATCGCGCCGGCGAGTCCCATCAGAGCGCCGCCGAGCGCGAAGGCTTGCAGCCGGTAGCGCGCCGGATTCTTGCCGAGCGCCATCGCGGCGCGTTCGTCTTCGCGGATCGCTCGCAACACCCGGCCCCATGGACTGCGCCCAAGCCGCTCCAGCGCGACATAGACGACCCCGACGACGACCGCGACCAGCGCCAGATTGGCAAGGTCATAGAGCGCCGGCGTCGACGCGAGGCTGTCGAAGGGACGCGGGATGAACGCGACGCCGAAGGCGCCGCCGGTCAGCTTCTGGACGTTGAGCGCGACGAGCTGCACGACCACAGCGACGCCGAAGGTGGTGATCGCGAGGTAGTCCGCCCGCAGCCGCAGGGTCAGCGCGCCGACGAAAGCCGAGACTGCGCCCGAGGCGACCATTGCAGCAAGCCAGCCGACGAGGATCGGCAGCGCAAAGCCGCCGAGACGGCCCTGGCTCGGCGGCGTGGTCAGGAGCGCCGACGCGTAGGCGCCGATGGCGACGAAACCGGCGACGCCGACATTGAACAGCCCCGTCTGCCCCCATTGCACGTTGAGGCCGAGACAGACGATCGCGTTGACGAGAGCGAAGACCAGAAAGAAGCTCGCATAGGCGATCGGTCCGACGAGATCGAACGTCACGTCGGCCTCCCGGCGAGGCCGGTCGGGCGGACGATCAGCACGGCGATCAGCACCAGAAAGGCGAAGCCCGCCCGCCATTCGGCGCCGGCGAGCTGAACGGTTATGGCTTCGCCGAGGCCGACGATGAGGGCGCCGGCGAAGGCGCCGGGCGCGCTGCCGATGCCGCCGAGAATGGCGGCGGCGAACAGCGGCAGCAACAGATCGAAGCCCATGAAGGGGCGGATCTGCACCAATAGCCCAAGCATGACGCCGGACGCGGCAGCGAGCGCGCCGCCGATCGCCCAAGTGAAGCGGATCGTCGCGTCGACGTCGACGCCGGCGACCCGCGCCAGCGCAGGATTCTCGCTCACCGCCCGCATGGCCCTGCCGATCTGGGTGCGGGTGAGCATGAGATGCACGCCGATCAGAAGCGCCGCCGCGACTGCCAGCAGCGCCATCTGGTCAGGCGTCGCTTTGAGGCCGAAGACGATAGCCCTCGCGATCTGAAGATCGCGCGAAAAATATGCCGGCCGCGAAGTGAAGGCGAATTCGAGCGAAGCGCGGATCGCCATCGAGGCTCCGAAGCTCGCCATCACGATCGAGATCGCGGCCCCTTTGCCGCGCAGCCTGGAAAACAGGATCTTGTCGAGCGCCAGCGCGAGGCCGGCGGTCAGCGCCATCGCAATGAGCGAAGCCGCGATCACCGCCGGGCTGATCGAGAGCTCGCCGATCCCCTGATCCGAGCCCACGACCAGCGCCGAAATCCCCGACGCTGCAAGCAGCGTCGCATAGGCGCCGAAGGAAATGAATTCGCCATGGGCGAAATTGGCAAATTTCAGGATCGAATAGGTGAGGGTGACGCCGATTGCGCCGAGCCCGATCATGGCGCCGGATATGAGGCCGTCGACGAGAACCTGCGGCGTCACGGCGCGCCTTCCGTTTCGACGCCCCCGAGATAGAGCGCCGCAACCATCGGATCGCTGGTCAACGCCCGCGCCGGACCCTCGTGCCGATTGCGGCCCTGCACGAGGATATAGGCGCGGTCGGCGAGCGCCAGAGCCGCGCGCGTGTTCTGCTCGACGAGCACGATCGCCACGCCGCTGCGGCGTATGTCGGCGAGCGTTGCGAACACTATCTCCACCAGTTTCGGCGACAGCCCCGCGGACGGTTCGTCGAGCATCAACGCCTTTGGGGCGACGAGCAGCGCACGAGCGATCGCGAGCATCTGGCGCTGACCGCCGGAGAGGCGTCCGGCCGCCAAGCCGCGCTGGCGCGCCAGATCGGGGAAGGTCTCGTACGCCACGGCGATCCGGTCAGCGCGAAGCGTTTTCGGCAAGGCTCCGGCGGCAAGCTTCAGATTGTCGGCGACGCTGAGCGAAGCGAAGACGTTCTCGGTCTGCGGCGTGAAAGCGAGACCTGCGCCGATCAGGCGATGGGCCGGCGTATGCGTGACGTCGCGACCGGCGAATGTCACGCTGCCGCCGCTGATCGGGATCAAACCGGCGATCGCCTTGATGAGCGTCGATTTTCCGGCGCCGTTTGGTCCCAGCACGGCGACGATCTCGCCGGGCGCCACAGAGATCGAGGCGCCGTTGACGATCGACAGGCCCGGCTCGTAACCCGCGACGAGTTTGTCCACAATGAGGAGCGGCGTCTGGCCGCTCATACCGCGGCGCCGCCGAGATAGGCCTCGATGACGCGGGGGTCGCGGATCACCGCCTCAGGCTGCCCCTCGCAGAGAAGCTTGCCGGCCGCCATGACAAAGACGCGCACGCAGAGCCGAACGATCACGTCCATGTTGTGCTCAATGACGAGCACCGCGACGCCGCCCTGGTTGATCTCAACGATGCGCTCGAGGATCACCTCGAGAAGGTTCGGATTGACCCCGGCCGCCGGCTCGTCGAGCAGCAGCAGCGTCGGTTCGGCCATGAGCGCACGGGCCAGTTCGAGCAACTTGCGCTCTCCTCCGGAGAGGACCCGTGCGGGCTCGCGGGCGAGCCGATCGAGTTTGACGAAGGCGAGGAGGTCCATCGCCTTGTCGCGGCAGACGCGCTCCTCGCGCGCCACCAGTTGAGGCGCGATCCAGTTCGGCCAGATGCGCTCGCCGCTCTGCCCCTGGGCGCCCAGCATCACGTTCTCGATCAGCGTCATGCCGGGAAACGGGCGTGGGATCTGGAAGGTGCGTCCGAGGCCATGCGCCAGCCGCGAATCCGGCGGCGCGGATTCGACCGCCGCCCCATCCAGCCAGATGCGGCCGGAGGTCGGCTTCAATTCGCCCGCGATCAGATCGAAAAGCGTTGTCTTGCCGGCGCCATTGGGGCCGATCAGCCCGACGATTTCGCCGCGACCGATTTCAATGGTGACGTCATCGACCGCGGCGACGCCCCCGAAACGCTTGACCAGAGACTTCGCTGACAAAGCTGGCCGGTCGCCGCTCGCCAGCTTTTTGGGGATCGGCTCCATCGCCGGACATGACTCCAAACTGATCGTTGATCTTTGACCAGCCCCCGATAGTCTGCAATCCCTGCCTTTGATCTCGTGCGCGGGCGCCCCGAAAGGCTCCTGGGGCGGAAAACGATGAACGAACCCGAGACCGACGAAAGCTTCGAACTTTGGGATCTCCGGGTCGAGGCGGTCGTGCCCCCCGGCGCCAAGGTCTATTGCGGAGCGCGAGCGGGCGACTATTTCGAACTCAAGGGCGAGATGTTGACCCTGCCGCCGGGACAGGGCGTCTCGATCTACTCGCTTGCGGCGGTCCTGCCGCTGCTGGCCGCCAAGCAGCGCCCGACGCACCCGAACGACTGGATGACCACGGACGCGGAGATCGCCTGTCCCGACCCGAACTGCCAGAGTAGGCTCCGCATTGTGAGAACCGGCCTCAGGCGCTTCCGCCGTAGCGAGACCACCGCCGTGCCGCTGGCGACGCGGAGGGTTGAGTGACCGCCGTCGTCGAAACTTATGAACTCGCGCCCGGATACTCGATTTCGCGCGTCATTCGTGGCGGCTGGCAACTCGCCGGCGGCCACGGCGCGATCGATCGGGAACGCGCCGTCGACGATCTGATCGCCGCTCTCGACGCCGGCGTCTTCACTTTCGATTGCGCCGACATCTACACCGGCGTCGAGGAGCTCTACGGCGCCATGCGGGCGCGGCTCGTCGCGACGCGCGGCGCCCGGTCGGCGACCCGCCTGCGCGTGCACACGAAGCTCGTGCCCGACCTTTCGATTCTGCGGACAATCGAACGACGCGATGTCGAAGCGATAATCGACCGCTCGCTCCGCCGGCTGAAGATGGAGCGGCTCGATCTGGTGCAGTTCCATTGGTGGGACTACGCCGAGCTGCGCTGGCTCGACGCGCTGCGCTGGCTCAACGATTTGCGGGCAAAGGGCAAAGTGCGGGTTATCGGCGGCACGAATTTTGACATGGATCACGTGCGCGCCATCATCGAGGCTGGCATTCCGCTCGCCTCGATGCAGGTGCAATATTCGGTTCTCGACCGCAGGCCGGAGAACGGCCTTTCTCCTTTGTGCCGGGCTCATGGCGTTGGCCTCATCTGCTACGGCTCGGTCGCGGGCGGTTTTCTCTCCGATCGCTGGCTCGGCCAGCCGGAGCCGGCTCAGCCGCTCGCGAACCGTTCGCTCGTCAAATACAAGCTCATCATCGACGATTTCGGCGACTGGACGCTATTTCAGGAGCTTCTGGGCGCGCTCCGCCGCGTGGCCGACCGGCGGGACTGCGACATTGCGAGCGTGGCGAGCCGGTTCGCGCTCGATCTTCCCGGCGTCGCTGCGGTCATTGTCGGCGCGACCTCGCGCGCGCATCTCGCCGCCAACGTCGCGGCCAGCGCGCTCGAGCTGACCGACGCCGATCGGGCGGAGATCGAGGCGGTCGCAGGAAAGCGCCGGGGACCCGAAGGCGACGTCTACGAACTCGAGCGCGACCGCGCCGGGCGGCACGGCTCGATCATGAAATATAATTTCAGCGCGAAACCGGCGTAAGGCGATGGTTCATAGGGGCGCGCGCTGCTTGTGGCGAGCCCAAGTCAGACGGAGGGTGATGATGAAAGGGCGCATTCTGAAATCGGCGGCGGCGTTGGCGCTCGTGCTTGGGCTAGACTGCGCCGCGCGGGCGGACGATTGCCAGATCACGGTCGGCCTCGTGATGGAGCTGACCGGACCTGCGGGCGAGTACGGGCAGGCGGGCGCGAAATCGGTCGAGATGGCGTTCCGCGATCTCAACGACGCCGGCGGCCCGCACGGCTGCAAGCTCGTCGCCGACACGCGCGACTCGCAGAGCCAGGGTGCGCTCGCGGTCGACGCCGCCAATCAGCTCGTGCAGCTGAAGAAAGTGCCGGTCATCATCGGCGGCATCATCTCATCCGTTTCGATTCCGATCCTGACCTCGGTCACCGGCCCCGGCAAGATCGTGCAGGTCTCGCCCGCCTCATCCTCGCCGACGCTGACGACGCTCGGCCGCGAGGGCAAGACGAACGGCATGTTCTTCCGCACCATCACGTCCGACGCTCTCCAGGGAACCGCGGCGGCGAAATATGCGCTCGACCAGGGCTTCAAGAAGATCGCCGTCATTCACGTCAACAACGATTTCGGCGTCAACATGTTCAACGAATTCGCCAAGGCCTACAAGGCGCTCGGCGGCGATATCGTCTCGGTGACGCCCTACAACGAAAAGCAGTCGAGCTACGACGCGGAGGCGACCAAGGCGATCGCCTCCAACCCCGACGGCCTTTATCTGATCGCCACGCCCGTCGACGGCGCGACGATCGCCCGCGCCTGGATTTCGCAGGGCGGCCCAGCCAAGTTTCTGCTCAACGACGGCATGAACAGCCCGGACTTCATTTCGAGCGTCGGGGCGAAATATCTTAATGAGGCCTACGGAACTTCGTCGGGCACGAGCCCGACCGCCTCGACCGAATATTTCAACGCCAACTATAAGGCGTTCTCCGGCGGCATCGATCCGAGCAATCCTGCGGCGGACCGCGCCTATGACGCCGGGGCGATCGTTGGCCTCGCCATCGCGGCCGCGCCGACCCAGGATCCGATGGCGATCCGCGACGCCATCTACAAGGTCACGTCCAAGGACGGCGAGGTCATTCACGCCGGCAAGGCCGATTTCGCCAAGGCGCTCGATCTTCTGAAGGCGGGCAAGCCGATCCGCTACGAAGGCGTCATCGGTCCGGTGTCGTTCGACCAATATGGCGACATCACAGGGCCATTCCGGCTGTGGAAGATCGTCGACGGCAAGGTGACGACGGTCGGCGAAATGAGCACCGACGACGTCAACGCGATCAAGGCCAAGCTCGCCAAGTAAGCGTGCGGCTTTGGCGCCGCGTCCTCGGGGACGATCTCATGCCGAAAGCGCCGCCGCGCATCGCGCTCGCGCCTGATCTCGAGATCAGCCGAGTCGTGGTTGGCCTCTGGCAGGTCGCCGACATGGAGCGCGGCGGGCGGACGCTTGATCCTGAGGCCGCTTCGTCGGCGATGCTGGACTATGCGCGGGCTGGCTTCGACTGCTTCGACATGGCCGACCACTACGGCACAGCCGAGCTCATCGCCGGGCGCTTTCTCTCCCGCGTCGCGGGCGGCGAGGCGGCGGGGCCGGCGCGCCCTGCCGCCTTCACCAAATGGTGCCCGACGCCGGGGCCGATGACGGCCGATGTCGTGCGCGAGGGCGTCGAGCGCAGCCGCAAGCGGCTCGGAGTGGAGGCGATGGATCTCCTTCAGTTCCACTGGTGGGCGTTCGAGCACCCGGCCTATCTCGACGCGATGAAGGGCCTCGAAGCGCTACGCCGCGAAGGGCTCATCCGCCATCTCGGCGTCACCAATTTCGACACGGCGCACCTGCGGGTGCTGGTGAAGCACGGCATTCCGGTCGTCAGCAATCAAGTGAGCTTCTCGCTCCTCGACCGCCGCGCGGCGGGGGAGATGAGCGACTTCTGCCTAAAGAACGGCGTGCGGCTGCTCGCCTACGGAACGCTCGCTGGCGGACTCATGTCGGAGCGCTGGCTCGGCCGGCCCGAGCCGGCGAACGATGAGATCGCCGACTGGAGCAAGATGAAATACAAGCGCTTCGTCGACGCCGCTGGTGGCTGGGGCGCATTCCAGACGATCCTCCGGGCGCTCGACGCGATCGCGAAGAAGCACGGCGTCTCGATCGCCAATGTGGCGACGCGCTGGACTCTCGATCATCCTGCCGTCGCCGCGGTGATCGTCGGCGCGCGGCTCGGAGAGCGAGACCATGCGAATGACAATCTGGCGATCTTCTCGTTCGCGCTGGACGACGACGATCGCGCCCGGATCGACGCGGCGCTCGCCTCCACAACCCCGATCGCCGGCGACTGCGGCGACGAATACCGGCGGCCGCCATTTCTCACCGCCTCGGGCGATCTGAGCGATCACCTCGATGCAATGCCGAAAGTCTATGTGGCTGCGCCGGTCGAAGGGCGGCCGGGACGGTTGCGCGTCTCATCCGGCAGCGCCTTCGAGCCGATCGCCGGGTACAGCCGCGCGGTCAGGATCGGCGACCGGGTGCTCGTCAGCGGCACGACCGCGACCAACGGCGCCGACGAAGTGGTCTGTCCCGGCGATCCCGCCGGACAGACGACCTTCATCCTCGACAAGATCGCCGCGAGCCTCGCAGCGCTGGGCGCCAGTCTCGACGACGTCGTGCGCACGCGCGTCTATCTCGCCGACGCAAATCATTGGGAGCCCGTCTCGCGCGCGCACGGCCGGCGCTTTGGATCAGTCCGCCCAGCCAATACAATGCTCCAGATCGGCAGGCTGATCGGCGACTATCTGGTCGAAATCGAAGCCGAGGCTGTGGTCGGATAAACGATCCATGCGTGAAGGCAGGCGCTGATCCAATCTTGTGCAGTGCAGCAGAGGTGTGAGGGCGGCCCAATTCGCTCATCGGGTGTCCGCCGGGCCTTTGGAGGCGCGACAATTCTTGCGCTTGCGATGGCTCAAATCGCCATTGCAACCCAAGACGCGAAAATCGGTGCGCTCCTGTCGTAAAACTGTCGTCTCTCTGTCGCAATAGACATACCGGGCGACACTATAAGCGTTCACTGGCCGGGTGCCGCCAAACCGATAACGCGGCGTCGCGGCGCAATTCGACCCCAGCGCTAGAGAGGCGTTCAATGAGACTCATCAATTTCACACGCGTGATCGCGTTCGCCGTGTGCGCGGCGGCAGTAACCTATGCGTATGCAGCGAGCGTCTCAGGCGCCGGCGCAACTTTCCCCTATCCGATTTACGCCAAATGGGCCGATATGTATAACAAGGAGACGGGCTTCCAGCTCAACTATCAGTCGATCGGCTCGGGCGGCGGCATAAAGCAGATCAAGCAGAAGACGGTCACCTTCGGCGCGTCGGACATGCCGCTGGAGCCCAAGGACCTGACAGCCTCAGGTTTGCTTCAATTCCCGACTGTGGTCGGCGGCGACGTGCCTGTGGTCAATCTGGACGGCATCGGCGCGAACGATTTGGTCCTCGACGGTCCGACGCTAGCCAACATCTTCCTTGGCAAGATCACCAAGTGGGACGATCCGGCGATCAAGAAACTCAACCCGAACGTCAAGCTTCCGTCGAACGCGATCGTCGTCGTGCATCGCTCGGACGGCTCGGGGACGACGTTCATCTTCACGGATTATCTCTCCAAAGTCAGCCCGGAATGGGGGGACAGTGTCGGCGCCAGCACGTCTGTAGAATGGCCGGTCGGCATCGGCGCCAAGGGCAACGAGGGCGTTTCGAACAACGTCACTCAGACGAAAGGCGCGATCGGTTACGTCGAATATGCCTACGCCCTCGAAAACAAGATGGCGTCCGTGAAGATGATCAACAAGGACGGCAAGGCTGTCGAAGCTAACTCGGCGGCATTCCAGGCGGCCGCGGCCAACGCCGACTGGGCGAACTCGGATCACTATTACGTCATTCTGACGAATGAGCTGGGCGCGGATTCTTGGCCGATCGCCGGCGCGACCTTCATCCTCATGTACAGGCAGCCCGCGGATCCCGCCGCCTCGGCCGAGGCCATAAAGTTCTTCGACTGGGCCTACAAGAATGGCAAGAAGGCCGCTGAGGCGCTCGACTATGTGCCGTTGCCGGATTCGGTCATCGCGCAGATCGAAAAGACTTGGGCAGAAATCAAAGGCCCCGATGGCAAGCCTGTGTATACGCCGTGACATTGACATGACGGACGATCGGGATGTCCCGATTTCCTTCCCCCAGCGCGGAGTTCTTGCCATACGGTGGGGATTCCGCGGGAGTCCGAAGCAATGACTGAGATCGCGATGCCGCACGTCGAAACGGCGGGGTCCAAAGTTCTAATGCGGTCAAGGGCGATAAGACGCTTTGCGTGGAGCGACAATTTTTTTCGCCGTTTGACACAAGCCTGCGCGCTCATCGTCCTGTTGATCCTTGCGGGTGTGATCGCCTCCCTGATCAAGGGCTCGATCCCGGCGTTTCAAGCGTTCGGCCTGGGTTTTTTTACGAATCAGATTTGGAATCCCGTCAGAGAGAAATTCGGCGCCGCTGCGCCAATTTATGGAACTGTTGTGACCTCCGCCATTGCGATGGCGATCGCGGTGCCTCTAGGCATCGGAATCGCCGTCTTTCTCACCGAGCTGTGCCCGCCCTCCTTGCGCCGGCCGATCGGCACCGCCATCGAACTATTGGCGGGGATCCCGAGCATTATTTACGGAATCTGGGGCTTATTCATCTTCGCGCCTTTTCTCCAGCAATACCTGCAGCCTTTCATCATTGCGCTTTTCGCCAACGTTCCGGTGATGAATTCGCTGTTCGCAGGGCCGCCTTACGGCATCGGGATACTGACCGCCTCGCTTATTTTGGCGATCATGGTTCTGCCCTTCGTCGCGTCGATTTCGCGTGACGTGTTCGACACCGTGCCGCCGATGCTGAAGGAATCGGCTTACGGGATCGGCTGCACGACCTGGGAGGTGGTCTGGAACGTCGTCATTCCCTATACCCGCGTCGGCGTCATCGGCGGCATCATGCTGGGACTCGGACGCGCCCTTGGCGAAACGATGGCCGTGACCTTCGTGATTGGCAATGCGCACAAAATATCAACGTCGCTGCTCGCGCCGGGAACGACAATCTCCGCGAGCATCGCCAATGAGTTCACAGAGGCAGTTGGCGATCTCTACACCTCGTCGCTGATCGCGCTGGGCCTGATCCTGTTCATGATCACCTTCGTCGTCCTCGCGATCGCCCGGGTCATGTTGATGCGCCTCGAAATCCAGGCGGGGAGATAGCGCAATGTCCTCGTTCTCCGCCTCGGCTCGT
The DNA here is from genome assembly GCA_963721905.1 of uncultured Alphaproteobacteria bacterium. Classification (GTDB taxonomy): domain Bacteria; phylum Pseudomonadota; class Alphaproteobacteria; order Rhizobiales; family Beijerinckiaceae; genus Roseiarcus. The sequence goes on from CAVRMF010000014.1 coordinate 101,865, forward strand.
TACCCGGCGCGACGCCGCCGAAACGCGATGTGCATGGGCCTCAGCGTCGCGGCGGCCGCCATCGGCCTGACAGGGTTGTTCATGATTCTCGTGGTGCTGCTCTGGAAAGGATTCGCGGGATTGTCGCTGGCCGTTTTCACGGAGAATACGCCGCCGCCGGGCAGCGCCGGCGGTCTTTTGAATGCGATCGTCGGCAGCTTGATCATGACGGTGATCGGCGTAGCCGTGGGCGCGCCGCTCGGCATGCTGGCGGGCACCTACCTGGCGGAGTACGGCAAGTACTCGAGGCTCGCCACTGTCGTTCGCTTCATCAACGACATCCTGCTCAGCGCGCCGTCGATCGTGATCGGTCTCTTCATCTACGAGATCGTTGTGGCACCGATGGGTCACTTCTCGGCCATCGCTGGCGCCCTCGCCTTGGCGGTGCTGGTGGTTCCGGTCGTGGTTCGGACGACCGAAGACATGTTGAACCTAGTTCCCAACTCGTTGCGCGAAGCCGGCTCCGCGCTCGGCATGCCGCGTTCCCTGGTGATCCAGCGCATAGGATATCGCGCAGTGAGAGCGGGTCTCATCACGGGCGTACTGCTCGCCGTCGCGCGAGTGAGCGGCGAGACCGCTCCGCTTTTGTTCACCGCGCTGAACAATCAGTTCTTCAGCACCAGCCTCTTGAAACCGATGTCGAGTTTGCCGACGGTGATCTTCCAATTTGCGCTAAGCCCCTACCAGGACTGGCAACAGTTGGCTTGGACCGGCGCTCTCCTCATCACGCTGGCGGTCCTGGCGCTTAGCATTGCGGCCCGCGCGCTCACTGCCACAACCAAACAGCAATAGGATGAAGAAGGGTTTCGCGCATGGATAGCGAAGTGAATGCCCAAAAGCCTGCGAAACCGCCGCGCGCGAACAAGGATAAGGTCACGGTGCGTGGCCTCAACTTCTACTACGGCGAGAACCACGCGCTCAAAGAGGTCAACCTGTCCCTGTTCGAGGGACAGGTGACGGCATTCATCGGCCCCTCGGGCTGCGGCAAGTCCACGCTGCTGCGCGTGCTGAACCGCATGTACGATCTCTATCCTGGGCAGCGGGCTGAAGGCGAAGTCCTGCTTGAGGGCGAGAACATTCTGTCGAAAGACCTTGACGTCAACCTTCTGCGCTCGCGCGTCGGCATGGTGTTCCAGAAGCCGACGCCGTTCCCGATGACGATTTACGACAACATCGCCTTCGGCATCCGCATGTACGAAAAGCTTCCCAAGTCCGAAATGGACGGCCGCGTCGAATCGTCGCTCAAGCGGACCGCCCTGTGGAATGAGGTCAAAGACAAACTGAGAGCGAGCGGCCTCAGCCTTTCCGGCGGACAGCAACAACGCCTCTGCATCGCTCGCACCGTCGCAATCAGTCCAGAATTGATCCTGTTCGACGAACCGACCTCGGCGCTCGACCCGATCTCGACCGCCAAGATCGAGGAACTGCTTGACGAATTGTCCGGGGAATACACGATCGCAATTGTCACCCACAACATGCAGCAGGCCGCGCGCGTCTCGCACTATACCGCCTTCATGTATCTGGGCGAGATGGTCGAATTCAACGAGACGAACGTCGTCTTCACGTCGCCGCGCGACAAGCGCACCCAGGATTATGTCACCGGCCGCTTCGGCTGAGGGAGTGAGAGCCGTGGTCGAACATACCGTCAAGGCCTACGACAAGGAGCTCGATGCGATCGAGCGCCGCATTGCCGAAATGGGCGGCATCGCGGAGAAAATGGTGATCGAGGCGATGGACGCATTGGCGAACGCCGACACCGTGCTCGCGCATCAGGTCGTCGCGACCGATCCGCGCCTCGACGCGCTGCAACGCGAGATCGAGGATATGGCCGTGATGACGATCGCGCGCCGCCAGCCTGTGGCGGTCGACCTGCGCGAGCTGATCGGCGCGATCCGGATCGCCGGCGACCTCGAACGAGTCGGCGATCTCGCCAAAAACATCGCCAAACGTACGGTGAAGGTCGGCGGGGAGGCGCGCGTTCCCCGCGCCATCATTGGCCTCAAGCATATGAACGAGGTGGCGACCGAACTCTTGAAGGACGTGCTCGACGCCTACGCGCAGCGCGACGAGGAGCGCGCCCGCGAAGTCTGGGAGCGCGACGTCGATCTCGATGCTCTGGAGGATTCGGTCTTCCGCGATCTTTTGACCCACATGATGGAGGATCCGCGCAACATTTCCTTCTGCGCGCATCTCCTCTTCTCCTCCAAGAACATCGAGCGGATCGGCGACCACGCCACCAACATCGCCGAAACCGTGGTCTACCTTGTCACCGGCGAGCCAATGCCGACCGAGCGGCCGCACAGGCGCCCGGAGAACGACATCGACATCGACGCGGCCGGGGGCGACGTATGAACCAAGCGAGAAAGGAAATTGCTCGCCCCAACGCGGCTTCGGCGCCTCGCATCCTCGTCGTCGAGGATGAGTCGGATCTGGCCCTGTTGCTCGCCTACAACCTGGAGGCGGAGGGTTATGTCGTCGAGAGCGTGGAGCGGGGCGACGAAGCCGAACTCCGCCTTGCTGAAAGCACGCCCGACCTTATCATCCTCGACTGGATGCTGCCCGGCGTGTCAGGCCTCGAGATCTGCCGAAGGCTTCGGGCGCGCGAGAATACGCGCACGCTCCCGGTCATCATGGTGACCGCGCGCGGAGAGGAGGCCGAGCGCGTGCGGGGCCTTTCGGTCGGAGCCGACGACTATGTGGTCAAGCCGTTCTCGGTTCCGGAGTTGATGGCTCGGGTCCGCGCCCTCCTGCGCCGCAGCCGTCCCGAGCGCATCGCCGATCGCCTCAATGCCGGCGACCTCGATCTCGATCGCGAAACACGCCGCGTGCGGCGCGGCGCTCGCGACATCCATCTCGGTCCGACGGAGTTCCGTCTGCTGGAATATCTTCTGGAGAAGCCGGGACGCGTATTCTCTCGCGCGCAATTGCTCGACGGCGTCTGGGGGCAGGCCGCGGAGATCGACGAGCGCACGGTCGACGTTCATGTCGGGCGGTTGCGCAAGGCGCTGTCGCGGGGGCGCGAGCGCGATCCGATCCGCACCGTTCGCGGCGCCGGCTACGCCTTCGACGAGACGTTCGGCAAGGCATAGCTGAGGCGCCGTTTCCGGCGTCAAAGCTCGCTGAGCCTGCGCATCGTCGTCGTGAATTTCGATCCGATCGCATCTCTGGACACATGCCGGCCGTCGACGACGACCTTTTGTCCGCCGCTCCAGACGCAGCTCACGGCATCGTTCCCAACGCTGAAGATCCACGCATCGAGAATCTGGTCGTCCACCTTACCGACTAGTGTCGGGTGATCGGCCTTGGGGGCCACGATATCCGCGATCGCGCCTATGGCGAGCCGCCCGGAACGACGCATCAGCGCCTGCGAGCCGCCCGATGCGACGGCGTCCAGCATCGCCCGCCCGCTGGAGACGCCGGGCGAGGCCAAGACGTTGCGCGCTCTCGCCTTGAGCCGCTGCGCGTATTCGAGCTGGCGCAGCTCGTTTGCCACGCCAATGCACACGTTCGAGTCCGAACCGACGCCGAAGCGTCCTCCGTGGCGCAAATATTGCTCGGCGTTGAACACGCCGTCGCCGAGATTGGCCTCCGTGATCGGGCATAACCCGGCGACTGCGCGCGAATTGGCCGCGTCGCGCGTCTCACCCTCGTCCATGTGGGTCGCATGGACCAGGCACCAGCGGTCGTCGACCGCCGCGTGGTCCAGGAGCCACCTCACCGGCCGGGCGCCCGACCAGGCGACGCTGTCTTCGACTTCCCTCACCTGCTCGGCGACATGGATGTGGATCGGACCGTCGTCGGCGATCGCGACGACCTCGGAAAGCTCGCTTGGGGTCACCGCGCGCAGGCTATGCGGCGCAACGCCGATCGCTTCGTTGGGTCGCCCTTTGACGGTGCGCCTGCAGTCCTCAACCAGACGCTGGAAGGCGGCGACGTCGGTGATGAACCGCCTCTGCTCCGGCTTTGGCGGCGCCCCGCCGAATGTCGAATGGGCATAGAAGACGGGCAGCAGCGTCAGTCCGATGCCCGTAGTCCGCGCCGCGGCGATGATGCGGTCCGCCATTTCCGCGGGAGAAGAATAGGGCAAACCGTCCGGCGCGCGATGCAAATAGTGAAATTCGGCGACGGCGGCGAAGCCAGCCTCCAGCATTTCGACATAGACTTGGGCGGCGACCGCCTCCACGTCATCCGGCGTCATCGCGAGGGCAAACCGATACATCGTCTCGCGCCAGGTCCAGAACGTGTCCGTCGTCCCCTCGCCCCTGATTTCGGCGAGGCCCGCCATGGCGCGCTGAAACGCATGGCTGTGCACATTCGCAATGGCCGGGATCACGATCGCGTGCCGCTCATCGCCCTCGCGCGGCGGGACGCCGGCCTCGATCACGGCGATGGTCCCATTCTCGATCGTGAGCCTGACGTCCGACCTCCAGCCTGCGGGAAGGAGCGCGCGTGCGGCGTGAATGATCGGCAACGCTCTCTCCCTGCCGTAGCCGGAATTGCTGTTCGACCGAATATCTCTATGCGATAAACGAGCGGGGGAGGAAGAAGCGTTGAACGATGGCTAGGCCAGAGGATCCGGGCGGCGCCGCGACGATCTGGCTCAACGCCCGGCTCGCGACGCTCGCCTTGAGCGCAAACGGCCTCGGAACTGTCGAGAATGGCGCCCTGGCCGCGCGGGACGGCCGCATTGTCTTCGCCGGCCCTGAGAGGGACCTCCCCGCCGCCTGGCGCGCCCGCGCGCGCATCGTCGATTGCGAGGGCCGTTGGATCACACCGGGGCTGATCGACTGCCATACCCATCTCGTCTACGGCGGCGATCGGGCGCGGGAATTCGAAATGCGGCTCGCCGGCGCGACCTATGAAGAGATCGCCCGCAGCGGCGGCGGCATTCTCTCGACCGTGCGCGCGACGCGTGAGGCGAGCGAAGAGGACTTGCTCAGCGCGGCGTTGAGGCGTCTGGACGCGCTCATGGCGGAAGGGGTGACGACGATTGAAGTCAAGTCCGGCTACGGACTTGAAGAGGGGACCGAGCGAAAGTCGCTCCGCGTCGCGCGCCGCCTGGCGGAGACCCGCCCGGTCACGGTCCGCGCGACACTGCTCGCCGTCCATGCGCTGCCGCCTGAATTCGCCGGCGATCGTGCGGCTTATGTCGAGACCGTAGCGGAGAAGATGATGCCGGCGCTCGCGGCCGAGAGGCTGGTCGACGCCGTCGACGCCTTCTGCGAGCGCATCGCCTTCACGCCCGCCGAAGTCGTCCGGGTCTTCGACGCCGCGCGGCGCCTTGGGCTTCCGGTCAAGCTTCACGCCGACCAATTGTCGAACGGCCGCGGCGCCGCGGTTGCGGCCAGATTCGGCGCGCTGTCAGCCGACCATCTCGAATATACCGACGAAGCGGGCGTCGCGGCGATGGCGGGCGCAGGCGTGGTCGCCGTTCTGCTGCCGGGCGCCTATTACGTCCTGCGCGAACGGCAGGCGCCGCCGGTCGCGCTGTTTCGCAAATATCATGTCCCGATCGCGGTCGCCACCGACTCAAATCCCGGCACGTCGCCGATGACGTCGCTCCTGCTGGCGCTCAACATGGCGGCGACCTTGTTCGGGCTCACGGTCGAGGAATGCCTTGCCGGCGCAACCCGCAACGCGGCAAGAGCGCTCGGCGTCGGAGAGGAGACCGGAACGCTCGAAGTCGGCAAATGGGCGGATCTCGCGATCTGGGATATCGAACAGCCCGCCGAGCTCGTCTATCGCCTCGGGTTGAATCCGTTGTACGCGCGTGTCTGGAGAGGCCAATGATCGTCGCGCTGCGCGCGGGCGAGGCGACCCTCAACGACTGGCGGATGATCTGGCGCGGCGCTGCGGTGGCGCTCGATCCGTCTCATCGCGCGGGGGTGTCGGCGAGCGCCGCCACGGTCGAGCGAATCCTCAGCCGGGGCGAGCCCGTCTATGGGATCAACACCGGATTCGGCAAGCTCGCAGGCGTGCGGATCGAACCCGCCGATCTCGCCGCGCTCCAGCGAAACATCGTGCTGTCGCACGCCGCAGGCGTCGGCAAGCCCCTCCCGATCGCGACGACGCGCCTGATGATGGCGCTGAAGCTCGGCAGCCTGGCCCAGGGCGCCTCGGGCGTAAGAGCGGAAACGCTCGATCTCATCGAGGCGATGCTCGAGCGCGGCGTGATCCCCGTCATTCCGTCGCAAGGCTCCGCCGGCGCCTCGGGCGACCTTGCGCCGCTCGCCCATATGGCGGCTGCGATGATCGGCGTTGGCCAAGCTTGCGTCGGCGGCCGCGTCATGCCGGCAGCACAGGCGCTTGCCGAAGCCGGCCTCACGCCGATCGCGCTCGCGGCGAAGGAGGGCCTCGCCCTTCTCAACGGCACGCAGTTCTCGACCGCGAACGCCCTGGTCGGCCTCTTCGAAGCGGAAACCCTGTTTCGCTCTGCGCTCGTAACCGGCGCGCTGTCGCTCGACGCGGCGCGCGGCTCCGATGCGCCGTTCGATCCGCGCATCCATGCGCTTCGGCGCCATCGCGGCCAGATCGAAACGGCGGCCGCGCTCCGGGCGCTGATCGCGGGGAGCGCCATTCGCGCCTCGCATCTTATCGGCGATCCGAGGGTCCAGGACCCCTATTGCCTGCGCTGCCAGCCGCAAGTGATGGGGGCCTGCCTCGATCTCCTGCGCCAAGCGGCGGCGACGCTTCGCGACGAGGCCAATGGCGTGTCCGACAATCCGCTGATCTTCGCCGAGGACGATGCGGCGCTGTCGGGCGGCAACTTCCATGGCGAGCCTGTCGCCTTCGCCGCCGACATCATTGCGCTCGCGATCTGCGAGATCGGCTCCTTGGCCGAGCGCAGGATCGCTCATCTCGTCGATCCGGCGCTCTCCGGCCTGCCCGCGTTTCTGACCCCCTCGCCGGGCCTCAACTCCGGCTTCATGATCCCCCAGGTGACCGCGGCGGCGCTCGTTTCCGAGAACAAGCAGCGCGCCTATCCCGCAAGCGTCGATTCGATTCCAACCTCGGCCAATCAGGAGGACCACGTGTCGATGGCCGCGCACGGCGCGCGACGCCTGGCGCCGATGGCCGAGAACGCGTTCGCAGTCGTCGGCATCGAGCTGCTCGCGGCTGCGCAAGGCTGCGACTTTCACGCGCCGCTTCGCTCGAGCGCGCCGCTCGAGGCGGCGCGGGCGCTCCTCCGCGCAAAGATTCCGCACCTCGACAATGACCGCTTTTTCCATCCGGAGATGCAGGCGGCGATTAATCTCGTGCGCGAAGGCGCGATCATCGAAGCGGCGGGCGAAGCTCTGCTGCCTGGCGTCGAGGCGGCGCGATGACCGGGCGGCCGGACTGGCTCGTAGTGACGCGCGGCGCGGCGCCGCTGATCGTCAGCATTCCCCACGCGGGCATAGATCTCGGCGCATATGAAAAGCGCTTTGTCGACCCGTGGCTCGCCCGCAAGGACGCCGACTGGCGCATCGACGAGCTCTACGATTTCGTCGAGGCGCTCGGCGCGACGCTCGTCCGCACGCGCCTCTCGCGCTCGATCATCGACGTCAATCGTGATCCCTCCGGCGCCTCGCTCTATCCCGGCCAGGCGACGACAGAACTCTGTCCGACCACCACCTTCGACGGCGAGCCGCTTTATCGGCCGGGCGATGCGCCCGACGACGCAGAAATCGCCGAGCGGATGCTGGTAGCCTTCGACCCGTACCATGACGCACTGCGCATCGAAATCGCTCGGCTCGGCGAGCGGTTCGCACGCGTCGCGCTGTTCGACGCCCATTCGATCCGCTCGCGCATACCCCGGTTGTTCGAAGGCGAGCTGCCGGTGTTCAATCTCGGCACGAATTCCGGCTTGAGCTGCAGCCCCGGGCTGCGCGAGGCGGTCGCCGCGGTCCTCGCAGCGAGCGGCGCAAGCTCAGTGATCGACGGGCGCTTCAAGGGCGGCTGGATCACCCGCAGCTACGGCAAGCCCGGCGAGGGCGTCGAGGCGATCCAGCTGGAGCTTGCCTGCCGCGCCTACATGGTCGAGCCGGACCGGCCGACCCCGCACGCCTGGCCGCAGCCGCTCGACGCCGCGCGCGCCAGCGTCGCCCGCGTGACGCTGCAGAAGGTCCTCGAGATTATCCTCGAAGGAGTGCGAGTGTGATGCAACACCGCGCATTACCCTCGCCCCGCTTGCGGGGAGAGGGCAGGGTGAGGGGCGCGGGCGATTTGCCGACGAGGTCTCCCGCCCCGCCCCTCATCCCGACCTTCTCCCCGCGCGCGGGGAGAAGGGGCGCAAGCGGCCTCGCGAAGAGCCCCTACGAGAAACTCAGACCTGTAAAAAGGAAGCCCCATGACCGTCTCCGCCCGTCTCGACAACATGCGGGTCATCCGCGCGCCGCGCGGGACCGAACTCAGTGCAAGAAGCTGGCTGACCGAGGCCCCATTGCGCATGCTGATGAACAACCTCGATCCCGACGTCGCCGAGCGTCCGGGCGAGCTCGTCGTCTATGGCGGCATCGGCCGGGCGGCGCGCGACTGGCGGGCCTTCGACGCGATCGTCGCGACGCTGCGGCGTCTCGGATCGGACGAGACGCTGCTCGTCCAGTCGGGCAAGCCCGTCGGCGTCTTTCGCACCCATGCCGACGCGCCCCGGGTGCTGATCGCCAACTCCAATCTCGTGCCGCACTGGGCGACCTGGGATCATTTCCACGAGCTCGATCGCAAGGGCCTGATGATGTACGGCCAGATGACCGCCGGCTCGTGGATTTATATCGGCTCGCAGGGGATCGTGCAGGGCACCTACGAGACCTTCGTCGAGATGGGCCGCCAGCACTACGGCGGCGACCTTTCCGGCAAGTGGATTCTGACCGCGGGCTTGGGGGGCATGGGCGGTGCGCAGCCTTTGTCGGCGACGATGGCCGGCGCCTCGATGCTCGCCGTCGAATGCCGCCCCTCCAGCATCGATTTCCGCCTGAGGACGGGCTACGTCGACGTCGCGGCGAAAGATCTCGACGACGCGCTCGCAATCGTCGGGAAGGCGACCAAAGAACGCAAAGCCGTCTCGGTCGCTCTCATCGGCAATGCGGCCGAAATCTTGCCCGAGCTCGTGCGGCGCGGCGTCAGGCCCGACATCGTCACCGACCAGACCTCGGCGCACGATCCGGTCAACGGCTATCTGCCGAAGGGCTGGACGATTGCCGAATGGGACGAGCGCCGCGTGAGCGATCCGAAGGGCGTCGAGCGCGCGGCCAAGGCGTCGATGGCCGAGCATGTCCGCGCGATGCTGGCCTATTTCCACGCCGGCGTGCCGACGGTCGACTACGGCAACAACATCCGCCAGATGGCGCTCGAAGAGGGCGTTGCGGACGCGTTCGACTTTCCGGGCTTCGTGCCGGCCTATATCCGGCCGCTCTTCTGCCGGGGAATCGGCCCGTTCCGCTGGGTGGCTCTGTCCGGCGACCCCGAGGACATCTATCGAACCGACGCCAAGGTGAAAGAGCTCATCCCCGACAGCGCCCAACTCCACAATTGGCTCGACATGGCGGCCAGGCGCATAAAATTCCAGGGCCTGCCGGCGCGCATCTGCTGGGTGGGCTTGGGCGACCGGCACCGGCTTGGCCTCGCCTTCAACGAGATGGTCGCGAAGGGCGAAGTGAAGGCGCCGGTCGTGATCGGCCGCGATCATCTCGATTCGGGCTCGGTCGCCTCGCCGAACCGCGAGACCGAATCGATGAAGGACGGCTCCGACGCCGTCTCCGACTGGCCGCTCTTGAACGCGCTCCTGAACTGCGCCTCGGGCGCGACCTGGGTCTCGCTCCATCACGGCGGCGGCGTCGGCATGGGCTTTTCCCAGCACGCCGGCCTGGTCATCGTCTGCGACGGCACGCCCGAAGCCGCGCGCCGCATCGAGCGCGTGTTGTGGAACGATCCGGCGTCAGGCGTGATGCGCCACGCCGACGCGGGCTATGAGATCGCGGTTGAGTGCGCGAAAGAGAAGGGGCTCGACTTGCCGAGCTTGTTGCCTCTCCCCGCGACGCGGGGAGAGGGCAGGATGAGGGGCGCGGGTGATTAGCCGCGCGGTCCCTCACCCCGCCCCTCATCCCAACCTTCTCCCCGCAAGCGAGGAGAAGGGGCGCAAACTCGTCCGATACGCGACCGCGATCGCTTTGGCCCTGACGCTCGTCGGACGGGCGCTGGCCGCGTCGGGCGATGCCGCTGACCCCACTGGCCCGGGCGTCGGCGCGCAATACGACGGCGCCCACGTCTATGTCGCGCCCGCTGACATGGAGCCGTTCATCGCGAGCTTCACAGCGACGTTCGGGGGACAGTCCTCCAAGCCGGCCACGACCACCGTGACGCCGACACCGAGCAGCGCAAGCTTCGCAGCCGTTCGGACGCCTGTGGGCCCGCTTTCGGTCTTCGCCTTCACGACGCCGATCCCCTATCCATTCGGCGCCGAACGGACCGGCTATCTCGTCAAGGACATGGACGCCGCGATCAGCGCCGCCACGGCGGCCGGCGCCGACGTGCTCGTGGCGCCATTCCCCGATCCGATCGGCCGTGACGCGGTGATCCAGTGGCCGGGCGGGGTGAACATGCAGCTCTACTGGCACACGAGCAAACCGTCCCTGCCGCCGCTGGCGACGATCCCCGAGAACCGCATATACGTCTCGCCTATGAAAGCTGACGTCTTCATCGCCGACTTCCTTCGCTTCTCGAGAGGCCACGTGGTCTCCGACGACGCTTATGCGCCCGGGGTCGAGATCGGCCGGCCCGGCGATGCCTACCGGCGCGTGCGCATCGACTCAGCCTTCGGCAAACTGGCGCTCATGGTGACCGATGGCCACCTGCCGTTTCCGTACGGCCGGGAGTTGACCGGCTGCGAGGTAGCCGACCTGACGGCGACCCTGACGAAGGCCAAGGCGGCCGGCGCAGCGGTGCTGGTCGAGCCTTACGAAGCCGATGGGCGCGACGCCGCGATGGTGCAGTTTCCGGGCGGCTACATCGCCGAGATCCACGCGGTCACGCGGCGCTAGGGCGAGACTTTGCATATTAAGCCGATCTCGTTTCTGTTCCGCGCCAATGCGGGCATGTGTTCAACCCTCGCCCCGCTCGCGGGGAGAGGGCAGGGTGAGGGGCCGGGCGGTTATACCAAGAGTTATGAGGTCTGACCGATGTGGGCCCATTCGCGCATTCCGATTGAGGTGATGGTTTCTGGCTGGGCGACGAGTTTGCGCCAGGCGTCGCAGGCGGCGTCGATGATGTCGTCGTAGGTTTCGAAGACGAGGTTTGAGAGCCAGTTGCCGCGCAGAAACTGCCAGATGTTTTCGACCGGGTTCAGCTCCGGCGCACGGGACGGCAGGAAGATCGGTGTGATGTTGCTCGGCACGTCGAGCTTCGCGGTGGTGTGCCATCCGGCGCGGTCGAGCAAGAGGACGGCGTGGGCGCCCTCGGCGACGTGGCGGGAGATTTCCTCGAGGTGAAGCTGCATCGCCTCGGTGTCGGCGAAGGGCAGCGCGAGCGCGGCCCCGACACCTCGGGCGGGACAAATGGCGCCGAAGAGATAGGCGCTCTCATAGCGCTGATCGGCAGGTTGGCGAGGCCGCGTTCCTCGCCTGGCCCACTGGCGCACCAGCCCGTTCTTCTGGCCGATGCGGGCTTCGTCCTGAAACCAGATCTCGATCGGCGTTGTCGCCGGCAGGCCGTCGAGATGAGCGCTCAGCGCGCGCGGGAAGTTTTTTTATATGCTTCGACAATCCGCTCGTCTTGAGCCGGATGGCGAGGCCGGGCGCTCATGTGGGAAAAGCCGAGCTTCTTGAGAAGCTTGCCGACATAGCGCTGGTGATAGTCGACGCCGAAGCGCTGGGCGATGACGCACTTAAGATCAATCCGCCGCCAGCGCACGACGCCGTCGACTTTCCGGTCCGGCCCCCTCTCGACGATCTTCGCCAACTCATCCAGTTGTTCCGGCGACAGGCGCGGCGTCGGACCGTCCGTCCAGTTGTCGAAGAGCCCATCCGGACCAGTGGCGTTGAACCGGTGCACCCAGTCCCGCAAGGTCTGGCGATCCATGCCCCCGATCTTGGCCGCCTCGCCGCGATCCATTCCGTCGCGAACCGCCGCAAGCGACAGGAGCCGCCGGCTCTGATTGACGTCCTTCGAGCGCCGGGCCAGCGCCCGAAGCTCCTCAGCCGAATAGTCGTCTCGCAATTTCACCGCTGCTGGCATGGCGCGAATCCTCCGACCTCAAAGAGTCAGAAATTACGCGCCAAGGGAATCCCCCCCAATGAGTTCAGACCGTGAGGCCTTTGGTATTAGGCGCCGAGCTTTCTCGCCCGGCCCCTCATCCCGACCTTCTCCCCGCGAGCGGGGAGAAGGGGCGCAAGCGAAGGAGCCCACATGACAAAACCGGACGTGCTGATGGTCGGCCGCTATCCCGAGTGGGAGATGCCGCTCTTTGAACGCGACTACGTCGTCCACAAATTATGGCTCGCGGAGAATCGCGCGCGGTTCCTGAGCGAGGTCGGCCCGCAGATCCGCGCCATCGCGACCAATGGCGTCCTGGGCGCCGGCGCCACGCTCATCGACGCCTGCCCGAAGCTTGAGATCATCGCCTGTTTCGGCGTCGGCTTCGACGCGATCGACCTGGACCGCGCGCGAGCGCGCGGCGTCAGGGTCACCAATACGCCGGACGTGCTGACTGACGACGTCGCCGACATGGCGTTCGCGCTGATCCTGGCGAGCTCGAGGCGCATCATCGAGGGCGAGGCGTTCGTGCGCTCCGGCGCATGGGCGAAAGGCCCGTTGCCGCTGGGCAAAAGCCTCGGCGGCAAGACGCTCGGCGTCATCGGCTTGGGCCGCATCGGCCGCGCCGTCGCCCGCCGCGCGCCGGCCTTTGGCATGCGCATCGCCTATTGCGACCTCGCCAAGGATCCGGACGCGCCGCACGCCTATTATGCCGATCCGGTCTCGCTCGCGCGGGCGAGCGATATCCTTGTCGCTGCGACCGCCGGCGGCGCGGCGACAAGGAATCTCGTCAACGCCGCGGTCTTCGAAGCGCTCGGGCCGGAGGGGTTGTTCGTCAATGTCTCGCGCGGCACGGTGGTCGATGAAGGGGCGCTCATCGCCGCGCTCGAGGAGAAGCGCATCGGCGCGGCTGCGCTCGACGTCTTCTGGAACGAACCGAACATCGACCCGCGCCTGCTCGGCTTCAAGAACGTCATCGTGCAGCCGCATCACGCGAGCGGCACGATCGAAGCGCGCAAGGCGATGGGCAAGCTCGTGCGCGACAATCTCGCCGCCCATTTCGCCGGCCGGCCGCTGCCGACGCCGGTGGTCTGAATCATCTTTTCAACAAGGTGGGGCGCGGCGGCCCGAATCGCAACGCTTTTGGGATTATGGATGGCTTCTGGGCAATGTGGTACTATCCGGCGACGATGCGTTGACGCCAAGATCTGGACGCCGCCGACTTTGAATCGGGTTGAGTGCGACAGTCCATGTTGAGGGCGTAGTCCTATTTGAATATTCAGAGTCTCCGAATAGATCGATCGCATGACGGAAGCTCACAATGTCGACCGGCGCCTCGCTGCAATTCTTGCGGCGGATGTCGTCGGATATAGCCGCCTCATGGAAGTCGATGAGGCGGGAACTCTCGCTCGACTGAAGACGGTGCGGCTGGAGGTGATCGACCCGGCGATCACCAAGTGTAAGGGCCGCCTTATCAAGACGACCGGCGACGGCATGTTGGTGGAATTCCAGAGCGTCACAGAGGCGCTCCGGTGCGCGGTCGATTTTCAAGAGCGGATGGCGCGGCGAAATCGAGATATGCCCTCGTCGCGCGCCATGCTTTTCCGCATCGGCCTCAATTTGGGCGACGTCATTGTCGAGCAAGACGACATCTTCGGCGACGGGGTCAATGTCGCGGCGCGCCTCGAGTCGATAGCCGAGCCGGGCGGAATCTGCATCTCGGGGGCGGTGCGGGATCAGGTCGGCGACCGGCTCGACGTCGAATACGCCGATCTTGGCGAACAGCAGGTCAAGAACATCAGTCGGCCGATTCGCGTTTTCAGGGTCTTGCCGGAACGCCGATCGGCGGACAAAGACCATCCCGGCGCCGACGGGTCCGCGCCGCTTCAGGCAGGCGCCAAAAGACCGTCGATCGCGGTTCTGCCGTTCGTCAACATGAGCGGCGACCCCGAGCAGGAGTTTTTCGCCGACGGGCTGACCGAGGACATCATCACCGAACTGTCGCGGTTCCGCCAACTCCTCGTGATCTCCCGCAACGCTGTTTTCGTCCATAAGGGAAAGCCGATCAAGGCGCAGCAGGTCGCGCGAGAATTCGGCGTGGACTATATCGTCGAAGGAAGCGTGCGGAAGGCGGCGGATCGCGTCCGGGTCACGGTTCAGCTGATCGACGGCGAAACGGAGACGCATGTCTGGGCTGAGCGTTACGATCGAAAGCTCGAGGACATTTTCGCCATCCAGGACGAAGTCACATCGTCTATCGCCTCGACCCTTTTCGGGCGCGTGGAGGCCGCGAGGCATGACCGCGTCCAACGAAAGCCCACCGGAAACATGGCCGCGTACGAGTGCGTTCTGACCGGCAAGGTCTTGCATCATAAGTCAAAGCGCGAGGCCAACGCCGAAGCGCTTCGCTCTCTCAACCGCGCCATTGAGCTCGACCCGAACTACGCGCACGCTCACGCCTGGAAGGCGTGCGTCGTTGGCCAAGCGTGGCTGCACGATTGGTGCGCCGACCGGCGCGCGAGCGAGCAGTTGATCCTGGACGAATTGCGGACGGCGCTCGCGCTCGACGACAACGACGCGGATGTGCATCGGATTCTCGCCGCCATCAAGCTCAACTTCAACGAGCACGACACGGCGGCCTATCATCAGGAACGCGCCCTGTCGCTCAATCCGAACAGCGATCTTATCGTGGTGCAGCAGGGCGAGTTGCTCACCTGGCTCGGCCGTCCCGAAGAGGGGATCGAATGGGTTCGTCGGGCGATGCGGCTCAATCCCTATCATCCCGAGCGCTTTTGGAGTCATCTTGGTCGTGCGCAATACACAGCCCGAGCCTACGCCGATGCGATCGCGTCATTCAGCAAACTCACTGCGCCCGACCATACGCATCACGCGTTTCTGGCGGCGTCGTCGGCGCAGCTCGGAAACCGCACGGCCGCTGCCGCTCATGCGCACGAAGCGCTTTTACGGGAACCAACGTTGACGTCACGGACGTTCCTGGAGACGCTTCACTATCGTCAACCGGCGGACGCCGAACATCTGCGCGAAGGCCTGTTGAAGGCGGGTTTGCCGGAATAGGTCGAAAGCGATCCGGCGGAGGCTTCGCACCGGGTTCGATCAGGTGGAATCGTTTCCTTTGTCGTCACCCGCGGGCTTGACCCGCGGGTCCATGGATCGCCGGGTCGACCCGCACGGTAGACATCACGCAGCCATCACGCCAGCGGAGCGGTCGAGGCGCGCAAGGCCATGGGCCAGCTCGTCAGCGACAATCTCGCCGGCCGGTCGCTACTAACGTCGGTGGTTTGATGGGCCCCCGATTGCTCAATCGATCAGCTTTGTCGTAACGATTTGTCCTGCTCGTGACTCAATTGGTATTCTATAGCCGCTCGGACCTGATCATAACTCTCCTTGCCTTTCAACTCCACCCATTGGAAAGCTTCGAATTCGGGTGGAGGGTGACAGTCATCAATCTTTAAGGGAATAATCCAGATCTGATCTTCAGGAATTTCCTGATACGCTTCCATTGCAAGCTTAAATTCCTTCTGGATGTACCCCCTCTTATTCACTGCGATTTGCGAAAGCAAAACTAGGAAAAAATCGGACCTCTTTATTGCCTTCCTGATTTCGTAATCCCACCTCTGACCTGCAATTAGGCTCCTTTTATCAAGCCACGGATCGTAGTTGTATCTTTTAAAGTACTCGTATACCTCCGCCGCAGGGGCCAAATCTTCATTTGCGTGGCAAATAAAGATTTTTGCCCTTTTCGGCTTTTCTAGGCCCGGACTTTCCGGTGCGCGGCGTTCGTTATCCTCGCTCGCCTTGATGAATTGGAGCTGTAGGTCGGTCGGTTCAGGCGCATCTTTGGGTCGGCGCGCCGCCCAGGCCTTGGCCGATGCGATGTCGGTGCCAGAAAGCAGCCGGTTCGCCGGCCTGCCGCCCGCGTCCCACTCGGCCGCGCGTCGCATGTAGAGAGTGTGTTCGCGCAGCCAGTCAAGGTTGATGTTGAGCGCGGATGCAAGATGCAACAGCCCCGTGCCAAATCCCGAGCCCGGAAATTTCGGCTCTGCGTAGAAATAGATGTAGCTGAGGGCGGCAAGCTGCTGCGGCGGGCGCGCGCCCTTGAGCGGGCGAGCCAGCACGGGAATTATTCGCTTTCCAAGCCGAACCGCTTCCTCGACCTCCCAGGCGCAGATCTCCGAACGAACTGATGAGGGCGAGAGCACGAATACAACCGTGTCGGCGTCCCGGATGAGCGCGCCGAGGTATGTCTTCCAGTCCTCGCCGCCTGAAATGCCGCGACGGTCGATGGTCGTCTCGAAGTTAGCGAGCCCCAAAGCCGCGTCGAGCATGTCCGCGAAATCGAGATCGTCGTGGCTGTAGGAGATAAAGACGTTGAGCTTGCCGCCCTGCCCGGCCGTCTCGGCCATCGACCGCCCTCACGCGCAAGAGCTTGCGCCGATTGCTCGGCTAATCAATTCACATTAGCGCCGGTGACGAAACGCGACAAGCATGGGCGCGTCATCGCAAGGAACCGCCATCAGGAGTCAAAAGCCGCCTGTCTTTCGACGGGCCACGGGGCAATCTGACGGTCCACTCGGCCGACGGGGCCTCCTCAGCAAAATCAATGATTTCAATCGATTAGAGGGTCACATTTTCAATGAAACAGAAATATGATAGCCCATCGTTCTGATTATTCGAATATACGAATGCGAGAAGAATTTGCCGATTGCGACGCGGCGCCCTGCTCCGGCAGCGGACGGGGGCTACCTGCGACGGACGTTCGGGGCGCCCGCACGCAGGCCCGCGAAAGAGTCGAAGAGTCAGAAAATGACGCCTAACGCCTTCAAAAGACTGCGTCCCGAACGAAATGGTACGCTGGCTCCGGCCGCCGTTGGGTGCGATCGAAAAGTCACTGCGGCCCATCGAAATCATGGGATCAGGCGATGGAAATCGCGCCGGCTCAAAAGCTGTTGCGGTCGTGATAGGTCTGCAGGAATTGTCGCACCCGCGGCTCCCTGCTGTGGTGGAAGACGTGGCGCGGCGGCCCCTCCTCGATGATGCGGCCTTCGTCGATGAAGGCGATGCGGTCGGCGACATGGGCGGCGAAGCCCATCTCGTGGGTGACGATCAGCATGGTCATCCCCTCCGAGGCGAGGCTCTTCATCACTTCGAGCACTTCGCCGACAAGCTCGGGATCGAGCGCCGACGTCGGCTCGTCGAACAGCATGAGGCGGGGCTGCATCGCGAGAGCGCGCGCGATCGCGACCCGCTGCTGCTGCCCGCCCGAGAGATGAGAGGGGTAGGCGTGCGCCTTGGCGGCGAGGCCGACGCGGGTCAGCATCGCCATCGCGCGGTCCGCCGCCTCGCTCGCCGGCAGGCCGCGCACGCGACGCAGCGGCTCGGCGACGTTGCCGATCGCGGTCATGTGCGGCCAGAGGTTGAAGTGCTGGAACACCATGCCGATCTCGCGCCGCATGTCGCGGAGCTTCCGCGCCTTCATCGGCCGGCGCGTCCCGTCGGGCGCATCCTCGTAGCCGATCAGGCGGCCTTCGATGCGCACGTCGCCGACGTCATAAGGCTCGAGAAAGTTCACGCATCGGAGGAGCGTGCTCTTGCCCGAGCCGCTCGGACCGATGAGGCAGACGACCTCCGATTTCGCGATTCTCGAGATCGACCCCGCGCAGCACCTCGTGCGCGCCAAAACTCTTGCCGACCCCGCTGATCTCGATCATGGCCAAGCTCACGCGGCCGCTCCTTCGCGCGCGAGAAAGGCGGTCACCCGCGCTTCGACCCGGGCGCCGACGCGCGAGACGGTCTCGACCAGGAGCCAATAGAAGACCGCCATGGCGAAGATGGCGTCGAAGGCGGTGAACGTCTCGGCCGCCATCGTCTGCATCTGATACATGAGCTCGGGCACGGTGATGATCGAGAGAACCACCGTCTCCTTCGACAGCACGATCAGCATGTTGACGATCGACGGGACTGCGGCGATCAGCGCCGCCGGCAGCGCGACGCGGATCAGCGTATCGAACGGCGCCATGCCGACGCTGGTCGCAGCTTCGATCTGCCCGCGCGGGACCGAGGCGAAGCCGGCGCGGAATATCTCGGCGAAATAGGCCGAGGAATAGAGGCCGAGGCCGAGGACGCCGGCCTCCGTTGCGTTGAGCCTCAGGCCGATATAGGGGCCGCCGGAATAGAGCAGGAAGAGCTGCATGAGGAAGGGCGTGCCGCGGAACACCTCGATGAAGATTCTCAGCGCCCATTGCAAGGGGGGAAACGGCAGCCGGCGCGCGAGCGCGATCGCGAACCCCAGCAGCATGCCGAGCGCGCCGCCCGCGCTCCAGCAAAAGATGGTGACGCCGAAGCCGCTGATCAGCGACGGCAGGTAGCGCCAGAGGACGTCGGGGTTCATCGCGCGCCGTCCGAGGCGAGCCGCCGCTCCATGAGCGCGCCGAAGCCCGCCAGCGTGAGATTGATCGCGAGATAGAAGAGCCCGCCGCCAACATAGGCTTCGAGCGGCCGGTACGTGAGCGAGGCGATGTTCATGCTGACCCGTGTCAGTTCGGCGATGCCGACGACCGACACGAGCGAAGAGGCTTTGAGAAGCAGGATGAATTCGTTGATGAGCGGCGGGATCGAGATGCGCAACGCCTGCGGCAGCAGCACGCGCCGCCAGATCTCAGAACCGGCGAAGCCGAGCGCAACCGCCGCTTCCGATTGCCCGCGCGGCACAGCATTGAGCGCGCCGCGCAGGATCTCGGCCTGATAGGCCGCCGACGACAGCGCGAGCCCGCCAACTGCGGCGACGATCGCCGGCACATCGAGGCCGAATTCAGCCAGGAAGTAGTAGATGAAAAGGAGCTGGACGAGCAGCGGCACGCCGCGAAAGACGCTCACATAAGCGCCGCCGAGGCGCGCGAGCCAGGCGCGCCGCGACACCCGCGCGGCGCAGACGAGCGCGCCGATCACGAAGCCGATCACGATGCCCGCGAGCGACACCGCGATCGTCACTCCCGCAGCCTGCGTCAGGTAGCCGAACGAATGGAGGATGACCTCGGGCTTCATCGGGCGGCGCGGGAGGGACGGCTTGCCCCTCCCGCCGGCTGAGGGTCAGATCGAAGGCTCGGGCACGGTCTTCGGCAGATCCGTGGTCTGGCCCAACCACTTTTTCTGGATCTGCGCCATCGTCCCATCCGCCTCGACCTTGAGGATCGCCGCATTGATCGCGTCCATCAGCGGCTTGTCGTCGAGGCGCGCGACCCAGGAGAAATAGGTCGGCTGCCCGAACGGCGGGAGAACGACTGCGAAGGTGTCGGAGCGCTGGGCGGCCGCATATTGGAGGTTCGGCAGCGAGTTCACCGAAGCGTCGATGCGGCCGGCGGCGAGGTCCGCGTAGGACTGGTTGTTGTCGACATATTCCTTGATCTCGACCGGCTTCGGCAGCTTGGCGGCGAAGGCCTTGAGCTGTTCCACCTGCGAGGTGCCCTTCTGCCCGCCGACGGTCTTCCCGGCGATGTCCTCGGGCTTCGTGATGCTCGCGTCATTGGCGCGTCTCATCAGGGCCGCGGTGGCGTCGGCGATCGGCACGGAGAAGGCGTAGCGCTTCATCCGCTCCTTAGTGATCGTCACCGGCGCGATGCAAAGATCGAACTTCTTCGCCTCCAGCCCCGGCAACACGCTGGTCCATGGCAGGTCGAGATAGGAAACCTTGATGCCCATCTCCTTGACGACCGCGTCGACGAGGTCACGATCGAGGCCCTTGTAGACGCCGTTGTCCGAAATATCGAAGGGCGGAAACTGCATCTCGGTCGCGGTTGTAAGCTCGTCGCGCATCTTGATCTTGGCCAGCGTGTCGTCGGCGAGGGCGAGACGCGTCCCGCCGATAAGGGTGGCCGCGGCGAGCCCGGTCTTCAGCGCCTCGCGCCGCGTTACAGTGATCTTGTCGGAATGCATCATTGCGCATCTCCCTTCGCATAGTGTCTGTTTCGGGGACTTGTCCAAAGTCGTTCCCTTGAGCCGAAATCGGCGCGAGGCGGATATCGATGGCGATCGCGTCCAATGTCGTCGACGCCCATTACGCTGTCAATTCGCCGCCGCATTGGGAGAAAGGCAGGAAACCCTGGGGCGAAGCGTCAGGGACTCTGCGAGGGGACGGTCGCACTCCGCGTGGCATTGCAAATCGCGGCCGGGAACCGCAGCCCCGATCGCCGGGGCTGCTAAGTGGCAGACGCGCTCGGCGGAGGCGGCGCCCCCGAAAATCGGGTGCTGCGGAACGCTGCTGGCGCGCGGGCCTCGGCGCAATTCTCGAGCAATTCTCGGCCCGCCCCTTGCCTTTTCCGCCGCCTCCGCGCATAGGGCGCGAATCCTTCCATTTCCAGCAGGAACAGGCCTCGCTCCATGGGCTTCAGGTGCGGCATCGTGGGTTTGCCCAATGTCGGCAAATCGACGCTCTTCAACGCGCTGACGCAGACGGCTGCGGCGCAGGCGGCCAACTATCCGTTTTGCACGATCGAGCCCAACGTCGGCGACGTCGCCGTTCCCGACCCGCGCCTGATCGCGCTTGCGGAGATCGCCGGCTCCAAGGAGATCATTCCCACGCGGCTCACCTTCGTCGACATCGCCGGACTTGTCCGCGGCGCCTCGAAGGGCGAAGGCCTCGGCAACCAGTTTCTCGCCAACATCCGGGAGTGCGACGCGATCGCCCACGTCGTTCGATGCTTCGAGGACGGCGACGTCACCCATGTCGAAGGGCGCATCGATCCCCTGTCCGACATCGTAACGATCGAGACCGAGCTGATGCTGGCCGATCTCGAAAGTCTCGAGCGGCGTATCGTGGCCATGGAGAAGAAGGCCAAGGCCGGCGACAAGGACGCCAAGGACCTGCTGGCGCTCGCCCAGCGCAGTCTCGGGGAACTGCGCGAAGGCCGGCCAGCGCGCGAGGCGGGCGTCAGCCGTGAGGAGCACGAGCTCTTCCAGTCGCTCGGCCTTCTGTCGTCGAAGCCCGTGCTCTACGTCTGCAATGTCGACGAGGCGGCCGCCGACAAGGGCAACGCCTTCTCCGATCTGGTCAAGGAGCAGGCTGGGAAAGAGGGCGCGGTCGCCGTCATCGTTTCGGCGAAGATCGAGAGCGAGATCGCCGTGCTGCCGCAGGCCGAGCAGAGGGATTATCTCGAAGCCGTCGGGCTGAACGAACCTGGCCTCAACCGCCTCATCCGCGCGGGCTACCACCTCCTGCATCTCGTCACTTTCTTCACCGCGGGGCCGAAGGAAGCGCGCGCCTGGACGGTCGAGAAAGGGGCCAGGGCGCCGCAGGCTGCCGGCGTGATCCATACCGATTTCGAAAAGGGATTCATCCGCGCCGAGACGATCGCCTACGACGACTATGTCGCGAACCGGGGTGAGGCGGGCGCGCGCGACGCGGGCAAGTTTCGTCTGGAAGGCAAAGACTATGTCGTCGCCGACGGCGACGTCCTGCATTTCCGCTTCGCCAACTAGCGCAATGACCGGGCGGCTTTTCTTCGAGGATTTTCCAGCCGGCGAAGTCGTCGAATACGGCGGCGTCGACATCACCGCGGAGGCGATCGTCGCCTTCGCACGCGAGTTCGACCCGCAGCCGTTCCATGTCGACTCGGAGGCCGCGATCGCCGCCACCGGAGGTCTTATCGCGTCGGGCTGGCACACTATCGCGCTACTCCTCAAGATGAACTGTGAAGCGTTCCTTAGGCGCGCGGAAGTCATGGAGGAGAAGGGCGTCGAGGAGGTCAGGTGGGCGCGTCCGGTGCGGCCTGGCGATAGGCTGCGTGCGCGCCGGAGCACGCTTTCCGCGCGGCCGAGCGACGCGCGCGGGGACGCCGGCGATGTGGAGTTCCTTTTCCAAGTCGTCAATCAGGACGGCGCCGTCGCGATGACCCAACGAAGCGTTTTGAGGCTCAAGCGGCGGCAAGGTGCGGACTAGGCGATGTTCTACGAAGACATGCGGATCGGGCAGGCCGCGCATCTTGGGACCGCATCATTCACGCGTGATTCAATTCTTGCCTACGCCAGGCAGTTCGATCCGCGCGTTCTTGAACGCGCAGACGTCGGCGCACCGCTCGCAGCCTCCGGGCTGCATGTCGCGAGCGCGGCAATGCGCAAGCTGGTCGAGACGCGCGCCGCGCTGCGGGCTGCGATGGCGGCGCGCGGCGACGCGCTGCCCGAACTCGGCGTGTCGCCTGGGTTTCGGGACATGCGGTGGCCGCACCCGGTGATGGAAGGCGACGTGGTCTCGTTTTCGATGGAGATCGTGTCGAGACGCGAGACTTCGAAACCTAACTGGGGCCTTGTGGAGAACAGCCTCCGAGGGATCAACCAGCGCGGCGAGAGCGTGCTCTCCTTCTCGGGCTTCGTTTTTGCGGCCCGGCGGACGCCCGAAAAGTAGTGTCCGCTCGCCGACACGGCTAGGATTCCCGAGTGCGAACAGCTAAGTTGTCACGCCGCAGCGAATTTCGCAACGCGGCGACGGCGCGCCGATCGGGCGACAATCTGGTAGGACGGCGCCGTTCCGAACTCTCGGTTTCAGGGGGTACCCCATGGCAATCAACCTCGTCAGTCTCGTATCTCAGTTTCTCACGCCCCAACTGGTCGGAAGCTTGGCGCGCGCTGTGGGCGTGAACGAGGCGGTCGCGCAGAAGCTGGTGGCCGCCGCGATCCCGACGATCCTGGCTGCGCTTGCCACAACGGCGGCCGCGCCGGGCGGCGCACAGAAACTCGCCGACGCCGTATCGAATTCTGACCCTGACCTTCTGAGCAAACTCACCGGCGCCATCAGCGGCGGCAACGTCAGCACTCTTAGCGAAGGCGCGAATCTGCTCAGCGGTCTTCTCGGAGGCTCCGGGCTGTCGAGCGTGGTCGGCGCGTTGAGCCAGTTCTCCGCAGCTCCGCAGGGCGCCGCGCAGTCGGCGGTCGGCGCGGTCGCCCAGTCGGTGGTCGGCACGATTGGCCAGCAGGATCCTTCCAACTGGTCCGACGCATCCTCGATCGCTTCGATGCTGAGCAGCCAGAAAAGCGCGATCTCGGCCGCCCTCCCGCCTGAGCTGTCGAAGGCGCTCGGCGCCACCGGCCTTCTGGCGGGACTTGGCAGCCTCGGCGCGGCCGCCGCCCAGACGGCAAGCTCAACCGTCTCCAGCGCGGCGAGCGCGGCCAGCTCTGAGACCAGCGCGGCCGCCAATCGCGCGCAGGCCGCGTCCAGCTCGAGCGGTTTCCCGATGTGGGCTATCATTCTCCTGGTCATCATCGTCCTGGCGGCCATCTGGTGGTTCATGACCCAGAACAAGCACCCTGAGCCGGCGAAAACCGGCATGCTGCAAGCGCCGGTCGAAGCCGTTCTGCTGCCGGCGCCCGGGTCTTGGACATAACCGGGCTCCACATGACGCGCGTGCGCGTCAGCGTGTTTTCGTCCACCCGCGGGCGCGCAGTTCTGAAGGAATCGACGGCGCGGCGGCCCCGCGCCGCCATTCTCTTTGTCCTTGGTCTGGCGGCCTTTGCCGCAGCTTGTTCGAGCCGCCCCTATGGCAACCTCATTGTCGGAACGAGCGCGCCCGGGGCGAGCCAGGTCGATCTGCTTGTCGCCACGACCCGCGCGCCCGTCGTCGAGCCGCCAGGAGTGATGTTCGGCGGCGCACGCGGCAGAGGGCTCGACTTTGCCGACATCGTCGTTTCTGTTCCGCCGGATTCGGCGCGCAAGGCAGGCGAAGTCCAGTGGCCTTCGTCTCCGCCCGGCGACCCGCAGCGCGACTTCGTCACCTTGCGCGCCGACCGGCTCGATCTGGCGCAGGCGAAGGCCGATTTCAACGCCCGGGTCGCGCGGACACCCGGTCGCAGGGTTCTGGTTTTCGTTCACGGCTACAACACCCGCTTTGAGGAAGCGGTCTATTCATTCGCCCAGATCGTTCACGACGCGCACGTGGACGTCGCGCCGGTCCTTTTCACCTGGCCCTCGGGCGGAAGCCTCGTTGACTACGTTTATGATCGCGACAGCGCCATGTATTCGCGCGACGCGTTCGAAACGGTACTGCAGGCGCTCGTGGACAATCGGAATGTCGGCTCGATCTCCATTCTCGCGCATTCGATGGGCAATTACCTCGCCGTCGAGTCCTTGAGGCAGATGGCAATCCGAGATCGCGGCTTGCCGTCAAAGATCCGCGACGTGATGCTGGCTTCGCCGGATATCGATGTTGACGTCTTCCGCCGCCAGATCGCCGAAATCGACGTCAAGCCGCGGACGACGCAATTCACGCTGTTCGTTTCGCGCGACGACAAGGCGCTGGGCTTATCGAGCTTCCTGGCGCGCGATTCGACCCGGCTCGGCAGGCTTGATCCCACAGTAGAGCCGTATTCTTCCATCCTCGAAAAAGCTAAGGTCAATGTCATCGACCTGACCGGCGTCGCGTCCAACGATGTCGCCAATCACAGCAAGTTCGCCACCAGCGAAGTCGTCACGGCGATCGGCGAGCGCCTGGCCGAGGGGCAAACCCTGACGGAAGCGAACCCTGGAGTCGTGGAATCGCTCGGTTCGTTCACGAAGGGCATGTTCGATGTCGCCGCGGGCGCGGTGACCGCGCCCAGCCGAATCGTCGATCCGACGTTGACGGAGAAGTCGGTCGACACCGCCGCCGGATCGGTGACGCTGGAGCAGTAGATTGGAGACGTTCTTACGTCCTTCCGTGGACCTACAATCGCCTAAACAGGTAGAGACCTGCTCTCACGAGCGCGCGAGTGGCCCGCTGGCGTCTGGCGCTTCGAAAAACCAATCCGGCCATCACTCAACCAGCCGTCACGGGCAAAGCGCGCTCGCTTCGGCCAAATCACCGCGTCTCAACCCGAAGCTTCAAATAACCGCCGGGCGCGAGCCCCATTGCAGTCAGTTGAACGTGGGGCGGCGGCGGTAGCTGAGCCGCGAGGGGGGACGTCAAATAGGTCGCGATCACCGTGGCGGGCAGAGGCGCGAGCCGCCAGTTGCCGTCGGATCTGGGCGATAGGTCTTTGGCCGCTTCGACGTAACGTAGGAGGATGTCGCGATTGGCGTCGGGAGCTTCGATCACGAGATGCCGCGAATCGCATCCCGGGAAGCCGCCGCCGCCACTGGCGCGGTAGTTGTTGGTGACGACGAGAAACTCCTGCTTCGGATCGATCGGAGCGCCGCGGTGCGTCAGACCACGAATGCGCCGCGCGTCCGGCGCGATCAGCACCCCGGAATCGTCGTAGCGCGCAGGTTGCGTCACGTCGATCGAATATTCGACGCCGTCGATCACGTCGAAATTATAGCAGGCGAAGGCCGGGCCGAGCAGCGGCTGCTCGGTGGTCAAAGCAGGATCGACGCGCAGGAAAATCGATGCCGATCGTTCCACCCATTCCTGCACAGTGGCGCCGTCGATCTTCAGGACGCGGAGAGTGTTCGGATAGGGGTAGATGTCCGCGACGTCCTTGATCCCGATCGGCCCCGGCGCGACATCGGTATAATAGTCTGGGCCGTTGCGGCCGCCGCATTTGAACGGAGCGGCGGCTGAGACGATAGGCAAGCCGGCAAGATCCCTGTTGGCGGCGGCGAGCGGTGCCGCATAGGCGCGCTGGGCCTCGTTGATCAGCTGCACCGTCGGATCGTCGGCGATCATCGCGAGGTACGTGTGAAGCGGCTCCTTCAGCGTTCCGACCGGCTCGCGAATGTAATGGAGCGTCCCCTCATGCGCAGCGCTCGCGGCTTGGAGCACCTCCGGATCCGAATCGACCAGCGCGACGGCGGCTCCGTTCGCGTCCCGCCTTGCGATAGGTCGCGCCTCGACTTGAGCCTTGACGACACGCCAACCGGCAGGACCCTGTTCAAGCGCCAGATCGATGATCCCAAGGTGACTGCCCCAAAAACCTGCCATGACGGTAGGCTTGCCGTGGATGAACCCCCGAACCGCGTCCAGACCAGCGAGGTCGGCGAAATCCTGGCCCGGAAAGAGCAGGTGCTGGTGACCGATGAACTGCGCATCGACGCCGTCCACCACCGCCAGATCCTGCGCTGCGTTCTCTTCGCCGAGCGTACGTCCGGCACGCGATATCCCGGAGTGGCAGAGCGCAACGATGAGATCGACGCCTTTACTCCTCAGGTTCGCGACTTCAATCTGCGCCGCCTCGACGATATCAAGCATCCTCAGCCGTCCGGCGACATGGGTTTCGTCCCATTGTGCAATCTGCACCGGCGCGAAACCCATCACGCCAATTCTCAGCCAAACGGTCGCTTCGCCGTCATTGACGAAGAGGCGCTCGATCACGACCGACGACGGGAACCAAGGCCGGCCATCCACCCGCTGGATGTTGCTGCAGACCACTGGAAAGCGCGCCGACCGGTAGGCGCGGTCGAGAATGTCGAGGCCATAATTAAAGTCGTGGTTCCCAAGCGTGGCGCCCGCATAGTCCAGCACGTTCATCGCCGCGATGACTGGATGAGCCGCGGTCAAATCCTTGGTCATAGACAGGGCGGCGTAGTCGCCGAGAGGCGCGCCTTGAAGAATGTCGCCGTTGTCGAAGAGGAGACAATTGCGCGCTTCCCTGCGGGCCTCAGCGATCAGCGTCGCGGTTCTTGCCAGACCAACGGACGCATCCGGCCGATCACGAAAATAGTCGTAGGGGTAAAGATTAGCATGCAAGTCCGTCACGCCGAGCAGGCGCAAACTGAGACGCCCCTGGGCGCCCGCGAATCCGGAGTCCATATCGTCCTCGAGCCGGCATGGCGGCAGGCTTAGACCGGGAGGGCGGGACCGGCAAGCGCCGTCGAGTTGTGCGGGAACGGGTGCCCTAAAGCCTCGCTTGTGGGCGCTGGCCGCCGGGCAAGGGGATCGTTTGCGTTAGCGGCTTGGCGTCCCACCCGCCGGGAGGAACTGCGACGTCGTTGGCCGCAGGATCGGGCGTCGCAACTTTGAACTTAGCCAATTCGTCTGCTGCGGTGGCGAGCTCCGCGGGGTCCATTTTCGCTGCGACCTCGTCGCGCTTCTTGGCCGCGTCCGCGTCGCCCTGAGCAGCGGCGAGCGAGAACCACAGCCACGACTGGCGAAAGTCCTGTTCGACTCCGAGACCGCGCGCGTAAAGTACGGCGAGATTGTACTGGCTGTCGCGGACGCCCAGTTCGGCGGCTTTGCGAAACCACTTCGCCGCTTCGACGTAGTCAGGCTTGTCGTTGATCGGCTCGGCGTTCATCACTGCCAGATTGTGCGCAGCCCGGGCGTTGCCGGCTTCCGCCGCCCTCGCGTACCAACGCTTGGCCTCGGCGGCGTCCTGCGCCACCCCGACGCCCTTTTGATAGAGGGCGCCGATCCTGAACTGTGCAGGCGCGAAACCGGAAGAGGCCGCACGCTCGAACCAAAGGGCCGCAGCATGCTGGTCCTGCGGAATTCCACGGCCTTCGAAGAGTTGTTGCCCCAATTCGTACTGCGCGCCCAGCGAGCCTGCGACGACGGCGTCGCGCAGGCCTTGTGGCAATCCGGGAGGAATTGCGGTGATCAGCTCCGGTGACAATGATCCACCAATCGAATTGGTTTTTATAGGCTCAGATGAACGTGCAATCGAGGCCGTCGGCGACGTGTCGACCGGGCGGGCCGTCGTATCGACTGGTCGGGCGCCAGTCTTGGCGCCAAGAGCGAAGTCGAGCCCGTTGCGAGACCGAGCATCCGTCCCCGCCGCCTTGACCGGCCGTCCATCCGACTCCGGCCTTTGCAGGAAGGGCGCGTGTATCCCGACCAGGCGGACTGCCACTGTCGCGACGATCGCGAGAGCGACAGCGAGTAGAAGTGAACGCTTGTGGTTGTCGTAGAAGGTCCTTGCTTGCCCGACGCGGCGTGAGGCCAGGGATGGCGAGGCTGTTGTGTCCGCGCCGCCGCTCTCGCCGCCTACCGCCTGCGATGCGCGCCTCGCGGCGGCGATATGCGCAGACACTGCGGGATTTGTTCGCGAACCGATCGCTTGCGCCAAGTCCCGCGCCTCCTCAGCCCGCTCGGGCGCGCCGGCGCCGGGCTCGAGCAGGAAGTCCTCCCCGTCAGGTGATTGCGCGGACAGTTCGCCGCCGTTCGTCGGCGAACCAGGCCCGGGCGCCCGACGGGCCTGCGCGGACGCCGGGGGAATCTCTGCGGCAAAAACGTCGACGCTCCGAAGGACATTAAAGGAAGCCCTGCGCATGCCGGTGCTTTGCGCCGCCGTTAAGGTTTCGACTTCGGCATTCGCGAGTTGCGCAATGAGTTTTTCGACGAGGTCTTGAAGGGTCGCGAGCTGCGCGTGCGTCCGCCGATCGACATTCGCCTGTTCGGCCCTCATTTCCGCCAATTCCGCGACGAGGCTTGGCTGGTCATTCGCAGAGCCGAACCGGGTGGGCGTCTGGGCCCCGGCCTCCGTGAGCTTCTCCAAGAGCTCTCTGACGAGCGGCTCCAACGCCTCGGGCGATCTCGACGACGCCGAAAGCGCGTCCAGCCTGTCGTGGATGACGGCGATCTGGTCGGCCAGCAGATCTGTCTCGATTCTGCCGGCGCTTCCGTCGTGGACACGCCGGGCGATCTCTTCCGCGATTTCATCGATCGTCTGACGGTCAAACGCAGGGACGCTCGGTTTCTCGAGCTTCGCGTGCAGGGATTGCAGCATGTCTTCGAGGCTGCGTAGGTCGAGTGAGGAGACTGACGCCTCAGGCGGCTGAAGTTGGTCAATCCTGCCAAGAATTCCTTCGAGCAACGGTTCGATCGAATGTCCGTGGACCTCGCGCTCGCACGCAGCGTCAAGTTTGGCGTTGATCTCGCGCATCAATGCGACGAGCGGCTCAGGATTGGGGTTTTCCAGCTTGGCGCTGAGTTCCTTCAGAGAGGCTTCCAATCGGTTCGCGTCGACTTCAGCCTGCGGGCGCGCCTCGAGAGTTTGACGCACACCATCGATGCGCTGCGCCAAGTCGTCGAACGGGGCCGCGTCGAACGCGGCTTGAACCGGAGGAGCGATCTCCTCGTCAAGCCGCGTCGCGATACGCTCCAGCCGTTGTTCGATCGAGACGAAAGTCGGAAGCGACGTGGAGCGCTCGATTTCCCTGCGAAGGTCGGCAAGCGAGGCCGCCAGCTCAGCGGATTCGACGTGTGGCAGAGGACTGGCGCCCAGTCTTTCTACCCGATCAGCGAGTTCCCCAATCTGCCGTTCCAAGCGCTCGACTGGCGCCGTACGCATAGCCGCCGCTGCGAGGAGATTGCGGACCTCTTCTGTTTGGATGCGGATGCGTTCGAAGGTCTCGGGATTGATCGCGCTCTGGGCCAGGCCATCGATTTTTGCGCCGATGGCGCCGATCTCGCGTTCAAGAGCCGCGGCCGCCAGCCTTGGATCGTGCGCCTTCAGAGCCGCGCGAAATTCTGCCGCCATTGCGTCCAACGGCGCGAGAAGTGATTCCCGACATCCGCTCTGTCGCAGCTTGTCGACGCGTTCGGTCAAGTCCCGAACGGCGCCTTCCAACGCAACGATGGCATTCCGCGGCGCGAGATCGGCCAGACTGCGCACCATTGCTGCGATTTCGCCGCGCATTGCATTGACGTCGGCGTTGCCAATGCGGTGATCGGTTCGAAGCACGGTGTCCAGTTTACTGGCCAGCGCGCGAATGTCGTCACGCACCGCTTGCTGAGGCTCGGCAAGGGCGGCGGTTTGCGGACGATTCGCGTCATTGTGCGCCAAGTCATGGTTCGGGTCGGCTGGATCGCGAGGGTGCCCGGCCCACTGATCCGCGTCTCGTTCCTGCGCCTGTCGCAGACCTACGGAAAGACCCTCGACGCCGAGGCCCGTATTCGCTCGACCGGTTTCCAAAGTCGGGCTCGCCGGAGGGAGAGGCTTGCGAGCTTCCCGCGAGTCCAGTTCCCGCCGTCGCAGCGCGATTTGCGAGACCGCGGACTTCAGATCGAGGCGGGGTTGTTCCGAAGCCGACGCCGGCTGTGCCCTCGGTTCCCCCGGCGACGGCGCCGAATTCGCAGGTGTCCAATCGTCTTTGTTCACTTCGCCAGCGAACCGAGGATCAGTGCGAGATGGTCCTGTGGAAACCGGAGTGGCGCCGGCGCCACCCCCTTTCAAGGACAGGGCCGCCGCATTAGTCCGCGGCATTTCCACCGCGTCCGATCGGGGCTGCTTCTCGGCAAAGGCGAGAGGGTCGAGGCTCCCGTTGGAGCGCTCAAGCCTTAACGCAATCGCCTCGAACGCCTCCGCAAGTCTCTGTCCATTGCGGGTGATGCGGCGCTCGACCTGCTGGATCGTCGACTCCAGAAGAGCTTCGACCTCAGAGACTTGTTGATCTTGCAGATGCCCCGTCCGGCACCCGCCCGGACCGACAGCCCTTGCTCCGCGTGCGGAGACCCTTTCGCGGCGGCGGTCGTAAAACTGAACTTCCTCGCCGGCTTCTTCCGATCGAATGAAGGCGGCGTGCTCGACGATCGCTTCGTTCAGCCACTCTTCAGGACTCAAGCCAGCGCGACGCGCTGCATCCTCGGCGACGCGCCGGGCTCCTGGGCCGAGATTCGCGGTCTCCCACGCCATGGCTTTGTTCATACCCTCGACCGTCACCGGCGTTAGCGAATCGTGGCGTCCCGCAGGGGGCGGCGCCCGAAAATGTTTCAACTGGCATGGTGAAGAAACGGTTAAAGGGGCTCTTTCGCAGCGGCCTCACTCGATGGCGTAAGCAAGTTGTATTCTCACGAATGCAACTTTCAGTTGCATTTTGATTTGCTTGAGGCATAGTGGATGCGAATCGCGCAGGGGCGCGCGAATCAGCAAGGCGCGAGCGCAACGGCGCCGACGAAAGGAGAGGTCATGAGCGGGAAGTCGTCCCTCAACTATGCAACCAACGGCGCTTCGAGAGCGCTCGAAGGGGAAGCGAATATCGCGCCTGAAGCTGGGCAGGCGGAAATGACGATCAGCCAGATGTCGCGACTGTACGGCGTCAGCCTTCGCACGTTGCGATTCTATGAGGACCGGGGTCTCATCAAACCGCGCCGAGAAGGGAACGCCCGCTATTATCGCGGCGCGGACCGGGTCCGCATGGAGATGATACTCAGAGGCAAGAAGCTTGGCTTTACCCTCACCGAGATCAACGACCTGATCGGTGGAAAAGGCGCAAACGAGACGCCTGATCTCGAGGAACAGCTTCAGCCGCAACAGATCGTCAACCAGATCGGCCATCTGGAAAGGCAGCGCGAAGAAATCGACACCGCGATCGAGCGGTTGCGGGCCACGCATAGCCGGTTGTCGCACGGCGCCGCGGCCTGAAAGAGCCGAGGGCGTAGCGGTTCGCTACGCCCTGATTCGAGCAGCTTCGACGATGCGCAACGCCTCGGCGACGGCCGATTCGATTCCGAGATGGGTCGTGTCTAACCTGACTGCATCGTCCGCGGGACGCAATGGCGCCGCGGCTCGTTCGGAATCGCGGGCGTCGCGCCGCAGGATATCCACCAGAACTGCGTTGTAGTCCGCCCTTTCGCCGCGACTGGCCAGTTCGACCACGCGGCGTCGCGCCCGCGCCGACGCGCTGGCAGTGACGAAGATCTTCACCGTCGCATTTGGACAAATCACTGTGCCGATGTCGCGCCCGTCCAGAACCGCGCCGCCGGGCCGCGCGGCAAAGGCGCGCTGGGCCTCGATCAAAGCGGCCCGCACGCCGGGCATGGCAGCGACCACCGACGCGGCCTCCGCCATCTGACGACTGCGCAGCTTGGCCTCGTCGAAGTCGGTCAGGCCGAGCCCCCTCGCCGCCGAGATCGCAGAATCCTCGTCGTACAGATCGCGACCCTCGGCGATCAGGGTGGCGGCGGTCGCGCGATAGAGAAGACCCGTGTCCAGATGCGGAAGCCCGTAGTGGGCGGCAAGTCGCCGTGCGATCGTGCCTTTGCCCGAAGCGGCCGGACCGTCGATAGCGATGATCATCCGCAGCGCTTCCAGGGACGGATTGCCCGAGACGCGCTCTTAGAATTCTGCGCCGCCGCTGTCGAGCGCCTGCCTGCCACGCGGCGGCGCCAAAGGAAGGATGGCGGCCCCGCTCCATGTCAGTTAAGGTGACGCAAATGTGACCGCGTCGCGCGAATCGACGGCGGCGAAGGGAGGGCGCGATGAACCTGACTGGTGAGCAGAAGCGGACGATTCTCGCCGCATGGCTCGGCTGGACGCTCGACGCCTTCGACTTCTTCCTCCTGACCTTCCTCCTCAAGGACATCGCAAAAGAGTTCGGCGTCGAAGTCTCGGCAGTGGCCTACGCGCTCTTCCTGACGCTCGCCATGCGCTTCGTCGGCGCCTTCATCTTCGGCCGCATCGGCGACAGATGGGGACGCAAGCCGGCGCTCATGCTCGACATCCTTTGCTATTCGATCATCGGCGCGCTCGCGGCCTTCTCGCCCAACCTCACGATCTTCCTCGTGCTGCGCGCCCTCTTCGGCATCGCCATGGGCGGCGAATGGGGCCTCGGCAGCTCGCTGGCGATGGAGTCGATTCCCCCGCAGGCGCGCGGCACCGTGTCAGGCATCCTGCAATGCGGCTATCCGAGCGGCTTCCTCCTCGCGGCGATCGCTTACGGCCTCATCTACGACCGGACGTTCGGCGACTTTACGATCGGCTGGCGGGCGATGTTCCTGCTCAGCGTCCTGCCGGCCTTCGTCGTGCTCTTCATCCGCTCGAGCGTCCCCGAATCGCCGGCGTTCGAGGCGTCGCAGGCGCACGAGAAGCCCCATCTCTGGGCGACCCTCAGCCAGCACAAGGGCCTCGTCCTCTACATGGTCCTCCTGATGTTGTGCTTCAACCTCTTCAGCCACGGCACGCAGGACCTCTACCCGACCTTCCTGCAGAAGCAGCACAACTTCGATCCCGGGACGGTGAGCTTGATCACGATCGTCGCCAATCTCGGCGCCATCGCGGGCGGCCTCGCCTTCGGCCATTGGTCGGAGAAGATCGGCCGGGTCAACGCGATCACCATCGCGTCGCTGATCGCGCTGCCGGCGCTGCCCCTATGGGCCTTCGCCTCGACGCCCGTGCTGCTCGCGCTCGGCGCCTTCATCATGCAGGTCGCGGTGCAGGGCGCCTGGGGCGTGGTCCCGGCCCATCTCAACGAACTGTCGCCAAGCGCGGCGCGCGCCACCATTCCCGCCTTCGTCTATCAGGCCGGCAACTTCCTCGCCTCCTACAACGCCCCGCTTCAGGCCAAGATCGCCGAGGGCAACGGCGGCGACTATGGGCTTGCGCTGGCGATCGTGGCGGCCGTGGTCGCGGTCGTCATCGTCGTCGTGATCCGCTTCAGCCCGGAGCGGCGCGGGCAGTTGCTGACCGCGCACTGACTTCAAAGACGCGCGGAATGCACGCCGCGCGCCCTTCCGGGCCTGGCCGGGACGCGAAATTCACTATAATTAACTATGATTTTCTCCGCAGAATTTTGACTTTTCAAGGGGTTACGAGCGATTTCACCGCAGAAAAAATTTCAGGGCCGGCTGGACCTCCAAACAAGACATTTCAAAGACTTCCCGCCGGTCGGTTGAAAAATGCATCGTTTTGTGTCCGTCCGGCTCCGCCCGCCCGAGCCTTCAATGGGGCTCTCGACCGGACAAACCCAAGCTACTGCGGATTGCGTTTTTCGAAAAGGATTTGTCGTCGAGGCGGTGTCGTTAGTTGCGACTCCGACCGGCCCCAGGAGTGCGGATGGAGTCATTGTTTTGCTTGGCGGAGCGGAGCGCGAAAGGAAGTTGAAGTCAAGGATGCGCCCATAGCCCGTCGGGAGACGGGCGTCGCACGACGCCCTATGGGCGCACCGCCTCCGGCGGCGGCCCTTCAGGGCCGTCCTTGAGTTCAAATTCCTTTCGCGCAGAATCGCATCCAAGCAATCAATGACCGATCGCCGCCGGGCGCGGCGGTCGGCTCAGCTGATCCTGACAAATATCCGCGTAGCTGTTCGCTGCGATCGTCGCATCGCGCTTGCGCGCAATGTCGAATATTTCACATACTGACGCGCTTGCGGGAGTCTTCCCGAGCAAGAGGGACCGATGCCGGGCGAAGTCGGCGAAAGGTTCGATTTCTTCCTCAGCCGGCGCGGCTCGGTGGCGGCCGTGGCGCAGGAGGTCTCGGACGTTCTGACTGCGGCTGACTACAAGGTCATCGTCGAGGATTACGACATCCCGTCGGGCGCGAGCTTCGTCGAGGCGATGCACGAAGCGATCAAGCATTCGCGCGACCTCATCATCCTGTTCACCGGGGACTACGAGCAGTCCCCCTACACCCGCAAGGAGTTCACCAGCTTCGAGGCCGAGCGGCTGCGCGACGAGCGGGACCGTCACATTGTCGTCCTGCGATGCGACGATGCGCCGCTCCGGGGCCTTTTCGCCGACAGCGTCTACCAGGACCTCGTCGGGGTCGCCGAGCCGCATGAGCGCAAACGCCGCATCCTCGCGGCGGCGGAGCGCCGTTCGTCGGCCGAGCGGCCGCAAAAGAGAAGGGGCAGGACGTTCGTCGGCGTTCCGCCGCGCATCGCGGGTTTCACCGGCCGCGCGGAGGAGCTCGACCGGCTCGACGACGTTCTGACCCAGGACAGGCGCGCCGCCGTCACGCAGGTCGGCCGGGCGGCGGTACAGGGCCTGGGCGGGGTCGGCAAGACTACGCTCGCCGTCGAATACGCCAACCGCTTCCGCAATCTCTATGACGGGGTCTGGTGGTGCCCGGCGGAAACGCGCGCCGGCGTCATGTCCAGCCTCGCCGCACTCGCGACCGAGCTCGAAGTCGCCTCGCGCGACGAGGCCGACGTCGAGAAGGCCGCCAACGCGGCGCTGCGTCGGCTCGCCGAGCAGGGAGATATCTGGCTCCTCGTCTACGACAACGTCGCTTCGCCTTCGGAGATCGCCGATCTTCTGCCCGCCGCCGGCGCGCGCGCGCTGATCACGTCGCGCTTCTCGGACTGGAGCGGGTGGGCGGACGAGGTCTCGCTCGACGTGCTGCCGATCGCGGAAGCCGTCGCGTTTCTAAAAGATCGCGCCGCACGCAGCGACGAAGCGGGCGCGCGGACGCTTGCGGAGGCTTTGGGCCGGCTGCCGCTAGCGCTCGACCATGCGGCGGCGACTTGCAAGCGGACGCAAACGAGTTTTGCCGAGTACGCGACGAAGGCCTCTGACCTCATTGCCGCGGCGCCGCGGGGCGCGCCCTATCCGCGCAGCGTCGCCGCGACCTTCGATCTCGCGATTGACGACGCGGTCGCGCAATGCCCGGCGGCGGAAGCGCTGATGGCGTTTCTTGCGTATTGTGCGCCTGAGCGCATCCCCTTGACTCTCGTCGAGGGCGCGATCGACGACGAGACCGAGCGCACGCCGGCCCTCTCCGCGCTCGCCGAACTGTCGCTCGTCAAGCATGACCCGTTCGAGGACGGCGCGCCGGCGGTGACCGTGCATCGCCTCGTTCAGGCCGTCGCCCGCGCGCGGTCAGGCCGGAACGGCGCGGCGCGGAACGCCGTCATGCGCCTGATCTCACGGCTTGCGGCGATCTATCCAAACGTTGGCTATCGCGACCCCTCCTCATGGCCACCCTGCGCGCAGCTCACGCCGCATCTCCTTGCAGGCTGCGAAACGGAGATAGCCGACGCTGCTGCGAACGCGACATGCGGTGCCCTGCTGAACAGGGCCGGCGTGTATTTTCATGGCCGCGGCGTCTATTCGGAGGCACGGCCGCTTTTCGAGCGCGCGCTGGCGATCCGCGAGGAGGCGCTCGGCCCCGAGCATCCCGATACGGCGACCAGCCTCAACCACCTCGCCATCCTGCTTCAGGACCAGGGCGACCTTGCGGCGGCGCGGCCGCTTTTCGAGCGCGCGCTGGCGATCTGCGAGAAGGCGCTCGGCTCCGAGCATCCCCGTACGGCGACGAGCCTCAACAACCTCGGATTCCTGCTCAGGATGCAAGGCGACTTGGTAGCCGCGCGGGCGCTCTTGGAGCGCGCGCTGACGATCGACGAGAATGTGTACGGCCGCGAGCATCCCGAAGTCGCGACGGACCTCAACAACCTTGGTATGGTGTTGCATAGCCAAATGGACTTAGCCGCGGCAAGGCCTCTGTATGAACGTGGCCTTTCCATCCGCGAGAAGGTCCTTGGTTCGGACCATCCGATGACGGCATACAGCCTCAATGACTTGGCCGCTTGCCTTCAATCTCAGGGCGATCTCGCCGCGGCGCGGCCGTTGTATGAGCGTGCGCTAGCCATCTGGGAAAGTGCCTTGGGGGCCGAAAATCCAAGTACCCTCTTGGCCATCAGCAATCTTGCCGGCCTTCTCGATGCCCAGGGCGATCCGATCGGCGCGGAACAGCTGCACCGCCGAGCGCTGCAAGCCCAGATTCGCGCCCATGGGGTGATGCACCCGGATGTTCTCCGTAGACAAAACAACCTTGGCGCCAGCCTGCGTCTGGCTGGCCACCCGGAGCTGGCCGAACCGTACGCGCGAATGCGCGCGGAAAACACCCCTGCGGTCATCGGCACCACACACCCGCTGACTGCGCACCGGCGCAATAACTTGGCGCTCACGCTGTTGATGCTGCACCGCGTGGAGGAGGCGCGAATCCTGCTCGCGGAAAGTTGGCGTACGTCCTTGCCAAGCTACTCCAACCTTACGCCCTGTATCCCCTATCTCGCGCTTCTGGCTGACAGGCTCCGCGACAATCCGACGACAGGTCAGATCGGCCGCCTGAAGACACTGCTTTGCGGGCCCGAACTGCCGCGTACGGCCGACATCGCGCACCCTTGGGGCGTCGCTTATCTGCTCGACTATCTGCGCCCAAAGCTGCCGCCGCAAGACCACGAATTCCTCGCGGCTCTCCTCGCCGCAATCAACGATCGGGCTCAAGTCCAGGCGCTCGACCGCTTTCCCGAGTGGCGCGATGCGCCTCTCATGTCAGTGGACGCGCCGTGGCCGGACGGCGGCGCAGCGAAGCTATGAGTTTTGAGACGCGCAGGCCTCCGCCGAGGCCGGGCGGCCTTGGGGCCGCTCGTCCACCACCGGCCCGATCGGGCATGCGTGGGCCACGTCAGCCCGTCGCCGTCAAGCGCCTCCGGCGCTACTCCGCTCCGCTTCGCCCCCTTCAGGGTGACTGCGCCGGTCCGACGCGGCAATTTGCCGCCATGAGCTTTGCGGACCGGCCCGGCCTGAGAGGCCGGGTCCGCGCGGCAAAGCTCATGGTGAGACAAAAGGCCTGACCCGCGCGGAGCGGTCAAGCCTCGCCGAAGGCGACCGCGGAGCGGCGTGGGCTTGACGGCGAGCACGGGTCAGGCACTGCGGACGGCGCAGGATGAACCGCGTGCCGTCGCCGTCTCACTGCGCACTTGCGCGTTCGAGATTGAGCGCGAGCAGGCGGGCGAGCGCATCTTCGGTGGCGATGTCCTCGGGCCAGCCATAGGCGGCGGCGACCGCGCGGTCGAGGGCGTCGTGCGCGTCGGCAAGCCAGCGCGGGCGCTGGTTATAGAGGTTGGTGAGAGTTCGCTCCTTGAGCTTAACCGCCGCTTCGACCGTCGTCGGCACGATGCGGAGGGGATAGCGCCTCGGCGCTTCCCCCGGCGCGGCGGTCGGCGTTACCTCTGCCACGATATCGACCAGATCAGGCGGATTGAGCCAGGTGCGCCTGAGGCCGTCGAGCTTCATGGCCGCTTCGGCGATGCGTTGTGCGCGCGGATCTTCGGCGTAATCGCCTGCCGGAATGTTGGGCGTCAGGCCCTCTGGGAAAGGGAAAGTCTCGAAGGTGGTGGTTATCGTATAGCGCGGATCATTGCCGACACCATGCCAAGAACCTGTAGCGAGCGACCACGCGTGGTGAAAGCGGTTGATCAGAAGGCCGAAAAAAGTGTCATCGTCTCTGGCGATCACTTGTAATTTATGGTCGGGAAGGACTGCAGTTTCCAGCCAGTCAAAAACGCGGTGCTTGGAAACCTCCGGCGTGACGATGACGCGACTGAGTTCTTTGATTCGTCCGAGGAGTGCCGGCCTTGGTTCCACGGTTCGACGATCATCATGATCTTGTCGGGGTCGGTGTAATGGGCGCCGATTTGGGCGCGCTTGTCGGGATCGAGGAAGCGCTCGAAGAGCGTGCCGAAGATCGTCGGGTCGATCAGGCTCCAGTCGAGGCTGGAGGCGGCGAAGAGCAAGCTGATTTCATTGTGCTGCAACGCAAGGGGCGGGCGTCCGTCAAACAGGCCGCCATCGAATTCGAGAATGTTCTCCAGATCGAAGTCGCCGCCCTTGGCCATGTCGTCGAAAAGGCGCGTGAGAAAAGCCTTCGACTGATCCGGTTTGCGCTCTGCGGCTTGCAAGAGCTTCTTCCAAAGGCCGTTCGGCAGGAGCTTCACACTATCTGCGAAGAAGCAGAAGACGAGCTGGTTGACGAAATGCGCGACCGCCTCCTTGTCGGGGTTTCGATGCTGCAGGGAGTTCGGAAATCGTCTGGAACTTGTCCGCCGCCTCTTTCGTAAGCTTTTCACGCGTCCGACCCGAACGCAGCGATTCCGGATTGTGGAAGACCGCGCGAAGGCGAGCGAGGTTGACCGGGTCGGCAAGTTCCTCAAGCTCGAATTCGTAAATCGCCGGGACTTCATTGGTCCAGCGTGTCTCGATGCGAAAAATGTGCGTGTCGCAGGCGACATGCAGCGGCGGATTTTCGAGCGCCGCGGCATAGCGGGTGAGCTGTTCCAGCGCCTTACCGAGATCGCGCTTCTTCTTCTTATACTCCCAAGCGAAGGAGCCCTTTTTCCAGACGTCCGCCCAGCCTTCGCCGCCGCCCGTCTTCGGCGCGCCTTTCTCGAAGGTGAAATGATCGCCGACGGGGTCGTCCTCGACGGGGGTCGGATGATCGAACAGGCGGCAAAGGTCGATGAAATGTTCCTGGGCGGTGGCGCGCTCGGTCAACGCCACAGGCTTCCATTTGCGAATGAACTCTTGCGGCGTCATCGAGGAAGCAGACAGACCATTACGGGGAATTGCGTCAGCCCGCTTAGCATGAGTCGGCATCCATCGGACAATGGCTCTACGGGCGTCCCAAACGCCTCGCTACCCCGTTTGTGCGGAGCGCCACCCCGCCCCCTCACTGCGCCCGCGCCCCCTCGCCGCCACGCCGCGGATCAGATCGAACGGGACTGCGCCAAGCCTAATAAAACCCGACCGGAAAATATTTCAGATAAATCTCGGCATAGGCGTCGTGCGACGCCATTTGCGCCAGCGCCCAGTTGAGCGCCTTGCGCAGCTCCGCGTCGTCGGTCCGGACCGCGATCCCGACGCCTTCGCCGAAGAACCGGCTTTCGCAATAAGGGCCGCCTAGGAAGGCGCAGCAGTCTTGCGAGGATTCGCCGTTGAGCCAGACGGCGAAGGTCAGCCCGTCGCCGAACGCCGCGTCGATCTCGGAGGCGCGGAGCGCCGCCTCAAGGGCGGACGCGTTCGGATAGGGTTTTGGCTTGGCGCCGGGAAAGAACGCCGTGAGATAGGCTTCGTGCGATGATCCGGCGACGACGCCGATTGTCTTTCCCGCGAGCGCAGCCGGCGCCACGTCCGGCGGCGCGGCGCCCTTGCGCGCGATGAAGCGCGCCGGGGTCTGGTAGTAGGGTAGCGAGAAGTCGACCTGGGCGCGGGTCGCGGGCGTCGCCGCAATCGATGCGATGACGGCGTCGCCTTTGCCGGTCGTCAGCGAGTTCGATCAGCGTGTCAAAGGGGCGCGCCTGGATGGTGCAGCCGATCCCCAGCGTTTCGCAGATGGCGCGGGCGATCTCGACGTTGAAGCCTGCGAGCGTCCCATCGTCGAGAGCGAAATTGAGCGGCGGATAGTCGTCGGCGGTGAGGAACCGGATCGCGCGCACGCCGGAAAGGTCCGGCCGTTCGGGACGCAGCGCCGGATCCCAGAAGCTCGGAACGAATGGCTGAGCGGCGGCGTTCGCCGCCGCCGGCGAAAGCAGCGCGCCGAGCGCCGCAAGCGCCGCGCCAAGAATTCTTGCCGTAACGGCATTCATTCGCATGACAAGCCCGAAAATCTGTGTCCTATTTGCTGTTAACAACGATAAAGACGGCTTGGGGCGATGGCGGGGGTCTCTGAAGGTCGGAAGACTGGGTCGGCGCCGGCGCGCGAGTCAATGGCCGGCTGGGCTTTCGACCGGCGCCAGCGTCGCGGCGAGGGACCGGCGGAGCCGCCCGCTGCTCTCCCGCCGGAGCTCGGCTTCATCGCCGGACAGGGCCTTTCACCGCAAAGCCTGATGAGCGCACTGGAGGCAGCCCCGATGGGCGTGCGCCCGCTGGACGCGCTCCTCAATGAGGGGATCTTGCACGAGGACGCCTATTACGGCGCGCTGGCCCGCCATCTGGGCTGCGACTATTACCGCGGCGACCCGCCGCTCGCCTCCGGGTTTGACGCGGTCAAGGGGCTCAGGTGCGGCGTCGCGCCGCTCGAGCCGCGCAGCAAGGGGGCCCGGGCGGTCATTGCGCCCGGCGCGCGCTCCATTTCGCGCCTCATCGAAATGACGTCGTCCGGCCACTTCAATCCGGCGAGCTTCGCCGTGACCTCGCCGCAGCGATTCGCGTCGCTCATCCGGATGCAGCGCGGAGACGCGATTCTCGACGACGCGCTCGGCCGCCTCCCGCCGGGCCTCTCGGCGCGAACCGGCATGAGCCTCGCCCAGGTCGCCGCCGCCGGACTGATCGCGGCGGGCGCGCTCGCGCTTGGGGTGGCGAACCTCGGGCTTCTCGAAGCGAGCCTGGCGGCGGGCTGCTGGCTCACGTTCCTCGCCTCGATCGTGCTCAGATCGATGGCGGCGGTCGCCAACGGCGCGACGGTCCGGCCGCCTTTGCTCACCGACGACGAGCTTCCCGTCTATACGATTGTCGCGGCGCTTTATCGCGAAACCGAGGTGATCGAGGACCTCGTGAAGGCCTTCGACGCCTTCGACTATCCGAAGAGCAAGCTCGACATCAAGCTGGTCGTCGAGCGCAGGGACCGCGAAACCCTCTCGCGCATTCTCGCGCTTCGATTGCCGGCCCGCTACGAGGTGATCGTCGCGCCTCCGGGAGAGCCGTCGACCAAGCCGCGGGCGCTCAATATCGCGCTCGCGTCGGCGCGAGGCGATTGCCTTGCGGTGTACGACGCCGAGGACGAGCCGGCGCCCGGCCAGCTCAGGCGCGCGGCCTCACGCTTTGCATACGAGCGCGAAGTCGACTGCCTTCAGGCGCGGCTCGGCGTCCGCAACACGAAAAACTCCTGGCTCGCGGCGATGTTTGCGATCGAATATGCGGTTCTGTTCGATCTGATCAATCCGGGCTTGAGCGCGCTCGACCTGCCGATTGCGCTCGGCGGCACCTCCAACCATTTCCGCGTCGAATCGCTGGTCGGAGTCGGCGGCTGGGACGAATGGAACGTCGCCGAGGACGCCGATCTCGGCGTCCGGCTGGCGCGCTACGGCTATAAGGTCGGCAGCCTCCAGTCCGACACCAGCGAGGAGGCGCCGCACGAGCTCGGCAACTGGTTCGGGCAGCGGGTGCGCTGGCAGAAGGGCTGGATCCAGACGTTCATCGTCCATTCGCGGGCGCCGCTCGCGTTCGTGAGCGATCTCGGGGCGCGCCGGGCAGCGGCGGCGGCGATCCTCATCTTCGGCTCGGTGATGAGCGCCCTCTTCTGGCCGGCTTTCGCCGTCGACACGCTGTGGCGCGCTTTTTCCGCGGGCTCGGGCGAGCTCTCGGCCTCAAGGGAGGCGACCGACGTCTTCGTCTATATTCTCGCTTTTGCCGGGGTATGGGCGATCGTCATTCCGGCGATGGTGGCGGCGAGGCAGCGGCGCTTCGCCTTCTCCATGAAGGCGCTTGCGCTCCTGCCCGTCTACTACGTCCTCGTTTCGGCGGCGGCCTGGTGGGCGATCGTCGATCTCGTCCTCAGGCCTCACTATTGGGCGAAGACCGCGCACGGCCGCTCGCCGCGCGGGGTCGGCGCTCCGGGGCTCGGGCGAGTGGCGGCGCCGGCAAGCCCGGCGGAGTGACTTGCCGCGCGCCCGTCGGGTGACGAGCTCGGATGGAGGCCGCAAAAATTTTATCTCCGCAAAGAAAGCCGCCCACGAACGGGCGGCTTCTCTTTATGCGGCGGCTTGAATTACGCGACCGGGCCCGCCGCGCGGCGGGCGCGGAAGCCGGCGAAGCCGAGGCCCGCGAAGCCGGCGAGCATCATCGCCCAGGTCGACGGTTCGGGCACCCCGATCGTGGTGCTGATGACGCCGAGCGGCGTGGACACGCCGTCGACGATGACGACAGCGGAAAGATTCAGGGTGGCGTCGATCAGGTATCCCAGCCGATTGCCTTGCGCCATCGGGGTGATGCTGATCGAGCCGTCATGCACGCCGCTGGGATCGAACGTCAGCTCCAGCGGCACGCCGAAGAAGGTTCCGGTGAAGTCTTCGGAGGTGACGTCAATGGCGAAGGTCCCCGTCTGGTACGAAGATGCTCGGCCGATCAACGTCAGATCTTCAGTTCCAGTCAGGGAAAAAACGCCGGTCGGGTCGGTTGTGTCGCCCGTCAGCACCGCGTTGAGCGCCACGTCTTCGTTGCCTCCGGAAAAACTGTAGGTGGCCGACACGGTGGTTTGCCTTTGGTTGCTGGTGCAAACGCCTGCCAGCGGCCCGCTGGTCACACAGGTCGGCGGCACGCCGGCAAAAACGCCCCCGACAGGGAACAGGTCCGGCGGGTTGGTGAAGGTGATGAAACCGGCCTGAGCGGCGCCAGCGCCGCCGAGGATGATGAGAAGAGCGGCCTCAACCGCGCGAATCGAGTGCCGTAGCTGTTGCATCATGACCCCTCCTGAGCCGAAACCAAATCATTTCGACGTGCGATAAGCGGAGACAATTCAAAATTGCCTCCCGCCCTTTTTATTTAGATTTATTCACTTATACTTACAATATTATGACTGCGCAATATCGTTGCGGGCCCCCTGTCC
The DNA here is from genome assembly GCA_963721905.1 of uncultured Alphaproteobacteria bacterium. GTDB lineage: Bacteria > Pseudomonadota > Alphaproteobacteria > Rhizobiales > Beijerinckiaceae > Roseiarcus. The sequence continues at coordinate 145,089 of CAVRMF010000014.1, forward strand.
GCGCCTATCGCACATCGTTCCCGAAGATTGCGAGGCGCGGGTATTTCGCCGCCTCGGCGACAAGATCGGGGGCGGCGACCCGTTCCCATTCCATCCCGACGATGGCGCCCTGCCGGGCGCCAACGATGCGATTGCCGCGGATCGTCGCCCCGCCCGCGCCGGGCGCGACCGAGGCGGCGATCCCGTAACCGCAGTTGCTCAGGATATTGGCGGTCGCGGTCACGTCGCTGAGGCCGGCGCCATAGCCGAGCGTGAGCCCGGCGAAAGCCGCATTGTCGACCGCGTTGCCGCTGACCTCGGTGTCCGCCTCGACATGAATGCCGACGCCGGCGTTCTCGCCGCCTTGCGGCAACGGCCGCGTTAGATTGCGGAGCACGTTGCCGGTCACCGTGGCGAGCCTGCCGCCATGGTCGAGATTGGCAACTGAGATTCCGGTCGAGGCGCCGTCGACCATGTTCGACGACACTACGGCGCCCTGATAAGCGAATTCGACATAGATCGACGTCTCGCCGGCATCGAAGCAGGCGTTATTCGCAATCAGCGCGTCCGAACTCGAATTGAAGCGGATGGCGGAGAAGGCCGCGCCGCGGATCGCGTTGCCATGGGCCGAGACGCCGCCGGCGCGAAAGACGCTGATGGCGTTGCCGTAAGGTCCATCGCCGCCGGGGTCGGCGCGAATGCGCTCGATGCGATTGTCCCTGACGACGGCGCCGTCATAAGCAGGCGCCGACCGCCAGATCTGCAGGCCGTTGGCGCCGCAATCCTCGACGCGATTGTCCGCGATCGTCAGCCCCGCCGCATCGAGACTGTGCAGCGCCGATTGCGACAGGTCGCGGAACGAGGAGCGCTCAACCCGCCCGCCGCAACGCTCGAGCTTGAGCCCGTAACCTTGCACGCGCTCGAGGGCGCAATCGACGAGCCTCAGGTCGGAGACGTCCTTCGCTTCGATTAGGCCTGCCTCGCGCCCCGGCGACTTGCCGGCGCCGTCGAAGGCGACGTTCTCGATCGCGACGCTCTCCGCGCGCCCGATCGCGAGCAAGGGCCCCGGCCCCAGCGCGATCAACCGGCTTGATCGCCCGGCGCCGACGAGCCGCACGTCGCCTGAAATCGTAAGACGCGACACGAAGTTTGCGCCGGCCGGGATCATGACTGCGCGCCCGCTGCGCTCGGCCTCGTCGATCGCGCGCTGGATGAGCGGCGCAGCGTCGCCAGCCGCGGCGGGGCCGCCGCTTGCGCGCCATGCCGCCGGCAGCGCCAGCGCGGCGGCGATGAACCTTCGGCGATTGACCATGCGCGGCGCTCGAGCCCGACGGGGAATGAGATCCAGACGCCGCGCCGAATCCTAAGAAATCGCAAACCGCTCGAGCCTGGACGATAACCCCCGAAACCCGGGCTTGGCGGAGCTATTACCGCCGGAACTCCGCCTTCACGGCCTGATAAAGCGCCGTGAACCTATGACGCTGGGCCGCGAACATGTCCGCCAGCGCCGGCTCGGGCTCGGTCACGTCGGCGATCTCGGGCGGCTTGCACACGGCTTCGGCCGTCTCCCCCGTCGCGGCCATCCGCGCAAGGCGCGCGGCGCCGAGCGCCGGCCCGGATTCGCCGCCGCGCATCCGTACGACGGTAAAGCCGGTCGCGGCGGCGATCATGCGCGTCCACAATGCGCTTTTCGCGCCGCCGCCGATGAGGCCAACGCGCTCGATTTTCGCGCCCGCCGCTTCAAGACAGTCGCGCGCATCGGCCAGCGTCAGCGCTACGCCCTCCATAACCGCGCGCCCGACATCGGCGGGCGACGTCATCTCGCTCATGCCGAAGAGAACCCCGCGCGCGTAAGGGTCGTCGAGCGGCGTGCGCTCGCCTGAGAGATAGGGGAGGAATACAAGGTCGCCCGGACCCCGATAGCCGTCGGCAGCCTCGCGCTCCAGCACGTCGGGTGTCTTGCCAAGCAGTCGCGCGGCGAAGGCAAGCGCGCCGGCGCCGTTCAGCATGGCGGCCATCGCGAACCAGCGGCCGGGAAGCGCATGGGCGAAGCTGTGGACGAGCCTCTCCGGGGCGCTGAGATAGCGGTCCGTCGCCACAATGAGCTGCATCGCCGTTCCGAGCGAAATGAAGGCCTCGCCGGGAGCGATTTTTCCCAAGCCGACCGCGCCCACGGCTGCGTCGCCGCCTCCGGCCCCAATCAGAACGCCGCGCGGAAGACCGAGATCGTCCGCGACGCCGGGTCGAATTGTGCCGACCGGGGCCGACCCTTCGAAGAGCTGCGGCGCCCAGACGCGCTCGGCGCCGCAGGCGGCGATCGCCTCGTCCGACCATGCGCGCGCCGCCTCGTCGAGCATCCAGGTCCCGGCGGCGTCGCTCATGTCGGAGCCGCGTTCGCCACAGAGCGCAAGTCGGAGATAATCTTTCGGGGCGAGCACACACTCGATCCGCCGCCAATTGTCCGGCTCATGCTTCTTCAGCCACAGGAGCTTCGGCCCGGTGAAACCCGGCATCGGCTTCACCCCGACGATTCCCGCCAGCGCGCCATGATCGCGCGCCAGTTCCGCAGCCTCGGCGGCCGCGCGTCCGTCATTGTGCAGGATCGCCGGGCGGACCGGTCGATCGGACCGGTCGAGGACGACGGCGCCATGCATCTGGCCGGAAAAGCCGATCGCCTTCACGGCGCCGAGCGCCCCGCGGTCCGTTACTCGAAAGTCGGCGATCGCGCCGGCCATCGCGGCGCGCCAGACGTCGGGATCCTGCTCCGACCAGCCGGATTTAGGACGGTCGGGCGAATAGGCGCGCGTTGCGCTCGCAACCGGCGCGCCGCCGTCGTCTGTCAGAAGGGCCTTGAGCCCCGATGTTCCGCAGTCGAGCCCGAGATACATAGGCGCTCAGCATGCGCCGAGCCCCGGGCGCGGACAAGTCGGGTCAGGCGCAGTTGCGCCACGCATCTCCGCAGGAAAGCGTCGGCCGGGGCGGGATCCAGCCTTCCCGAGGCTGCCTGCCATCCTCGACAAGCTCGAGGCCGCGCTCCAGGATGTAGCGCAAGCCCGAAAGAATGGGCTGGTCGGCGCCGCGCGTCGCCTCGTCCACGCCTTCCCAATCGGCGTCGGCGGCGCGCCGGGCGAAATGGCGCACGAGATGCGAGGCGAGCAGGCCGCTCGACAGATTGCGGCTGGCCGCGTCGCGCGAGAACCGCCGCGCGAAATCGCCGCCGATCGACGCGACGGCCGCGCGCGCGACATGAGGATTGGAGCAAGTGAGCACGATCTCACGGACGATCATCGGCAACCCTCCCGCCGCTGGCATGGGACCATTCCCGCCAGAGCCTCCCCAGTCTTGGCGAAGAAATTTGTCCTTAACATGTCCTTGCTTGGTCGTGGTCAAGTCTTTCTTCGTTTCAACCGATAAAATGCACTGACGCAGCGTGATGTCAAGGTTCTGTCACATTGTCTTATATGCAATGCAACATGGATATGCCTGTCAATCCTGTCAACAACAGCATCCTCGCAAGGCAAAGACTTAATTAAGGCCGGCTTATTAACCAACGAGAACTCGCCGATCTTGCTGGCGCGGGTCCGGATCGATCATGCGGAAGTTGGTGTCGCCTGAGCTCGCGCTCGCCAGCCGCGTCTCGGTCGAGCGCGTCCCGCCATATCCGGAAAACTTCCCGAAGCCCCGCGAAATTGTGCTCGCAATCGCAAGCCGGACAGGGCAATCGTCCGCCTTCGATCAGGCGGTTCAAGGGGCGCGCGCGTCCAGTGCGGTTTTCGTTTTTCAATGTGGCGCGGCAGGCGCTCGCGCAAAATCAGGGCTGGCCGGAGCAGTGGCGCAGTCCCGAGCCGAAGGGTTCCTACGACGCGATCATCGTCGGGGCTGGCGGGCATGGGCTCGCGACCGCCTATTACCTGGCCAAGGAGCACGGGCTGACAAAAATCGCCGTGCTTGAGAAGGGGTGGCTCGGGGGCGGCAACACCGGCCGCAACACGACAATCCTGCGGTCCAATTATCTGTGGGAGGAATCGGCCGCGCTCTACGAGCGCGCGCTGAAGCTGTGGGAGGGCCTCTCCCGTGAGCTTAACTACAATGTGATGTATTCGCCGCGCGGCGTGATGATGCTGGCGCACAACACCCATGACGTTCAGGTCGGCAAGCGCCACGTCCACGCCAACCGGCTCGCGGGCGTCGACAACGAATGGCTGAGCCCCGAGGAGGCCAAGGCCTTCTGTCCGATTCTGAACATCGCGCGCGACATCCGCTATCCAATCGTCGGCGCCGCGCTGCAGCGACGGGGCGGCACCGCGCGGCACGACGCAGTCGCCTGGGGCTATGCGCGCGCCGCCTCGGCGCGCGGCGTCGACATCATTCAGAATTGCGAAGTGACCGCGATCCGACGCGACGCCTCCGGCGCCGTGTCAGGCCTCGAGACGACGCGCGGGCCGATTGCGACGAAGCGGATCGGCGTCGTCGCGGCCGGCCACAGCTCGGTCGTGATGGCGATGGCGGGCGTGCGCATGCCGCTCGAGAGCTACCCGCTGCAGGCGCTCGTCTCCGAGCCGGTGAAGCCGATGATGCCATGCGTCGTCATGTCGAACACAATCCACGCCTATATGTCGCAGTCGGACAAGGGCGAGATGGTGATCGGCGCAGGCACCGACGCCTATGTCTCCTATTCGCAGACCGGAGGCCTGCACATCGCCAACCACACGCTCGAGGCGGTCTGCGAGCTTTTCCCGGCGGTGCGACGGCTGCGCATGCTGCGCAACTGGGGCGGCATCGTCGACGTGACGCCCGACCGTTCGCCGATCATCGGCCTGACCCCGGTTCCGGGCCTCTTCGTCAATTGCGGCTGGGGCACCGGAGGATTCAAGGCGACGCCGGGCTCAGGGCATGTGTTCGCCCACACCGTCGCGCGCGGCGAACCGCATCCGCTCGCGGCGCCGTTCACGCTCGACCGATTCCGCACCGGACGGCTCATCGACGAAGCCGCCGCCGCGGCTGTCGCGCATTGAGGGACGCTCGAAATGAAGCCGGAAGCCGTCAACCTCGCCCGAAAGCTTTCCCTGTTCGCCGAGGAATGGTCGCCGAAAATCGTTGCGTCCTTCAACGGCCATGACGTCATGGTGGTCAAGGTGAAGGGGCGATTCCTCTGGCATTCGCATCCCGAAACCGACGACTTCTTCCTTGTGCTCAGCGGCCGCCTGACGATCGAGATGCGCGAGGGCTCCGTGACTCTTGGACCCGGCGAGCTTTACGTCGTGCCGCGCGGGGTCGAGCACTGTCCCGTGGCGGAAGAGGAAACGGAGCTTCTGCTCATCGAGCCCGCGGGAACCCCCAACACGGGCGATCCCGCCACCGCGGCGCTCAAAACGAAGATTTGACGAGCCATGCTGCTGATCCCCTGTCCCTATTGCGGCTTGGAAAGGCCGGAACTGGAATTCCGCAACGGGGGCGAAGCGCATATTTTGCGACCTCTCGACCCGAGCGCCGTCAGCGACGCCGATTGGGCGGAGTACCTCTATTTTCGCTCGAACCCGAAGGGGGTGATGGCCGAGCGCTGGCGGCATGTCTCAGGCTGCGGTCGCTTCTTCAACGTTTTGCGCGACACGGTCAGCGACAAGTTCCTGGCAGTGTACAGGGCGGGCGAGCCGCGGCCGATCGGCGCCGAAGGGCTTGGCGCATGACCCAGGCTTTCCGGGTCGCCGGGGGCGCGGCGCTCGACCGCGCGCGCCCGGTCTCCTTCACCTTCGATGGCGTGGCTTACGGCGGCTACGAGGGCGACACGCTCGCGTCCGCGCTGCTCGCCAATGGCGTTCGCCTGGTTGGGCGGTCGTATAAATATCATCGGCCGCGCGGAATCGTGAGCGCCGGGGCGGAGGAGCCGAATGCGCTCGTCGGCGTTGCGCGCGGCCCCGGCCGCTTCACCCCGAACCTGCGCGCAACCCAGGTCGAGCTCTTCGACGGGCTCGTCGCCATGAGCCAGAACCGCTGGCCCTCGCTCAGCCTCGATGTCGGCGCGGTCAATGACCTCGCCGCGCCGCTGATCGGAGCAGGCTTCTACTATAAGACCTTCATGGGTCCGGATTGGCTCGGCAAGAACTGGGCCTGGACACGCCTCTATGAGCCGGCGATCCGCCTCGCCGCCGGCCTCGGCGCAGCGCCCACCGAACCCGACCCCGATCGCTACAGCCGCTATTTCGATCATTGCGACGTCATGATCGTCGGGGCGGGACCCGCGGGGCTCGCGGCGGCTCTCGCTGCGGGCGCGAGCGGCGCGCGCGTCGTCGTCTGCGACGAGAATCCGGCTCCCGGCGGCTCGCTTCTCGCCGAGACCCGAGCGCGGATCGGAGGCGAAAGCGCGCGGCACTGGCTTGCTGAAGCGCTCGCGGCGCTTCGCGCCCAGCCCAACGTGCGGCCGATGCCGCGCACTCAGGCCTTTGGCTATTATGCGCAGAATTTCGTGGCGCTCTCCGAGCGCATCGGCGAGCCCGAGCTCATCGCCGATCCCGAGCGCCCACGAGAGCGGCTCTGGCAGATGCGGGCGCACGAGGTCGTGCTGGCGACCGGCGCCATCGAACGGCCGCTTGTCTTCGCCGACAACGACCGGCCAGGCGTGATGCTCGCCGACGCCGCGCGGCGCTATCTCCATCAATACGGCGTCAAGGTCGGCGAGCGCATCGTTGTCGTGACCGCGCATGACGGCGCCTATCGCGCGGCGATCGATCTTAAGGAGGCGGGCGCCGAGGTTGAACTGATCGCGGATCTCCGCGACGAGGCTTCGGGACCCTGGCCGCAGGCCGCGCGGGCCGCGGGGATTCGGGTGGCGACGAAGGCCGCAATGCACGAGGTTCGCGGACGCCGGCGGGTTGAGGCCGTGCGGCTCGCCGCGCATCCCGGCGGCATGCGGACGATTTCCTGCGACGCGCTTCTGATGTCGGGCGGCTGGACGCCCTCGGTTCATCTTTTCTCGCAGTCGCGCGGCAAGCTCGTGTTCGACGAGGCGCTGCAAGTCTTCAAACCGGGCGCTTCCGCCCAGCGCGAGCGCTCTGCCGGCGCCTGCAATGCGACTTTCGGTCTCGCCGAAGCGCTTGCCGAGGGCGACGCGGCGGGGCGGGCGGCTGCGTCCGCGGCGGGCTTCGCCACGCCCAAAGCGCGATCTTATGCCGTCGACGGCGCTCCGCAGGCCGGCGGCGGAACGCTCGGCGCGCCGCTCCACATTCTCGGCGACCGTCACGCCAAAGCCTTCGTCGATTTCCAGAACGATGTCTGCGTCAAGGACGTCGAGCTCGCGGTGCAGGAGGGCATGCGCTCGATCGAGCACATCAAGCGCTACACCACGACCGGGATGGCGACCGATCAGGGCAAGCTCTCGAACATGAATGCGCTCGCCATCGCCGCCGCGGCGCAGGAGAAGACCATCCCCGAAGTAGGGCTGACGACCTTCCGTCCGCCTTATACTCCGGTGACATTCGGCGCTCTTGCCGGGCCTGCCCGCGGCGATCTCTTCGATCCTATCCGCCGAACCCCGATCCACGACTGGGCGGCGGAGCGCGGCGCCGCGTTCGAGGACGTGGGCCTTTGGAAACGGGCCTGGTACTTCCCGAACCCGGCTGAGTTGATGCACGAGGCGGTTGCGCGCGAATGCCGCACGACCCGCGCCGCGGTCGGCGTGTTCGACGCGACGACTCTCGGCAAGATCGAGGTCGTCGGGCCCGACGCGGCCGCCTTTCTCGAGCGGATGTACGCCAACGCCTTCGTGAAGCTCGAGCCCGGGCGCTGCCGCTACGGCCTCATGCTGAGCGAGGCCGGCTTCCTGATGGACGACGGCGTCATCGCGCGGCTCGCTCGCGACCGGTTCCATGTCACGACGACGACGGGCGGCGCGCCGAGGGTGCTGGCGCATATGGAGGACTATCTCCAGACCGAGTTCAGCGATCTCAAGGTCTGGCTGACCTCGACCAGCGAACAATGGGCGGTGATCGCCGTGCAGGGGCCGAAAGCGCGCGAGACGATCGCCCCGCTCATCGAAGGCGTCGATCTCATGAACGAGGCCTTCCCGCATATGAGCGTGCGCGACGCCCGCGTTTGCGGCGTTCCGACGCGGCTGATGCGGGTCAGCTTCACCGGCGAACTCGGCTACGAGATCAATGTCCCGGCAGGCTTCGGCCGTCCCGTCTGGGAGGCCGTCTGGCGCGAAGTCGAGAAGCGTGGCGGCTGCGCTTATGGCACCGAGGCGATGCACGTGATGCGGGCCGAGAAGGGCTATGTGATCGTCGGCCAGGATACGGACGGCACGGTGACGCTGGCCGACCTCGGACTCGACAGGGCGATCGGTAAGACGAAGAAGGACTTCGTCGGCAAACGCTCGCTGAGCCGCCCCGACATCGTCGCTGAAAACCGCAAGCAGCTCGTCGGCCTCCTGACCGAGGACCCGAACGCGGTTCTGGAAGAAGGCGCGCAGGTGACGGAAAGCGCGACGCCGCCTGTCGGCGCGGCGGCGCTCGGCCACGTGACCTCGTCTTATCGCAGCGAGACTTTGGGGCGCTCGATCGCGCTCGCGCTCGTCGCCGCGGGGCGGTCTCGGGTGGGCGCGATGCTGCACGTGCCGATGCCGAGGGGCGCGATCCGCGTCTCGGTTACGGCGCCGATCTTTTATGACGAGCCTGGAGCGCGTCTCCATGTCTGACGCCGTTCTCGCGCCGCGTTCGCCACTCGAAGGCTTCGCCCTGCCGGCCGGGGACAGGTTTGCGCTCGCCGAGGCTCCCGCCGCCGCGCGCTTCGTCTTTCGCGGGGGCGAGGCGGCCCGCGCCGCCTGCTCTTCCACTTTCTGGGCCGACCTGCCGGCAGGGCTCGGGCAGGCGGGCGAGGGCAAGCGCCGCGCCGCGCTGTGGCTGGGGCCAGACGAGTGGCTCTTGATCGCCGAGGACACGGACGCCGCTTCGCTCGGCGCGGAGCTCGGGTCGGCGCTCGAACTCGGCGCCGCACAGCCTCGTCGACGTCTCGCATCGGCAGATTGGCGTTTTCGTTTCGGGCCCGGTCGCGGCGCGGGCGCTCAGCGCCGGCTGTCCGCTCGATCTTCATCCCGCGGCGTTCCCGATCGGGATGGCGACGCGCACGATCTTCGACAAGGCGGAGATCGTGCTGTGGCGGCGCGACGCGACCGCCTTCCATGTCGAGGTGTGGCGCTCCTTCGCGCCCTATCTTCTCGCCGCGCTGATTGAAGCCGCGCGCGGCGCGCCGGGCTGGTAGGGCGGGCTCCTACTTTGCCGGCGCCGGATAGTTGGAAGGAAAAAGCGCCCGGCGGGTTTCTTCGTCCACTTCTCTCTTGAAGGCGAACCTCGTGCCGATGGCCCGCGCGCGCGCCACGGCGGGTCGCGCGTCGATCGCCTTGAACCAGCGCTGGAGGTTGGGGAACGCGGCGAGTGGAGGAGTTTCGCCGGGAAGGACGCGCCCGGCGCGATCAAGCCAGCCCCAGGCGGACATGTCGACGATCGTATAGTCGCGTCCGACGATCGTGTCGCGTCCAGCCATATGCTTGTCGAGGACCTGGTAGTGACGTTCGGCCTCACGCCGATAGCGGTTGATCGCGTAAGGGACCTTTTCCGGGGCGGCATGCTGGAAATGCACCGCCTGCCCCGAGAAGGGGCCCAGTCCGGTCGCGATGAAAAAGAGCCAGGACAGGAGTTCGGGCCGATCGACGGACGTCCCGATGAAGCGCTGGGTCTTGTCGCCGAGGTAGAGAAGGATCGCATTCGAATCGAAGATGCGAGCTTCGGTTCCGGCCGGACCTTCGGTGTCGACGATAGCAGGCGTCTTGCCGTTCGGATTGATCGCGCGAAACTCGGGCGCATGCTGCTCGCCCTTGGCGGTGTCGACCGGCACGACTTCATAAGCGAGGCTGGCCTCCTCGAGGAACAGCGCGACCTTTAGAGGATTGGGAGAAGGGTGGAAGTAGAGCCGAATCATTGGAGCCTCGCGGCGCGCGCCGAGCCGCAGCGTTCGCGGCGGCTCAACCTGGAATGACGAATGAAACGCTAACCCGGTTACGCCGCGGTGTCGACCTTGAGGCGGGACAGAACGGGCAGCAGTTCGCTGGGATCGGGGCGGCGCGTGTAGTCGGCATTGACCTCGGCATAGGCGATCACCCCGTCCGTCCGAATGACGTAGCGCGCGGGCATCGGCAGGGTCCAGCTGTCCTCGCCGTTTCCAATTGGCAGGTCGATGCCGAAGCCTCTGTAGACCGCGATGAGGGCGACCGGAACGCGAAAGCGCAGCCCGAATTCGTTCGCCACCACATTGCCATGGTCGCTGAGAATCGGGAAACTCAAGGCGTTTTCGCGCTCAGACTTGCGGCGGCTCGGCGCTGTCTGCGGTGAGATCGCGACGAGAGACGCGCCGAGCGCGCGAATGTCGTTCGCCGCCGCTTCGATCGCCTGCAAATCCATGTTGCAATAGGGGCACCAGACGCCGCGATAGAACGTCAGAACCAGCGGGCCTTTTTGCAGGAGCTCGGCCGTGCGCTGAATTTGTCCATGAGCGTCGGGCAGCGCGAATTCGGGCGCTCGCATGCCCGCCTTGAGAGCCTTCTCGGCCTGGCCTGAGGCGATGAGATCGGCGGTCGCTTTACGCATCACCGCAACCACTTCGGCGGGGGCCTTGTTGCCTTCGAAGTCCGCCTTGAGGGCGTCGAGCCTGTCTTGAAGCGACACAGGAATCTCCACAATTTCTGGGCGCGATTGCGCAAGGGCGGAGGTTGATCCATTGGCCGATGCGGGGCTAGACGATCATTTCAAATAATGTTTATTCGCAATGCAAATGACTGATCGGCTTTCGGCTCTACGGACCTTTGTTCGGACCGCGCATTCCGGCAGTTTCTCGCGCGCGGCTCGTGATCTTGGTCTATCGCAACCGTCGGTATCGCGAATTCTCGCCCAACTGGAGACGGAGGTCGGCGCGAGGCTGCTCGTCAGAACAACCCGGGCGGTGACCTTGACCGAAGCGGGCGCCGAGTATCTCGCTCGGATCGAGCCCCTGTTGTCGGTCCTCGAGGAAGCGGATCACGCGGCTCGCGGGACGGGGGAATTGCGCGGGTTGCTTCGGATCGCAGTCTCATCCAGCTTTGGCGTTCGCGAAGTGATCCCCCGCCTGCCGAAGTTTCTGGAGCGTCACCCAGCGCTGCGCATCGACCTTGGCGTCAACGATCAGCGCCAAGACCTGGTTGTCGATGGGGTTGATGTGGCGCTCCGGCTCGGCTCGTTGCCAGATTCGAGCGCAGTCGCGCGGAAGCTGGCTGAAGCGCCGCGCGTCCTTGCGGCCTCGCCAGCCTATCTCGGGCGCCGCGGCCGGCCAAAAAATCCCGACGACCTTGCGTCTCACGCCGTCATCATCGGACCGGGTTGGCCCGGTCCGAACGCCTGGACGTTCACGAAGAACGGAGAACGCACGTCCGTACGGGTCGAGGGCCAGTTGACGACGGCCGCGAATGAAGGCGCGGTTGCGGGGGCCGTGGCGGGTCTCGGGATCACGCTTACGTCGTTTTGGGGATGCCGGGCCGAGATCGAGCGGGGCGATCTCACCAGAATCATGGACGACTGGGCCTTGGAGCCGGTCGAACTGCACGCGGTCTTTCCGCCGGGCCGGGCCGCGTCGCCGGCGGCGCGCGCCTTCATCAACTATCTGGCGCCCCAGCTTTAGGGAGGCGCACGCTTGCTGATGATCTTCGCAGTTTTGACAGGCATCGATGCGCAGGCTAATTCGTCGGCCGGGGAAAAGGGCGACGCAGAGACCGCGGAATGACGTTGCACAATCTCGACCTTGACGCTTTCAAAGCTGTCCCCCTAGCAAGCGATCCTTTTCCTTACATGGTCGTCCCCGGCTTCGTCCGGGCCGAAGCGTGCGCGGAAATCAATCGCGATTACCCCCGCATCGCCGAGAGCGGAAGTTTTCCCGTCGAACAGTTGTCCTACGGGCCCGCCTTTCGCGAGTTTATCGAAGAACTTGAGTCAGACGCGCTCCGCAAGGCCTTCGAGGAGAAGTTCGGTCTCGATCTCTCCGGGCTGCCGCATACCGTCACGGTCCGCGGCCATTGCAGCGCCAAGGACGGACGAATCCATACCGACACGAAGAGCAAGATCATCACGATCCTGATTTACATGAATCCCGAATGGGAGCATTCGGGCGGCCGTCTGAGGCTGTTGAGGTCGGCCGACAATCTCGATGACGCGATCCTGGAGGTCCCGCCCGCCGCAGGCACGCTTTTGGCTTTCAAGCGGTCCGACAATTCCTGGCATGGCCACAAGCCGTTCTCCGGCGAGCGACGCGTCATCCAGTTCAACTGGGTCACGTCCGAGGGAGACCGTCGCATCGCGGTGTTGCGGCACCAGGTCTCGGCCTCGTTCAAGCGCCTGTTGGCGGCGGCTACACACCGGGCCCCCGCTTAAGGCGCCGCTTCGCCCTCCCAGAGCCTGCGATAGACCGAGACAATCTCGTCGACTTCTCGGTCGCGGCTGAAGTCCTTCACCACCCGCGCGCGCGCCCCGGCGCCCATGTCGGCAATGCGCTCAGGGTTGCGCATCAGCAATTCGAGGGACTGCGCCAGCCCGTCGACGTCGTCGACCGGCGCCAGCATGCCCGTCTCGCCGTCGACGATGACCGTCTCCGCCGACCCCGCCCTCGTCGCAACCACCGCATCGCCCGCGGCCATGGCCTCGAGCATCGTGAGGCCGAACCCCTCGACGCGCGAGGCGAAGACGTAGATCGAGATGCGCTGGTACCAGAGCGGCACTTCCTCGATCGGCAGTTCGCCAAGGAAGCGGATGCGGTCCGAAAGCCCGGCGGCCGCGATCCGTTGTTTGAGCCCCTCCACGAAGAGCCGATTGTCGACCGAAACGAAACCGATCACCACGGCGGTGAAGTCCGGATACTTCGGCAGAAGCCGGCACGCGGCCTCAACGAAGAGATCGACGCCCTTCTGGCGGCGCACCCGCCCGAACGTGCCGATCCCGTACTTGCCCGGAAGGCCGGTGGCCGCGAAAGCCGCGAACCGGTCGGCCGGCGGCCGGTAGGTCTCGACATCGATGCCGTGATGGATGACCGTGGCGGGCCGCCGCAAGAACGAGGCCGACGTCTCGCTGGTCGCTATGACGGCGTCCATGCGCGCGATGAGGAAGTCGGTCCACCAGGTTTTGCGCCGTTGGCTGGCCGAGTTGAAAATGAGCTTGAGCTTCCAGCCAAGCCGCTTCAGGACAAGCCCAAGCAGCATTTCCGTGTTGCGGCGCGCATGCCAGATGCGCGCTGGGCGGCGCCTGGGATGGCAGGACCGCAGTTGCAGAAGATCGCCGACGCTGAGACCTGCGAACTCCTTGCGGCCGGTCGAGGCCGAACCATGCCGCTTGGCAGCGCTCAGCGATCAACGGCGCGATCGTCCTGTTGACCGCCGTCCCGCCCGAATAGCGCCTTTTCAGATTCGGGATGATGACCTCGATTTCGTCAAGCGGCGCGCTTTCGCCTTTCGGGTTCATGCCGTCCCGCCCCTGCCGCCGTCGTTCTCGGCGCCGCGCGCGTCCGCCGAGGCTTTCCGGGCGTAGTAGAACTGCCGGTGCATCGCCTCGGTCATGAACGAATAGGTCGCGCCGGTCGCCGCGTGGATGAACCCCGCCCAGCCGCAGAGAAAAAAGCGGTTCCAGAAGAAGATGCGCAGGAAATAGATCGTCGGGTTCAGCAATAGCTTGAGCCGAGAAGGCTTCTTGCCGAGCGCGAGGCGCTGCTCTGCTTTCAGCCGGGCGTAGACGATTTCCTTCTTCATCTGCTGGTCGAGCGGCAGCCCGCGCTCGTGGCGCAGCAGTCCCTTGCGCGCGATTGCGGTCTCGCCGTCGGGGATGAGGCCTTCGTGGACGATGAGGTCGGCGTCGAAGTGGGCGCGCCCACGCCGGACGAGCCGCAGGATATTTTCCGGGCGCGTCCGGAGGCTGACCGGAGCGAGACGTCCGTAAAGCGTCAGCGTGCGGCGCAGTTCCCAGCCGGCGATCGATTCCTCGGCCGCCGCAAGGCGAGGCAAATCAGCCCTCAAGTCGTCGTCGAGCCATTCATCCGCGTCGATGCTGAGAACCCACGGGCTCGACGCTTCATCGAGCCCTAACTGCTTCTGTCGGGCGTAGCCGAGCCAGGGTTGATGAATGAGCCGGATAGGGAAGCCGCGGCGCGAAAAGTCCTCGACGATCGCCAGCGTCCCGTCCGTCGAGCCGGAATCGACGACAATGATCTCTGCGAGCCCCTCGAGGCTCGACAGGCACTTTCCGATGCACGCCTCCTCGTTTTTGCAGATGACCGTGGCGGAGATCGGCAGGAGCGCGGGCGAAGGAGAGGCGGGTTTCGGGTTCGCTCGGTCCGTCATGCGTTCAAGGGTTGATCGCGGGGGCTGGTCTCGCGGTTTGGCGATGTGGTAGTGCGGCGCGCCCCGGTGCACGGCCCGGTCGCGCCGCCGGGGCGCATATCAGGTCTTTGCAGGAACGGCCAGTCTTGAGCGCTCCGAAGGCTTTCATTCTCCATCTCGAGCGGGCGGCGGGCCGCAAGGCCAATGTCGAGACGATGCGGGCGCGGCTGCCGATCGAGAGCGAAATTCTGCCCGCGGTCGACGGCACCCGCCTCTCCGCGGCGGAGGCGAAGGCGGCCTATGTGCGCTCGCGCTTCGCACCGCGCTATCCGTTCGCGCTTGGCCTCCCGGAGATCGGCGCGTTCCTCAGTCACCGCGCCGCCTGGCGACGAATCGTCGACGAAGGCCTCGATTTCGCCTGCGTGTTCGAGGACGACGCCGAGATCGACAGGGAACGGTTCGCGGCCCTTCTCGATTTCGCCATCGCCGAACGGAGCCGATGGGATTACGTGCTTCTGCCGGCGGCGGGTTTGGAGCCGGCGGGCGTCGACGTCGTCCGCAGAGGCGAATTCGCGTTGCTCAGGCCCCATTCTCCGCCGCTGAGGGCCATCGGGCAGATTGTCGGCCACTCGGCCGCCGAGCGTCTCCTGTCGATCACCGCGCCTTTCGATCGTCCGGTCGACACGTTCCTTCAGATGGCCTGGGTGACCGGCGTAACGATGCTGGTCGCGATCCCCGCGCCGATCCGTGACGTGTCGCGCGAGACCGGGGGGACCACGGTCCAGCACAGGCGGATGGGCGCGGTCCAGCGCCTGCATCACGAGATCATGCGGCCAATCTATCGCGCGAAGGTGCTGGCGCTCTATCGCCGCCACGAGGTGGCGACGAACCGATAACCGCGCCGATTTGCCGCGGGAGCGATCGCGATCGCCGTCACTGCGCCCCGGCCTGCTCCGAGAGTTCCAGCCACGCCTCTTCGGCCGACGCCAGCGCGCGCTCGAGGTCGCCGCGGCGCTGGGCGAGATCGGCGATCTTGAACGCTTCACCGCCAGCGGCGCTCGCTTCCGCCAGCGCCTCGTCGATTCGGCGCAGGAGGTCCCGGAAGCGGTTCATTCTGTCTTCGAGCGCGGCGAGTTCGCGCCTCAGCAGCCCCTGGCCGCGGTTCGTCGCCGGCGCGGGCGCGGGCGTGGGCTTGGAGGTCTGCTCCCGCTTCGGCTTTTGCTGCGGAGGCGCATTCTGGTTGAGGACGAAGCGCCCGTAGTCCGCAATATCGCCGTCAAAGGGCTTCACCGTTCCGTTCGCCACCAACCAAAGCCGGTCGACGCAGGCCTCGAGCAGCCGGCGGTCGTGTGAGACGAGGATGCAGGCGCCTTCGTACTCGTTGATCGCCTCAATGAGCTCAGCCCGGCTGTCGATGTCGAGATGGTTGGTCGGCTCGTCGAGGATGAGAAGCTGCGGACCGTCGAGGGTCGCAAGGCCCATCAAGAGCCGCGCCTTCTCGCCGCCCGAGAGCTGCTCGACTTTGGTGTCGGCCCGCGCTCCCGAGAAGCTGATCATCGCGGCGCGGCCGCGGATCTTCGATTCCGCTCCGCCGCGCATGCGTTCGGCGACATGGCTGTAAGGCGTGCCGCCCGGCTCGAGCTCGTCGATCTGATGCTGGGCGAAGAAACCGACCTCGAGCCTGTTGGCGCGCACCATCCGGCCAGCCATCGGCGCGAGCCGTCCGCCGACGAGTTTGGCGAAGGTCGACTTGCCGTTGCCGTTCGCGCCCAAAAGCCCGATCCGGTCGTCGTTGGAGAGCGTGAGGTCGATACGGGATAGCACCGCGCGCCCGCCGTAGCCGGCGCTGACTTTCTCCATGGCCACGATCGGCGGGCTCAAGCGCCTTGCAATCGGCGGCCATCGGAACGGCAGCACGGCATCGTCGACGATCGCCGTGATCGGCTCCATTTTTGCCAGCATCTTGAGGCGCGACTGGGCCTGCGTCGCCTTGGTCGCGCTCGCGCGGAATCGGTCGACGAAGGCCTGCAGATGGGCGCGGCGCTCCTCCTGTTTCTTGATCGCCTTGCCCTGCAGGGCCTGTTGCTCGCGGCGCTGGCGCTCGAAACTCGAATATCCGCCGCTCCAGAGCGTCAGTTTGGCGCGGTCGAGATGGAGGATATGGTCGGCGACATCGTCGAGCAGATCGCGATCATGGCTGATGACGAGGATCGTCGATTGGCAGCTTCTCAGATAGTCGGAGAGCCACAGCACGCCCTCGAGATCGAGATAGTTGGTCGGCTCGTCGAGCAGCAGCAGGTCGGGCTCGGAGAAGAGCGCCGCGGCGAGCGCTACGCGCATGCGCCAGCCGCCGGAATATTCGGAAAGCGCGCGGTACTGCGCCTCTTCGTCGAAGCCGAGGCCGCTCAAAATTCGCGCCGCGCGCGCCGGCGCTGCGTGGGCGTCGATGTCGACGAGGCGGGTCTGGATGTCGGCGATGCGTTCGGGATCGCTGGCGCTCTCGGCTTCAGTAATAAGGGCCGCGCGCTCGACGTCAGCCGACAGCACGAAGTCGATCAGCGTCTCGGCGCCGCCCGGCGCCTCCTGCTCGACGCTGCCGAGACGCGCGTCCTTGGGCGCGGAGATCGAGCCGCTTTCTGGCGAGACCTCGCCTCGGATGAGCCGGAAAAGGGTCGTCTTGCCTGCGCCGTTGCGCCCGACAAGCCCGACGCGCGCGCCGCTCGGCAGCGCGACGGTCGCATTGTCGATCAAGAGGCGCTCGCCGAGCCGGTAGGTCAGGGCGTTGATGTGAAGCATGGCGGGCTTTTGGCCCGCCATGCTTTAGCTTGCAAGATTGGAGGGTTCGGCTCAGGCCTTCTTGGCGTCCAGCGTGCTTTCCTTCTGGAACAGGAAACCCGCAGCGCCTGCGCCGATCAGCGGAGCGATGATGAAGAGCCAAAGCTGCGCGACGCGTTCCGGGTTCGACGCGATGCCGACGAGCGCCGGGCCGATCGAGCGCGCCGGATTGACAGAGGTGCCGGTGATGTTGATGCCGACGAGGTGAATGGCGACCAGCGTCAGGCCGATCGCCAGGCCGGCGAAGCCGGTCGGCGCGAACGGGTGGGTGACGCCGAGAATGCAGACCAGGAACAGGAACGTTCCGACCACCTCGAAGACGAAGGCGGAAACCACGTTGTATTCGCCGATATAGCCGGGGCCCCAGCCGTTCTGGCCAAGCCCGCCGTTCCAGCCCTGCGCCTTGCCTGACAGAATGAGATAGAGCACGGCCGCGGCGACGATCGCGCCGAGGACCTGGGCGATCCAATAGCCGACCATGTCCGTCGCGCTCATACGGCCCGCTACGAACACGCCGAAGCTCACCGCCGGATTCACATGACAGCCCGAGATCGGCCCAATGCCGTAGGCCATGGCGACGATCGCGAAGCCGAAGGCGCTTGCGATCCCGAGCAGATTGATCGCGCCTGGGCCCGAGCCCATGCTGCCGATGACCGCAGCGCCGCAGCCGAAGAACACCAGGGCGAAGGTTCCCACGAACTCCGCAAGTTGCTTATGCATTGCACGTCCCTCCCGAACCATGCCGATCTCTGCGGCGCCTCGGTATAGCGAGCGTTTCGCGCGCCGAACAGTGGCGCACGACTCCCGGCCCGTTCGCCCATGCGTGCGCCGTTGCTTTCGCGGGGCCGGCGGCTATATAAGCGACGCCTTTCGTGTAACCCCCTGATGAAACGGCGCGGCTTTCGCGTCGCCGGAGCCTCCGCCCAGTGTGGATAACCGCCGCCTTCGCCCAGACCAGCAGCATCCTGCCGGCCGGCGCCACGGACACGCTGGTCCAGCTCGTGCCGATCGTGGCGATGATCGCGATTGTCTATTTCGTGCTGTGGCGTCCGCAACAACGCCGCGCCAAGGAGCAGCGCGAACTGGTGCAGGCGGCGAGACGCGGCGACATCGTCGTCACGACCGGCGGCCTCATCGGCAAGGTCACGAAATCGGTCGACGACAATGAAGTCGAGTTCGAGATCGCGCCCAACGTCAAGGTGCGACTGGCGCGTTCCGGCATTGCCGAGGTGCGCTCAAAGGGCGAACCGGTCAAGGACGCGACGCCGCCCGCCAAGTCGCCGGCCAAGAAGGACGCGAGCGCCTGACCTCGCAGGCCGCGACGCCCTGTTCGGATAAGCAGAGAGCCTGATGCTCCGTTTCGCAACCTGGAAATTGGCCTCCGTTCTCGCGCTTGTCGCGGCGGCGATCCTGCTCATCGTGCCGAGCTTCCTGCCGGCCGAAACGGTCGACGGGCTTGCAGCCAAGCTGCCGGGCTTTATTCCCCTGCGCCAGATCGTGCTCGGCCTCGATCTCCAGGGCGGCGCCTACATGCTGATGCAGGTCGACGACGCGTCCGTGATCAAGTCGCAGGTCGAGGCGCTGCGCGACGACGTGCGCCAGAAGATGCGCGACGGGAAGATCGCGCTTTCGGGCGGCATCGCAACGCAACCGCGCGGCGTCCTCGTCCGCATCGCCGATCCGGCCGAGCGCCAGAAGGCTTACGAACTCCTGCAGTCGCTCAGCCAGCCGATCGGTGGGCCACTGGCGGGAGGCAACGGGCGCAGCCTCGAAGTCACTCAAACCGATGCCGGCGTCCAGCTGACGCTTACCGATGCGGCGACCGCCGACAAGGTTCGTCACGCCGTGACGCAG
The DNA here is from genome assembly GCA_963721905.1 of uncultured Alphaproteobacteria bacterium. GTDB lineage: Bacteria > Pseudomonadota > Alphaproteobacteria > Rhizobiales > Beijerinckiaceae > Roseiarcus. The sequence goes on from CAVRMF010000014.1 coordinate 164,131, forward strand.
TCGATCGAGGTCTTGAACCGCCGCATCAACGCGATGGGCACCAAGGAAACGGTGATCCAGCAGCAGGGCCTCAACCGCGTGCTGATCGAGGTGCCAGGGCTTCAGGACACGACGAAGCTCAAGGAAATCATCGGCCAGACCGCGAAGCTTGACTTCCAGCTCGTAGCCGACCCCGGCGATCCGCCGAACGAGGTCGAGACGCTGCCGATGCAGAAAGGCGGCGGAACGATCCAAGTGCAGAAGCGCATCATGGTCGACGGCGAGGATCTCGTCGACGCTCAGCAGAGCTTCGACCAGCAGACCGGCGAGCCCGATGTAACCTTTCGCTTCAACCTGCGCGGCGGCCAGAAGTTCGGACAAGTGACGGCGGAAAACGTCGGCCGCCCGTTCGCCATCGTGCTCGACGGCAAGGTCATTTCGGCGCCGGTCATCCGTTCGCCGATCACCGGCGGCACCGGTCAGATCACGGGCAATTTCACGCTCGACGAAGCGAGCAGCCTCGCGATCCTGCTCAGGGCCGGCGCGCTGCCGGCGAAGCTCACCGTGGTCGAGGAGCGCACGGTCGGCCCTGGCCTCGGGCAGGATTCGATCGACGCGGGCAAGCGCGCGGCCTATGTCGGCGGCATCCTGGTCATCATCTACATGATTGCGACCTACGGCATTTTCGGCATATTCGCCGATCTCGCGCTCGCCGTTCACATCCTCCTCATTTTCGCTTCGATGGTTCTGCTCGGCGCGACGCTGACGCTCCCCGGCATCGCCGGCATCGTGTTCACCATCGGCATGGCGGTCGACTCGAACGTGCTGATCTACGAGCGCATCCGCGAGGAGTTGCATCTCGGCCGCTCGGTCATCTCGGCGCTCGACGCGGGGTTCAAACGCGCCTTCGCGACGATCGTCGACTCCAACGTGACGATGTTCGTGGCGGCGCTCATCCTCTATCTCTTCGGCGCGGGCGCCGTGCGCGGCTTCGCGGTGTCGCTCGGGCTCGGCATCATCACCTCGATCGTGACCGCCGTGACCATGACCCGCATGATGATCGCGCTGTGGTACCACCGCCAGCGGCCGAGCAGGCTGCCGATATGAACGCGCCGGCGCCCAATCTGGAATTCGCCGCATGAAACTCCTTCGTCTCGCGCCCGAGAACACCAAGTTCGGCTTCATGCGGTTCCGCCGCGTGAGCTATCCGCTGTCGGCGACCCTCTCGATCATCTCGGTCGTGCTGTTCTTCTTCGTCGGCATGAACTTCGGTATCGACTTTGCCGGCGGCACGCAGGTCGACATGCGCGCCAAGGCCGGCGAAGCGCACATCGCCGACATCCGCGCGAAGGCCGAGAGTTCTCGGTCTCGGACCGGTCGAAGTGCAGCAGATCGGATCCCAATCCGACGTGCTGCTCAGGCTCAACGTGCAGCCCGGCGGCGACGCGGGCCAGCAGACCGCGATCGCCAAGCTGCGCGAAGCGTTCTCGAATGACTACGAGTTCCGCAGCGTGGACGCGGTTGGGCCGACCGTGTCGGCGGAGCTCGTGCAGAGCGGCACGCTCGGCGTCGTCGTCGCCATCATCGCGGTGCTCACCTATCTGTGGTTCCGCTTCGAGTGGCAGTTCGCAGTCGGCGCGATCATCGGCACGATGCACGACCTTCTGCTGACGGTCGGCTTCTTCTGCGTCACCCAGCTCGAGTTCAACCAGACGTCGATCGCGGCGATCCTGACGATCGTCGGCTATTCCTTGAACGAGACGGTGGTCGTGCTCGATCGCATTCGCGAAGTGATGCGCAAGTACAAGCGCCTGTCGACCGCCGAAATCGTCGACATGTCGGTCAACGCGGTGCTGCCACGCACCATCATGACCGCGACCACGGTCTTTCTCGCCCTGCTTGCGCTCTTCTTCCTCGGCGGCCATGTCATCCGCTCGTTCTCGGCAGCGATGATCTGGGGCATCTTCGTCGCCACCTATTCGTCGATCTTCATCTGCTCCCCGATGCTGATCTACATGGGCGTACGCGCGGACGCGCTCGACCGGTCGAAAGAGCAGGACACGGGCGCCGCGAGCGCCGACGCGAAGGTCAAGGTTTGAGCCCGTCCGCGTCGCCCGCGCCATTCGCCCCCGGCAGCCACCTGATCCAAGCCCACGGCGGCGGCGCCTTTGCATTCGCCGGCATGTCGCATCACGGTTCGATTCTCGCGACCCCGAAAGGCGTGCGACCGATCGAGGCGACGAGCGTCGAGGACTTGCACGACCGTACGCTCGCGCCGCTGTTCAGCGAGATCGAGGAAGCGCCGGGATCGATCGAGTTTCTGGTCGTCGGCACGGGCGCTGAAATGGCGCTCGTCCCCAAGTCTCTCAGAGCGGCGCTGCGCGAGGCGGGCGTCCGCTTCGAGGCGATGGCGACCGGTCCGGCCCTTCGGGTGTATAATGTCATGCGGTCGGAGGACCGCCGCGTCGCAGCGGTCCTGATCGCGGCGCCGTGACCGCCGGCGGCCCGTTCGGCGCCGGGGCGCTGGCGGAAGCCCATAAATATTGCGCATCGCTCGCGCGCGAGCATGCCCGCGATCAGTGGCTGGGCTCGCTCTACGCCGACCCGTCCGCCCGCGACGCGCTGCTGGCGCTCGCGAGCTTCGACTATGAAATCGGCCAGGCGCGCTTTCGCGCGCGCGATCCCAATCTTGCGGCGATCAGGCTCGCATGGTGGCGCGAAGTCGCGCGCGGCGAGCGCGATGACGAAGCCGCCGGCAATCCGGTCGCGCTCGCGCTACGCTCCGCCATCGACACCTTCGCCCTGCCGCGCGACTGGCTCGAGGCGATGATCGACGCGCGCCTCCAGGAAATGGCGCCGCAGGACGATTTCAATCTCATGGCCTTCGAGGCCTATGCCGGGGAGAGCCAAGGCGCGCGATTGCATCTGGCATCGCGGATCGCAGCAGGGGGCCGCGACCTCGACGACAAAAACGTGCATGCGCCGGCGGGGCTCGCGCTCGCGTTGATCCGCATGCTTTCGGCGCTCCCGTTCGCAGCGGGCTCGGCGCCAACTCTGTTTCCAGTCGATGTCGCGGCGCGTCACGGAGCGAGCGTGCAGGACCTCGACGCGCGCCGCGCGAGCGCAGGCGTCGTCGGGGCTTGCGCGGAGATCAGAGCGCTCGCCCGCGAAAAGCTCGCGGAGGCGGAGAGCCGTCTCGCGGCGTCGCCGCGCAAGATCCTGCCGGCCTTCGTCCCGCTTGGCGCGATTAAGCTCGATCTCGATCGGCTCGAGCGAAACGCGCCCCGCCCCTTCGAACCATTGCGCGAGGTCTCCCCTTTGCGCCGGCAATGGGCGATCTGGCGCTGGGCGCGGCGGCGCTGACAACTTACAGCTCCTCGATCTCGCGCCGCGCGCGCTCCAGCACGTCGCGGAGCTTGCCGGCCTGTTCGCTGTTGAGCGCGCCTCTGCGCATCTTGGCGAAGAGGGCGCCGCGGAAGTCATGGATTGCATCGCCGATCCCTTTCTCGCCGATTGGCGCGGCGGCTTCTTCAAGTTGGGCGTTGATCGCGTCGAGTTCGGCGCGTTGCCCTCCGAGATAGGCTTTGCCCGCCTCGGTGATCTTGAACAGGCGCCGCGGCCCATGCGAAGACGAGGACACGAGCCCGGCGTCCGCCAGCATCTGCAGGATCGGATAGATCGAGCCGGGGCTCGGGCTATAGGACCCCTGGAAGCGCGCCCTCAGTCCGCGGATGATGTCGTAGCCGTGACGCGGCTCCTCGGCGATGAGGCCGAGCACGACGAGCCTCAGCGCGCCCGAATCGAACATCCGCCGCCCACGCCAGCGCCCGAACGGGCCGCCGCGATGGCGGCCGAACAGCCCACGGAAGGCGGCTCTGGGTCCGCATCCGGCTTCTGTCGCGTGGTCGCCCGGCGATGCCGGGCGGAAGGGGGGATGCATGGGCCTCCAACTGTGCACTTTTGCGGGATTATCCCCTTGACACAGGTAACCGGCTGACCTATGCAGTCTGCGCGTGACAGGCCGACTTTTTCAGCGCACAGTTCTGATGACCGCATCTCCTATTTCAACAAACATGCGTCGATCGGCATTGTTCGCGCCGTAATCCCATTCGTGTTCGATAAGTGACATGGCTTGAGTGATCCGGGCCGCAGCCTTGGCTTCTCGGCACGTAAGTTTGACGAGACTCAATTTGCGAAAACGAAGGTGCCCAACGCCACGTCGTCTGGCCAGTTGCTTCATATCACTGTCATGGCTTACGAGAATTGCGTCATTCGCCTCCGCAACGGCGCAGACGAGAGGGTCTGGGGAATTGGGGGCGATCTTCTCTCTGAGCAAGAGCACTTCATGTCCGGCGTCGGCGAGGGCTTTGGCTACCGAATTGGGGACGCACTGATCAATAAAGAACCTCAGAAGTGCCCCCGCCCGACTCACGCCGCGACATTGGATTTCCCATGTTTGAGCGCGGCCTCTACGTCTTCTGGCCGCAGATCGGGATACTCTGCAATAATTTGATCGACAGTGTACCCGTCCTCACTCAGCCTGGTAATCGCTTTCACTGGAATCCTAGTGCCCGCAACGACCGACGCATTTCGCAGCACTGACCGGCTTCGGCTGATTTGCCCGACAGCGGTTTCTGGACGGCTCCGAAATGCAACGATGTCCGATCGAGTCTCGTTAATGACCTTCTCTAGCGCGATGCCTAGGAGATATTGTCGTGAGATGACTTCATAAGGCGTATTATTTTCTGGATTAACAATCACGACTTTCTTTTTTTCCACAAACAAGGTCGTCTTGGTCCACAGATCATCCTTAAGATGCGATAGACGCTCCGCGACAATCCTTAGTTGCTGTAGAGGTACGTTGTTTTGAACGCGAAGAATTTCTAAGGTGCGTAGCGCAACCACATCCTTGAACGAATAGAACTTGCTATATGGTAGACGCGGATTATCCTCGACAAAGCTTGGCTTAAAAAAGTCCGTCTTTGCCCAATACCGCAGCCGACCAATCGTCAGGCCGGTCATGCGCTGAACCTGTTCCTCAGAGAAGGCGGCGACCACATTGCTGATGTCCAGCGATGGCGCGTCCTCTCGATCTTGTCGTTTTGCAACCATCAGGATATGCTGTCCATATGACCGGCTTGTATATCACCTTACGCGAGGCTTTGGAATCCGCCAGATTGCCGGAATTTGTGGCGCAGGAGGAAGCGCGTGGCGTCGGCCCCATTGATCGAGCCGCATTTGATGCGGCTTCGGCTTCGCTGATTAAAGCGAAGCCACGAGCAGATCGAACATCGCATTCCGCATCTGGCGGTGGTTTGACCGGAAAGAAAACTCGCCGAGATAGCGGTCCAGATGCCTCGCGCTGATATGGATATGCGTGCCGTTGATCGAGTCCTTGAACAGCTTCCAGAACGATTCAGTTCCGTTCGTTGAAAAGGTCGTTCCCGTAACGCGATCCGTCCAAGCCCATTCGTTGCGCGAATGATCAACCGCGCCGTGAATGTAGCCATCGCGCTTTAGTAAATTGTAAGCCGCCAGTTCATCGGTTGAGACGGTCGCGCCTTTCTCGACGCTTTCGAGCACGATAGGGCGCAGCGTCGCAGTTTTCACGTCGGGAATGATCTGGGTCTCGATCCGACCGCCACGCTCTTTCATACCCATGATGATCGTCTTGGTTTCCTTTCCGCCTTGTGAGCGCGGGCGGTAGCCGCCGAAATAGGTCTCATCGATCTCGACGTGGCCTTTCAGGACTTGGAAACTGTCGACCTTGCCCATGAGATCGCGGATTTGCATGCCAATGCGATAGGCGGTCTTGTAGGTGACGCCGAGCGTGCGCTGAAGCTCCTTGCCGCTCACGCCGTGGCGCGTCGCGATAAAGAGATAGATCGCATAGAACCACGTTTGCAGCGGCGTCCGGCTGTCTTGAAAGATCGTCCCGGCGCATGGATAGAGATTATCGCCACAGTGCGAGCAAGCAAACGCACGACGGTTGGCCAGCTTGTGAAAGCTTGAATCCTTTTTGCATTCTCCACAAACGTGGCGCAGCCCGTAGCGGACCTGCATAACCCGCGTGAGACAAGCATCGTCATTCGGAAACTCTGCGAAAAACTCGCGAACTGAATACGCCTGAACGTTGCTTTCGCGCTGTCCGGCTTTTGAAGGGCGCGTTCGCTTGCGGGGAGGCTTGATCGGCATGGCCTTAAACTCCAATGCCGAAAAACATACCTCAATCGCGTACCTGTGTCAAGGGGATAATCCCGCACTTTTGTCAGCGCCACTGAGATATCAGAGGCTTAGGCGCCATTTTCGTAACCGGGGCAAATTCCCGGGCGGGCTTGGTGTTGGTCAGGAAGGGACGAGGCTGACGAGGGTTGCGAGGTCTGGAATTTTGGGGCCCGGGATTCCCAGTCGGTCGCCGACGAATTGGTAGAACGACAGTTTCAACTTCATGCAGGTCTTGGCCAGACCGAGCATGACGTCGCGGGCGTCGCGGCCCTTGACGGAGACGGTTCCGCCGGAGATTTTTCTCTTGGTGACGAAGGCGCGTATGTCGTTTTCCGAGGCGTTGGTGTTGAGCGGGATTTCGGGCCGCTCGAGCACGCGCAGCAAGTCGTCCTTGTGGCGATGAAGGCGTTTGAGCAGGCTGTCGAGCATGGCGTAGCCGCTTCGGGCGCGCTTGAAGATGCGGTCGAAGCGGGAGCGCAAGAGTTCGGCCTGTTCGGGGCTCGGCGCGAGCTTGTAGTCTTTCAAGCCGCGATAGAACCACCAGATCATCCGCTTGGCGACCTCGACGGCGTTGCGCTGCTTGTCGTTGGCGGGAATGAGCTTGTGAACAAGCCGCTCGGCGTGAACCCAGCACAACGCGTGGACGCCGACGCGGAACTGGCCGGCGTCGTCAGAAACGATCACTGTGCCCCGCAGCAAGCCCTGGTGATGGATCGCGCCCCACAGCGCCGCCTCGCTGGCGATCAAGACGGGGTCGGGCAGGACTTTCATCTTATCCAAGGCCAGCGCCTGCAAATGGCGCTCCCACGCGTCCGAGGAGGCAAAAGAGCGCGCCTCATGGGCGACGAACTTGTCGATCACGATCTGCGGCAGATCGCGCCCTTTCATATAATCGAGCGCGGCCTCGTTGATCACCCAGAGCGACGTTCCGCCGCAAAGCCGCGACAGAAACGCCAGACGCGATTTGGAGGGTCCCGTGCGAAACGCGGTGAAGTTGGAAGAGCCGATCTGGGTGGTGTAGCCGCTCTTGCCGGCGTGACGCGCCCCGGTGTCGTCGACCGTGACATAGGCGCCGTTCAAGCCCGCTTTCAACACCGCCGCATCCTCCGCCCGGAACCTCTCCAGCTTGACCGTCAGCATGCGAACCACCTGGCGTTTCGAAATCACCACCCCCATCCCATTGAGAAGCGCGACGATCCGCTCGCAGGTCATTTGTCCAGCAAAGTGCAGCGCCAAGACCAAGCGATTCAGGTGGGGGCCGTAACCCCCGACAATGCCGGAATCGAGATTGGCGACGATCGTCTCGCCGTCTGGCGTTTCCCACCGCTCGCGCCGATAGCGCGTCACCGTCGGCTTCAGGCTCAAGTCCTGAACCACGATGTCTTCGTAGCCCTTGTGGCGCGAGCCCGCCGGCGCCTTCGCCGTCACCACCACCGTCGCGCCGACCGTCAGCTTGTCGAGTTCGGCTGCCGCGCCGCTGCGTCGAGCGCCCGCCTTTCTCGCCGCCCTCGCCCTCCGGCCCTCTGGCGTCCGTCGCCTTGTCCATGCCCGACGGCTTGATCGGCGGACGCGGCGGCAAATGCTTCAGCCGCACAAGCTCGTCCTTGACCGCCTGATGCTCGATCCGAAGCTTGCCCAGCGCCACGCTCAGCTTCTCGTTCTCCGAGCGAAGCCGCGTCACTTCATGGATCAACTCGCGCACCACGCCGATCAGGTCGTCATGCGAAAGCCGATCGAGCGAATCAGGGATGCGCGCCGCCATCCAAAGCTTGAATCACATTTTGTCCGCTCTGACTCCCCCTCCGCCCGGCAATTTGCCCCGGTTACCCATTTTCTGCAACTTTGCGGGGCGCGTCTAGAGCGCACAGACGTTTCCGGGAGGCGCCATTTCCGGACGCTGATCCTGGCTTTTCAACGCGTTGCGGCGCCATTTCCGGCTTTCCGACCGACCTCCGAACCCTCGCCGTAAGCCTCAGGCGGAATACTACATCGTTCATACGATGAATGGCGGGTTTGAGCGCCACAACGTTCGAGGGGCCGATGACGGTGCGGGGCGCCTATCCGAAAAATCAAACCACAGGTCAGTTCCTTTGGCAAGAAAATGTCGACTTTTCAGAAAGCGTATTTTTGGGGAACGCCCGCGCGGGCGGCGGGGGCGGCGGGGGCGCATGAGCTCATGACCTCGGCTCTTCGGGGTTTTGCGGCGCGCTGCGGTCGGCTAGGAAACGCTCGAACGCTTCCCGGTCCTTCGCCTCGCGCTGCTTGCGGTCGAACGCCTCGAAGGCCTGAGCCTCCTCGTCGAGCTCTTTCAGCGTCTCGCGCTTGTGCTCCTCGTAGGCGGTGTTTCGCGTCGCGGGCCCGTGGCAGCGAGCGGCCCAGGGGCCGCGCTCCGTGGCGCGGTCGAAACCTTCGCGGCGGCGGAAACTGCAGCCGCCGTTTCGCCGGGCGGAGCGCCAAATGAGGAAGAGGAGCGCCGCGACGCCGAGTGGCTTGAAGATCAGGAAGGCGACGACGACGCCGAGGATCTTGAGCGGCAGCGGCGGGCCGAAATGACGCCCGGACCATGGGGCGCCATCGTTTCCATATCGGGAACCGCCCGGATGGCCGGCCGGCTGGGCTTCAGAGTAATGAGACATGACGGACCTCTCCTCAATGATCGGATATATCCGATATATCGGACGCGTTGCATCTAAGACACGATATATCGTCTACAAGAGAGCCACGAGGATAATTCTGCGGGGCGGGGTCCCGCAGGACGCCAGAACCTTCAGCCTCCTGCGCGACAGCGACGAATTGCTGACGCCAAGAGGAGCGCGAGAGATACGAGCGCTTTTCCCTTACCCGATTGCTCGAAGGGCCTCCGCCCGGCGGCGCCAACTCGCAAAGCCTAGCCCTGCGAAGCCCACCGCCAGCAGCGCCCAGGTCGAGGGCTCGGGGGTCGCAACGACGCCCGGAAGGTTTGCGCTGTATACGAGTGTGTATCCGGGGTAACTCGCCAGCCACGTCGGATCGATGCTGATCGTTGGGTCGACGCTCGCGGAGAAGCTCCCTGCGCCTTCAGTCGCGTCGCCCGTCGCAATCACCTCCATGTCTTCCAGAACATTCGTGTCCTCATTTGAAAACTTCACGGCGTTCAGTGCTCCGGACGCAGGCTCCGTTTCTCCGCACGAACCAAATACCGTCGACGAGCACGTATACAGAGCGCCGTCGCCATATTCGATGTAGGCGTTAGCTGTCGCGCTGGCGCCAGACGCTGAGGTCGATGCGGTTCCTGAAATTTCCAGTGTTACGGGCTGATCCTCGGGGCCCATGATTTCGTAGTAGACAACTATGCTGCCGAGCCCACCGGCGTTCGCCGTGGCCACGCCGCCCGCCGTCGATCCGCTCGCCGACACCGACAATTCCGGCAAAGTTGTCGACGGCACGGCCAGCGTGCCGCTCGCCGATGCAAAACTGCTTTCGCACCCGCCTTCAGGACCAGAGGTCGGGCCTGTTCCTTCGGCGAAAACATTGATTGTTGCGGCAGGGACAATTCCGGCATGCGCTTCCGCACAGAGTGAGACGCCCACGACCGAAATCGCGAGCGCGACGGCGAGTTTAGCTGATCGAACTTTGGTACCGGGCGCGACCCCCGCGAAAGCTATCGCCAAGGTAATCGGCGACTCCCTGGTTGCGAGCATTCGAGTCATGTTGGTTCCCCAAATCAATGGGCGTAGCAAGCATGTCGCTGCGCCTCAGAATGCGAGAATCTTCCACGGGCCTGCTGCAGCCATTTGATCATCGGGTAACGGGAGCGTAATAATTGGGTAACAAAGCGACGGCGACATGCAGTCGTGGTCGCTGGCGCGATGTCCGAGGCCGACTCATGCATGGCGCCGGCAGCGAACCGAACAGAGCCTCACTACCGCCGCGAACGGCGCCGGTCCGGTTTGCGGCCTTTACGCTCAATCTCGATGGGTGCTCGCTCTCACACGCGGATGGCAGCGACATCCCCCTCACGCGCAGCGAATTCGCGCTGCTGCGCGAGTTCGTTCGCCATCCCGGGCGGGTGCTAAGCCGCGACTACCTGCTCGACGCGCTGGCCGGCAAGCGCGCCGATCCCTTCGATCGCAGCATCGACGTGCTGGTCGGCCGGCTGCGCCGCAAGATCGAGCCGGACGCGAAGCGGCCAACGTTGATCGTGACCGTGGCCGGCGAAGGCTACAAGTTCGCGGCGCCGATCGCAGTCGATGCACTCAAAGCCGCCTCAGACGCCGGCGCGCCCGTTCGCTCCGACTCTGCGCACGAAGCCCCCGAGACGCGCTTGGCGCTGCCTGACAAGCCTTCGATCGCGGTCTTGCCGTTTCAGAATATGAGCGAAGATCCGGAACAGGACTATTTCGCCGATGGCATGGTGGAAGAGCTCGTCACGGGCTTGTCGCGGATCAAGTGGCTGTTCGTGATCGCGCGCAATTCAAGCTTCGTCTACAAAGGCAAGGCCATCGACGTCCGGCAGGTCGGACGGGAGCTTGGCGTGCGTTATGTCTTGGAGGGCGGCGTGCGCAAAGCAGGCGGGCGGGTGCGCATCACGGCACAACTCGTTGAAGCCGAAACAGGCGCACATCTTTGGGCCGACAAGTTCGACGGCGGTCTGGAGGATGTTTTCGACCTGCAGGATCAGATAACGGATCGCGTGGTCGGCATCGTTGAGCCAAGCCTTCGGAAGTCGGAAATTGATCGGTGCCGCCGAAAACGTCCGGAAAGTCTCGGCGCTTACGACCTTTATCTGCGAGCTTTGCCGTATCTCGAGTCAATATCGCCCGCCGAAGCTCCGATCGCCGCAAGGCTTCTTCAGGACGCGCTCAGGCTGGATCCGAACTATCCCCCCGCGCATGCTTATCTAGCCTGGTCTCACCAGATTTCGTTCACGCACGACGGATTCGACGAAGCGGATAAGAGCGCGGGGGGCTGCGGCACGCACGCGCAGCGATCGCAAACAACGTGGACGATGCGACCGCGCTCGCCGTCGGCGCCATGGTGCTCGGGCTCTTGGGCAAAGATGCCAACACAGCGCTGAACGCGATCGAGCGCGCTTTGTCTTTCAACCCTTCTTCCGCCATCGCTCACTACTACGGCGCGCAACTTTACGCCTGGAGCGGGGATCCCGTCACCGGCGCCAAGTACGCCCATCGCGCGCTGCGCCTGAGCCCCGTGGACCCGCTTGCTTACGTTGCCCATCTCGCCTTCGGAATCGTGGCGTTTCACGAAGGCCGTTACGAAGAAGCTGCCGCATGGTGGGAAAAATGTTCGCGCGCCAATCCCAAGTTCGTCCCGTTCGCAAGGGCCCAGGCGTTCGCGCTGGCGCTCGCCGGGCGGATGGACGAGGCGCGATCGATCTATGCGCGAGCTGTGGAACTCGAACCCGGATTCGGAATTCGCAGCATTCTCGAACTCGGATACGTCCCGGCTATCGCCGACAAACTCGTGCGGGCGGCGCGTTTGCTCGGCGCGCCAGGATGACGATGCGTCGCAGGCTGAGGGCCAAGCGCTCAGGTTTCATCGGCAAGCAATACCTCCACGAATGCTTCGGGTTCCTCGACGTGACAGTCATGGCCGGTCGAGACTTCGTGATAACGCCATCCCCCACGCTGCGCTTGGTCCGCGAATTTCTTGAAGACCGGACGAGCGGGATAGCCCTCCGCCACGCAAGCGATGTACGCGCGAGGCACTTTCGACGCTGCGTCGGTCGGAAGACGGATGGGTTCCTCGAAGCAACGAAGGCTGAAGTCCGATTGCCTCGCCCGTACGTAGTCGCGCTCCGCGCCAGGCTTCAGACCCCACAGATCGAGGTGTCCTTCGTTCGCCGGCAACCGCCATCCTTCTCCGACATTGACTGCTTGCTGCCGAAGCCGTTGCGCATTCGCTTCCGGGAAGTAGTCCATGGCGGAGCGGCCGTCGGTCGGCACGAAGGCATCCACATAAACCAGACGCTGCAATCGACCCGACGCATGTTCCGCGACGCCCGTGATGATCATTCCCGCGTAGCTGTGGCCTACGAGAACGACGTCGCGAATATCGTCTCGTTCGAGCGCGACGAGCACGTCGGCGATGTGCGTCTTCAGCCCGACTTTCGGCGAGAGCGCGCTCGGATTGTCTTCGAGACCGCTTAGCAACGGAATCGAGACGGAATGGCCCTTGGCGCGCAATCTGGGCGTTGTCAGATCCCAGGTCGCCGCAGTCTGCCACGCGCCGTGGACCAGGACGAAATTCGACATTGCCGCCTCCAAATCCGGGTTTAACGCCGCTTGATTTTATCCCGCGCGTTGTCGCCGCCGCGTAACGGTGGAGTAACGCGATAGCCTCATCCGCTCCGAATTGGCCAGACCTTTCAACTCATGGATTTTCAGACGGCAACAACGCGAGTATCGGCGGACAATCGGGCTCAACGCGACCGCATCTCATTGCAATCCTCAATACCGACTGAGCCTGTATAGGGCCGGCGGCGCCGGCTCGGATTTCGCCGATCGGGGAGAACACCGAGGCTCGATCTGCGGCGGTGTGTATGTTCGGCCAGGCGAGAATGAAAGTCATGGCAAGCATGGCGGCGCCGGCAAGGGCGTCGAAACCACGACGGAAGGAACGCCGGACGAACATCGACGCCAAGCCGCGCGAGGCGAAGCCCAGCAGGGAGAACTTGGTCAATGACCCGATCGCGGCGCCTAGAGCGAAATAGGGCAACGCGGGGAAGCTTACGGTTGACGCCAGTGCGCTGAGGACCAGGACCGTCTCGACCCATACCAGAGGATTGAGGATGCTGACGCCGAAAGCTTGCAGCAGAGTCGCCAGCTTCGAGCAGCGGAGATGACCAAGCATTGGCGCAGCGCCGCCATCGCGCGCGCTGCACAGCATGCGGTAGGCGCCCGCTAGCAAGTAGCACGCGCCGGCCCAGGTCAGCAGGATAGTCGTCGATGGATTGGCGGCAATCACTGCGCCGAAGCCTAATGTCGCGGCAATAATGATTGCGATGTCGCAGCCGAGGCAGACGCCGGCGACGAGCGAGACCTGGTCCGCAGCCAGGCCGTGTCGTAGGACAAAGGTGTTCTGCGGGCCGAGGGATAACGTCGCCGTTAACACCGGAACCAGGCCGAGTTGGAATGCATCGAGTGCAGAGGTCATCTTGCAGCCTCCCGATTTTGTCTGCCCCCATGGGACGTCCGCGAATCTTCCACGGACCTGCTGCGATCGTTTGATCATCGGGTAACGGCAGCGTAATAGTTCGGTAACAAGCGCCGGCGGCGTGCAGTCTTTGTCGCTGGCGGGATGTCCGAGGCCGAGCTTATGGATAGCGCCGGCAGCGATCCGACTTCCGAGCGCGCCTTTCTAGGTCGCGGCCGCCCTGGCCCATCTTGGCCGCCTCGATCAGGCGAAGGCCTCATTGGCGGCCGGGCTTGCGATCAACCCGGCCTACACAATCAGCCGCTTTCGCGCCGGCCTGTTCAGCGACAACCCCACGTTCCTCGCCCAACGCGAGCGCGTGTACGAGGGCCTGCGCAAGGCCGGCGTGCCTGAGGCGTGAACGCGACGCGCCGGGTCGCGCAGGGCATGGTGCGCCGCGATAGAAACGGCCAGCGGAACGTCCCCTTGTCCTCGCGCAAGGAAATTCGCTGTTTTCCGGGATTTTAGCAATTTGAATTCCCTGTTCGGCCGAATTCATTCCCTGTTCCGATTGCTAGGGAATTTTCTTCGTAAGCTACTGTAATCTTTCCCGTTTCTGAGGCAATTTTCGGCGCAAAATCGCCAGGAAATTAGAAATTCCCTGTTCTTTTCTCTGTAAGCAGGGAATTCGACCTGCCGCCGGACCGGTCGAAGGACCCGACGCGGCGCGATTGATCAGGCGGAAGCGGCGTGACCCGGCGCGAACGAGCCTCGCCTGCCGTCTGCCGCCAGCACTCCGCCCGCCTCGCTGATCCACTCCGCCAGGTCCCGCTCCGCCCGAGCTGACAGCGCGCGCTTTCGCGCCACGCCGCGCTCGGGGCCGCGGAGGCGCCGGCCCGCCTCGTCGACGCGTGGCTCGACGATCGGGGGAAAGAGGCCGAAGTTGACGTTCATCGGCTGGAACGAGCGGGGGCCGGCGTCGATCAATTCGATATGGCCGCCGGTGATGTGGTTGAGGAGCGCGCCGATCGCGGTTGTCAGCGGCGGGGGCGTCAACGCGAGGCCGAGCCGTTCGGCGGCGGCGAGGCGCCCGGCGATGAGGCCAACCGCGGCGCTCTCGACATAGCCCTCGCAGCCGGTGATCTGGCCGGCGAAGCGGAGCCGTGGGCAGGCCTTGAGGCGCAGGCGGTCGTCGAGCAGCCGGGGCGAATTGAGATAGGTGTTGCGGTGGATGCCTCCGAGCCGCGCGAATTCCGCATGTTCGAGGCCCGGGATCATACGAAAGATGCGGCCCTGCTCGCCGTATTTGAGCTTCGTCTGGAAGCCGACGATGTTGAACAAAGTGCCGAGCGCATTGTCCTGCCGCAGCTGAACGACGGCATAGGGCTTGACGGCGGGCGCATGCGCGTTGGTGAGGCCGAACGGCTTCATCGGCCCGTGGCGCAGGGTCTCGCGTCCGCGCTCGGCCATCACCTCGATCGGCAGGCAGCCGTCGAAATAGGGCGTGCCCTCGAATTCGCGGAACTCCGTCTTTTCCGCCGCGATAAGCGCGTCAATGAAGGCTTCGTACCGGTCGCGGCTCATCGGACAATTGACATAGGCCGCGGCGTCGCCGCCGGGGCCCTCCTTGTCATAGCGCGACTGCATCCAGGCGACGTCCATGTCGATGGAGTCGCGGTGCACGATCGGCGCAATGGCGTCGAAGAAGGCGAGCGCGCCCTCGCCGGTCAGCTCGCCGATCGCCGCAGCGAGCGGCGCTGACGTGAGCGGGCCGGTGGCGACGATCACGCTGTCCCAGGCCTCAGGCGGCACGCCCGCGATCTCGCCGCGCTCGAGCGCAATGAGCGGGTGGGAGAGGACCGCCTTCTCGACGGCCTCGGAGAAGCCGTCGCGGTCGACGGCGAGCGCGCCCCCGGCCGGCACCTGATGGGCGTCGGCCGCCTCGATCACGATCGAGCCCAGCGCCCGCATCTCCCGATGCAACACGCCAACCGCGTTGGTCGAGGCGTCGTCGGAGCGAAAGGAGTTGGAGCAGACGAGCTCGGCGAGACGGGCGGTGCGGTGAGCGGCCGTCATGCGGGTGGGGCGCATTTCGTGCAGCAGGACCGGGACGCCGGCCTTAGCCGTCTGCCACGCGGCCTCCGAGCCGGCCAGCCCTCCGCCGATCACGTGAATGGGACGCATGCCCGGTTTGTCACAAAGCTTCAGCGCAGCGTCAACCCGGCGCTCACGCCATAAGAAAAGGCGGCCCTCAAGGAGCCGCCTTTTTGGCAACCGGGCGCCGTGCTTTGCGCGAAGCCTCGGGCGTCTGATCGAACCGCGATCAGGCTTCCTTCGCCACCGAGTGGCGGACAATGAACTCGATGTCGCCGCGGCGAATGCCGATGTCGTCGAGTTCGCGGTCCGAAAGCTGAGACAGCTCGCGAACCGCTTCGCGGTAGCGCCGCCAAGAGGCGAGTTTCTCGGTAATGGTCTTGAGGTTGGTCATCGTTGGTCTCCTTTTCGAAGTGGAAGAACTTTTGTTGCACTGCGATATAGTCCTGCTCGGCCGCAGGGGATAGGGCCGCGGCCGACGGACAGGAATGCAATATTTGCATACCTCTTTTAGCCAAATGTTCACTTTTCCGGAGACGGCTCGAGAGCTGGCGGCGGGCTCGCGGCAACGGCGACAAGGCGCGAATCCTTGCAAGTTCAGCAATCATCGGCCGATTTAGGCGCCGATTTCTCAAAGAAATTGCCAAATCTAGGCTTCCTGGGCGCGGCTCGCGCGCGAGCAACCCGCGCCTCGCAAGGACGACAATAATCAATCAAGCGGCTGTAGTTATGTGAAATTTTCATGACTATTTCATGGTGCGGCGCCGCAATCGAAACGCCGCGTCCGCGCGAAATTCGGGGTGCGGGCGCCGCGCCTCTGCGACAAGTCCCCGCGCCCATCGGCATTCCGCTTCGCCCGCCGACGGCGTACACTGTCGCTCGCGCTTGATTCCGGCGGCGCGAGCGGCGAGAGAACTAGCGCGTCCGGCGCGTCCAAGGAGCCTTGCATGGATAATCTGATTGCCCGCGTCGCCACGGCGGCGAATCTCACCCCCGAGGTCGCGCGCAAGGCCGTGGCCCTGATCGCCGATTTCATTCAGCGCGAGGCGTCCGAAGACGGTGTCCGCGACCTGTTCCAGAAGGCGCCGGAGTTGCAGGCGATCATCGCCTCGGGCGCGGCGACGGGCGGCGAAGGCATGGGCTATGGCCTGAAAGGGCTGATGGGCGTCGCAGCCGGCCAGATGGGCGGCGGCGGACTGATGGAGCTCGGCGGCGAATTGATGGGCCTCGGGCTCAGCATGGATCAGATGCAGACCGCGGGCCGGGAGGTCTTCGCCTATGCGCGTGAAGTTGCGGGCGATCAGACGGTCGGAGAAATCACCGCCTCAATTCCCGGCCTGGCGCAGTTCATCTGAAGGAGATCGGACGTTGGGCGCGGATGCGGGCGCATTTCCGGCCTGGAGCGAGGCCGACTGGCGGAAAGCCGCCGAAGCCGCGCTGAAAGGGGCGAGTCTCGACGCCCTCGCCTCGAGGACGGCCGACGGCGTTCGGATCGAGCCGCTCTATCCACCGGGCGAAGGCCCGCGGCCGCTCCGGACAGACGGCCCGTGGCGGGTGATCGCCCGGCTCGACCATCCCGACGCCGGCGAGGCCAACGCCCAGGCGCTGGACGACATCGCGGGCGGCGCGGGCGGCTTGCAGGTCGTCTTCTCGGGCGCAGTCGGCGCCTATGGATTTGGCCTCAGACGGTCCGATCCGGCCACGCTGCATGCGGCGTTCGACGGCGTGCGGTTCGATCAGAGGCTACGCTTCGAACTGGATCTCGGCCGCGCCGGCGCCGATCACGCGCGCAATTTCGCGGCGCTCATCGAACGGTCGGGCGCCCCTCCCGCCGACTGCGACGTGTCGTTCGGACTCGATCCCTACGCGGCTTTAGCCTTCGGGCCCTTGCCCGCCGACTGGGCCGCGCACGTCGAACCCTTCATCAGCGCGGCGCTTGCGCTGAGAGCGAAAGGTTTCGGCGGGCCGCTCGTCGTCGCCGACGCCCGATCGACCCACGCGGCGGGCGGCGCGCCCGGCCAGGAGCTCGCCTTCGCGCTCGGCGCTGCCGTCGCCCTCTTGCGGGCGCTGAGTGCGGCAGGCGTGCCGCTCGACGAGGCCCGCCAACGGATCGCCTTCCGCCTCGCAGCCGACGCCGACGAATTCGTCACGCTGTCGAAATTCCGCGCTCTTCGGCTGATGTGGGCGCGAGTCGAGGAGGCGTGCGGCCTCAAGCCCCGGGCCGCGACTGTCCAGGCTGAGACTGCGTGGCGCATGATGACGGCGCGCGACCCTTACGTGAACGTGATGCGGGGGGCGATGGCGGCGTTTTCAGCTGGACTGGGTGGGGCCGACAGCGTCTGCGACCTGCCGCATACGCTCGCGGTCGGCCTTCCCGACAGTCTCGCGCGGCGACTTGCGCGCAACGGCCAGCTCATTCTCCTGCGCGAATCCCATCTCGGTTTTGTCGCAGATCCGGCCGCCGGGGCCGGCGCTTTCGAGGCGCTGACCAGGGCGCTTTGCGACAATGGGTGGGCCCTCTTCCAGGAGATGGAGAAAGAAGGCGGCCTGGCCGAGACGCTGGCGCGCGGCGCGTTCCAGAATCGGGTCGCCGAGAGCGCGTCTCAGTTGAAGCGCAATGTCGCGCGGCTCAAAGCGCCGATCACCGGCGTCAGCGCGCACGCTGATCTCGCCGAGAACTCGCGTTGAGCTCGCGCCCGGCGCGCCGGAGCGCGAACGTGCGCCGGTTGGCGAAGGCGCGCTTGCGCCGATGCGGCTCGCCGAACCGTTCGAAGCCCTGCGCGCTCAGTCCGACGCCATTCTCGAAGCGTCGGGCGCGCGGCCGAAGACGTTTCTCGTCGCGCTCGGCCCCGAGCCCTCGCATCGCCGCCGCGTCGCCTTCATGCGCGAATGGCTGGAGGCGGGCGGGATCGAGCCGGTCTATGAAGGAGAGGCCGAAACGCCCGCGGCGGCGATCAAGCGGCTGAAGACGAGCGGCTCACTTCTTGCTTGTCTCTGTGGCGACGACGCGGTCTACGCCTCCCGGGGCGAAGCCTTCGCCGCCGCGATCAAGGCCGCTGGCGTCAAGGGCCTGAGCCTCGCCGGCCATCCCAGGGACGCCGAGGCAGGCTTGCGGGCTGCGGGAGTGGACGAGTTCATCTTCGCGGGCGGCGACGCGGCCGCGGCGCTGCAAGGCCTCTATCAGCGCGTTGGAGCTTGAACGGGACGAGCATCGTGAGCCGGATTCCCAATTTTGCGAACGTCCCCTTTGAAGCCGCCGCCCAATTGCAAGCGCTTAACGAAGCTCGCGTCTGGACGACGCCCGAGGGCATTGACGTCAAATCGTCCTATGGGCGGGCCGATCGCGACGGACTCGACTTCTCGCACGACTGGCCCGGACTCCCGCCCTATCTGCGCGGACCCTATCCGACCATGTACGTCAATCAGCCGTGGACGGTCCGCCAATATGCGGGGTTCTCGACTGCCGAGGAATCGAACGCCTTCTATCGCGCCAATCTCGCCGCCGGCCAGAAGGGCCTGTCGGTCGCCTTCGATCTGGCCACGCATCGCGGCTATGATTCCGACCACCCGCGCGTCACGGGCGACGTCGGGATGGCGGGCGTCGCGATCGATTCGATCTATGACATGCGCACGCTTTTCTCCGGCATCCCGCTCGATTCGATGAGCGTGTCGATGACAATGAACGGCGCGGTTTTGCCGGTGCTCGCGCTCTTTATCGTCACAGCCGAGGAGCGGGGCGTTCCAATGGCGGCGCTGTCGGGGACCATCCAGAACGACATTCTCAAGGAGTTCATGGTCCGCAACACCTACATCTATCCGCCCGCCGCCTCGATGCGGATCGTGGCGGACATCTTCGCTTTCACCGCCGCGAACATGCCGAAATTCAACTCGATCTCGATCTCCGGCTATCACATGCAGGAAGCGGGCGCGACGCAGGATCTCGAACTCGCCTACACGCTCGCCGACGGCGTCGAGTACCTGCGCGCCGGCATCGCCGCCGGAATGAGCGTCGATCAGTTCGCGCCGCGGCTGTCGTTCTTCTGGGCGATCGGGATGAACTTCTTCATGGAGGTCGCGAAGCTGCGTGCGGCGCGCAAATTGTGGGCGGGACTGGTCAAAGGCTTCGGACCGAGGTCGCAAAAGTCGCTGCCCCTCCGCGCCCACAGCCAGACGTCGGGCTGGTCGCTGACGGCGCAGGATCCGTTCAACAACATCGTGCGCACCCAGATCGAGGCGATGGCGGCGACCCAGGGGCATACCCAATCGCTCCACACCAACGCGCTCGACGAGGCGCTCGCGCTGCCGACGCCGTTCTCAGCCCGCATCGCCCGCAACACCCAGCTCTTTCT
The DNA here is from genome assembly GCA_963721905.1 of uncultured Alphaproteobacteria bacterium. Lineage (GTDB taxonomy): Bacteria > Pseudomonadota > Alphaproteobacteria > Rhizobiales > Beijerinckiaceae > Roseiarcus. The sequence continues at coordinate 183,912 of CAVRMF010000014.1, forward strand.
GATCGAGGAGAGCGGGACGACCCGCATCATCGATCCCTGGGGCGGCTCGTACTATGTCGAGCGCCTGACCGCGGAACTGGCGGCGAGGGCCCAGAGCCATATCGACGAGATCGAAGGCCTCGGTGGAATGGCCAAAGCGATCGAGCAGGGCCTGCCGAAGCGACGCATCGAGGAGGCCGCGGCGCGCACGCAGGCGCGCATCGATTCCGGCCGGCAGGCGGTGATTGGCGTCAACGCTTTCGCTCCGACCATCGAGCGCGATCTCAACGTCCTGAAAGTCGACGCGGCGGCGGTGCGCGCAATGCAGATCGAGAAGCTCAAGGGCCTGCGCGCCGAGCGCGATGAAGCGGCGACGCATTCCGCGCTCGAGGCGCTGACTAGCGGCGCCCGCGGCAAGGCCAACCTGCTGCAACTGTCGGTCGAGGCGGCGCGGGTCAAGGCGACAGTCGGCGAAATCTCGCTCGCGATGGAGAAAGCCTTCGGCCGCCATGTCGCGGAGATCCGCGCCATTTCCGGCGTCTATCTCGCCGAGGCGGGGCCGGCGGGGGAAGCGAACCAGCGTGTGATCGAATTGACCCGCGCCTTCGCCGAAAACGAGGGCCATCGGCCCCGGATCCTTGTCGCCAAGATGGGTCAGGATGGTCACGACCGCGGACAGAAGATCATCGCCTCCGCGTTCGCCGATCTGGGTTTTGACGTGAAGATCGGGCCGCTGTTCGCGACGCCCGAGGAAGTCGCCGCGCTGGCGGCCGAAACCAAGGCCCATATCGTCGGTGTCTCCTCGCTCGCCGCGGGCCATCTCGCCCTCGTCCCCGCACTGAAGAGCGCACTTCGCAGCGCCGGGATGGGAGAGACGATGATTGTGATCGGCGGCGTCGTCCCCGAACAGGATTTCGCCCCCCTTCGCGCCGCGGGCGCTGATGCGATCTTTCCGCCCGGCACGATCATCGCGGAGGCCGCTCAGAGCCTGATCGAGCGACTGAACGAGCAACTCGGCTACAGCCAGCGTGCACCGGCGTAGCGGACGAATGCCGAATCCGTCGTTATCGCTGGGAAATCCCGGCGTCGCCCTTTTTCCAATATTGACGCGCAAGACTGCGTTACGTCGCGTGGCGCCGCTACGGCGCCTGGGTCAAATTGGCACGATACTCGGCGGCGCCGGTGGCGCCACATTTGCCCTGTCTTGTCGGGGGTTGCACCGGAGAGGAAGTGAGATGCGCCATGCGCACCTCGGTTGCTGACATTGTGCGGCGAACGATCCGCCACGCGCGCCGGTTGTCGAAAGAAGGCGTCTATGATTGGCCGACAACACGCGTCGCGCTGTCGAAGATTCTCTCCGACCTCGAAGCGCGGTCTCCTGGCGATCCGAGCCTCGAGCGATTGCGCCAGGTTATCGATCGCGGCGACCGGGCGTGGACGTTCCGGCAGGACGAGACGAAATGAGGCGGGCGGGGCGAAGGCTTTCGACAGGCTTCGCGCCGATCCGGTGAAGGCAAATATTCGAAGCCGACGCGGGCGAAGCAGAGAGAGCCGAGAACGCGGCGGCATCGCTTGACTCGTCGCATCCGGTGCTCAACAATTTCATCCACTCGGCAAGAAAGCCGCGGAGTTTGCTGTGATCCCGGTCATCAGTGGGACGCAGATCGCGCCGGCGCTTCTAAAGCGTAGGCGCAGGCTGGCGTTGCCGGAAGCGCACAGTGGCTTTCTAGTGCCCTGGTGACGGGGAGGGGCGGTCTCGATGGCGACGACCACGAATGGGCGAAGCGCGCGCACGAGAAAATTGGTGACGCGTCGAGGAGCGGAGCTGCACTTCACCGAACTCGGCTTTGGCGGAGCGCCGCTCGGCAATCTCTATCGGCCGATGACCGAGAAGGAAGCGCGGTTGACGCTCGAAACCGTATGGGCGTCCGGCTGCCGCTACTTCGATACCGCGCCGCTCTATGGCCTCGGGTTGTCCGAAAGCCGGCTCAATGGATTCTTGCGGCCGAAGCCGCGCGAATCCTTCTTGATCTCGACTAAGGTCGGCCGCCTCCTGGACCTTTGCAAGCGGCAGGAGCGCTCCCGGCAAGACGGCGCCGGCGCATTCTTCGAGACGCCCGCGCGACGCGAGCGATTCGACTATTCTTACGACGGGGTGAAGCGCTCGCTTGAATTCTCGCTCGAGCGCCTGGGCCTCGATGAGATCGACATCGTCTACGCCCATGACGTCGACGCGTTCACGCACGGCAGCAGGGAAGCCGCCAATGCGCGCATCAAGGAATTCATGAACGGCGGCTATCGGGCGCTCGACGAATTGCGCTCGTCAGGCGCCATCAGGGCGATCGGCGCCGGGATCAACGAATGGGAGGTCGCCGAGACCCTGACCCGCGCCGGGGATTTCGACGTGTTCCTTCTCGCGGGACGCTACACGCTGCTCGAACAGGAGGCGCTCAAAAGCTTCCTGCCGCTGTGCGCGGAGAAAGGCATTGGCGTCGTCGTCGGCGGACCGTTCAACTCCGGCATCCTCGCGACCGGGGTGAAGACCGACGCGCACTACAATTACGGACCCGCGCCGGAGGAGGTGAAGGAGCGCGTGCGACGCATTCAGCTGATATGCAAGAGCTTCAAGATCAAGCTGCCGGAAGCGGCCTTGCGCTTTCCGCTTGGCCATCCGACCGTGGTCAGCGTCATCGCCGGCGCACAGCGCGCGAGCGAAGCCAAACGCAACGCCGTGATGATGGGCGCCAAGATTCCGACCGCGCTGTGGCGAGCGCTGAAAGCCGAGAAGCTGATGCGCGACGATGCGCCGGCGCCACGCTGAGCGTTTCGCGTCGGGTCAGAAGAGGCCTTCGATCTCGCCGTCGACGATGCGAATCCGCTCCGCCGCCGGGTGTCGCGGCAGGCCCGGCATGGTCCGGATGTCGCCCATCAGAACGACAACGAAGCCGGCGCCGGCGCGCAGGCGGATTTCGCGAACGGCCGGCCTAAATCCGCTCGGCGCGCCGATGAGCGCCGGGTTGTCCGAGAGCGAGTATTGCGTCTTGGCGACGCAGATCGGAAGGCTCCCCCAGCCCGCGGCCTCGAGCTCATCGAATTGCCGGCGCACGGAATCGGCCGCCGTGATGTCGTCGGCGCCGTAAATCTCCCGCGCGATCGTGCGTGTCTTGTCCCAGAGGCTCATCGTGTCGGGATAGAGCAGACGAAACTCAGCCGAGCCGCTGTCAGCGAGCCCGGCTGCCGCGTGGGCCAGATCTTCGCATCCCGCTCCGCCGCGCGCCCAATGCTCGCAGACGATCGCCTTCACCTGAAACTCGTCCATGACCGCGGCCTTGACGAGATCGAGCTCCGCCTCCGTGTCAGCGTTGAAGCGATTGATGGCGACGACGATCGGCACGCCGAACTTGCGCATGTTGGCGATATGGCGTGAGAGATTGGCGAGACCTGCGCTGAGCGCCGTAAGGTTTTCCGCGCCGAGCGCATCTTTGGCCACTCCGCCATGCATCTTGAGGGCGCGCACGGTCGCCACGATCACGGCCGCCGCCGGCTCAAGCCCGGCCTTGCGGCATTTGATGTCGAAGAATTTTTCCGCTCCGAGGTCGGCGCCGAAACCGGCCTCCGTCACGACGTAGTCGGCGAGCTTGAGCGCAGCCCGCGTCGCGGCCACGGAATTGCAACCATGGGCGATGTTGGCGAAAGGGCCGCCATGAACGAGCGCCGGCGAACCCTCCAGGGTTTGCACGAGATTGGGCTTCAGCGCGTCCTTGAGAAGGACGGTCATCGCGCCCTCGGCCTTGACGTCGCTCGCTGTGACCGGGCGTTTGTCGTAGGTCGAGCCGACAATCATGCGTCCGAGTCTTTGCTCCAGATCTTCGAGGTTCGTCGCGAGGCAGAAGGCCGCCATCACCTCGGAGGCGACGGTAATATCGAAGCCGTCCTCCCGCGGAAAGCCGTTGAACGGTGCGCCGAGCCCGATCACCGTTTGGCGGAGCGCCCGGTCGTTCATGTCGAGCGCGCGGCGCCACGCGATGCGGCGCAGATCGAGCCCGAGCGCGTTGCCCCAGTAGATGTGATTGTCGACCATCGCCGCCAGGAGATTGTGCGCCGACGTGATTGCATGGAAGTCGCCGGTGAAATGGAGATTGATCGCGTCCATCGGCACGACCTGGGCGTAGCCACCTCCGGCCGCGCCGCCCTTCAGGCCGAAGCAGGGTCCGAGCGAGGGTTCGCGCAAGCAGATGACCGCCTTCTTGCCGATGCGGTTCAGCGCGTCGCCGAGCCCGACAGTCGTCGTCGTCTTGCCTTCGCCCGCCGGCGTCGGGTTGATCGCGGTGACGAGGATCAGCTTGCCGTCCGGCCGGTCCGCAAGGCTCTCGAGGAAACCTGGATCGAGCTTGGCGATCGAGGGGCCGTAAGGGTAGAGGGCCGATGCCGGGATACCGATCCCGGCGGCGATTTCCGCGATCGGCTTCAGCATCGCCGCACGCGCGATTTCGATGTCGGAAAACATGTCCCTCACCCCGCTCGGCTCCCCGGGCCAGCAGGGAGCGCGCGCACAAATCGTCCGGCCTGCGATGAATTGCAAGCGCCATGCCGAGCGGCAGTGGTAAAGTCGCCGACCGATTGCTGGTGCGGAGAACCCTTTGGCCACCCCGCGGCTCGCGCTATTCACAATCGTTAGCCTCGCCGTCTATCTCGGCCTCGCCGTGGCGGGGGCCGGAGGCGCAAGCCAGTTCTTTTCGCATTCCCCGCTGATCGCGTTGACCGCGATTACGATCGCAGGTGGCGTCGCCTCGCTGTTCACCGAAGGACACGTTGGGTCCGGCGTGCGCGAAGACCGTTCTAACCGTTGGGTGATTGCGGCGCTCGGCGCGCTCGGCTTCGCCGACGCTTACCTGCCTGCGTACACCGACCAGCACGATATTCTAACGTTCGGCGGGGAAGGCGTTCGCTGGTTCGGGGTCGCGCTCTATGCGATCGGCGGAGTCCTGCGGATTGCGCCAGTCTTCGTGCTCGGGCGCCGATTCAGCGGGCTCGTCGCAATCCAGCCTGATCATCGGCTTGTCACCGGCGGAATTTACAGCGTGATTCGCCATCCGAGCTATCTCGGTCTTTTCGTCAACGCGCTCGGCTGGGGACTGGCGTTTCGCGCCGGCGTCGGGGTCCTCATCGCGGTGCTGATGCTCATTGTCGTGCTTGCGCGGATCGAGGCCGAGGAGCGATTGCTCCGGGAGACATTCGGCGCCGAATACGACGCCTATCGCGCGCGCACGCGGCGGCTTATCCCCTATCTCTACTGAGGCGCCGCGCGAGGTTGCCTCGCTCCCGCGCATCTCCTAAACCTCCGAACGCCCTCGTCGCCACGGACCCCACGATCATGATCCGCTCCGCCCTGATGACCGTGATGACCAACGCCGCGATCAAGGCGGGTCGCGGCCTCAAGCGCGACTTCGGCGAGATCGGCCAGTTGCAGGTGTCGATGAAGGGAACCGGCGATTTCGTCAGCCTCGCCGACAAGCGCGCCGAGAAGACACTCTACGAGGAACTCGCGAAGGCGCGGCCGGGCTACAGCTTTGTTATGGAGGAAGGCGGCCGGATCGAGGGCGCCGACAAGAGTCACACCTGGCATATCGATCCGCTCGACGCGACGACGAATTTCCTGCACGCGATCCCGATCTTTGCGATTTCGATCGCGCTCGAGCGCGAGGGACAGATCGTGGCCGGCGTTATCTACAATCCCGCCGACGACGATATGTACGTGACCGAGAAGGGACAGGGGGCGTTCGGCCGCAATCGCCGACTGCGGGTCGCCGCCCGCACGGAATTGTCGCAGGCGCTTTTCGGCTGCGGCATTCCCCACCTCGGCAAGGCGAGCCAGCATCCGCGGTTCAAGGCGGAGCTTGCGGCGGTCATGATGCGCGTCGTCAACGTGCGCCGCATGGGGTGCGCCTCGCTCGATCTCGCCTATGTCGCAGCCGGCCGCTTCGACGCCTTCTGGGAGCGCGGTCTCAATTCGTGGGACATCGCCGCGGGCACGCTCTTGATCCGCGAGGCCGGCGGCTTCGTGAGCGGCGCCGACGGCGAGCCCGATTTCCTCGAGACCGGCTCCATTTGCTGCGGCAACGAGACGATGCATCGCCAGCTTCTGGCGTTGCTGAAGAGCGTCGCTTAACTCGCGACTAATTTCTGTTACGGTTCCTTCGGTCAAGAGTGGCCGATTCGTTGAGGATCAGGGTGGGCAGGCGGTGAGCAGGGGTATGGTCCGGCGGCTTTGCGGCGGGCCGGGATGAGCGCGGAGGCACTGTTTCTGTCGGGCGACGCCGCCCTGCTCGGACTTGCTGTCGCCGGCGGTTTTGCGGCGCGGAAACCCTTCGCGGGGGCCGTTGTCTATGGCGGATCGCTCGCGATCTGCGCGACGATGCTGGCCCTCGCCCTTGTCGAACTCCTGGGCCGCGCGAACGGCGAAACGCTGGTTCTGCCGCTCGGCCTGCCCTGGATCGGCGCGCGCTTTCGCGTCGACGCGCTGTCGGCGTTCTTCCTCGTTGTCATCAACCTCGGCGGCGCCGCGGCGAGCCTCTACGGCCTCGGCGCCTCGCGCCATGAGCATTCGCCGGGACGTGTGCTGCCGTTCTTTCCGGCTTTCCTCGCCGGCATGAACCTGGTCCTCGTGGCCGATGACGCCTACGCGTTCTTGCTGTCATGGGAGTTCATGTCGATCACCTCATGGGCGCTGGTCATGGCCCACCATCGCGAGGGCGACAACGCGCGCGCCGGCTATGTCTACCTGGTGATGGCGAGCTTCGGCACACTCATGCTGCTCCTCGCCTTCGCCTTATTGGCGAGTCCTGCCGGCGGCTACGCCTTTGACGCCATGCGCGCGGCCGCGCCGACGCCCGCGGTCGCCGGCCTCGCCTTCATGCTGGCCCTGATCGGCGCAGGGTCGAAAGCAGGGATTGTTCCGCTGCACGTTTGGCTGCCGCTCGCCCATCCGGCCGCGCCGAGCCACGTCTCCGCGCTGATGAGCGGGGTCATGACGAAGGTCGCCGTCTATGGCTTCGTCCGGATCGTGTTTGACCTGGCGGGACCACAGGGCTGGTGGTGGAGCGTTCCGGTCCTGATGGTCGGGGCGGGCACCGCCCTGCTCGGCGTGCTCTACGCGCTGATGCAACACGACCTCAAGCGCCTGCTGGCTTACCATACCGTCGAGAACATCGGCATCATCTTCATTGGACTTGGGCTCGCGCTGGCGTTCAAGGTCTTCGGCATGCCTTCGGCCGCAGCGCTGGCCATGACGGCCGCACTGCTGCACACGTTCAACCATTCTCTCTTCAAGAGCCTGCTGTTTTTCGGCGCGGGCGCCGTGCTGTCGGCGACGGGCGAACGCGACATGGAGCATCTGGGGGGCCTCATTCACAATATGCCCCGGACGGCTTTCGCGTTTCTTGTTGGTTGCGCCGCCATCTCGGCTTTGCCGCCGTTCAACGGCTTCGTGTCCGAATGGCTGACGTTTCAAGCCATCCTGCTGAGCCCGGAGCTGTACTCTTGGGTGCTGAAGATATTGGCGCCCGCGGTCGGCGCGCTGCTCGCGCTCTCGGCCGCGCTCGCCGCCGCGTGCTTCGCCAAGACGTTCGGAATAACCTTCCTTGGGCGCCCTCGGACGGACGCGGCCAAGAACGCGCGCGAGAGCAACCGCTTTGCGCTTGCCGCGATGTTGGGGCTTGCAGCTTTGTGCCTCGTCGCCGGCGTCTTTCCCGGTCTCTTCATAGACGCTCTGTCACCTGCGGTGAGCAACGCCGTCGGCGGCCGAATGCCGGCGCAGGCCGGAATTGCCTGGCTCTCGATCGCGCCGATCGCGGAAAGCCGCAGTTCATACAATGGGCTGCTCGTGTTCCTGTTCATCGCCATCTCGGCTTCGCTCGCCGCCAGCGTCATTCATCGCTTCGCCTCCGACGCCTTGCGTCGCGCGCCGGCGTGGGATTGCGGCTTTCCGGACGCGAGCCCCGCGACGCAATACACGGCGGAGAGTTTTGCGCAGCCGATCCGCCGCGTGTTCGGAGGCGTCGCCTTCGTCACGCGTGAGCATATCGACATGCCGGAGCCGGGCGAGACGCGGCCGGCGCGGTTCGAGCTCACGCTCGGCGACCGGATCTGGGACCTCATCTATGCTCCGCTCGCGAACGGCGTCGAGCGCGCGGCAGTCGAGTTGAACCGCCTTCAGTTCCTCACCATCCGCCAGTATCTCAGCGTCGTCTTCGGCGCGCTGATCACGCTTCTCGTCGTGCTTGCGTCCTGGCCATGATCGTCGACCTTGCCTTCCAGCTGTTGCAGATGACCCTGGTCATCGCCGTGGCGCCGCTGCTAACCGGCGTCGTCCGCGCGACCAAGGCGCGCCTCATGCGCCGACGTGGACCCCCGCTCATCCAGCCCTACCGCGACCTGATCCGTCTTGCCCGCAAGGAGGCGGTTGTCGCCGACAGCGCTTCATGGCTGTTCCGCTTCGTGCCCTATCTGGTGTTCGCGGCAACCTGGGTTGCCGCCGCTCTGGTTCCGACCTTCGCCACAGAGCTTCTCTTTTCGTGGTCGGCCGATCTCATCGCCATCATCGCGCTCCTCGGCGCAGCGCGGTTCTTCCTGGCGCTCGCGGGGCTCGACGTTGGAACCAGCTTCGGCGGGCTGGGTTCGAGCCGCGAGGCCCTGTTCGGCGCGCTCGCTGAGCCTGCGATGATCGTGATTGTGTTCACCCTCGCGCTGGTCGCGGGTTCAACCCAATTGTCGACGGTCGCAGCCTATATGGTCTCGAGCAATGTGGGCCTGCGCGTCTCGCTCGGCATGGCGATGGTTGCTCTCATCATCGTCGCGCTCGCCGAAAATGGACGAATTCCGGTCGACAATCCCGCGACCCACCTCGAACTGACCATGGTTCACGAGGCGATGATCCTCGAATATTCGGGCCGGCATCTGGCGGTGATCGAACTCGCGGCGATGCTGAAGCTCGTGCTCTACGTCTCGCTCATCATCTGCGTCTTTGTTCCCTGGGGCCTCGCGATCGCCGACGCGAGCGTCGCGGACCGGCTGCTCGGCGCCGTTGTCTACCTCGTCAAGCTCGCGGTCGCGGGCGTCGCGCTCGGCGTGTTCGAGACCAGCATCGCCAAGATGCGTGTCTTCCGTGTGCCCGATTTCGTCGGCGCGGCGCTGATGTTGGGATTTCTTGGCGCGCTCCTGCTGTTCGTCTCGAGGACCCTGAAATGAAGGGTCTTGCCTTCGACGTCGCCCATCTTCTCGCCGGCGGCCTGGTGCTGGTCAGCTTCATGCTGCTCTATCAGAACCGCCTCTATGCGCTACTCAACGTCTTCGCGCTGCAGGCTGTCGTGCTTTCGCTCTCGGTCGCCTGGCAGGCCTACGTGCAAGACGCCAATCACCTCTACGTCACCGCGGCCATCGCCTTCGCCTTCAAGGCCGTCATCATCCCGCTCGCGCTGCATCGAATCATCGCCGAGCTCGGCATCCAGCGCGATGTCGAGAACGTTGTCGGAGTCGGGCCGACGATGCTCGCCGGCCTGGCGCTGGTCGCCCTCTCCGAGGTCGTCATGCTGCGCATCGCAAGCGAGGCAGACGTCCTCGCGCAAGAGGACCTCGCCTTCGCCCTGTCGGTCGTGCTGCTCGGGATGCTGATGATGGTCGTTCGCCGCAACGCCGTCTCGATGGTCGTCGGCTTCATGTCGCTCGAGAACGGCCTCATCCTCGCCGCGAGCGGGGCGAAGGGCATGCCGCTGGTGGTCGAGATTTCCGTCGCCTTTTCCGTGCTGGTGGCGCTGGTGGTGATCGGCGTCTTCCTCTTCCGCATCAGCGAGCGCTTCGAGACGGTCGATGCGCATGCGCTCGACCGGTTTCGCGGAGATCAACGATGACGGCGGGGATGAGCGCGGCGATCGTCATTCTCGCCCTGCCGGCGGCGACGGCCGCTATGCTCTCGGCTCTACCCTCCTATCGGCTTTCCGCCGCGCTGAACGTCGCGTCCGCCTTCGCCACTTTCCTGGCCGCGGTCTCGCTGCTCGCCGCCGCTCCAAAGCCGAACGCATACATTCTCGTCGACGACCTCAACGTCGTCTTCATCGTGCTCAACACGTTCGTCGGCTTTACCGCGAGCGTGTTCAGCGCGACCTATATCGCCCACGAGATCGAGACCGGGCGCCTGACGCCCACACATCTGCGCTTCTATCACGCGATGTATCAGTTCCTCCTGTTCTCGATGAACCTCGCGTTGATCGCCAACAATATCGGACTGATGTGGGTGGCGGTCGAGCTCGCCACGCTGACGACGGTGCTGATGGTCGGCATCTATCGCACGCAGGAGGCGATCGAGGCGGCCTGGAAATATTTCATCCTCGGCAGCGTCGGCATCGCGCTCGCCCTCTTCGGCACGATCCTCGTTTACATGGCCGCCCGGCCAGTCGTCGGCGAAGGCGTGCAGGGGATGCTGTGGACGAGCCTGATCGCGCATGTGGCTGCGTTCGACCCGGCGCTGCTCAACCTCGCCTTCGTCTTCCTGCTGCTCGGCTACGGCACCAAAGTCGGCCTTGCGCCCTTGCACGCCTGGCTTCCCGACGCGCATGCCGAAGGCCCAACGCCGATCTCGGCCGTGCTTTCCGGCCTTCTGCTCAACGTGGCGCTGTACGCCGTGCTGCGTTTCAAGCTGCTGCTCGACGCGAACGCGTTTGCGCTCGCGCCGGGCCCTCTGATGGCCACGCTGGGCCTCATCTCGGTCGTGTTCGCCGCCTTCATGCTCTATCGTCGACGCGACGTGAAGCGCATGTTCGCCTATTCCTCGATCGAGCACATGGGCGTGATCGTTTTCGCTTTCGGGATTGGAGGACCGCTCGCCAATTTTGCCGCCCTCCTGCACATGGCGATGCACAGCCTGACGAAATCGGCGATCTTCTACACTGTCGGCCAGGTCGCCCAGGTCAAGGGCACCCAGCAGATCGCCGACATTCGCGGCCTCACCGTCACCCATCCGCTGCTCGGATGGAGCCTCGTGTTCGGCGTGTTCGCCATTGTCGGCCTGCCGCCAATGGGCGTGTTCATGAGCGAGTTCCTCATTGTGAGCTCGACCTTCGAGCGCGCGCCGTGGCTGGCGCTGCTGCTCGGCCTGGGCCTTCTCGTCGCTCTCGGCGCCCTTGTCCTTCGCCTGCAGGGTATGGCCTTCGGCACCCCGGTCGGCTCAAGGGCGCCGGCGAAGGCGTCGGCATTGCCGATTTTGGCCCATTTCGCTTTGGTTCTGATTGCCGGCGTCTATCTTCCGCCCCCGATCGTGACGTGGTTCCAGCACGTCGCCCAGTTGTTGCGCTGAGGGGCCATGACCGCGAGCCTGCACTTCAGTCCCGCGAACGGAGCCGAATGGCGCGAGGCCTCGCGCCTGCTGGCTGCGGACGAAGCGACGCTCGTTAGCCTTTGGGGTGACGAGGGGCGCATGCGCATGGCGCTCCGGCAAGCGTCTGGCGCGTTGTCGTTCGTCGAGGTCGCCTGCGAGGACCACTCGTTCCCGTCGGTGGCGGCGGTTCACGCTCCGGCGGACCGGCTCGAGCGCGCGGCGTGCGACCTCTTCGGCTTCACGGCGCGCGAAGCGGAGGACAAGCGGCGCTGGCTCGATCACGGCCGCTGGCCATTGCGCCATCCGCTGGGACTGCCGGTTCCGCATGACGGCGCGCCTGACCTCTATCCCTTCCTCAGGGCCGAAGGCGAAGGCCTGCACCAGATTCCGGTCGGACCCGTTCACGCGGGAATCATCGAACCCGGCCATTTCCGGTTTCACGCCGGCGGGGAAGCGGTCGTAAGGCTCGAGGAGCGCCTCGGCTACGTGCACAAAGGGGTCGATCGTCTGATGCGCGGCGTGAACCTCGAACGCGGCGGCGTTCTGGCGGCGCGCCTCAGCGGCGATTCAACCGTGGCCTACGGCGTCGCCTTCGCCCGCGCCGTCGAGGCGGCGCTTGGGATCGAAGCGCCGTCGCGCGCGCATGGGCTGCGCGGCCTGATGGCGGAGCTTGAGCGGATCGCCAATCATTTGGGGGACATCGGCGCCGTCTGCAACGACGCCGCCTTCGCGCTGATGCACGCCCATTGCGGGATCTTGCGCGAGCGAACGCTGCGCGCGGCCAAAACCGCGTTCGGACATCGGCTGATGATGGACGCGGTCGTTCCGGGCGGCGTCGCCGTCGATTTGGCTTCGGAGGGGGCAGAGGCGATTTGCGCGCTCGTCCGCCACGTTCGCACGACGTTTCCAAGCCTCGTCCAGCTCTATGACAACACCGCCTCGCTGCAGGACCGCACGGTCGGTACGGGCGTACTGAAAGCGGATCTGGCCCACCGATTCGGCGCCGGTGGCGTCGTCGGCCGCGCATCGGGCCGTGATTTCGACGCGCGCCGCGACTGTCCCTACCCGCCGTATGACACTTTCAGTTTCAAGGTTCCGATCCGGCGCGCAGGCGACGTCAACGCCCGCATATGGGTTCGGATCGAAGAAGTCAGCGAGAGCCTCGATCTGATCGAGGCGATGCTCTTGCGCCTGCCCGGTGGCCCAGTCCGCGCCACACTCCCTCAACCCGGAGGCGCTTGCGAGGGCTTCGCGCTCGTCGAGGCTTTTCGCGGCGACGTCTTCGCGCATGTGCGGCTTGCGTACGACGGCGCCATCGCGCGCTGCCACCTGCGCGACGCCTCGTGGTTCCAGTGGCCGCTTCTGGAAGCCGCGATCGAGGGCAACATCGTGGCCGACTTCCCGCTCTGCAACAAGTCGTTCAATTGCTCCTACTCGGGCTGCGACCTCTAGATGCGCAACACCCTGCTGCAGGGCCTTCGGCCACCGCTGACGGAAAGCGCGCCCGGAATTGAGGATCCGGAGCTTGCCGCGCTGGCCGCGACTGTGAAAGAGGCGGCCGAACGCATCCTTGGCCGGAGCCTCGCGATCCGGCACGTCGACGCGGGCTCGTGCAATGGCTGCGAACTGGAGATTCACGCGCTTGGCAACGCCTTCTACGATATCGAGCGATTCGGCTTCCGGTTCGTCGCTTCGCCCCGCCACGCGGACGTGCTCCTGGTCACTGGTCCGGTCACGCTGAACATGCGCGAGGCGCTGAGGCGGACCTATGACGCAACGCCGGGGCCCAAATGGGTCATCGCGTCCGGCGTCTGCGCGGCCGACGGCGGCGTCTTTGCGGGAAGCTACGCCATCGCCGGCGGCGTCTCGAGTGTCGTCCCGGTCGATCTCATCATCCCTGGCTGTCCGCCGAGCCCGGCCGCCCTGCTCAGGGGTCTCTTGGCGCTGATGACGCGCGGATCGAAGTAGCGTCTTTTCCTTGTTGAGGCGCTGCTGCTAGTCTCCGCCACCGTCATCAACGAGACCGCCATGCCCTACGCGCGCTATCCATCGCTGCTCGACAAAGTCGTCTTCGTCACCGGCGGCGGGTCAGGGATCGGCGCGGCTATAGTGGAGGCCTTCGTTGGGCAAAAGGCCAACGTCGCTTTCGTCGATATCCAGACTGAGCCATCGAAGGCGCTCGCGGCTCGGCTTGGCGAATCGGGACCCGCGCCTTTGTTCATCCAATGCGACCTGACCGACATCGCCGCGCTCGAGGCGGCGATGGAGGAGGTCCATCAGCGTCTCGGTCCGATCGGGGTCTTGATCAACAACGCCGCCAACGACCAGCGCCACGACGCCGACGAGGCCAGCGAGGAGGACTGGGATCGGACTATGGCGCTCAACGTCAAGCACCAGTTTTTTGCCGCCCAGATCGCCCGGCGTTCGATGCGCGAACTCGGCGGCGGCGCGATCGTCAATTTTACCTCCACTGCGTGGATGATCGGCATTGCGCGGATGTCGCTCTATTCCGCCGCCAAGGCGGCGACCGTCGGCCTCACGAACAGCCTCGCGCGCGAGTTTGGGCCGGACAACATCCGCGTCAACGCGATCGCGCCGGGCGCCGTCATCACCGAGCGTCAACGCCGTCTGTGGTTGAGCGAGAAGGACATCGCGGATTTCCGCGCGCGGCAGTGCCTCGACCGCAGCCTCGTCGCCGAAGACATCGCACGGGTGGCGCTCTTTCTCTCCGCGCAGGACAGCGAAATGATCACCAAGCAATGCTTCCTTGTCGACGGCGGCCTGCGCTGACGTAACGTCTGTAAGCCCGAGGGACTTGATCGGAGGCCGGGACGGGCGCATCCTCGCGAATCCGCGGCGGCAGGAGACAAGGCCGCCCGACAAGGGAGAGATGGAATGACAGTTGCGCGCATTCTTTCCGAAAAAGGGCGCGAGGTGTTCACGACCCAGCCGCATCGCACCCTCAAGGAAGTCGTAGATCTTCTCGCCAGCAAGGGCGTAGGAGCGGTCGTCGTCTCCGATGCATCGATGAGCGTGCTCGGCATCCTTTCCGAGCGCGACGTAGTCCGGGTGATCGCTCAACACGGCGCAGCGGCGCTGGACGATCCCGTATCGCGACATATGACGGCGAAAGTGATTACGGTGACGCGCGGCGACACGATCGATCATGTCATGCAGACGATGACGGAAGGCCGTTTCCGCCATGTACCCGTCGTCGAGGACGGGCGGCTCATCGGCATCATTTCGATCGGCGACGTGGTCAAGCGCCACGTCAATATGATCGACAGCGAGCGCCAGGCGCTGCGGGAATATATCGCGACGGCCTGAGCGGCGACGGCGATCAGGCGCCGGCGGATTCGATCCGCGGCAGCTCGATATGCTGCACGATCTCGGTGGCCGCCCGGCGGACCGCCTCGCGGCCGAGCGCGATCAATTCGTCGGCGCGATGAAATTCGAACATGCCGATCTTGCCAACCTTCAGCTGCACCAGCGCGTCGGGCGGATCGCCCGCGAGCCGCGAGCGCATGATGCGGTCCTGGAGAATGTCGAAGGCGTTGACCATCACGGTCATGAGCCCCGGGGCCGGGGCGTCGGCCTCTGTGGGAGTTCGCGCGGCGCCGCCGCGCCACCAGCGGGTGATCACGCCGCTGCTGCTGTCGTTCGCCGGCTCGTCGACGACCGGCGGCGGCTCCTGACGTCCGAATGGATCCTGGATCGCCGTGCCGCGCCCGACGATTTCGCTCGAAATGTTGAACGCAATGACCCGCTCGGCGCCGAGCGCGCGGGCGACGCTGACCGGAACCGGATTGACGATCGCCCCGTCAAAGAGCCAGCGGCCCTCGACCTTGACCGGTTCGAACACGCCCGGCAGGGCGTAAGAGGCCCGGATCGCCTCGGCAAGAGGGCCGCGCCGCAGCCAGATCTCGTGGCCGCCGCCGATCTCGGTCGCAACGCCCGCAAAACGGATCGGCAGATCCTCGATCCGGATTCCGCCGAGCTCCGCCTCAAGCTTCACCCGCAGCCGCTCGCCCCCGATGAGGCCCCCGCCGGTGAAGGAAAAGTCGAGGAAGCCGAACACGCGCCGCTTGGTCAGCGAACGCGCGAAAACCTCCAGCATGTCGAGCTTTCCGGCGGCGTAGCAGCCGCCGACCAGCGAGCCGATCGAAGAGCCGACGATCACCTCGGGCCTTACGCCCAACGCGTCCAGCTCCTGAAGCGCGCCGATATGGGCCCAGCCCCGCGCCGCCCCCGCGCCGAGCACGACGCCGAGCCTCGCCGGGCGCGCGCGTCCGCTGCCGAGCGCAGGCTCCAAATCGCTTCTCCAGTACGGCGCTCTGAACATTGCAACCTTTGAACGTGCCGTCGCGGGTTTGCGTTCCGCAACGACACTAAGCCTACCCCCAATTGGGCGCCAGAAAATTAAGGTGAACGGTTAATTTCAGTAAAGAACCAACGGCGAAGATCAGCTTTGCGTATTTTTAGGCTCGATTAACGCGAGGCGCGCCCCGGCGTCGTCGGCCTCGACCCGGCGGTAGAAACACGAGCGCCGGCCGGTATGGCAGGCGCCCCGTCGCCGCCGACCTCGACAAAAGCGAGAAATGCGTCCTGGTCGCAGTCGACCCGCATTTCGACCAGTCTCTGGGTTTGGCCGGACGTGTCGCCCTTGCGCCAGAGGGCGCCGCGCGAACGTGACCAGTAGTGGACGACGCCGGTCGCCAGCGTCGCCTGAAGCGCGGCCTCGTTCATATGGGCGACCATCAGCACGTCGCCGCGCCTAGCGTCGATTGCGACGCAGGTGGCCAGCCCGTCCGGGCCGAATTTCGGCTGAAAGGCGGCGCCCTCTTCCGGGTCGGAAAGGCTGTCGAGTGCTGGATCGGCCACGGTCAGCGGGCGCCGCGCAGGAGATTAAAGAAGCGAGTCTGCTCGTTCGGGTCGTCGCGGAACACGCCGGTGAACTGCGTCGTGACAGTCGAGACGCCCTCCTTGCGCACGCCGCGCATCGCGATGCAGGTGTGTTCGGCCTCGATCATCAGGGCGACGCCGCGGGTCGCCAGCGAATCCTCGATCGCCGTGACGATCTGGGCCGACAACGCTTCCTGGGTCTGCAAGCGTCGGGCGAAGACGTCAACGATGCGGGCGAGCTTCGAGAGGCCAACGACGCCATCGCTCGGATAGTAGCCGATGTGCGCCTTGCCGAAGAAAGGCGCGATATGATGCTCGCAGTGCGAAACGAACGAGATGTCCCGCACCAGCACGAGATCGTCGTAGCCCGAAACCTGATGAAAAACCCGCGACAGCGTTTCGCCGGCGTTGGCGCGATAGCCCGAAAACAATTCCTCATAGGCCTTCGCAACCCGCCGCGGCGTGTTGGCGAGGCCTTCGCGATTCGGATCGTCGCCCGCCCAGGCGATGAGCGTGCGCACAGCGGCTTCCGCCTCCTCGCGGCTCGGCTTTGCCAGTTTCGGGCGCGCGGGCGCCGCCTTCAACGTCACGAGATCATCCATCAGCGTACCCCGGCAGCGGCCGCCCGTCTCGGGCCTCGATTTTGGCTTTCCGCGCCCCTATATAGGCAACCTGAGACAGCACGCTAGTCTATGGGGTCGGTCGACAGTCGCCATGATTGACGAGATCTACAATCGGCGAGTGCTTGAGCTTGCTGCGGACATTCCGCGCCTTGGACGGCTGGCGGCTCCCGACGCCACCGCTAAGGCCCACTCCCGCCTCTGCGGCTCGACTGTAGTTGTCGACCTGGTCGTAAAGGATGGGCGCGTCGTCGATTTCGCCCATGACGTGAAAGCCTGCGCGCTGGGCCAGGCATCCTCCTCGCTGATGGCGCGCCACGTGATCGGCGCCTCGGCGCAGGAGCTTTTCGCGCTGCGCGACGCGATGACGCGGATGCTGAAAGCGGATGGTCCTCCGCCCGGGGGCAAGTGGGCCGATTTTGCCGTGCTGGAGCCGGTTCGCGCCTATAAGGCCCGGCACGCCTCGACGCTGTTGACCTTCGAGGCTGTCGCCGACGCGCTCAGCCAAATCGCCGCGCGTCAAGCCTCCGCAGAGGCGGCGCCCGCGTCGTGAGCGCGCTTGCGCCCCGCCGCGCTGCGCACGCGGCGATCCGATTCTACCAGCTCACGCTCTCGAGTGTGCTCGGCCGTCAGTGTCGCTATTTGCCGAGCTGCTCGGCCTATGCCGACGAGGCCATTCAACGCCACGGGTTATGGGCCGGGTCATGGATGGGCGTCGCGCGTATTTGCCGTTGCCACCCGTGGGGCGGACACGGCTACGACCCGGCGCCCGAGGCGATTCCCGCCGGCGCCGGCTGGGCGCAGCCGTGGCGCTACGGTCGGTGGCGCTACCGGTGTGATTGACTGGCGCGGCTTGCCTCCTCTGCCGTTGGCCTTTAAGGACGGGCGGCAATCCGCACAGCTTCGAGAGAACGATCCGCATGGCCGAGCCGCGCCGGGCCGCCGCCGCATCTGCGACCCGCATCGAGGGCGGGCGCTTTCTCATTGTCGAAGCGCGCTTTTACGATGCAGTCTCCAGCGATCTCCTGGCCGGCGCAACGCGCGCCCTGAAGGCCGCCGGGGCGACGCATGACCTTGTGACTGTCGCCGGCGCGCTGGAAATCCCGGCCGGGATGGCGATCGCGTTGGACGCCGCGAAGGCTGCCGGTCGGCCTTACGACGGAGCGGTCGCGCTCGGATGCGTTGTGCGTGGCGAGACTTTTCATTTCGAGATTGTGGCGGGTGAATCCGCCCGGGCGCTGATGGACATGTCGGTTCATCGCAAGCTCGCGCTCGGCAACGGAATCCTGACCATAAATACGATCGAGCAGGCCGAAGAGCGCGCGGATCCGCAGCGCGGCGACAAGGGCGGCGAGGCCGCGCGAGCCGCGATCGGTCTCGCGCTTCTCGAGCGCCGGCTCGCCCAGCGATGAAGAAGTCCCAACTTCGCTCGGCCGCGCGCCTCGCCGCCTCGCAGGCGCTCTATCAGATGGAAGTCACCGAGAAGGGACTGAACGATATCCTGGCGGAATTCGAGGCGCACTGGATCGGCCGGGAAATCGAGGGCGACGCTTACAACCCGGCGGAGCTCGGTTTTTTCCGCGACGTCGTCTCCGGCGTGCTGCGCGAGCAGGTTCCGATCGACCGCGGACTGGACGACGCGTTGGCCAAGGGCTGGCCGTTGCGACGGGTCGAAGCGCTGATGCGAGCGATCATGCGCGCCGCCTTCTACGAACTGCGGAGCCGCTCCGACGTGCCTGCCCGCGTGGTCGTTACGGAATATGTGGACGTCGCCGCGGCGTTCTTCGGCCCCGACGAGTGCGGCATGATCAACGCGGTGCTCGACGCGCTTGCGCGCCAGACGCGTCCGGCCGAATTCGCCGTCGGGCGTTGAAGGTTGTCGCCTCAGACTCGGTCCTTCCCTTGCGTCAAGCAGAATCTGGATTTTTCGGTGGATTCTGTGGGGATAACTGTTGCGCCGATTCACTTCGTGTTAACCATCACGAATCAGAGTGGGCGCAGATTCGCCTATGCATCAACCCCTGATTCGATTCGCGCATCGATTCGCACCGGGATCGCCGCCATGCCGACGACCGACCCATCCGAGGGTTTCTCTGGTTTGCAGCAATGGTCCGAGCCGCTGATCTTCGACCGGCTCTTTTCCGTCTATGCCAAGCTTCTTTCCGATGACCATTTGGCGCGCGGCTTGACCCGTATGCACGCAAGGGTCTGGCGCGCGCTGATCGGTGGCGACATGGCCAGTTTCGACACGCTTCGCGAAACGCTCGTCTCGGCCCTCGAACATTGCGACCTGACGTTGAACCATCTTGCGGAAGTCGATGCCGAGATCATGATCGAACTGCTCGACGTCGTCATCAGCCGCTATAACCGCTCGCAGCGCACGGCCAGGGCTTACCATCTGGCGCTCATGCAGCTCGCGGGACGGCTGGGGCCGTCGCGGGCCGCAACACGCGCCGCGGCGTGAGCGGCCGCCGGACTCCTTAAAAGGCTTCGCTACAGCTCCTCGCGAAAGCGCTTGCCGCGCAGTTCTCGATAGAACGGACGCGGCCTGCGCCTGTCGAGGCCGCTGTCCAGCGCCGCCGCAAGGTCGTCGAGCGCCTGCCGGGTGATGTTGGGCAGGTCGAGCTCCCGCGCTTTGTCGAGCGGCGTCCAGACGAGGTCCACGAGTTCGGCTTCCGGATGGACGACGCCCTCGACGCGCTTGGCGATGTAACGCGCGTCGATGACGAGAAAGCGCGCGTCGAAGCGTTTCGGCCGTCCCGGCGGCGTGATCGCGCGCGCGAGAAAGTCGATGTCGCTGAGCGCCGGATAGACGCCGGTCGCCGCAAACCGGGTCCAAACGCCCGGCGGCGCCTTGTCCGGCGCGCCGTTATCGCTGACTCCGATCGCGAGGCCAGTCTCCTCGAAGGTTTCGCGGATCGCGGCAAGCGCGATCGCCCGCGCAAAGCCCGGCGAAGGGCGGCGAACGCGCGCGTTGAGCTTCGCCTCCACGTCCGGATCGAGCGCGCCCACGGCGCTCATGCGCCTATCCTCCGGCTCAACCCGTCCGCCGGGAAAGACATACTTGCCGGGCATGAACCTGTGCCCAGCGTGCCGCTTGCCCATTAGCACGCGCGCCTCGCGCCCCGAAGGTTCGACAATGATCAGCGTCGCCGCGTCACGCGGGCGCAGGGAGTTGGTTGTCATTAAACTGGCGGCTTTCGTCATGGATCCTCGCCGGATCCTTGCGCCGCCAACGTGGGGCGCAGGTGGCGAAGACGTCAAGCGCCCGCGTAGCCTCGACGCTTGACGGTTGCAGACCGTAGATTTAGTCTAAAAATCACGGGAACGGCGTAGATGTCGCCGAAGCAGGCCGATGCCATTTTATCAAAAGACATACTGACCACATCGGGCTTGCATATTTCGAGCGCTGACGGCGCCGCCAACAAGGGCGGGAACAATGCGCTTATGGACAAGGATTGCTGTCGCCCTTTCGCTCGGCCTGGGCATTTTCTGGCACACCGCGGCCATGGCGCTCGAATGGGAAATCGAGCGCAATTTCCGCTATTTTCTGTACCCTTCAGACGTCGCGGTTCAGCGCCTCGCGCGCGATATCTACACAGCCAAAAACGGCCAGCCGCCAACGCCGGAACAATCGGAACTGCAGCTCAACGGAAAGGGCTTCTGGGACACGCCGCTCGCCAATGCGGGGCCCCTGCGCGAGCGTTGGCCAATCGACTGGCAAGCAGGCAACCCCGCTACGGTCTATGACCTCGTCAAGCGCTTGAGGCAGCAGGAGGGGCGGTCGCTGGTTGTCGGCCCGGACGAGTTGAACCGACTGGGTTGGGCGGTTCTCCTCGCCGAGGGACGCGATAAGACCCGTCCAACCGGCTTTACCGCGACATGCTGGAACCCTGGCCAGAGGCTGCACAGCAATTGCGCCCGTTGGGGCGACTACGTTCGTCCGCCCGGCTGGATCGTGCGGATCTTCGACCCTCAGGCTGAGGCTGGTCAGCAATGCAAGTGGACCGTTGACGGAGCGGCCGTCGCCGGCCCGACAACGCCTCTCCGATTCCAGCAGGAAACGCGGCAGGCGCTGCGCGGAGGCGAGGCGGCTGCGACCGGCGACTGCAGGGAATTGCGCATCGTCGTCCCGTCCGATGCCAAGGACCCGAAGATGGTCGCGGGGCATGCGAGCGTGACCCGGACCTCGCCCGACGGCGCGCAGACGAGCGTCGTGGCGACGCCGCACGATCGACTGATCATCGGTTTCGGCGACTCCCTGACCTCCGGCGAAGGAAACCCCGAGCGGCCAGCCATGTTCACTGGCTCTGCGTGGACAGGCTCCAATCTTCCGGCGCGCGCCCCCGACCCCACATCGGCTAACAACTCGGACTCGCGGGCGCAATGGACGGACCGCTGGTGCCATCGGTCGGTCTATTCCTGGCAGATCCGGACCGCACTCGACGCCGCGCTCAGGGATTTGCAGCAATCCGTCACCATCCTGCCCTATGGGTGTTCGGGCGCGACCATCACCGAAGGTCTGCTTGGCGACTTCAGAGGCGTGGAGTGGAGCAAGGCGCCCAAGGGCACGATCATCGGCAGCCCGGTCGAGGTCGGACTGGCGTATCAGGAGCTGTGCGGGCCCAAAGCGTTCAGGTCGCCCTATTGCCGCAGAGGCGACAGGTCGCCTTGGTGCGGCCCCACAGCGCCGCCCTCGCCGCGGGCCGAGGCGGCAGCCGGCTTCTACGACCGGGCGCTCCCCGCGATGCGGCGAAGCATCGCGCGTTGCGGGCCAAACAAACGTCGTCATGCGGTCCGCCGATGCGCTGATGCTCGACATCGGGGCCAACGACGTCGATTTCGCCAACTGGGCCGCGGCGCTGCTCCTCGACGATCCGGCCCTCCTGGCCGGTGCGAAAGCATTTGTTCCCTGCGTCGACAATGATCCATCCTGCGCGGCGAACACTCTGAAGACCAAGGATCTCTTCGACAGGCTCGACCGTCGCTACGCGCTTTTGAGGCAAGTCCTGGATCGATACCTTACGGACGTCGCCAAAGTGCCCTGCGCTTCCGGAAATCCTCCGTCGAGTACGGAATCCCTGCACGTCCCGACTGTCGGCGTCGGACCAAGTTGTCCGGCGAACGGCGTCACCTCCTTTCGTCCGTTCCCGCCGGACCGTTTCGAGCCTTACCGGCATCGCACGCGACTTTACCGGACCTTGAACGACGCGTTCATGGTGATCAATCAGCGGCTCGCCGGAAGGATCGACTTCGGCTCCTTCGGCTCGCTGGATCTGGTGGACCGCCCGACGGGAGGCTCTTTTCACCCGACCGCGGAGGCGCACGCCATCATCGCCAATGAGACGACCCAATATTTGTGCGACGCAATCGGCTGCAGTCAGTAGCGATCGATGAGCCAGCCGAACGGCTCTGTCATTGGCGCTCGCCGCCGAAGCCGTGCATGAACAGCGCCCATTGCTGCCCGACCACCGCCCCCTTCATGCGCGGCAGCAGCAACAGGCTCACCCCCATGGTCACCATCAGCCAGAAAAGAGCCACGAGCACGAGCGACATTTGCGGCAACATATCGTCTGACAACAGCACGCCCGCGCCGACCACGTGACAGACGACGAGCATCGTAAGATAGGCCGGCGCGTCGTCGGCCCGGGCGTGGCTCAAGTCCTCGCCGCACACCTTGCACGAGGGCACGACCTTGAGGTAGGCGCGAAAGAGCCGGCCACGGCCGCAGGCCGGGCAGCGTCCGACGAGCCCGCGCCGGATAGCCTCGCCGAGTTGGCGGCTCCTCCTCGGCGCCTGCCATCGGAAGCCCGACATGTCGTTCATCGGCGCTTGCTCCTGCGGCTCTCCTTGCGCGCCGGCGGATCGGAGCGAGCCGCGCGTGGCCGCTCACGCCGTGTGTCTTCGCGCGCGCCGCCCGAAACGATTTCGAACCGGAGCGCGCCGGCGAAAGGCGCGGCCTCGACGAGGCGCGCCCGGACCGCGTCGCCGAGCCGGTAGGCCTCGCCGGTGCGCGCGCCAACGAGCGAACGCGTCCCCTCCTCATAGCGGAAATAGTCGTCGCCGAGCGTCGCCGCGGGCACGAAGCCGTCCGCACCCGTCTCTGTAAGCTTGACGAACAGGCCGACGCGGGTAACGCCCGCTATGCGCCCCTCGAAGAGGGCGCCGACTCGGTCGGCGAGATGAGCCGCAACGAGCCGGTCGACCGTCTCGCGTTCGGCGGCCATAGCCCTGCGCTCGGCGGCGGAAATGTGCTCGGCGATCTGCGCGAGCTCGCCGCCGCGCATGTCGTTGAGACCGCCTTCGCCAAGGCCGAGCGCGCGGATCAACGCGCGGTGAACGATCAGATCGGCGTAGCGGCGGATCGGCGAGGTGAAATGGGCGTATCGGCGCAGGTTGAGGCCGAAATGGCCGTAGTTCTCGTGACTGTATTCCGCCTGCGCCTGGGCGCGCAGCACGACTTCGTTGACAAGAGCCTCGATCGCCTGCCCGCGAACGCGGCCGAGCACGCCGTTGAAGTGGGAGGGGCGCACCCGGTCGCCCTTGGCGAGCTTCACGCCGATCGTACTCAGGAATTCGACAAGATCGTTGAGTTTCTCGACGCTCGGCGCATCATGCGCGCGATAGAGGAGCGGCGAATGCGCCGCTTCCAGGGTCTCGGCCGCGGCGACATTGGCGAGGATCATGAACTCCTCGATCAGACGGTGCGCCTCGAGCCGCTCCGGCCATCGCACTGCGGCGAGCCGCCCCTCCTTGTCGAGGATCAATTTGCGCTCGGGCAGGTCGAGATCGAGTGGGTCCCGGCGTTCGCGCTCAATCTTCACGATGGCGTGCGCAGCGTAGAGAGGCTTCAGCACGCTTTCGAGGAGCGGCGCCGTCGTCTCGTCCGGCCGTCCGTCGATCGCCGACTGGGCCTGTTCGTAAGACAGTCTGGCGGCCGAGCGCATCATAATGCGATAGAACGCATGCGAGCGCTTGCGGCCCTCAGCGCTGAGGACCATGCGCACAGCGAGCGCCGGCCGCTCTTCGAGCGGGCGCAGCGAGCAGAGGTCGTTTGAGATGCGTTCGGGCAGCATCGGCACGACCCGGTCGGGAAAATAAACCGAGTTGCCTCGTTCCAGCGCCTCGCGGTCGAGCGCCGACCCGGGCTTCACATAGGCGGCGACGTCGGCGATGGCGACAGTGACGATGAAGCCGCCCGGGTTGGCCGGATCGGGCGCGGCGTGGACGGCGTCGTCGTGGTCCTTGGCGTCCGGCGGGTCCATGGTGATAAGCGGCAGCGCTCGCCAGTCCTCACGCGGCGGCGCGAGGCGGACAGGGCGGGCGCTCTCGGCCTCTTTCAGCGCCGCGGGCGAGAAGACATGCGGGATGTGATGGGCGGCGAGCGCGATGAGGCTCACCGCCCGCTCGGACTTGACCGATCCCAGCGACTCTAAGACGCGCGCGGAGGGCGGACCGAAACGGCTCTCGCGCAACGGCTCAATCGCGACGAGATCCCCATCCTCGGCCTCGCCCGCCATTGCCGCGGACACGTGGAACGGGCGTCCCGCCGAGCGCTTCTCGACCGGCAGCGCGCGGCCCGATCCGTCCTCAGCCCTGCGGAAGACGGCGTAGACGCGCGGCTTCAGCTTATCGAGAATCTTGATCACGCGGCCCGAATAGGCCGGCTCTTTCCCGGCGGCGTCAGGATCGAACTCGACCCGCATGAGGACGCGCGCGCCCAGGCCGGGCGCGGGGGCCGAGTCGACGCTTAGAGTCGCGCCTGGCGCGCGATCGCCGCACGAGGATCAGCGGCGCGGGGCCATCCTCGCTCCATTCGGCGGGTCTGGCGACAAGTTCGCCGTCGTGGTCGCGCCCGGCGATGTCGGCGACGACAAGCGAGGGCAGGCGCCCCTGCACGGTCAGCGTCTTGCGGCCGCGCGCAACGGCGCCCTCGGCCTGCAAGTCCTTGATGAGCAGCTTGAGCTCAGCCTTGGTTTCGCCCTTCACGCCAAAGGCGCGGGCGATGTCGCGCTTGGTGACGCGGGCCGGCGGTTTCTCGCCGTTCGACGCCGCCTCCCCGCCGATGAAGGCGATCAGCTCCTCGCGCGAGGGCAGCGCGCCCGCACGGTTCCGCGGCGCGGCTGGCGCGGCGGCGCGCATTGGCTGAGAGGATTTGCGCAAGGGGTCAGGCTCGCTCGACTGAACTATAGCTAGTTGGCTGCGACCCCGGATACAAGCGCGACTGAGCGCCTTGCGCTTTCAGCGCGGGCCGGCTTTTTCGATCCGCAACAGGGTGAACAGCTTCATCGGCGGAAGTTGGCGCTTTTCGGCCACCAGCGCGTCCGGTCGAGACTCGATCCAGCCGCCGACCGTGGCGTAGGGAAAGTTCGGATGCCAGCCGAGCCACGCTGCGGCCGTTTCCATCCGGCGCTCGACCGCCGCGCGGAGGCCGGCTGAAGCGGCGAAATGGTTCATGACGATGAGGGTCCCGCCCGGACGCAGCACCCGCCAGGCTTCGTCGAGCGCGCGCTCGGGGTGCGGCAGGACGCTCATCACATAGGGCGCGAGCGCGACGTCGAAGGCCGAGTTGGTGAACTGGAGTTCGGCCGCGTCCATGACGTAGAGGCCCTTGACCTGCGCGAGGCGTTCGCGCCGGACGCGCGCCTCGGCGGCCCGCAGCATCGGCGCGCTGATGTCGACGCCTGTCACCAGCGCGTTGCCGGGCAGCAGCGGCAATTCCAGCCCGGTGCCGACGCCGATGACCAAAATCTCGCCGCCGGGTCCCGCGGCCGATCCCGCCGCGCGCGCCGCCGCAAGCCGGCCGGGATGAAACGGCAGATCGAAGATGAGGTCGTAGACAGGCGCCCAGCGGCTATAGGCCGCCTCGGCGTGATGTCCCGCGTAACGCTCCGTGGCGTGGATGGGGTTCAAGCTCCGCACCCCTTGTCGTCAGCGTGAGACTCGATGCAACTTCGCCATTAACCCCGGGGACAGCCGAACGCCAGCGATTTCCCGGGCGCGACCTCGGCGTCCACCGCCACCAACCCTTGTGACGCGTGCTCCGTTCCCAAGGCATCGGAGCGAGCGGGTCGCTTTTCCTGCCACGAAAGCCATCCTCGAACCCATGCAAGCCCGCATAACGCGCGCCGCCATTTTTCATCCCTGTAACTGGGGTGAAAAAAGAAGAATCACGCGGGTCTGCCCAAACTGGCGGCTAAAAGACCTTCATTTCCAAACACTTCAGACAAACCCCACACGCGGCGTGAGCATAATAACAGGACAATTAACAGGGCGATGATTCGCGCTGATCAGGGAGGCAACAGGCGGGTGGGGCGCGCGAAAACAGGAAAAGCGGCTGCCGCGAAAATCGCCTGTGAGGTATTGGCGTTATGCGACCTGCGCATGCGGCCCGCGACCGGGGTGTGCGGATTGGCCGCCGAGGAGTTGTCATGCTCGACCACATCGGTCTTTCGGTCGCCGACTTCGAGCGCGCCAAGGCGTTCTATCAGGCTGCGCTGAAGCCGCTCGGGCTCGGCGCGATCATGGAAGTCACGGCGGAGGAGACGGGCGGCGACGCCCACGCCGGATTCGGCGAAAACGACAAGGCGTTCTTCTGGATCGGGACTGGCGCAAGGCCGAGGGGCGGAACCCATGTCGCGTTCACCGCGAAAACGCGCGCCGAGGTCGAAGCCTTCTACCGCGCGGCGCTCGCCGCCGGCGGCCGGGACAACGGCGCGCCGGGCCTCAGGCCCGAGTATCATCCGAACTACTACGGCGCTTTCGTCTTCGATCCGGACGGCAACAACATCGAGGCCGTCTGCCACCGCCCCGAGTGAGGTCAGGGTGACAGAGCCAATCTGCTTGACCGCCTTCGACGTGAAGCGGTCGTCGAGATCCGCGAACAGCGACGCCGTAGCGCAGGGTAAACGCCAGCCCTTCCCCGACAACGCGCCCTACCTGTAAAGCAAGGCGCACAAATGGGCGCCAGTTGCCCCCAGTACTACCAGGACAGGGCAGCGGTCTTGACCGGAGCGTCCCACAGCCGGGTGAGCCGCTCGTCGAACAAAGTGACCGTCATCGAACAGCCAGCCATGTCGAGGGATGTGACCAGCGAACCCGTCAGGTGGCGGATAACCCTCACACCGCGGCCCGCGAGAATGGGTCGGGCCGCGTTGACCATGAGATAGAGCTCCATGAGCGGCGTGCCGCCGAAGCCGTTGACGAGCAGTAGACATTCACTGCCCGCAGGCGGCGCGAGATCGCCCAGGATCGCGCTCAGCATCTCTTCTGCGATCGCGTTGGCAGAGCCCAACTTGCTGCGCCGACGGCCGGGCTCGCCGTGGATGCCGACCCCCACTTCCATTTCGTCGGCGCCGAGCAAGAACGTGGGCTTGCCCGCCGCCGGCACGGTACAGGGAGTCAACGCGATCCCGAACGAGCGCGTGCGCTCGTTCACCTCCCGGCCAAGGTCGCGTAAGTTCTCGAGCGCCATCGACTGCTCGGCGGCCGCGCCGACGATCTTCTCAACAACTAGAGTGCCGGCGACGCCGCGCCTGCCGGTCGACCAGGTCGAGTTGGGAACGGCGACGTCGTCGTTGGTCACCACCGTTTCCACCTTTCGGTTGCCGGCGACGGCGAGTTCGCCCGCCATCTCAAAGTTCATAACGTCGCCTTCGTAGTTCTTGACGATCAGCAGGCAGCCTGCGCCGGTGTCGACCGCCTCAATGGCTGCGACCATCTGGTCGGGCGTTGGCGAGGTAAACACTTGGCCAGGACAGGCCGCGTCCAGCATTCCGAAGCCCACGAAACCGGCATGCAGGGGTTCGTGGCCGGCGCCGCCGCCGGAAATCAGCGCGACCTTGCCCCGGTTCAGGGCTCTTCGGCGGACGAACTTCCGCTCCGCCCCCAGTTCGACGATGTCGGCATGCGCGGCGGCGAAGCCATCGAGGCTTTCGTCGAGCATCGTCTCGACCGCGTTCATTAGCCGCTTCATCTCGCCGTCCTCCATTTTGCGCGACGTTCCAGGCCGCCGGAGTCAATCCTTCAGCGCGGCTGCCAGGCGCACCAACTGGCGCGCATATTCGGTCATCATGGCGTCGACCATCAGGTTTCGCCGGGCATTGCCCAATTCGGGCACGGTGAGGCTGATCACCCGCGTTCCGGCTGATAACTCACCGGTGTCGCGGCGGCCCGGATGCGCCCGGTCGTAGGCAGCCAGAAACGCCTCACGCTCGGCCGGCGAGAAGTGGCACACCTCAAAAATGGTCTCCAGATGCTGGGCCGGGATCGGCATCGCATAGACTGGATTCACCAGCTGGGACACGAAAGACCTGTTGGTGCCAAGTGCTACGGCGAGCCGCCCGCGCGTACCAGAAGGACGGTTGTCGCACACCTGCTGCAACAGGCGCTTGTAATCGGCGACGGTTGCGCTGGGAGCGGCATCGTTCATGGCGCAGCATCGCGCAAGTCTGTTGCGGCGATGGCCTGCTTGGCGGCTCCGACCGACGCCGGCGCGACAGACAGCGAGCGTAGGCCGGCGCGCAGCAAAGCGCCGATCACCCTTGGGTCGCCGCCCGCGTCCCCGCAAAGACTGACCTCACGACCAGTCTCCCGTCCATGCCGAGCGACCGACGCGATCAGTCGAAGCACCGCGGGGTTCAGCGGGTCGGCGAGATCGGCCACGGTTCCGATGTCTCGGCCGGCGGCGGTCACGTATTGCGTCAAGTCGTTGGAGCCGATCGAAAAGAAATCGGCGTCGAACTGGTCTACGGCGATCGCGGCGGCAGGAACCTCGATCATGATGCCGAGCTTGGGGCGACCGGCAGGGATGTTGTCATGCGCCAGGCTGGCAAGAGCCTCGCCCAGCAGCTTGCGCCCGGCCTCGAGTTCGGCTGGGACAGTCACCATCGGCAGCATGATGCGCAAGTCGCCGTGCGCCGCTGCGCGCCCTAGGGCGCGCAGCTGAGTTTGGAATAGGGCCGGATGGCGCAGCGAAAGACGAATGCCGCGCAACCCGAGGAATGGATTGCTTTCGCCATCCACGGTCACGCCCGGAATCGGCTTGTCGCCGCCAGCGTCCAAAGTGCGAATGGTGACAGGCCTGCGGTCGGCCCAGGCGACGATGCGGCGATAGGTCTGATACTGGGCATCCTCGTCCGGCAGGGGCCCAGGTCCATGAAACAGGATCTCAGTGCGAACCAGGCCGATCCCGTCACAAATCGCGGGATCGAGTCCTTCAAGTTCGCCAGCGGAACTGGCGTTGAGGTTGAGGGCGATCCTGATTCCATCTTTGGTGATGGCAGGGCGCACACGAAACGCGGCGCTAGCGGCGTTTGCAGTCTTTTCGCGGTGAGCCTTGGCTGCAAAGACTGCTTGGGTGGCCTCAGTCGGGTCGAGCACCACCTCGCCAGTCGCCGCATCAACCACGGCCTCCCGGCCGGCCATGGCGTCGGCGGCGCCCTCGAGGCCCACGACCATCGGCACGCCGCGAGCCCGCGCCAACATGGCGACATGGCTGGTCGGACTGCCTTGCGTGAGCAGGATCGCGCCCCCTTGCGCCCAGTCAATTGCGAGAAAGCGCGAGATCGGAAGGTCGGCCGCCACAACCACGGAACCGTCGGGAACGAGGGGACTGGCCGCTCCCGGCTCCAGATGGCCGAGCACCCGGTCGCGGATATCTTCGAGATCGGCCGTGCGGGCCGAGAAATGATCGTCCCCAGCGTCGCGGTAGCCGGCGATTTCGACCTCCATCGCGGCCTCCCAGGCGGCGGCGGCGGACTGTCCGGCTCCAACTCTTTCCAGCGCCGGGCGGACGAGTTCCTCATCGGACAGCATCGCGACTTGAAAGCCGAGCATATCGGCGGCCTCGCCAGTCGCCTTTCCAACCAGGGCCTCGACTTCGGCCAGCGCTCGCGACAGCGCCCGCCGAAGCGCCAGGGCCTCTTCGACTTGAGTGCCGGCCGCCTCGCGCCGCGGCGGCCTGGCCGCATCCAGAACGGCCACAACGCCTTTCGCCACTCCCGGCGCCGCGCTGCGGCCAAACAGGCGAAGCTCAGCCATGTGTCAGATCTGCCGGCTGATGGGTCTGGTCGCCGAAGCCGTTGCGAACGAGGGCCATCAGCGCATCCGCCGCCGCCCCCGCGCCCGGGCCGGACGTGCGCACGTGCAAAACGGCGCCGCGCGGCGCCTTCACCCGCATGACCTTCACCGGACTCTTTGCATCCACCCATGGCCCGTCAGCCGACAGCGCAATCTCGACGCGGCATTTGAACGTCTTGGCGAGCTGCGTCAGCTTGACCGACGGCCGCGCATGCAGGCCAACCTCATTGACGAGTTCCGCACGGTCGGTCGCATGCTCGGTCGCGGTGTGGTCTTTCATCGCCGGGTCCTTCATTGTGGAGAAAGTTCCTCGGCCGTGCGCCGGACGGTCTCCAGCGGCGAACCGCCGGACGCTTCGGTAGCCGCCATCACAGCGCCCTCGACGATCGGCGCATTGCAAACCACTACCCGGCCGCGCCGCTCCGTATCGAGCATTTCCACCGCCATTTCGCTATTCGTCTCGGCGCCACCCAGATCAACCAGAATGGCGACGCCCGCCTCCGACCAGGCGCGATCGATCGCTTCCCGGATCGAAGCCACCCCTGTTCCAAGCCCTCCGCCCGGATCGCCGCCGGTGTAGGCTAGATTGACGCTGTCACCGACCATTTGACGCACCATGTCTGCAGCTCCCTCAGCTATCTTGGGTGAGTGCGACACGATGACGATCCCGACGTTAGCCAATGCTTAGCCCTCCAATGCCCGGCACACGGACGCGACGATCAAGGCCGAGGAGCGGGCGCCGGGATCCATATGTCCGATTGAGCGCTCCCCCAGGAACGACGCGCGCCCGCGAGTGGCCAGCATGGGGATTGTGGCGGCCGCGGCGCTGGCGGCCACGATCGGCAGCCGGGCGGACAGGTCCGTCCCTCCTTTCGCGAGGGCCATCTGCACCGGCGCCAGAACGTCGAGCATGGTCTTCTGGCCGGGCTGCGACTTGCCGCGCGACTTGACCGCTTCGACGGCGCTGGCAAATGCAGAAGAAAGATTGGAGGCGTCTGGGGCGATTTCCTTGCTCAGCGCCAGGAACAGCGTCCCGTAAAGCGGTCCGGAGGCGCCGCCCACCTTCATCACGAGCTGCGTGCCGATTGCCTTGAGCGCCTCTGGCAGCGGTTTCTCGGCCGTCACTTGGGCCTCGGCCCGCACGGCCTCAAAACCGCGCTTCATATTGATGCCGTGATCGCCGTCGCCGACCGCTTGATCGAGTTCGGTGAGTTCGTCCGCATGGGCGATCACGTCGTCGGCCACGGCCAGAATGAGGCGGTGCAGAAGCGCCGGCGTCATGCCCGCACCCTATCGCCCGCCGCGTTGAAGAACAGGGGATCGGTCAGGGCGATCGCCACTTCGTCGCCGGGTCCGAGCCCGGAGTCGGGATCCGCGAGGGTGACGAAATCATGTTCGCCAAGACTGACGTGCAAATGGTCCTGATCGCCGAGATGCTCGACCCAGGTGACATGGCCTGAAGCACGCTTGCCGTTGGCTTTGCTGATCTGTGCGTGCTCGGTGCGCACCCCGACCGTCGCTGCGCTATCCGGCATTGCGATCTCCGGAAATACGGAGCGTGGCGCCAGGTTGATCGGCGGGCTGCCCAAACGCGCGGCGACGTAGACATTCGAAGGATCTTCGTAAACTTGCCGTGGCGTGCCGACCTGCACCAGCCGGCCGTTTTCAATGACGCCGACCTGGCTGCTTAGAGTCATGGCCTCCGTCTGGTCGTGGGTGACATAAAGGATCGTAGCGCCGAGTTCGCTTTGAATGCGCTTCAGCTCGATGCGCAATTCGGCGCGCAACTTGGCGTCCAATGACGATAGCGGCTCGTCCATAAGATAAATGGACGGCGAGCGAACCAACGCGCGGCCGATCGCCACGCGCTGCATCTGACCCCCGGATAGTTTCGTGACTCGCTGGTCCAGCTTGTCGGAGATACGCAGCAGCGTCGCGACTTCATTCACCTTTTGGCGGATCGCCGGCTCCGGCGTCGGCCTCGCGGGCGAGCGCAGCGGGAAGGCCAAATTGTCGAACACCGACAGATGCGGATAGAGCGAATATTGCTGGAACACGAAGGCGACGTCGCGCTGTGCGGGCGAGTCGCGCGTGACATCCTGACCGGCGATGCGGATTCGTCCTGCATCCGGCCGCTCGAGGCCCGCGACCAGGCGCAACGTGGTGGTCTTGCCGGCCCCGGTCGGCCCAAGCAAGACGACGAACGCGCCATCCTCGATGGTCAGCGACAGATTGGACACCGCATCCGTCGCGCCGAAGCGTTTCGACACCCCATCGAGCGCGACCTCAGACATGGGCGTGCTCCATCGCTTGTGCGTGATCATGAAGCGCGGTGCGAATGGCGTGACCGGAGCCGGCGTCGAAAAGCGAGATGCGGTCAGGCCGGAATTCGAGCCCGACCGTATCCCCGATCGATACTTTGAGACTAGCGGCTAGCCGCGCTTTGGCCACACCGTGCGCGGTCGTTATCGTGACGATCTGAGTGGTGCCGAGATATTCCGTCCCGAAAACTTCGCCCCGTAGTCGGGCGCCGTCGCTCAGGCGCACGTGTTCGGGGCGCACCCCAAGGATGAGGTCCCGCCGTGTCAGCGCCTCGTGCGGGGCTGGAATGCTGATCTCGGCTTGGCCGACGCGAACGCTGCCCCGGCCAGGCTCCAGCAAGTCGTTGAATGTCAGCAGGTTCATAGGCGGCGAGCCGATGAAGTCGGCCACGAAAACGGACGCCGGTCGGTCATAGATTTCCCGCGGCGTGCCCAACTGTTCGACCACGCCATGGCTCATGACCGCGATTCTGTCGCCGAGCGCCATCGCCTCGGTCTGGTCGTGCGTCACATAGACGGTCGTTGCTTTCAGCCGGTCGTGCAACCCACGCAATTCGCCGCACATGAGATGGCGCAACTCCGAATCAAGCGCGCCGAGCGGTTCGTCCATCATGAACGCCATCGGCCGGCGCACGATGGCGCGCCCGAGCGCGACGCGCTGGCGGTCGCCGCCGGACAGCCCAGACACTGGGCGGTCGAGCAGTTCCGTAATGCGCAGGATGCGAGCGGCTTCCTCGACCCGCGCCCTGACTTCAGCGCGCTTCATGCCCATCGAAACGAGCGGAAAGGCGATGTTTCGCCGCACATTCATGTGCGGGTAAAGCGCGAAGAGCTGGAAGACGAAGGCGATGTCGCGCTCCGAAGCGCGTTTGAACGTTACGTCTTTGCCGTCGAGCAGGATGCGCCCATCGGTAGGCAGCTCAAGGCCGGCGATCATGCGCAGCGTCGTCGTCTTGCCGCATCCCGAGGGTCCCAACATGACGAAAAAGGAGCGATCTTCGATCTCGAAGTTAGAATCTTGCACGGCGACGAAGCCTTGAAAGTCTTTATGCAGCCGCTCGACGCGAATCTCCGCCATGACGACGCCTCACTGCGGAAAGTGGCTGACGACGACGAACCCGAGCGTGCCGCCCAGGATCGTGACGAACGAGTACGAGTAAAGATCGAGCGAGAGGGGCTGCGTCAGCATGAGGATACCAAGGCCAATGACGCTCATCGCCCCGTTCTCCCAAGGCCCCCGCCGGAACCAGCGCGTCCATCCCACCGGCTTCATGTTGGGCCGCCCGGTCATTTGCGCACCGCTCCGAACGTAATCCCACGCAACAGGTGCTTCCTCAGAGCAATCGTGAAAATGACGATCGGCAACAGAAACAGCGTCGTGCCCGCTGCGACTGCGGGCCAGTTCTGGCCTCCTTCGCCGATGATGAACGGGATGAAGGGCGGCATCGTCTGCGCGTCCGAGCTCGTCAACAGGAGATTGAACGCATACTCGTTCCAGGAGAAAATCAGGCAGAAGATCGCGGTCGCCGCAATTCCAGTCACCGCCTGTGGCAGCACCACCTTCCGGAAGGCCTGCAGCCGCGTATAGCCATCGACCAGGGCGGCCTCTTCGTACTCCCGCGGGATCTCGTCGATGAACCCCTTGAGCAGCCAGACCGCCAGCGACACGTTCACCGCCGTGTAGAGCAGGATCATGCCAATTCGCGTGTCGTAGAGGCCAAGCCAGCGATACATCATGTAAATCGGCACCGCGACCGCGATCGGCGGCATCATGCGCGTCGACAGGATGAAAAAAAGCAGGTCGTCGGCCAAGGGCACGCGAAACCGCGAAAATCCGTAGGCGGCCAGCGTGCCGAGAAAGGTTGCGAGAATCGTGGAGCCGAAGCCGATGATCAGCGAATTGAGGAAGCGCTCGACGACCCGCGACGGACCGGCGATCACCATGTCGCGGTCGCGGGCGATCTTTTCGTACCACGTCTGGGGCGGCGGCAGCTTTGCGATGAAATCGTGCGATTGATGCGTTTGCACCGTGAACAGATCGACAAATCCCTCGAGCGTCGGCGTGAAGAACACCTTTGGGGGATAGGCGATCGCGTCCGCCTGCGACTTGAAGGCGGTCGCCCCGATCCAGGCTAGCGGCAAAATCGCGACCACCGCGTAAAGGACGACAACCACGGCGGCGAGCCGTCGCGCGAGCGGGGAGGGCTCGGAGAATGGGCGCGGGGACGGAGCGACGCTCATTGCTGCTTCACCCAGTTGAGCGCCCTCACGTAGACGTTCGCGGCGCCGAATATCGTGACGAAGAGGATCACAGCGAGGGCCGAGGCATAGCCGGTCTCCCATTTTTCGAACGCGGCGCGCTTCAGCGTGATCGAGACCAGTTCCGTGGTCGATCCCGGTCCACCGGACGTGAGGAGATTGACCATGTCGAACATTACGAACGACTGGATCGCCTGGAAAAGCACGGCAAGCATGAGGAAGGGGAGGACCATTGGCAAAGTGATCGACCAGAATTGCCTCAAAGGCGACGCGCGATCCACCTCGGCCGCCTCGTAGATGTAGTCGGGAATGGAGCGCAGCCCGGCCAGGCAAATCAACATGACATAGGGCGTCCACATCCAGGTGTTGACCAGCACGATCGTCCAGGGCGCCAAGGCGACGCTTCCGATCATCGTGAACGAACTCGGCGCAATGCCGGTGAAAAAGCCGATCACGTAGTTGAACGGCCCGATCTGCGGCTGGAACAGCAAGGTCCAGAAGTTGCCCACGACCGCCGGGGACAACATCATCGGCAGCAGGATGACGGTCGTCCAGAAGCCATGGCCGCGGAACTTTTGGTTGATGAGCAGCGCGAGACCCAGGCCGATCAAAATCTGCAGCGCGATCGTCCAAAACACGAAATGCGCGGTGTTCTGGAAGTTCGCCCAAATGTCCTCGTCAGTGAGGATGTCGACATAGTTGTCGGCGCCAGTGTAACGGGCCGGGGCAGGCAGGTTGGCCATGAATCCGGTGAATGAGAGCCGGATCGCCCAGATCAACGGAAAGATGTTGATCGCGAGCAAGAGGAGCATCGTTGGCAGGATGAACAGCCAGGCGATCGAGCGGTCCGACAGGCCGCGCAGGCGTCTGGCGACCGGCGCGGCCGTTCGCATGGCCATGCCGTCAACCAGCGTCGGAGTGACGTTCGTTCCGCTCATATCGTCCGCTCGTGGGTCATCGGGTCCCTCCCCCGGCCGCCGTGCGGCCGCCGAGGGGGAGATTGGGCTTTCGCCCGACGAAGGGCGCAACGCGCTCCCGATTACGACGGATCCTTGCCTTCCTGCTTGAAGACCTTCTTCCAGTCTTTGACGAGCGCGTCCAGCGCCTGCTGCGAGGTGCCCTTATCGGCCACGACATAGTCATGCACGCGGTTTTGCATGTCGAGCAGCAGCGGGATATAGAGCGGTTCGGCCCAGAAGTCCTTCATTATATCCATCGACTCAACGAAGGAAGGCGCATAGGCGGCGCTCTTCTTGAAAGCGTCCGAACTCCAGCACGGCCACCGAAGCGGATGCGCCGCCAAGATCGGTCCATTTTTGTTGAACCGCCGGTTGGGCGAACCATTTCACATAAAGCAGGGAGTCTTCGATGTCCTTGGAGGCGGCGACCACGGACAAGCCCTGACCGCCGAGTTGGGTCCATCGACCCGCCGGGCCGGCTGGATTTACGAAGAAGCCAATTTTGTCTCCGCCGACGTTAGGGTCCTTCGAGAGACCCGGGAAGAAAGCGTACCAGTTCATCTGCATCGCCACTTGGCCGGACTTGAAGGCGTCAAGACCCTCCTGCATATAGGCGTTCGTCAGGCCCGGCGGCTGGCAGCAATCGAACAGTTCCTTGTAGACGTCCATGCCCTTGGCGGCGCCGGCGGAATTCACGACGCCTGTCATGTGGTAGGGCTCCTTGGGGTCCATGTAATCGAAGCCGTAATTGTACATCGCGTTGGTGACGCCCATCGTGATGCCTTCCGAGCCGCGCTCGGTGAAGATATAGGAGCCGTAGACCTTCTTGCCGTCGATCTCCTTGCCGGTGAAGAACTTGGAGACCTCAAGCAGCTCGTCCCAGGTCTTCGGCGGCTCGAGTTCGCGATTGTATTTGGCCTTGAATTCGGCGCGCAGCTCCGGCTTGGCGAACCAGTCCTTCCGGTAGGTCCAGCCGACCGCGTCGGCCATCGCCGGCAGACCCCAATAGTTCGGCGTGCCCTTGGGCCATTCCGCGTAAGCCAAGACCGAGGCAGGCACGAACACGTCCATCGAGATCTTATTCTTGTCGAAGAAGTCGTTGAGCTTGATATACCACTTGTTCTCGGCGGCGCCGCCGAGCCACTGGCTGTCGCCGATGATCAGGTCGCACTCGCTGCTGTGCGAGTTGAGCAGGTTAATGAAATGGTCGGCGTAGCTCGTCCAGGGGACGAACTCGTGCTTCATCTCGATGCCGGTCTCTTTGGTGAAATCCTTGTCAAGTTCGACCAGCGCATTCGCGGGGTCCCACGCCGCCCAGCACATCGTGAGCGACTTTCCTTCAGCCTGCGCCGAGGACGCAGCACCGAGAGTTAACGCCAGAGCTCCTGTCGCGCATACCAGGGATAGAGTTTTCCTATTCATCCTCATCGTTCGCTCCTCCTTTTTTGGCCAGGCGCCGCCGGCCGCTACTAAACTCCTCGCGTTAACCGCGATCTCTAAATGCTTGTCTCCAGTTTAGTAACTCACGGCTCACTAAGCATGTCAACTGAATTTTTATCGCCGCCATTCCGAGCGCGCGATGATCGCCAATGACGTCTCCCCCGTGCTCCACAAGCTCTTCTGGAAGCGCACGCTCACGCTTCGATTCAGATTCGCCAGAATCTCTACGGGCATGACGCGACTTGCGGCGTTTCTTGTCGGACGGCCAATGATGGACGTGGCTCGGCGAAACGCGACCTATTGGCCGGCTTGGCGACGGCCCAGACAGAACTCTGAGCGTGTCGGCGGCAGGCCCGCAAGAGCCACGTCCGAGGAGTCGGCCGATTTCAGCCGCGCATGTGAGCCCGCTTCCGGCGGCGCTGGGCGCGCCGCCGATATCCACGTCGAGATAAGTATAAGCACCTACCTGCGGTGACATTGCGCAGCTACAAGGGCCGCAAACTAATCGTTTGGCGGATGGCGCTGCATCCACTCGCCCGCCATCCGTTGCGCCTCGTCAAATTGAGCGGGCGTCATCTCGAGTTTGAGTTGATCGCGGAGCTTGACGGCCATGTCCCGGATCGCCGCGGCGGACAGGTCCGCAGTGTTCGACGCGGCCAAATTGAACCAGAAAAAGGCTGCTGCATTGTCTTGCGGCGCGCCGCGACCCTTTTGGTACATCAAGGCGAGGTTGAGCTGTCCCTGAGCAAACCCTTGCTCCGCGGCCTTGCGATACCACTCAAGAGCCTGTGCATAGTCCTGCTCAACGCCATTGCCTTTTTCATACATCACGCCAATGTTTGATTGTGCGGCTGGATTCCCCTTTTCCGCGGCTCTCCGATACCAGGCGATAGCCGTCAGGGGGTCCCGAGCCGTCCCAAGGCCATTCTCATAGATGACGCCGACGCTATATTCGCCGACAGAGTTCCCCTGGTCGGCGGCCCTGCGAAACCAGCTCAAAGCCTGAGCGTAGTCCTGCGGCACGCCGTGGCCGGCTTGGTAGGCTGTGCCGAGGTCGACTTGCCC
This sequence comes from uncultured Alphaproteobacteria bacterium, assembly GCA_963721905.1. Classification (GTDB taxonomy): domain Bacteria; phylum Pseudomonadota; class Alphaproteobacteria; order Rhizobiales; family Beijerinckiaceae; genus Roseiarcus. Next base: position 221,905 of record CAVRMF010000014.1, read on the forward strand.
AAGCGAGCTCCCTTGGTTCGCGGCCTTCTCGAACCATCCGACGGCCGCCGCGTAATCCTGCGGCGCGCCGACGCCCATATTGTACATCATGCCTAGCGTAACTTGCGCGTTGGCGTGGCCTTGCTCCGCAGCCTTGTGGTACCACTCCAAGGCCATCGCGTCGTCTTGCGTGACGCCCCTTCCGTGGGCGTACATTCCGGCGAGACTGTATTGCGCCGGCGCAAATCCCTGCTCAGCGGCCTTGCGGTACCACGATAGCGCCAGCTCCAGGTTTCGCGGCGCGCCCGCGCCATTTTCATACATGACGCCAAGATCGAATTGCGCGCCGGCATCCCCCTGGCCAGCCGCGACACTGTACCAGTGGACCGCCTTTTCGTAGTCCCGGGGAACACCAAGGCCGCGAGTGTAAAGGAAGCCAAGGCTGACCTGAGCGGAAGCGTTGCCGTGGTCGGCGGCCATACCAAACCAAGAAAGCGCTTGCGCATAGTCCTGCGGCGTACCGTGGCCTTGCAAGTACATTTGGCCCATCGCATTTTGCGCCTGGGAGTCGCCTTGGTCCGCCAGCGGTCGCCAGAGTTTCAGCGCGGTTGCATAGTCGCCATTGCGATACGCGACTTCCCCGTCCTCGTAGGGTCCAGCCGATGCGGTCCAGGAATGCGAAAGCGCAAACGCGCAACCGAGAAGGAAAATCTTCGTCCGTCGATCCATTTTTCGCGAGCCTGGGACGCCGATCGCTGCGATCAACAATGCGCGCTCGGCTGGGTCGGTCAAGCGCACTTCTGGCGTGGGCGTGATCAGAGCCGCGGCTGAGTCTCGCCCTTGTTCAATCGGCGCTTATCTCTTCCTCGCCACCGCTCTCGGCTTCGCTTTAGCCGCGCTCCGCGCCGCCGGCTTTTTCGCGGGAGCGGCCTTCGCTTTCGCAGGCGCGCTCTTCGCCGGCGCGGTCTTTGTCGCCGCGCTCTTTGCCGGCGCCTTGCGCGCAGTCGGCGCGGGCTTGCCTTCGCGCTCGGCGATCAGCTCGATCGCGTCGGCGAGCGTGATCGAGTCCGGACGCGTCGACCTCGGGATGGTCGCATTGACCTTGCCCCAATTGACATAAGGACCGAAACGGCCCTCGCGCACGGTTACCGGCCCGCCGTTCGGATGCTGCCCGACGAGGCGCCCGCTGACGCCCCCGCCCGCCGCCTTCGCCGCGAGCAGCGCGACCGCCTGATCGAGTGTGAGGCTTGCCGGATCGGTTCCCTTCGGCAGCGTCGCGTTGATCTTGCCGTGATTGACGTAAGCCCCGAAGCGGCCCTGCTTCACGCTGACCGCGCCGCCCTCAGGATGGTCGCCAAGCCCCCGGCCAGCGCCGCCACCACCGAATCGCGAGGCGCCCGAGCCGCTCTCCTTGGCGACGATGAGGTCGATCGCCCGGTTGCCGCCGATCTCGAGCACGTCGTCGTCGCGGCCCAGATTGGCGTAGGTCTTGCCGTGCTGCACATAGGCGCCGTAGCGCCCGATGCCGGCGATGATCGGCTCGCCGCTCGTCGGATGGCGCGCGACCTCGCGCGGCAGCGCGAGCAGCGCCAGCGCCTTTTCCAGCGTCACGTCTTCGGCCTTGAGGCCGCGCGGCAACGATGACCGCTTGGGCTTTTCGCCTTCGCCCTGCTGCACGTAGTCGCCGAAACGGCCGCTGCGGAGCGTGATCTCGTCGCCCGAATTCGGATCCTGGCCCAACACCCGCACACCCGGCCGCTCGCCCTCGCTGTTTTCGGCGCCGCTCGGCGCCAGCACGCGGGTGAACTTGCATTCGGGATAGTTCGAGCAGCCGATGAAGGCACCGAACTTGCCGAGCTTCAGCGACAATTGGCCCTTGCCGCAGACCGGACAGAGCCGCGGATCGACGCCGTCGCCGCGGCTTGGGAAGATGTGGGGCCCCAGGAGCTCGTTGAGGCTGTCGAGCACCTGGCCGGTGCGCAGGTCCTTGATGTCGCTGACCGCGCCGGAAAAATCGTTCCAGAAGTCCCGGAGCAGCGCCTTCCAGTCGATCTCGCTGTTGGACACCTGGTCGAGCTTTTCCTCGAGGTCGGCGGTGAAGTCGTAGCCGACGTACTTGGTGAAGAACGATTCGAGGAAGGCCGTCACCAGCCTGCCCTTGTCCTCCGGAATCAACCGCTTCTTCTCGATCCGCACATAGTCGCGCTCGCGCAGAACCGCGATGGTCGAGGCGTAGGTCGAGGGCCGGCCGATGCCGAGCTCCTCCATGCGCTTGACCAGCGTCGCCTCGGTGTAACGCGGCGGCGGCTCGGTAAAATGCTGGGTCGCGTCGATCCGCTCCTTCGTCAGCCGTTCGCCGTCGCGCATGGCGGGCAGACGGCCCAACTCCTCGTCCTCCTCGTCGTCGCGGCCTTCCTGATAGAGCGCGAGGAAACCCGGAAAGCGCACGACCTGGCCGCTCGCGCGAAAATCGAGCTTGCGCGCTCCCGCCTCGGCCAGAATGTCGACCGTCGTTCTTTCGAGTTCGGCGCTCTCCATCTGGCAGGCGATGGCGCGGGTCCAGATGAGCTCATAGAGCTTCGCCTGTTCCGGCTCGAGATGGCGGGCGACGTCGCGCGGGCGGCGCGTCATATCGGTCGGCCGGATCGCCTCGTGCGCCTCCTGCGCGTTCTTGGCCTTCGCCGTGTATTTGCGCGGCGCATCCGGGACGTAGGCGTCGCCGAAATCCTTGCCGATGACGCGGCGGGCGGCTGCAACCGCCTCGGGCGCGAGATCGACGCCGTCGGTGCGCATATAGGTGATGAGGCCGACCGCGCCGTCGCCGATGTCGATACCCTCATAGAGGCGCTGGGCGATCTGCATCGTGCGCGCCGGCGCGAGGCCGAGCTTGCGCGAGGCCTCCTGCTGCAGGGTCGAGGTGGTGAAGGGGGGATAGGGGTGGCGCTTGACCGGCTTCAATTCGACCGACCTGACCGAAAATTTTGCCGTCTCCAAAGCAGCCTTGAAGGCTTCGGCTTCGGCGCCGGAGCCGATGTCGAGGCGGTTGATCTTCTTGCCATCGGCGCCGACGAGCCGCGCGGTGAAGGGCGCCTTCGCCTCCGTAAAGAGGTGGGCGGCGATCGACCAGTATTCGCGGGCCACAAACCGCTCGATCTCGAGCTCGCGGTCGCAGACGATGCGCAAGGCGACGGATTGGACGCGCCCGGCGGAGCGCGCGCCGGGGAGCTTGCGCCACAGAACTGGCGAGAGCGTGAAGCCAACGAGATAGTCGAGCGCGCGGCGCGCCCGGTAGGCATCGACCAGCGCCCCGTCGATCTCGCGCGGATGGCGCATGGCCTCCTGGATCGCGTCCTTGGTGACGGCGTTGAACACCACGCGGTCGACGCGCTTGTCCTTCAGGAGCTTCTTGTTCGTGAGGATCTCGTGGATATGCCAGGAGATCGCCTCGCCCTCCCGATCCGGGTCGGTCGCCAGAATGACCCGGTCGGCCCCCTTGACCGCGACGCCGATGTCGTTGAGTCGTTTGGCCGCCTTGGCGTCGACCTCCCAGCGCATGGCGAAATCGTCGTCCGGATCGACGGAGCCGTCCTTGGCGGCCAGGTCCCGCACGTGGCCGAAGGAGGCGTAGACTCCATAGTCCTTGCCCAGATACTTGTTGATTGTCTTGGCCTTCGCAGGCAACTCGACGATCACGACTTTCATTCGACATCCATTCTTGGGCGAGCCCGCGCCGGCCGTGGGCGGCGCATCATTCGACGCCGGGCCGTTCGGGCAGCGGGATATGGAGACGCAAGGGCCGCATGTCAAATCGGCTCCCCGGCTGTGGATTGACGCAGGAAGACCTTCCTACGGGTCCGGATGCGTAGCGCGCACGGTCACCTCAGGGTACTCGGCCATCAGCTTGGCGAGCACTCCGTTGGTCCAGCCAAAACCGGCCTGCAACGAATATTCCCCGCCAGCGCCACCCGCACAGCACCGCTGCTCCACATTATACTTCTCTACCAGCACTCCCATGGCCGCAAAGCCCTGGACATTGCTGTGAATCCACCGATCCGCGATTTCGCGGGCAAGATCGCGCTCTCCGTAGGCGCTTAGGCCTTCGATGGCCAGATACTGAAGCGGCGCCCAGCCGTTGGGCCGGTCCCATTGTTGTCCGGTCGTCGTCGCGGTCGTGCCGAGGCCGCCGGGCTCGAGGAGTCTCTCCCGCAGCGCAGCCGCCACGGCATGGGCCTCATCCGGCGTCGCGAGACCGAAATACAGCGGAAACACCGTCGCCGCCGACAAGACGTCGCTTTGACGCCCGTCCTGCCAAAGATAGTCGGCGAAGAATCCCGCCTGCGCGTTCCACATCAGACGCCGGATCGCGGCGCCCCTTTTATTCGCGAGCGCCATGTAGCGTTGGGCTTCGTCCGGATCGCCTTTCAGCCGATAGGCTTTCGCCAGCATCTGTTCGATGTGCATCATTAACGTATTGAGATCGACCGGCGCGATCGCCGTCGTGCGAATCGTCCCGAGATCCGCGCCGTCGGCAAGCCAGCGGGAAGAAAAATCCCAGCCGCTCTCTGCGCCGGCGCGCAAATCCCGGTAGACGTCTTCAGCGGGCCGGTTCGAACGCCGCGCCGTTTCGACGTCCTCACGATCAGGATTCGTCGCGGGGAGCGGCGCGATCGTCCCAATAACGATTGAGCAGCGTCCCGTCCGCAAGGCGGACCACGCGACGGTGAGCCGAGCCGGCCGCAAGGCCGTCCGCGCCTTCCATCCAGTAGTCATATTCGGCCTTAAGCTCTGGAAGATAGCTGACAAAGACCTTGTCCCCGTCGCGGGCGGACATGAGCTCGACCATGGCTGAAAAGAACGGCGGCTGGGAACGGCTCAAATAATAGCTGCGGTTGCCGTTGGGCATGTGACCGTACCGGTCGATCAGCGATGCGATGTTCTGAACCATGTCGAGCGCGAGCGCGTGCTTGCCGTCCTGTTCCAGCCCCAGCATGGTGAAGTAGGTGTCCCAATAATAGATTTCGCGGAACCTCCCGCCCGGGACAATGTAAGGCAGGCTCAAGGGCAGGAGCGACGAGTAGGCCTCGATTTCATCGGGCTTGCGCTGCAATACCTCCCACATGTCGCGGATGTAGTCGCTAACATTTTGATCCGGGGATCGCTTGTAGGGCTCGAAATGATGCGGCTGCGAAAAATGACGATCGACAAAGGCCCTGAGGTCGAATCCCGGCAGTTGCCTTTGCCTTTCGTAGTCCGCCATCACCTGGGCGGGCGGTTCGTCTGGAATGGCGTCCGCGAAAGTCTTTTGGTCCGGGAAAAGACTGACCATCTCGACCGCGCGATAGAGTTCGCCGTACTCGATGGAGGGCGGCGCAGGGGTCGCACCCGGGACCGTGTCGGCAAGGCCCCGGAGGGAGAGGAAAAAGACGACGAACGCGGTCGCAAGCGCGGAGTTAACCAGGCGCATGGCGACTTCTCCTTTCCTGGCTCGCTGAAAATCGTAGAGGCCAACCTCGCCGAGACCGTGGCCGGCGGGCGCCCGCGAAGCGTTGCGTGTGCAGCGAGTGACGACAGCGCCGGCGCTCAAACCGCGGCGTCGATGTCCGTCTTGGAAAAATCGTCGCCCTTGAAAAGCAGCGAGGCGCGGGACGACTTGGCCTGCGCGTAGGCGAAGCAATCGCCGAGGTTCAATTGCGCTGGATGCTGCGTGCCCTTGCCATAACGGGCGAAGGCGTCCAGGGCGCCATGCGCTGCGCTGGATTCGATAGCGGCCACCGCAACACGCGCCAGACTGAGAAATTCCATCACGTCAGCCTCCGCCTCGGCGACGGAGCAATGCCGTTTCCGTCGCAGGCCGAGCGTGGCTTCACAAATGGCGATCGCGGAGGTCGCAGCACCGTCTGCCCGTTCGAGGGCGGCGACCAGGGTGGCCCACTCGGGTTCGCGGGAAAGGATGGCGACGATAGCGGAGGCGTGCAGAACGGTCACGAATCGCCGCTCAATTCATCGAAAAACGCCTTGTCGGCCTCGAGGCCTGTTGGCGGCCGTTTGGCGATGCGGTCTTGAATCGGCTCCAGTCGCTCGGCAAGCGTTTTCGCGCCCTCGATGCGAGCCAGCTCGTTCTCGAGCGCCCGAAGAACGGCCTCCGTTTTGGAGCTGCGACGGATGGCGGCGAGCCTTTCCACAAGTTTGACGACCCGTTGATTGCGAATCTGGAGCATGAAGCGAGCTTTCACGACGTAATGAAAGTATCATAATACGTTCAATACGGGAAGTTCGGGCCATCGACAGTTCGGGCCATCGAGGGTTCGGGCCGTCGTCCGCGCCGTTGCACGGCTCCGCCCACCCATGCGACAATCGCCCTCCACCCGCTCCCAACCATCAAACGAGGTCGCCATGGCGGAACGCTCGCCCAGTGAAAAGCCCGTCTGGTTCATCACCGGCTGCTCGACCGGCTTTGGACGTGAGCTCGCGAAGGTTCTTCTCGCGCGCGGCTATCGCGCCGTCGTAACCGCGCGCGATCCGGCCAAGGTCGCTGACCTCGTCGAGGGCCACGCTGCAACCGCCCTTGCGCTCGCGCTCGACGTCGAGAAGCAGCCGCAGATCGAAGCGGCGGTTGAGGCGGCGCGGCGAAAATTCGGGCGCATCGACGTGCTCGTAAACAACGCCGGCTACGGCTATCTCGCAGCGATCGAGGAGGGCGACGACGCCGACATCCGGGCGATGTTCGAGACCAATGTGTTCGGCCTCGCGGCTATGACCCGCGCCGTCCTGCCGATCATGCGCGCGCAAAAGTCGGGCGCGATCGTCAACATCTCCTCGATGGGCGGCTTCATCGGCTTTCCGGGCTCCGGCTATTACGCCGCGACCAAATTCGCGGTCGAGGGGCTCTCGGAGTCGCTCTCGAAGGAGGTCGCGCCGCTCGGCGTCAAGGTCCTCATCGTCGAACCCGGCCCATTCCGCACCGACTGGGCGGGGCGGTCGATCAAGACCCCCAAACGTCCGATCGACGCCTATGCCGAGACTGCAGGCGCGCGCCGGCGCCAGATCCAGGATTATAGCGGCTCGCAGCCCGGCGATCCCGTGCGCGCGGCCGAGGCGATTATCGCGACGGTCGAGCAACCAAATCCGCCGCTGAGGCTCCCGCTCGGCAATTTCGCCTATGACGCGATGGGCGCGGAACTCGAGGCCGTGCGCAAGGAATATGCAGCGGTGGAAGCCGCCGCCCGCGGCGCGGACTATCCGAAAGGGGCGTGAGGGCAGCAACGCAGCCCACGTGTCAAATCGTGGTGTTTTGAGGGCAGGCGACAACGTGACAGAATTGCGCCAGACCAGGAGTATGGTGCCTCGCAGGCGCAAGCGTCAGGCGAAGCTCTCGCCGGCAGCGAGCGATCAAAGAACACCTTGCTGACCCGCTGAAGGCACTTTAGCGTTTTCTCCTGCTACGCTCCGTTCGGCTTTTCGACCACTGCGGAAAGGCCAGCGGCTCCGTGACATGCAGGATGCGTCGTCATGATGGATCTAATCAAGAAGCTTTTTGATCAGCCATACTGGGTGCTCTCTCTAATTATCGGCTCCGTTCTCTTGCTCGCACCAAGCGTAACGATGGACAAGGATTATCACTGGGCTACTCACTCTCCCAGCACTTACGTACCTGTTGTCGCAGGCACGATAATATTGTTGGCTTTGATAGCGGCGTTTGGGTTCGAATTATATCGGGATCGCTCCGTAAGCGGTGTCGATTTGACGAAAGTGACCGAAGACAATGGGGCAATGTGGACAATGGTTAGCGGGTGCCAGATTCGCGTCGTCAACGGCGACATCGTCGAGCATGCTCAGAATTCGAGATCAGCCGTCGTTCTACCGTGCAACGAATATTTCGACGACGAGTGCGCACAGGACACTAGAAGTGCACTTGGAGCGTACGTGACCCGCGTATTCGACGGGCAGGCCGAAGGATTCATGTCGCTCGTGAAGGACGAGTGCACTAGAAGGCTTGGAACCTGGACCGAACAGCAAAAGACGAATGAGACACTCGCTAGAAGTTTCGGCGCTGGCCGTTGCGTATTGCTTGTTAAGCCACTAGGGAAGACAAATCCAGTTGCACTTGTTTCGACAACGACTCAACGGGCGGGCGAGGGACTTGAAGCGCGCGTGTCCTACCTGTTCGCTGGGATTCGAGAGCTCACTTCACACCTTGCTGATGAACGATTGGGTGAAGTGTTGATGCCCGTTCTTGGTGCGGGGCACGGAGGGGTCGATCCTTCGATCGCACTCGTGGCCTTCTGCTTGCCGTCGCCGAAGCAGCGCGTCACGGGCGTGGTGGACAACGCTTGAAGAAAGTAACGATTGTTGCCTTCAGGCGCGATGCGAGCAGCCCAGCCCAAGTAGATCCAGGAATTGTTCGGCGGGCGTTGGCACTCATCGGTTCCGGGGCATCATAACGCGCATTTCGAATCATTAGCCTCGAAGGACATACGAGGGAAAGATGGGTGACCCGCATAACCTGCAGCGTTTTGTGGACGCTCAGGAATATGGGTATCCTCAAGTCTGCGCCGAACTTCAGGCCGGCCGCAAACAAAGCCATTGGATTTGGTACATTTTTCCCCAGATCGCGGGGCTTGGGCAGAGTCCGACCTCAGTCAAATTCGCGATTTCCTCTTTGGAAGAGGCGTCGGCGTACCTCGCCCACCCGATCCTGGGCCGCAGACTGAGGGAATGCGCGAAGCTGGCGCTCGAGGTCGAAGGCCGGACGGCGCGACAGATTTTCGGACCGGTTGACGAGATGAAATTTCGCTCCTCGATGACGCTGTTCGCCAGGGCCGCGCCCGAGGCCGCCGTGTTCAGGCAGTGCCTCGACAAGTACTTCGGCGGTGCGCCGGACCCGGCGACGCTTGCAAAACTCTAGCGCCCGGCCCAAAGGTCGGGCCTCGATGACCTCCCGATTCCCGCCCGTCTTTGCGCAGCGCCACCTGCTCGGCATCGAGCATCTGTCGCGCCCGGAGATCGTGGCGCTTCTGGATCTTTCCGACGAAGCGGTGGCGATTTCGCGCCAGGTTGAGAAAAAGCGCGCGACGTTGCGCGGGCGCACCCAGATTAACCTCTTCTTCGAGGCCTCGACCCGTACTCAGTCCTCGTTCGAGCTCGCGGGCAAGCGCCTCGGGGCGGATGTGATGAACATGGCGGTCGGGGCGTCGAGCGTCAAAAAGGGCGAGACGCTGATCGACACCGCCATGACGCTCAACGCCATGCGGCCGGACATTCTGGTCGTTCGCCATCATCACGCGGGCGCGGTCGGCCTGCTCGCGCGAAAAGTGGACTGCTCGGTCATCAACGCTGGCGACGGGGCGCACGAGCATCCGACTCAGGCGTTGCTCGACGCGTTGACCATCCGCCGTAATCTCGGCCGCATCGAAGGCCTCACCGTCGCCATCTGCGGCGACATTTTGCACTCGCGCGTCGCGCGCTCGAATATCCTGCTGCTTGGGAAACTCGGGGCCTTTGTGCGGGTCGTGGGGCCCTCGACGCTGATGCCGGCTGGGGTCGAGCACATGGGCGTCGAGGTCTGCCGCGACATGCGCTCGGGCCTCAGGAACGCCGACATCGTGATGATGTTGCGCCTGCAGCGCGAGCGAATGACTGGCGCCTTCGTGCCGTCGACAAGGGAATATTTCCGCTATTTCGGCCTCGACCAGGAAAAGCTCGCCTGGGCGAGGCCCAGCGCGCTGGTGATGCACCCGGGGCCGATGAACCGGGGCGTCGAGATCGACACGCTGATCGCCGACGGCGCGCAGTCGCTCATCCGCGAACAGGTCGAAATGGGCGTCGCCGTCAGGATGGCCGTGCTCGAGGCGCTAGCGCGAAACCTGCCGAACGGGTGAGGCGGCGCGACGATCAGGTTCGTCGGAAGGTCAGCGTTTGGAGTTCTCGGCCGAGCCGAGGTCGATGACCGCGCTCAGCATGCGCCTCAATCCGGACTGAGGCGGCGCGGCGACGCGGGCGGCTTCCAACTCCGCAATCCCCGGGTCGGTCTGGATGGCGGGCGCGGCGGCGGACTTTGGATTCGGGCCGTCGCCGCTAGCCGTCGCGTTCGCATCCGGCGCGACAGGCGCCTCAACTTCTATTCTCCAGTCCGCGGGAGTGGACATGTCGGGGGCCTCTTGCAGCGGCCCGAGTGCGAGCGTCAAGTCTTCAACAGAACAACACCGGCTGTCCGCCACAAGAGACAGGACTCTGGCCTCTGAAATGTCCGCGGCCGAGGAGGCCAATACCCCTAAACTCCCCAGTGTGGCGATCGTGAGCACCAATCTCACAGTCATGAGGACGCCTCTTAGGCTTGTATTGACAATTACAACATCGCGAAGGCATCGTTTGACAACTCCAAACAATATGGGCGGGTATCTCTCTAGTCAAATGAATTTGTCATACACTGCGATATAGCTATTTTGAGTGCTTTTCATAATTGTGCGGTTGCTACTGTCGCAGCTTGTACTCTGCTGGACAATGACAGTGTCATCCTATTCATGCAATTTTGTGATGCATAATAATAAACGGCGTCCGCAGCGGCTGCGGCGCATAAAGCCGCCGAAGGCGGCTTTCGCGAAGCTCGGGCGGACAGTAGCCCGGTCGGTCGGCCAGAAGAGTTCAGCCTGACGCGGGGAGCGTCGAAACCCTCCAGGGCGCCTTCCATGACGCCCAGCGGTTCCGGCCGGCCCGCCGGGCGGTCAGCAGGACGACGCCCAGCGCCACCATCGCGGCCGTGGAAATTTCCGAGGCCGGAGCCGCCGTTGCGTCCGGCTCGATGCCGGCGAGAGACATGCCGTTCGGCCCGTCGTAGACGTCCGGCAAGGCGCCCACGAGACCGCCGACGACGATCGTCGACCACGGCTCGCCGGCCGAAACGGATTCGGCCTCGAACAGCGCCCCGTCCGCCTCGCTGAGGCACTGGACGCAGTCGACCAAGGCGGCCGGCTTGCTGGTGGCGACGCAATCGGCGCCGCCGCATTTTGCGAACTGCGAATCGCGCGGGCCGGGAGCGCGAAGCGCAGCAGCAGGCGCCGATGCGGCAGCGCCGACAACCGCAGGAGACCTCAGCCCGGCCATATGAGCCTCTTGCGAGCCGGACCAACCCACCCACGCCAAAGCGATTGCGGCCGCTCCAATCAAAGTCAGCGCCGGCTTCCGAACCCAGATCTTCATACCGCTCTCCTCTCGCTCTCCACCCGCCTTGGCGGGCGCGTTGTTTCGCGAAGGAAACTAGAGAGCGTTTGGTTTTCGAGTTATGAATCGAGATCATCAGTGACGCGGGGTCATTTTTCCACAAACATCAATCAGTAATAATAAAGAGAGAAGGATTTCGTTACCGTTTTAAGCTTTACGATATCCGCGATCTCCAAATCTACGTGCGCAGTATCAAGCGCAGGCGGCGGTCTCGCCACGTGTCCTCTCCCCGAATTCGCTGGTGGCAGCGTCAAAGCGACTGAGAATGACAGGTCGGCGGCAAGGACCAGCGAGGCCGCTCGGCGCCCGGCGACAATCGTCGCCATCTCGCCTATATGAGCCGCCATGAGCCCGTACAGCGCCCGCTTTTCCGTCGCGCCGATGATGGATTGGACAGAAAGTCAATATATTTCAATATCTTAAAGAAGCGCGTGTGCATGGAGTGCACACGACCGTTCTACTTTTCTTTGCTATCCGTTGCTGCGCAGGGCGTCGATTTTTGCCGACAAACTGCGCCGCGACGACCGATTGCCGTCACTAAGGCGACGGCCAGAAACAGGTGAATTGGGTTTGGGATTGGGGGATTCCTGTCTTCGAGAAGGTCGTGCCCCTAGCGGTGGTGTAGCACTTCGATAGCAAGCCGCTCGCGAAGCGCGCCCGTCATGGCGCCGTAGCGAGCGAGCGGCTTGCGGCGGTCATCGCTGATTCTCCGGTAGGGCTGGGTTGCGAACATCAACGCAACCGAGGAACCCACGATGACCGACGAGAGAATGGCCCTGCAAGCGCTTTTGGAAAAGACCCTTGACGCGGATTATCTGCGCCGGATGATCGGCTTTGCCGCCCAGCGCCTGATGGAACTGGACATTGAAAGCCGCACGGGCGCGGCCCATGGCGAACGCTCCAGCGACCGTTTGGCCCAGCGCAACGGCTACCGCGACCGTGATTGGCAGACGCGCGCCGGGACGGTGGAGCTGCGTATTCCCAAGCTCCGCAGGGGCAGCTATTTCCCGAGCTTCCTCGAGCCGCGCCGAATGGCGGAGAAGGCGATCGCCGCGGTTGTGCAAGAGGCCTATGTCCAGGGCGTCTCAACCCGCTCGGTCGACGATCTGGTTCAGGCCATGGGGATGGACGGCGTCTCCAAGAGCCAAGTCAGTCGGCTCTGCGAAGAACTCGACGAGAAGGTCAAGCCCTTCCTCGGCCGCCCGATCGAAGGCGACTGGCCGTATGTGTGGCTCGATGCGACCTATCTGAAGGTGCGCCGGGGCGGGCGCATCGTCTCGACGGCCGTCGTGATCGCTATCGGCGTCAACGGCGACGGCCGGCGCGAGGTCCTGGGCCTGGATATCTGCGCCTCGGAAGCCGAGACGTTCTGGAGCGACTTCCTGCGCAAGCTGGCGCGGCGCGGGCTGCGCGGGGTCAAGCTCGTCATCTCGGACGCCCACGAAGGTCTCAAAGCCGCAGCCGCCAAGGTGCTGGGCGCGACGTGGCAGCGCTGTCGCGTCCACTTCATGCGCAATGCCTTGGCGCACGCCAACAAAAACGGCCGGCGCGTCGTTTCAGCCTTCATCGCCACCGCCTTCGCCCAGGAGACTCCGGCGGCCGCCCGCAAGCAATGGCGCCATGTCGCCGATCAGTTGCGCGCCAGCTTGCCAAAGCTCGCCGCCCTGCTCGACGAAGCCGAAGTCGATGTCCTCGCCTTCATGGACTTCCCCAAAGAGCACTGGACCAAAATCTGCTCGACCAACCCAATCGAGCGGCCCAACGGCGAAATCAAGCGTCGCACCAATGTGATCGGCATCTTCCCAAACGACGACGCTATCATCCGTCTCGTCGGCGCCATCCTGATCGAGCAAAACGATGAATGGGCCGTCCAACGAGCCCGCTACATGACGCTGGAAACCATCGCACCCATCAGCGATAATCCCATCGTCATCCTGTCCGCCGTGGCCGGATGATCGACCCGGCCAAGCCGGACGACGGCGATGCTCAATGAGCTACACCACGCCGCGGGACACGACCTTCGAGAACAGCGTCTATATCGGGGTAATGATAGATGAATCGCCCCTCCGTATCCGATTTGAAGCGCTTCGTTCCTCGCTTGACGAGCGAGGCCGACGGTTGAGTGCCGCCGCCGAGGCGAAGGCGGCCGGCTACGGCGGGATCGCTGCCGCCGCGCGTGCGACGAAGGTCGCCCGAAGCACGATTGGACGCGGTCTGAAAGACCTGCGGGACCCCGGCTCTCTGACCGGGAAGGTGCGTCGCAAGGGCGGGGGGAGCCCTCGGTTGACGTCGAGGGACCCGACGCTTCTGGAGGATTTGCAACGATTGCTCGAGCCCGCGACGATGGGCGAAGGCGGCCGGCTACGGCGGGATCGCTGCCGCCGCGCGTGCGACGAAGGTCGCCCGAAGCACGATTGGACGCGGTCTGAAGGACCTGCGGGACCCCGGCTCAGCGATGTTCTTGAGCTGGGTCGGGCCGAGATCGTGAACCACCAGATCGAGCCGCCCCTTCACCTGCCGATAGGCGTCCTCGGAAGGGCAGATCGCGCCCGGTTCGGCGATGCCTTCCAATCGCGCGGCGATGTTGACGCCGTCGCCCATCAGGTCGCCGTCGCTCTCCTCTACGAGTCGCCGAGATGGATGCCGATGCGGAACTCGATGCGCTGATCGACCGCTGTTCCGACGTCGCGCTCGATCATCGCGTTCTGAATTGTGATGGCGCACCGCACCGCTTCGACGACGCTGCGGAACTCGACCAACGCCCCGTCGCCGGTGCGCTTGAACACATGGCCGTTCTGGCCGGCGATGGTTGGGTCGATGAGGTCGGCGCGCAGCGCCCTCAACCGCGCGAGCGTGCGGTCCTCGTCCGCGCTCGCCATCCGGCTAAAGCCGACGACGTCGGCGGCCAGGATCGCAGCAATCTTGCGGGATACGGCCATCGTGCCCCTCCGACACGATGCGCAGTAACGCAAAGGCCGACCAGTCCCGAGTGGCGGCTACGGGGTCGATTTGACCCGTACGTCAGGGCCTTGATGGATGGCCGCTTCTTGCGGATAGTGTTCTCTAATGGGTCAAGGGCGGAAGGCCTTCCGGATGTCGACGCTTTCGGGTGCCTGTGTTCTCTGCGTGCTCGTTCGGCACTTGATGGGGTCAGCTGGGTGCAGGGCGGCTAGGTTGAAATCGCAGTCGGCCAACGGTTGGCCCCTGCAACAGAATCCGCGCCGTCGTCTACTCCCTCCCTAGGGCGTCGCTCCTCTTGGGAGCTAGATTCGGCCTCCTGTCTCGTGGATTGTGCGGGGGCTAGCAGCCTGTCGGACTTAACGCCTCGCCTGCGATTACGCTAGAATCAGGCATTGATTCGGGCAGGGCGGCGGGCGTTTTTGATGAGCAATTTTCGGACGATCGATCGCGAGACAGGGTTCTTGCTGCCTCCCTCGGTCGACGAATGGCTTCCCGAGAAACATCTGGCGCGATTTGTCGTGGAGGTTGTCGAAGGGCTCGATCTTCGGGCGATGAGCGGCAGTTACCGCGGTTCCGGGTCGGCGTCGTATCATCCGCGAATGCTGCTGGGCCTTCTGGTTTACGGCTATGCGACAGGGGTGTTTTCGAGCCGCAAGTTGGAGCGTGCGACCTATGACTCGGTGGCGTTCCGGTTCATCGCGGCCAACGATCATCCCGACCACGACACGATCGCGACCTTCAGACGCCGCTTTCTCGCGGAGATCGAAGCTCTGTTCGCTCAAGTGCTGCTGCTGGCGCGGGAGATGGGCGTTCTGAAGATGGGGACGGTGGCGCTGGACGGCACGAAGATTCATGCCAACGCCAGCCGGCACAGTGCGCTGTCTTATGAACACGCCGGCAAGATCGAGGCGCAGTTGAAAGCCGAAGTCGCCGATCTGATGGCCAAGGCCGAAGCGGCCGACGCGGCGGACATTCCCGACGGCATGTCGATACCGGACGAACTGGCGCGGCGCGAGGAGCGGTTGCGCAAGCTGGCCGAGGCTCGGGCGAAGATCGAGGCGCGGGCCAAGGAACGCCATGCGCGCGAGCAGGCGGAGCACGAAGCCAAGCTCGCGGCGCGGCAGGCGAAGGCGGAGAGGAGCGGGAAAAAGCCCCGCGGCAAGCCTCCCGAACCTCCGGTCGAGGGGCCGCGCCCGAACGACCAGATCAACCTGACCGACGAGGAGTTGCGCATCATGCCGGTGGCCGGCGGCGGCTTCGATCAATGCTACAACGCCCAGGCCGCGGTGGCGGCGGGAAGTCTGCTGGTGGTGGCGAGCGCCGTGAGCCAGACGCCCAACGACAAGCAGCAACTCGAACCGATGCTGGACAAGATCGAGGCTCTTGCCGACGAACTGGGCAAGCCCGAATGCCTGCTGGCGGATACGGGCTATTTCAGCGCGGCGAACGTCGCGGCTTGCGACAAGGCGGGGATCGAACCGCTGATCGCCATGGGCCGTCAGCCGCATCATCCGCCGTTGGCCGAGCGCTTCGAAGCGGCGCCGGAAGCGCCGCAAGATCCAACGCCGGTCGAGGCGATGGCGCATCGGCTGACGACGGCGGCAGGCCGGGCGCTTTACGCGCTGCGCAAGCAGATGCCGGAGCCAGTGTTCGGGATCATCAAATCGGCGCTGGGATTCCGTCAATTTTTGCTGCGCGGCCTCGCGGGCGCGCGCGGCGAATGGAGCCTCGTCACCATGGCCTGGAACATCAAGCGGATGTTCGCCCTCGTCCCGGCCTGACAAGGCTTAGTTGCGCCCGGCTCGGCAGACAGGTCCCCAGAAAACGGCGATCTCCGGCCCCTTCAACCACTTTCTGCACCCAACCCAACGCCCGGCGCCGCCGCAACCGCCAAAATCACTCGCGGCGATCAACCGCAACCCCCAGTCCGACAGGCTGCTAGGCCGATGTGAACTCGGTCCCGTCTCGCAGCATCGCGTGCATGATGATCGCGAGGCGGCGGGCCAGAGCGACCTTGGCCTTGCGCATCGTTGACCGCTTGGCGATCGCAAAGGCCCAGTCCTTGAGCTTGAGCTGGCCCTTATAGCGCGTCAGCATGACGTTGGCGGCCTCGTACAGAAGCGTCCGCACCCGCCGGTCCCCGCATTTCGAGATGCTGCCGACGTAGTCGACCTCGCCGGACTGATACCGTCTTGGGACCAAGCCGAGATAGGCGCCAACGTCTCGCGATCGGCGAATGCGCGAAGGATCGTCGATTGCGGCCACAAAAGCCAGCGCCGTCAGTTGGCCGACGCCCGGGATTGTCATCAGCCGGCTGCAGGCTGCCGAGGCCCTCGCCATACGTCTCATATCCGCGTCGATCGCGGCGACCGCCGTCATCACGGCAGTTCGCGCGGCAATCAGCCCCCGCATGGCGGCAGAGAGCCCGGCGATCCCCTCGCTTGCTTGAAGAGCCTTGTCGATGAAGGCTGCGGTGAGCGCGCAAGGCAGCCTGATCCCAAACACGATCGCCAAACCTCGGATCTGATTTTCCAAGGTCACTCGCTGGCCGACCAGCTTCTTGCGCGCGGTTATGAGTGAGCGGAGAGCGTGAGCGCATAGAGACTTGACATGCACGGGCTTGAAGAACCCGGTGCGGGCCAAATGCGCCAGACCTCGCGCGTCGTTGCGATCGGTCTTGTGGGTCGCCAGCGACTTGAGCGCCTGGTAGGCCTGCCGGCTTTCGACGCAGACCACGGGAAGGCCGAGTTGGCTCAACCCGTGAAACAGGATCGGCGCCATGCGTCCGGTCTCGAATACGATCCGCCGACAGCTTGGCGCTTTCGCCAATTCGTCCGCGATCGCTTGCGCCGTCGACGCCGCCTTGCTCTCGTAAACCACCACGCCTTCGCGGTCGAGAACGCAAATATGCGTCTCGTCCATCGAGATATCGAGGCCAGCAAAATAGTCCATGTCGGATCTCCTCTTCCAAATCCCGGCCGATCGTACCGGCCTTCGCGGAAGAGCTCCCGCCCATTACCCGATGTTGAAAAACTCGAATTTCCGCATCGATCACAATTCAAGAGACCGCTGGCGGCCTCGATGAAAAATTCCTTAGGGGGTCGGCGGACCGACCGGTCTTGCCGCGTGCGACGCTCCTATATGCCCTGCCGCGAAGACTGCGGGCTGATACGACCCGGCGTGCGCGAAAACGAGATTTTCGCGGCGGCCCAATTTCCGAGTTTTTCAACACTATATGCGCGAAGCGGACGGCCGGAACGACGACAAGCGATCACTAAAAATCGCGAACCTCCACGTTGCAGTTGCTATCGCCGCATACGTGCGTGGGGACGACAGGAAATTTGCCGTAATATTTGGCTTGAGATCGCCAATTGTGACGACCTCGAGCTTACCAAACGTCCTACTATTTACTGCGGAAGCCCCTCAACAGCAAACGAACGGAATTTAGCATACCTATCGCCGACCTTACGGTTTTCTTTGTACTGTGCTGAGTTTCGCCAATTCTGAGCTGCTTCCATGCTATCAAACTGGTTGATGGCTACGCGTGTTTTCGGTGGCGCTCCTTCGAACACGACTATATTTTGCCCTGCGGCGAGGAGATGACCACCAGCGGCCTTGATTGAAGTCTGCGCGAGAGGGACGTACTCTTTTTGGTAAGCGTCCAAATTCGTGATTTCGGTCTCAGTGACAACGTAGGCCGGCGGCTTGGTTTGTGCACGAAGACCCTGAACCGCCAACGCGCCGATTGCAGCGCCCGTCAACATAGCAAATGCGGCCGTGTAAAGAGTTTTCATGGCGTTCCTCTCCTTTGCCGATGACCTCCCAACAGCATCTATACCGATCGAGAGAGCGTAGAAATAACGATTGCTTATCGTTCTTGTCGTTGACTTCAATAGTGATGCTCTCACGGCCCTAACGCCACGGTCGGTCGTTCCAACCCCATCACAAACCAGCACGACCTCCGCTCAATCCGATCGGACGTAGATTTGTGATTGTCAGAAATCATTCTTATGAACTGTGTTGAGTGGTCAAAACCGTGCTCATAATCCGACTTCCCTATACCCCCAGTAGAAACAGAAGAGGAACGGGCGAACGAGAACGAAAGGAGTCTCGGGATAGCGGGTGTGCCTTTCTGACGAGGTGGCGACGGCCAACGCCGATCAGCAGTCTGGACGAGCACGCGCGCGGCCGTCGCGCGAGTTCGGCGGCGGCTTGGAGAGTTGCCCGTCATAGGCATCCGTCTCTCTTCAGCTGCCCAGCAGCCGCGCCTTTGCGATGCGGGGCGCTCCCCTGCCCCTGCCGCTGCGGTAAACTATATCCGCGCCCCACGGGCGATGAGCAGATCGGGCGGGGCGATGTCGGCCCCGAGCCGCGCCATCAGGCCGTCAAGGCGGTAGCTCCCGGAAACCCTCTCAGCAGGCGCGCGAATCGCGCCCGCCTCGGTAGAATCCGCCGTGAAAAAGCTGCGACGAAATGTCTCGCGGCGGGCCACTCGGCGATCTGCGATGCTGGACCGCTCAGAGGCGTTATGGGCCAGAACGGGGGAGAGTAATGTCTGTCGTCCTTGGTGTAATTGGAATGCTTGGGGTCGTCTTAGCGGTCGCAATGGCGGCCAACTTCGGTAGGGCCCCTCAACCACGCCCGGTACGAGCAGATGATCGCGCGCTTCGCTCCCTAATTCACGGGCTCCCTGACTCACACAGAAGCCCGCCAGAGGCCCTCCGCGCCCGTCGGGGCTAAAAAGGCCGCCATCCTTCCAGTTCGACGAGCCGCAAGATTGCATCGCTGTAGCTCTCGCCGGGCTTGTGCATGGCGCTGAGCTTGTCGCACCAGATTGCCTCGACCCAAGCGCTCGCGCGTCGCGTTTAGCTGCGGCTCGGCGGCTACTGCCCATCGGGAGCGTGGCGACGATCGCCTCGTAGGCTTCGACGGCGATGGCGATGCGGATCATGCGGGGGGCGGCCTACACCTTTAGTGGGTTGAGCGCGGCGACGCCTCTGGCCTGCACTCAAAGGGGCACTCATGACCGAGAAACCATCCGAGCGTATCTCGCCGGCTATTTCTTCGGCAGGGACGGACGCCGGACCGAGCGCCGTTTTGGTGGGGGTTGAACTCAAAGCCGACGCCGAAGGCATCGTCGACGGCCGCCGCACCGCCGAGGACTGGCGCAAAGCGGTCCAGCACGAGCCCGGGCCTTGGGCTCCACTGGCACGATCGGCTCAACATTCAAAATCCGCAAGTCTCCGACCCTGGCGCGTCTATCGACCCTCATTGAAGCCGGCGCACGCCCCGGTCAGCTCCAGGGTCAAAACCCAATCAGCTTGACTGGTTTCGACGTAAACCGGCCGTTGCAGATCGCGAAGGTGGAGATCGCAGTTGGGGACCTTTGGATCAGCCAACCCGACGACCAACCTGCGTATCCCGCAGGCGTTTCAGCGGTCGAACCAGCGATACTGAAGGGTGATGCCGATCCTGTCGAAAGCGCCGCCGTTGCGTGCGGTGAGGAAGCTTCCCCAGGATGCCTTGGCCGAAAAGCCCTGTCCGAGCGGCACCGAAAGCGTGAGGCCGTATCGCAACGCCGACTCGTAATTATTTCCGGCGACTCCATCCACACTCGTCCTGCCCCCCAAATACCGGTTCGCGTCCGCCGAAAGCCAAAAATTGGGACCAAAATTGTATCCTACGTGTGCCTGGAAGGTCCAAAGGGGGTCTTCGCCGCGCAGATGGCCACCGTAGAAATCGGTGTTAGGGGTGTAAATCCAGACGCCTGCAGAACCCTCCAAGAACCAGTTCCCGATTGGTTGCGACGCGCCGACCTCGGGTCTGAACGCCCAGCGATGGGAGCTGATGTTGATCAGGTACTGGGAATTGTAGTCGCCGGTCGGCGCAACGACGGCGACACTTACGCCGAGCGTGGTTGTCGGCGCCCGCCGTGCGAACTCCGCCGGCGTCAGAGCAGGGCTGCCAATCAAGTTCTCTGTAAAGCGAAAAGCAAAGTCGCCCCAACCCTCTCGGGAGATTTGCCTCCCCCGGCGCCGACATCACCACTCAAATTTGCCTGGAAATAGGGCATGACGATTGCGGCGCTACCCGTCTGCCCGAAAAGATCGAAGGTACGGTTGTAGGCAAGAATGCCCAAATCGATTGCAGCCTTGACATTGGCGATCGGGAGCGAGGGATCGAGCCCGACATCGCCCGTGGTTCGCTGGTAACTCGCGATCAGGAAATTGGTGTCGATGGGCACGGCCGAATACGATCGCGGTTCCATCTCCTGGGCACGAGCTTCGCATGAGGCCAACATGGAGACCATGGGCGCAGCAGCCATCGGGGCGCTGCCGCGTTGCCAAGGGAAGAGCGCGAAAATTCCCGACCTCACAGATTTTCGGGCGGCTTGCGATTGCCGACCGGCCCCAAAGACTGGTCCAGATTGAAGTGCCCCTTCCGTTGGGCGCACCAGACAGTCTGTTTCTGACGGCAAATAGCGATGAGCGCGATCGCCCCGGCAGCCTTTTACGTTATCTTGGCGCTCGCCTGAAACAGTCACTCGGGAGCTTTCCTTCATGACCGACGTGCACGCCTCCGTGGATCAGCTTGCGAGGCTGCTCGAGCTGGCTGGGGTTGCGATCATTATCGCCGGGATCGTCGTCGCCGCTGTCCTGTTTGCATATTCCGGACTGACGACACGAGATTGGCGCCCGGCCTACGAGGAGTGCCGGTCGAACCTTGGACGCGGAATTCTGTTGGGGCTGGAGTTGCTGGTTGGGGCCGACATCATCTCGACGATTACGGCCCCGCTGACGGTGCAGAGCGTCGGCCTTCTGGGCCTGGTTGTCATAATTCGGACGTTTCTCAGCTTCTCGCTGGAAACCGAAATCGAAGGATGCTGGCCCTGGCAGCGAGCCGCGAAAGAGGCGCGATCCGGAGGCGGCGGCCTGCGCTAGCCAGCGTTTCTCACAGAGTTGTGTTTCGAAGGGCGGGGAATTCGTGAACTCAAACTGAGCTTTGGCGAACAAAGGACTGGCGATAAATCGTGAAGCCCTGGTCAGCGACAACTTGACGAGCGTCAATGAGCCCGTCACGGGCTCGCTTTATGAATTCAAAACGGACCGGTCGACGGGGCCGGTCAATCGCAGACGAGTGACGACACCGCAAAGGGGTGGCTCCGATGGTTGATACGAAAGCTCCACGCAAAATTGCTTTGGCGCTGCAAGGCGGGGGGTCGCATGGGGCCTTCACCTGGGGCGTACTTGACCGGATCTTGGAGGACGAGACGCTCGAAATCAAAGGCATCACAGGCACCAGCGCCGGAGCCATGAACGCCGTGGTCCTGGCGGACGGGCTGGTGAGAGGTGGGCGCGAGGAGGCCCGCCTCAAACTCCGCCAGTTCTGGGAAGCAATAGGCCAGATGCCGGGATTCGCCAGCCTGCTCGGATCGCTGTCTGGCGAGTTTCAGGCGCAAATGCATCTCGAGCAGACGCCCGCTTATCTGGCGTTCGATGCGATTTCCCGGAATCTGTCTCCGTACGACCTCAATCCGTTCAACTTCAATCCACTGCGCGACCCGCTCATTAAACTGGTCGATTTCGATCGTTTGCGTGCGCAACAGGATCTCGAGCTGATGGTATGTGCGACCAACGTCTTTACGTCACGGCGGCGCGTCTTCAGCCGCAAAGATATCTCGGCCGACGCCGTTCTGGCGTCGGCGTGCCTGCCGCAAATGTTTCCGGCGATCGAGATCGACGGCGAGCCATACTGGGACGGCGGTTTTTCGGGAAATCCGGCGATGGCACCCCTCCTCCGAAGGCTGCCGAAGTGCGACTTCATCATTATCCGGATCGACCCGATGATTCGCGTGATCTGGCCGCGCACCCCTCACGAAATCCAAGATCGCGTGACGGAACTCAGCTTCAACACGACATTCTGGCTGGAGGTCGGCGCGTTTGCCGCCGTTCTCAAGCTCATGGATGCAGGACTGCTCGATCGCGAGCGCTTCGGCCGCATCTTATTCCATCTCATCGAGGCCAGTCCGGAATTGGAAAAGATCGCCGCCTCGACCAAGCGCAACACCTCGGAGCCCTTCCTTAGCTACCTGTTCGGTCTTGGGCGGAAGACCGCTGAAGAGTGGTTTGCGCTGCATGGGGAGGCGATTGGCAAAAGCACAACGTTCGATTCCAAAAAGCTATTGCCGGATGAATACTGGGAGGATGTGTCGACGACTGCATCGTAAGACGCGAGCTATGCTCTGGATCCCCTTCCCAACGCGTGTTTTGGTTCAATGAGTTGTATGTCCTGCTGAAGACGCCAAGTCGACCCCGTGGGACTTTCGGCCGCGGCTTATTCTCGCAGACCGGAATGACCGGGGAGGGTCTGGGAGGGGTCGTGGCCGCATCCGTTCGTCTCGGCAGTGACGCCGTCGCGGCGAAATAACTCTTCGAAAGGCGGGTCTCACCCTTTCGCCGAGCCGTCTTGGAACCGCCGCTATTTGCGCCTTGCCGCCGTCGACGGCGGCTTCGCACGGGTGGTCCATCAGCGGGGAGCAACGCCATCCAGATCGAGGCCGGTCCAGGATCGAAGCCCGCGGCTATGGCTCCGGCAGTCCTGCTTTCCGAAGGCCCTCGACGACGGCCTCGAAATCGGCCGGGTTTTTGTAGGGCAGCGTTTTGCGGCGGTGTTCGAGCGAATAGTCGGGATTGACGCGGAGCGCTTCGCGCCATTGCTCGCGCGCCTCCTCGAGGCGGCCCATCTGGCCGTAAGTCGCGGCGAGCAATACGCGCGAGACGTCGGTCTCGGGAAAGCGGAAAATCCGCCGCTTGAGGACCGCTTCCGCCTCTTCGTAGCGCCGCAACTGAAAATACACCTGCCCCTGGAAATGCAGCCACATGTTCGGGCAAAGAGGATCCAGCGCCATCGCGCGTTCGAAACAGGGAAGCGCTTCTTCGGACCGGCCGGCATAATGCAAAATCACGCCGCGCTTGGCGTACCCGTTGGCAAAGTTGGGATCGAGCGCGATCGAGTTTTCCGCCGCGCGGATGGCCTCGTCATGGCGCCGCATCCAGACGTTGGTCATGGCAAGCGAGAACTGCGCATAGGGATATCGGTCGTCGAGCGCAACCGCTCGCCTAACCGCCTCATCCGCGAGTTCGAGGGATTGCCACGGCGCCGCGCTCCACTGATTTAGACCGTTATTGCGCCTGTAACGAGGATTCCGTTCGCGTTGGGGCGGCGGTCATGCTGCTTTGAGGCCGATGGCTTGAATGAGCTTGTCGAGATCGTCGACGACGCGCTGGTAGAGGCGGTCGAGTTGGGACCGGTGTTGGCTGTGGAGCCTGGCGTCGGCCTTGATGGGCGAGAGGAGGCCGGCGGTCAGCGGGGCGTAGACGCGTTCGAAGAGCTTCAGGAAGACGAGGCAGATCGAGTAGCCGTTGGGAAGGAGCCGGTAGCGGCGCGAGTGCGGCAGCTTTTCGACGAGGCCCTTGGCGCGAAGTTTTGAAAGATCGTAGCGCAGCGAAGCGAGGGTGTAGCGATCGGCGCCGGAGCCGAGGGCGTCGACAACTCTGGGGTGAAGTTCGGCAGTCGTGAAGCTGTTGCCGGCCGCGATGTGGCTGAAGCGCACGAGAGCGTGCATGAGCGCGAGTTGCCGCGGATTGTCGAGCTTAAGGCCGGGAATGCGCTTTCCGGCGGCGGTGATCGTCGGTTGTGCCAGCTTTCGCAATTGCCCTCGATCAAGGAACGTCTCGACGATGTCCTGCTGCACGTTCAAGTAATTGTCGTTGATTGCCGAGAGGGTGGTGCGCAGGGCCGGCAGGTTGTCGACGGCCTTCCTGACGCCGTAATCGGTGACGTTGTTGGTCGAGGCCTCGGTGCGCAGGATGAGGTGATCGCGCACGTACTGCTTGATGAAGCCGTTGCGATAATGGCTGCGAATGACCGGGTTGGCGAGGTCCATGTGCTCGATCTCGGTTTGCAGCTTGCCGTGGTGCAGCTTGGTGACCTTGTGGCCGAAGATCGTGGTGATCTTGTTTGGCTGGCCGATGGTCCGATTGGCGTCGAGGAGCCGTTCGCCGAGCTTGTCGAGCGCGGCGCGACGATGGAAGACGAGATTGTCGCAGAACTCGGTCTGGGCGAAGAACAGCCTATGATGGCAGCCGGCGTGTTCTCGTTCCGCTGGGGTAAAGAACGGCGTGAAGCAGGCAAGCCACTTCTGGCCGCAGATGACGAGGTCGCGAGCGCTTAGCTCGTCGGCCAGTTCTTGCAGGCGCTCGGGTCTGGCGCACCGCATGAAAGCGTTCGAGCATTGCTGAAAGTCGATGCCCTCCTCGCGCATGCGGTTTGCCAGCCAATGGTGCTGGTTGAGGCAGATCCGCGCCGAGAACGGCAGGTAGGGGCACATGCGCACGAACATGCGGCCCCATCGCTCGTCGTTGACATAGAAGTTGAATTGCACAACCCAGCGCTCAGCAAATTGCAGATGCCAGCGGTTTGCCGTCCTGTCGCCGATGGCGATCATAATGCGTGCCGGCTCGCGGGCCTTCAGTACGGCAACGACCTCGTCGGGCTTGGCGTCTTTGAAGTACGGTTCGACGAACTCGTCGCGGCGGCCCTTCGGCGCCTCCAGGACTGGAACGTTGCGCTTCTCCGACCACTGCTTCAGCCACTGCTGAAAGCGATCGGCAATGCCATGCAACGTGCCCCGGCTCACCGGGTACAAATGTCGGTAGGCGTCGAAAAACCCAATGACCCTTTCGGGCTGCTGAAACGGCTGGATCAATCCGTTGAGCAGGATCCGGTCGAAGCAGCGATAGTGAAAGCGAATGCTGTCCTTGTGGTGCTCATAGAAGGCGTTCATGGAAGGCCCCGCCGAGGTGAACTCGGCAAGGTAGCCGACATCTCCAGCTCCCGCGCCCCCGTTCAGGAGCCGCAGGGATATCAAGGGCAACGCCCTTGGCTAGGTAGTCGTGCACATGCGCGGCCGCGAGAAAGGCGTACGCTGGCGCAAAGTTGGGGTCCAGGTCGATCGCGCGCATAAGCAGATCCCGCGCCTGGCCGTTGGCCTCCTTTGTGTGTCGCCACCACAGCTCGCGACCGCGCAGGAAGCAGTCGAACGCTTCCAGATTGTTGGTGTGCTCGGCCATCAACCTCTGTCGATCGCCTTGCGTAAGGTTGAGCGAGAGAGCGGCGACGATCTGCCGGGTCACGTCGTCCTACACGGCGAAAATGTCGGTCAGGTCGCGGTCGAAGCGCTCGGCCCAAAGATGTCCGTCGTTGGTCGCGTCTATGAGCTGCGCGGTGATCCGCACTCGGTTGCCGGCCTTGCGCACGCTTCCCTCGAGCACATAACGCGCGCCGAGCGTCTTGCCGATCTCCTGGACATGGACGTTCTTGCCCTTGAAGGTGAAGGAGGAATTGCGCGCGATGACGAAGAGCTGCGACAGCTTCGATAGCGCAGTGATGATGTCCTCGGAGATGCCGTCGGCGAAATAGTCCTGCTCCGGGTCGCCGCTCATGTTCTGGAAGGGGAGGACCGCGATCGACGGCTTATCGGGCAAAGCGGGATGGGCTGCGGGCTTGCCCGCGGATGGCGTTTCGGCCGCGGACGGTTTCGCCTGAGCCGGCAATCCGACCTGCAGCGAATAAATCCGCACCGGCTCGACGATGTTCTTGAGCTGGATCGCGCCAAGATCGCTGACCGCAAGATCGAGCCGAGCCCTCACCTGCCGGTAGGCGTCCTCGGACAGACAAATCTCGCCGGGTTTTGCGACCCCCTCCAAACGCGCGGCGATATTGACCCCGTCTCCCATCAGATCGCCGTCAGCCTCCTCGACCACGTCGCCGAGATGGACGCCGATGCGGAAGATGATGCGCTTCTCTTCCGCCACGCCGGCGTTGCGCTCGGCCATCGCATTCTGAATCTCGATCGCGCAGCGAACCGCATCGACGACGCTGCGAAACTCGACGAGAGCGCCGTCGCCGGTGCGCTTCACCACGCGGCCATTATGGACGGCGATCGTCGGATCGATAAGGTCGCTGCGCAGCGCCCGGAGGCGGGCGAGCGTGCGGTCTTCGTCGGCGCCGGTCATCCGGCTGAATCCGACCACGTCGGCAGCGAGGATTGCAGCGAGCTTTCGGGTTTCGGCCATCGCGCCCCCTTTTACACGATCCAAGTAGCACAATGACCGGCCAAAATCGCTGCACTCAGCGAGCAGGTGGAAACCTGGAGCCGTTGCTTGAAGCGGCTTATGGTCGACCTGACCAGGGTTTGCTACCGGTCAGGGAACGACCGCCATTTAGCGCGGAGCAGACGGCCAGAGTCGACGTTAAGCTGCCGTTCGTGGAGCGCGGACCGCGATTTTAGCCTTTTTTCCTTACCGGATAACCGCATGAAACCGCGGGCCTATCCATTTACCCCGGGGGCCCCACGCCTACACCTCAAGGCCACGGGGTCTCTTCCCCCAATCAGCGGCCAATTCATGACGAAGCTCATGACCAGGCGCCTTGACACGCCGGCGGACAGGCCCGCCCAACTGTGTCTCTCCGGTCTCCTCCCCGCGTTCGAATTCGAATTTTGCCGCGAACCAGAATTCGTCGCTTCGACCCTCCGGCCTGCCCGCTTGCTCCCACAGTTCATATGCCAGTTTGCGGATCACCTCTTCCGTGGCGCTCATGACTTGTTTCCTCCAACGCTGCTCCCCACGCCGTTCGTCGCGATAATTTGGCTCGAGGGTGTCAATTTTCGGAACCCATTTACAGCTCCCTTAGGCCGTGACGGCGATTGCGCCCGCCCTAGTGGCTAACGGACCCTTGCTACAGATGCGCCGGCGCGAGCCAAATCTGATTGGTGACGCCGACCACACCAGGAACCCTGCGCGCGTCAGATTCGGCGCATGCCCGCTGATAAGTCCGAACGACCGTGCCGGACAGCGTCACCCATCCGTTTTCCACCTCGACCCTCACCGTGTGCGGCGGGACCGCGAGATCCCAATACAGCGCGTTCAACACCAACCCCTGGACGTCATCGATCTGCACCATGATGATCCTCCAACTCATCCCACCTCCAGGTTCAGAACTCCTTCCCTCCGTTAATCTCATACACAGTTTGTCGGACTTTGGTTTGAGGGCGATCAATCCGACGCGTTCGAAGCGGTAGAGTGCAGCCTCGCAGTTCGGAAACTCCGCGACGACCACCGGATGAGCGTAGCAAGGCGTTGTGATCTGCGCCCTGGTGCCCATCCGGACAAAGGCAAGACCTTCATTGTCATAGATGGACAACTTCGAATCGATTTTCGCGATGGTTCCGTTGCGCTGCAGGCGGGTGTCGTGTTCGGGGTTCCGAAGGGCGGGCTTTTTTGGAGCCCGCCCTTCACTCTGTATTCCGCCGGCCTGATATGCAGTGAAATGTGCAACGCGGAACGTCCGCTCGGGGTCGCTTCGACCTATTCGCCACACGGCCCCGGGAATGGCCGCTATTTGCGCTTTGCTGCCGTAAGCACGATCATCTAGGAAGTTCCAAATAGGTTCGCACCCTCGCTACAAATGGCCACCACCGCCGCCAATCGAGAGCGTCTCCGGACACGTGCGCAAAAAAAGGGGAGGGATGAATGTTCGACAAGCTGCTGGTCGCCAATGACGGATCACAGGGCGGGGAGAGAGCCTTTCAGTGCGCGCTCGAACTCGCCAAGCGCCTCGGCGTCGCACTCGAGATGATTTGCGTGGAAGAGCTTCCGCGTCATCCGGCCCGTATCGTCTCCGCCAAGTGCAGATCATCGGCCGTTTCTGGTGCCGTGGGCGCTTTCAGCCCGACCTCGCCGAGGATCGCGTTTTTCTTATCCAGATCGAGTCCGGCCCAGGCGTCATTCGCCGCCAGCCCATCAAGCGCCCCTCGCACAGCGTCGCCGAGCTGCTGGTGGGCGGCCGTCACTTTCTGCGTCAACAATTGCCGCAGCCGGCTCAAGGGCGCCGGCACGGGATCGCTATTGTCGAGCAGTTGCCGGCCTTCGCGTATGCCGCGAACTTCGAGCACGTCCGCCGCCGCCTCCGGCATCTTTTCCGCATGCCGTGCGAGACGCTCCAGCACGCGCCAGCGCTCGAGCCTCTCCTCCTTCAGCTTCGCGCGCTCCTTCCAAGCCGAGATGGCGTTCTCGATCTCCGACTTCTTGTCGAGCAGAAGGCGCAGCAGCGCATTGCCGGCGAGCGCTTGCGCCTCGTCCTCCAGCGGCAACTTGGGCGCCGCCGGCAAGGGCGCCTCGCCCCCGGCGTTTTCGCCCAGCGCCCGCAACTTGCGGAGGAACTCCTTGGCCGGCTCCGCCAGCTCGTCGCGATTGGGGATTGGCCCCACCAATGGTTGCATAAGACCGGCGAGCGCAATCTTCTCCCGCGTCGAAATCGCGATCTCCTCACGCCGGAAGGTCGCCTTGCCGATTGCCGTGCCATCCAGCGCCGTCGCCGCCGCGGGCTCGCCGTTCAAGACCACCGTCAACTTGTTCGCGCGCACCAGCGCGACCAGCGCGGCGTCGATGGCGTCCTGTGGCCAGCCATAGGGCTCGCGCTCGAACAATTGTCGGACCTCGCGACCGGCCTTTCCGGCGCCGATGGCGCCGAGAACCGCCTTGCCGACCGGATGCGTGTCGACCTCGGCGACATGGCCGACCGCAGAGAAGGGATGCTCGCCGCCCTCGCGGGCCGTTTTCAAGGCTTTGGCCCAGTCCAGAGCGGGCCGATCGGCATCCTTGAATTGCGGAAACCCGCACCGATCGGTCTGAGGCACGAACCTCGATCTTGGTCCCAGCGAGCTGACGGGAGATCGCGCCGTCATTCTCGTCTAGGCACTTTTCGATCAGAGGCCGGGCGTCCGACTTTTTGCGAAGCAGGACCTTTCGCGTGACGTTCTCGACATCGTTGTCGTCCAGGTGGACACGAATGGTGAAACGGTCGATCAAGCGTGGAAGGTCAGGATTGCCCAGCAGCGCACTCTGGCCGGCGCCGACGAGCATCACCCTAGAGTTGAATTCGTTGGCCAAGGTTTCGGCAATTTCGGCGATCGCGCCCGCGCGGTCCTGGCTATGACCGATGTAGATTTGAACCTCGTCCAGCGAAATTAGCGTGAGCGGCAGCTTGCCGCCCTTGCCCTGGCGCTTGAAGAGACGCTTCAGCACGGAAACGAATTGCGCCCGGTCGATATCCATGTCGGGGGTACGGAACTGCGAACGGATTCGGTCGCGGATCTCGTTGGCTGTCTCTCCCGGAAATTGGCTCTTGATCGCGTCCGGGATAACCAGACTCATGTAAAGCTCATCGATTTCCTCTTCGAGCGTGGCGCCCGCCGCGGCTACGGCGGCAGTGACCGTATCGAGAAGCTTCTTGTCTTCGAGCCAGAGCCAGAACGAAGCCTTCCCAAAGTCGGCGGGCAAGCCGGCCGCGCGAAGCGCCGACTGACACGCGATCGTAAAGGTCGATGATGTCGTGATTGAACAGGCGGATGCACCCGCTCGACACTTTTTCGCCGATCGTCTCTGGCTCGTTGGCCCCGTGCAGGCGGAAATAGGTGTCCTGATTGCCGCGGTACAGATAAAGCGCGCGCGCTCCGAGCGGATTGTCGATGCCGCCCGCCAGGCCGCCCGCGTAATGCGCATAGATCGGCATGCGGCGAATCATGGCCTCCGTCGGCGACCACCTCGGCCATTCGGCCTTTCTCCCGATGACGGCCGAGCCGCGAAAATTGAGCGCTTCCTCGCGACCGACGCCCACCGCGTAGCGAATGGCGGCACCGCCGGGCCGAACCAGATAGAGCCTTCGCTCGCCGACGTTCACGACGATCGTGCCCGGCCGGTACGGCCCTGGGGAAGGCGTCAGCTGGCGAAGGAGAGCGGGGTCGATCTTTGACAGGTCGAGCGCAGGGATCTCGTGCCCATGGTCGAGGATCGGGCCGTAGGCGGACGCGGATCCGGGGTAAGCGATCGGATAAAACGGCGCCGGAATTCCGCGCGGCGCCGCGCAGCCCCCCAGGGCGAGCCCGATGGCCGAAAGGGCACTGCGGCGGTCAAGAAGCGCGGTCATTGCCCGGACAAAGCCTCGCCGAATCCTCGATGGCGCTGTGCGCGTCTAACCAACGCAGCGCCCGGGAGTCAAAACTCGTGCCTAAAGTAGGAGAGCATCTTTCCGTTCGCGAGCGCCGCGAGCCGTGCCGGTCCAGATCAGCGGGGCTGAATTCCGGCTTCATCTGCCGCTCCGCCTAATCCGGTAGGGTAAGTAGGGTCAGGACTTCGTTAGGCCCCATCAGCTCAACGAACCGCAACGAAAAAGGGAAGGCGCTCGGCCTTCCCTTCGTATTCGTACAGGTTCCGATCGAGTGATCAGAACTTGTAGTTGAGGCCCGCGCGGAAAATCGAGCCGTCGAAGTTGATCTTCGCTGTGGCGTAGGTGCCCGGCCAAATTAGGCTGGCGACCGGATTGGCGATTATCACGGAGTTCGTGCTGCCGAGGTCGTAGTACAGATATTCGCCCTTGATCGTGATATTGTTGGTGATCGCATATTCCACGCCCCCGCCGATGGTCCAGCCGGTGCGGGTCTGGCTGCCGCCGTTGCCGCTCCAGTCCCAGCCGTCGACGTTGTCAAAGACGTCGAAGTGGCGGCTGCCGCCGCCGTAGGCGAAGCCGCCTGTGCCGTAAATCATCAGGCGATTGTCGGGCGTCACGACCCAGCCGACGCGGGCCCGGGTCGTGCCGAGCCAATCCAGCCTCCGCGAACTGTTCTCCGTAAAGAAGTCGTTTCGACCGAAGGGGTCGACGAACGTCGCGCCAACAAAGGAACTGTTTCAACTCAAGTCGGTCCAGTCGAAGTCCGTCTCGACGCCAAGCACGAACGAACCGGTCTGCCAGTTGTACCCGGCCTGACCGCCGCCAATGAATCCGGCCTGGCTGCCGCCCAAATTGCCGCCGGGCCACTCGGCAGCGCGGCGCCGACGATTGGATAGCGGATGTCCCGCGCGATGTTCAAAATCGGGCAGAAGGCCTTGGCCTCCTCGGGGTTCAGCCATTCGTTGTCGACGCCCGCGAGCCGGTTGGCGTGGACGACGGCAGGCGCGGGTCGTTGCGCGAGGTCGCGACCGAGTTGGAAGCGAAGGGCCATGTGACGAGCGCCGGAACGAGATGCGCCGCCACGGCGGTCAAACGAATGATCGCGCGAAGGCGTAGCTAATGCCGAGGGCGGAAGAAACCGTTCCGGTGTCGGAACGTTTCCCGAGCCGGCAGAGAAGCCGCCGTATCGGCTTCCGCGGCCAGCCTACTGCGGCGCCGCTGGCGCTGTTCCGGCGGGCGGCTGCAGGTTTTACCCGTGCGCCGGCCGTGGCGTCGCTCATGACGGCCGTGGCACCTCAACTCGCGGCGGTTCATCCCGTTGGGTCCCGGTGGTCGCAGCGGGCGCGGCGGCGGTCCCGGCGGCCTCCTGTGCCTCGGCCTCCGACGGCTCGAGCGCCGCCGATAGCGCGAAGCCTACTGCTGCCCCGAGGCCAAGCAGGAAAAGCAAACCGCCGCCTTTAGTCACCGGCGGCCTGATGCGGAGCCTTCGCTTTGCCCATTTTGCCTATGCAGAAGACAGGCTCCAAGGCCGACGACAACGCTCACAGGGTCGAGTTCGAACAATTGCGCGGTGATCTGGAATGGATCGCCGGCAAAGCGGGGGCCTGCAGCTCTCATCGCCCCCTCGTTCTTTACAGCAGAACGGGCCTATCAAAGTGAAGCACTCAGGGACGCGCTCTCGAACAGAGAGTGGTGGCGTCACGTTCGCCGCCATCTCGCGAGGCGGCGGCGGGTTGATTTGGGAAAATCCACCGGCGCGACGCCAGGAAGGCGTGTCATGCGTGGGAGCCCAACATGAAAACTTGCCATTGGCGCGCCTCGATGGTCGCCCTGCTCCTGGGCGCGGGCTTGCTTGCCTTGACCATCGAGGACGTCGGAAAAAACGGCTATCCGGGATTTTTTTCCTCCGCGCACGCCCAGCCCCTGCGCAAATTGATCGCGCGATTGCGCGGCCAGACACTGCCTGCCGGAATCGCCAAAGCGGAAGGTCGCATCGAGGCGACCCAGGCCGACGTTTCGTCGAAATATCCTGGCCAACTTGCGGAAATTTCCGTGGAGGAGGGAACCAAGGTCGCCATAGGTCAGGTGATCGGAGGAGTGTCGTCGCCGGAATTAGAGGCCCGTTTGCGGGGAGCGCAATCAGACTTGCAAGCCGCGCAGGACGGACTGGCGGGAGCCAAGTCCGAAATCGCCTCACGACAAAGTGCGCTCGATTTCGCCAAGTCCGATTTCGAGCGCGGACAGGCGCTCATGAAGTCCGGATTCATTACGAAGCAATCATTCGAAGAGCGGCAACGTAACTATGAGGCGGCCGACGCGGCGGTCCAGAACATGACCGCCCGGAGGGATCAGGCGCAGAGCGCCATTAAGGCTGCGGAGGCCAAAGTCCAGCAAATCGAGGCGATGATCCACGATCTCGCTCTCAAGTCCCCCAGGAACGGACAGGTTCAGTATCAATTGGTGCAAAAAGGGGAGACCGTCGCGGCCGGCGAACCGATCGTGACAATTCTTGATCTCACCGATCTCTACATGGTCATTTTCCTTAACGCGGCTGACTCCGGCAGGCTCGGAATAGGGGACGAAGCGCGCGTCATCCTCGATGCGGTTCCTGACTACGTCGTTCCCGCAGAAGTCAGCTTTGTCGCGTCCGATGCGCAGTTCACACCCAAGACCGTCGAAACCGAGGCCGAGCGCGAAAAGCTGATGTTCCGCGTCCAGCTCAGGGTCGATCGCCAGATTTTGCAAAGATACTACGGGAGGGTGGAGACCGGGTTGCGCGGCTCCGGATTCGTGCGCACGAAGCCAGACGCGAACTGGCCGGCCCAACTCGAAGTCAAGCTTCCGCCTGGGCCCGCGGCCCCACCCATCGCGGAAGCGCCCGCTCCGGCGCCCGCCGCGCAATCGCCAGCGTCCGCTCCTGCTCCTGCGCCCGCCGCCCAGATGCCTACGCCAGCGCCCGCTCCGGCGCCCATCGCGCAATCGGCAGCGTCCGTGCCCGCTGTCGAGGCCGCGACGCCCGCTCCTGCGCCGATCGCGCAGGCGCCTATGCCACTTCCTGCCCCTGCGCCCGCCACAGAAGCGCCCGCTCCGGCGCCAATTGCAGAGGCGGCCGCACCTTCGCCCGAGGCGGAGGCGACCACGTCCACGTCCGCCGAGCAGGAGTCCCCGCCCGAGTTCGCTCCCGAGAGCATCACGCAGTTGATTGGAGCTTGGGCTTCTTCTGAGGCCGACTGCACCAGACTCTTCCAACGACGGGGTAAAGCGTTGGCGTATCGGCAGCCCGTGGATAAGTTCGCGCGAGCCGCGATCGTCGAGTTGCAGCGGATCCGGTTGCCTTCCGCCGTTTGCCAAGTTGAGAGCGCATCCCAAGAAGGCGGCGCGCTCAAACTGGACGCCGAATGTCAGGACTTCGTCAGCTATACGTCAGGGACAGTCCACGTCAAACTCAGATCCGATACGGAGATTTTCTTCAGTCCAACTGGCGATCCGGTGCTCGCCACCACTCTGATGAAATGCCCGCTCTGACGCTTCCTGAAGCGCGCGTCGACAGTATGTTAGGGCGGCGAACCAACCTGACAATCAGGGGCGCTACGCCCCGGCCGGCCACTTGGCGCCGAGCGCCGATGACCGCGCGCCGCATCGCCGGAGGCAGCTTAGCGCAGTCGCCATCTTGATGCCGGCTGGCCGAACGGTGTCCATCGGAAAGAAAAAGACAGACCCGGAATGCGGGTCCGGCGCGCCCGGGACGAAGATCGAGACGAGGCCGCCGCTCAACGCTTCGGTTTGAACGCCGAGCTGCCATCCCCCTTCCATGGGCACGAAGACCACGGGGAGCTCCGCGATCTCGGCGACGCCCAGCGCGCTTGCGCTCTCCTGCTTCAGATAGTCGTAACCGGGAATCTTCGATAGCAGCGAAGACTCCAAGGCGTCGACGAGGCGTTCCGCGATCACCGTGTGGGCGACGAGCCCGGCAAGAAGGCAGACGAGCGCTAGAATTGCGACCGACAGCGCCGTCGCCGCGCCCGGGCTCAACTCCGAAGCGGCTGGAAAGTGAACAAGGACGGCGTTCAGGCTCTTCTTCGCGTAGTCGAACGCCTTCGCGAGGATGACGATCAGGACAACGATCGGCGCCAGGAAAAAGACGCCGCCGAGAATTGTCGTCCGTACAAATTGAGCGATCGTTTTCATGGATGATCTTCCTCTCCGTTAGTTGCGTCGCGCGACCAGGTCGGAGCGCAGGCCCGAGCGCCTCGGGCGGTCAGGGATAATGCAGAGTGACGTGGATGACAGGGCCCTCGCGCCTTGTGTCCATTGCGAGGCCGCTGCGCTCGAACACTGGGGACATTTTCCGAGACGACCTCGGCGATGAGTTCGCGAAGCCCGGCTTCACGGCCGAGGGTTGCGAGATGGCGCATCAATGCTGAGCCGATGCCCAGGCCCTGATACGCGTCGATGATCGCGAACGCGACTTCGGCTTGACCAGGCTGGACGACAACATACCGCCCGCCGCCGACTACCGAGACCTAGTCCTAAGGCGAGGTAAGACATCGGGGGCTCTCCTTTCACGCTGTTGGGACAATAGCCGCCGTGGATCAGGACGCCCCAAAATTGGCACGAACGATGACAGCATACCGTCGACACATGCAACGCGAGTGTTTCAGCACCCCGAGCGGGACCTTTTACAAAATCCTGTCTAGCACTTTGATATAACAGCGAAAAGGTGAGTGAAGGTGGGGTCCCGATCGGCATCAATCGGGACCCCACCAATGAAGCATCTTTATGTGCGATCTCACTAGCTCGCGCTCTTTTTAGGGGGTCCGCTTGGGGCTGCAACTTGTCACAGAGGCATGTTCGTTCAGCCTCCGTTCAGACAAAGGGGTTTCTTTGTGATCTAACTGATCGCGGGAACAGCGCCTACTCGATGGTCGCGCGGCAGTGCGACCGGAAAGTCACCGGAAAGGGAGGGAAGCATGACAAAGAGGTCACTTATCTTCGCGCTGGGGGCGACGCTGCTGCTGTCGGGTTCCACGGCCGCGCTCAGCGCGGCGCACAACCTGTCGCGGTATTGCGCGGTCGATCTTAAGTCCCTATGCGCGGGCATAACGCCCGGCGAGGGACGCATTCATGCGTGCCTACAGTCGCACATCGGCGAACTCTCTGTGGCCTGCTCGGCAAGGCTTTCGAGGGCCGCTTGGGTAGCAAAAGAGTGCCACGCGGACATCCAGCAGTTCTGCCCCCACGCCGTCTATGGGAGTATTGCAAGCTGCATGAAGCCACATCTTGGCGAGGTCAGCGATCCTTGCAAAGGCGCGCTGGCGTTCGTCGCCTCTCCCGCCAGCGATCGATAGCGCTTGGGGAGGACGTCGGATCCGACACCAAGTTGTTATGGGATGGGACATTGCCCTCGCGCTAAGGGACACTCAAGTTAAGCAAAGTACTCCAAAGAATTAGAACAGGTTATTCTACTCAGAAAAAGGTTGCGCCGTGATCGTCGAGTCGCCGCTAGAGTTAATTTTTCGCGACTTGTTTTATCGTCTTCGCACCTTTGCTGGAGGCAACGACGTCTTTTTAAAGTTAGAAGGGTTCAATGTAACCGGCTCCATCAAGATAAAAACTGCAATTCGGCTTGTTGAGGAGTTTGAGCAGCGAGGTATTGTCAAGCCACACGAAAGCTTAATAGTCGAATCGTCCTCGGGGAATCTTGGACTAGCGCTTAGCTTAGTTTGCGCAGTCAAAGGCTACAAATTTATTTGCGTGACAGATCCAACAGCTAATCGCGCCACTATACGTGGTATGGAACTCTACGGGGCAAAGGTTATCATAGTTGAAGACCGCGACCGCGCTGGGGGATACTTGGAAAGTAGGCTAAAGAAAATCGATAAAATACTACAATCGGACAAAAAAGCTGTCTGGCTGAATCAATACGCTAACATAGCCAACAAGAATGTTCATGCCGAGCAAACGGCACATGAGATCGCGCGCGAATTCGATAAAGTCGATTGGGTTTTTGTGGGGACAGGCACTACCGGTACCCTGGCCGGGATCTCAGAGGGACTTCGTCAAGAATTCCCAAGGATTAAGGTTGTTGCCGTCGAGCCGGCAGGCTCTGTCACATTCGGAGGCGCGCCCGGGAAAAGAAATATCCCGGGCATTGGCACAAGCATGAGACCAAAGCTTGCGGACCTGGCTAAGCCGGATAGAATTGTAGTAGTGAACGAAGAAAAAACGGTTGAAACCTGTCGCTCTTTCGTTCGAGATCATCATTTACTTGTTGGGGGAAGCACCGGAACAGTTCTGGCCGCTGTAAAAGAGCTGGCGTCGGATTTCAACCGCGGCGACATTATAGTTGCGGTATCCGCAGATCTCGGGGAAAAGTACTTAGACACTATTTATGACCCGACCTGGGTAGAGGAGGTCATTGTGCCTGACGATAAGAGGCCAACGCGAACTTCTGCGCTCGTCGCGGCTAAGTGAGGCGCGACGTGCGATCGTCGCCTCACAGTTGGCGCTTTATCGCAAGGATATCTCCACCGACCTGTCAACGCCGGCGCTCGTCGGCGAGCTGAACGAGACGGTCAGCGGCAAAGAATTCAGAGACGAGCGCAATCAGGGATCAAAAGTGCCATCCGCCCCGACATTCTACGTTGTTCCCGGTTCGACAGTTAAGCGTGTCATTGACGACAATAGGAAGCAAGTTTTTGATGCAGTTGAGGCGGCATACCGTCTTCACGCCTCCGGAAATACTTTAAATCCGGACAGCTACTTCCTCCGATATCCAGATAGACCCAGCGCTCGCATAATCGCGTTGCCAGCCCATCTCGGCGGTGCGGTTCAAAAAAGCGGCATCAAATGGATATCGAGTTTCCCTGAAAACAGGGCCAGCAACTTAGCCCGAGCGTCGGCAGTCTTGATTCTGAACGATGCCGCGACTGGCTATCCCCTGGCCTGTATCGAGGCATCGCTGATCAGCGCCACGCGCACTGCCGCGTCTGCCGCTTTGGCAGCAGAGAATATTTCCCCCAACCCATTTGAAGGAACTCTCGGCGTAGTCGGGGCTGGGGTAATCGCCCGTACAACCGTCGAGTGGCTTCTATTTCGAAATTGGAAGTTTCGCAAAATTAGTTTGTACGATGTGGACCGCAAGGAGGCGGAGCGCTTCAGTAAGTGGCTTCGCGATCAGCACAACCTGAAGGCCGATATTCAAGAGCGTTTGGAGGGCGCTATATCCAACTGTTCTCTGATACTATTCACCACGACTACGCTGGCCCCGTATCTTTCCGATGAAAAACTGCTCGAGCACTGCCCCACTGTCCTACATTTGTCGCTGCGCGACATTTGCGTGAATGTGATTCTAGCGTCGCAAAACATTGTCGATGATGTGGATCATTGCCTGAAGGCAGAAACTTCGCTCCATCTAACGGAAAAGTCGATGGGAAATAGGAATTTTGTCTCCGGGAGTTTGGTGGATGTTCTAGAGAAAAAGTTCACACTAGATCATGGCAGGCCTCGCATATTTTCGCCTTTTGGGCTTGGTGTTCTTGATCTAGCGGTAGGCAATTTTGTACTCGAGGCAGCAAAGTCGTGCGGCGCGGCAATTGCGCTACCTGGCTTCTTCAGCAATTCTGCCCGATGGTGAAGAAGATGTCACGCTTTCCGAAATCGAAATATGTCAAATTAGAGCGCGGAGCACTAACGTTGTTCCGAAGGATACAGGACAGGTCATTTTTACTCAGAACAAGCGAGCGGGCGGGTTAGACATGTCGGGTGTATGGAGCTGCAATGAATGGGATCAACTGGAAGAGGTTATTGTGGGCAATCCGGTGAATGCGCGTTATCCCACGCCGGACCGAAGCACCCAGCTCGCTGAATTTCCTGACCGTTCATTGGCCGAAATTCCCTGCGGCCCTTTTCCTCAACAGATTATTGAAGAGACGGAAGAGGATTTGAACGGATTTACCCAAATCCTGGAAGGTTTGGGCATTACCGTCAAGCGTCCGGACACTTGGCCACACGAGGGCAAATTTTCGACGATCCATTGGGAAGCTCAGGGGTATTACAATTATTGTCCCCGAGACGTTTTGTTGGTGATCGGCGACCACATAATCGAAACGCCTAACGTCATCCGCAGCCGCGCCCAGGAAACGTTCGGCTATCGCACGTTGCTGATGGGGTATATGAAGTCGGGGGCAAAGTGGTACAGCGCTCCCAAACCCATGCTTTTGGACTCACTCTTCGAGGGGATTGATCTAAAGAAGCCCTCGCCACGCAACGACGAGCCGGCCTTTGATGCAGCTAACGTCCTGCGTTTTGGCAAAGATTTAATCTATTTGGTCAGCGCCACCGGAAACGAGTTGGGGGGACATTGGCTACAGTCGATTCTAGGCGACAAATATCGGATCCATTTCCTCAAAGATGTTTACTATGGCAGCCACATTGACTCGACCCTTGTGGCCTTACGCCCTGGCTTGGTCCTCGCCAATCCTGCTCGTGTCAATGACGACACCCTGCCCAAAATCTTGAAGCAGTGGAAAGTCATTTACTGCTCACCGATGGAGAACACAGGCAGATATAATGCCGACTACCTATCCAAATGCATTGGTAGTGACTGGATTGACATGAACGCATTCAGTATCAATCCCAATTTGGTCGTGGTCGATCGAAATCAGCCCCGTCTTATAAAGCTCTTAGAGAAGGAGGGCCTTGATGTAATCCCCCTAAAATTGCGTCACTCCAAACTGTTGGGCGGTGGACCCCATTGTGTTACCTTAGACGTCCGTCGAAATGGTACGCTACAGCGATACTTCGAATAAACGTAGTACCTTCGCCATGCTCAGGCAGCGGGTAACCTTGACCTCTGTAGTCAACCCAAGGATCTCTTAGAACTGAGTACTTGAGAGTTTAGACTTACAAGTCTGTGAGGAAGAGCTTTGGCAGCAATTCTTACAACAACTGCCCTCGCGGTTTTCTTTGCACTGACGTTTGTAGCTTGGCGGCGCTACCGTTGGGCGGCTGAGAAAGTACCTCAGGCGGACACCTGCCCATACAGCCTGACGGATGTCTTTGGCGACCGCCACCTCGTGAACGTACCGCATCAGAAGGGGATCCGGTGGCTCACGGAAGTCTTCAGCCGCTCGGCCGAGAAGTTTCCGCATCTTACGGCCTTGCAGATTCCCTACGTTGGAGAAGCTCTGACCTTCGCTGAACTCGATGAGCGAGCGGAAAGCGTGGCCGCGGCCCTTTCTGCCTTCCTCACGGGCCCCGACCAAGTCGTTGCCGTGGCGATGACGCAAGACAATTGGCAAATCGTGGCGGCTCACCTCGGCATTCTCAAGGCTGGCGGTACGATGATGTTCCTCGATACCACATTGCCCGAAGCGCTGCTCACCCACATGCTCAACGACGCACAGCCGGTAGTCGTTCTCACGCGGGGGCAAGACAAGTTCCGCGACCTGGCGACACTCGACGTCCTGACGCTGCCAGAGAGGCCCCCCCGAAGAGAACCGCCGCCTTGGTGGCTGGATGACCCCACGCAACGCCTTGCGGCCATTTTTTACACAGGCGGAACCACCGGGATGCCCAAGGGCGTGGAGTGCCCGCATGCAGGTTACGTGAACCTGGCCCTGAGCTATGCTGAGTATTTCGATTTCCTTCCTGGCATGGACGCGACCTCGCTCACTTCATCGCTGGGCTACGACGGCAGTATCTCTGAGATGTACAGCGCCTGGGTGTCGGGCTGCGCTGTGGTCATGCTGACCAAGGAGCAGGTCCGGTCCGGCCCGGACCTCGTCTCCGTCCTTCGCGAAGCTGAGGTCACGGTCCTCTTCTGTCCTCCGGTGCTGCTCACCACCCTTACGCCAACACCCGAGTTGGATCTCCCCTATCCGCTGTGCCGTTATATCGTGCCGGCCGGCGAAGCCTTTCCCAGCGCGCTCGTTGAGCCGTGGACCCGGGGCAGACGGCAAATCATTAACACTTACGGACCCACAGAGGCGAGCACCGACACGAGCCGCCAGAGTTTGCGGCCGGCGGAGCCCATCACAATTGGATCGCCATTCGCCAATGTCACCTACGTCATCCTCGAGGTCAACCAACTCCGACCACTGCCCCATGGGGAGGTTGGAGAGCTCTGTGTCGGGGGAGTGCACGTTGCACGCGGGTACCGCAATTTGCCGGACCAAACTGCCCAGAAGTTCATCTCGCACCCTCAATTCGGCCGCCTTTACCGCACCGGGGACAAATGCAAAATCGACATCCAAACGCAGCGCGTGCACTTCCTCGGCCGAATCGACGCGCAGCTTAAAGTGCGTGGGCATCGCGTTGAGGCACAGGCAGTTGAGGATATCCTCCAGACGCAGTTCACTGAGATCGAGGCCGCCGTTTTGGATTACCGGAACGAGACGCTCGTCGCCTTTGTCGCCGCGCCTTCAATCTGCGAAGGTGAGATCTCGGTGGTCGCACCAGCGCCGGCGGAGTGGGCCGCCCGGGTGACGGCGATGCTGGCCAAACAACTTCCAGCGCCGTCGATCCCGACGAGGATCTTCCTTGTAGAAAAATTCGTCATGCAGCCAGTCTCAGGGAAGATCGACCGCAAGTGCTTGCCAGACCTATCTCATCTGTCGAGAAGCGCCGAGCCGAAAGCTGAGGACAGTCGTTCGGACACGCCGGCCAGCGCGCGCGACACGGGGGAAGGGGAAGTCAAGGTGCTTGATGCCGGTGTGGGCATGGACCGTGAGTGTGAGGAAGTGCTGGCGATCTGCCGGGCCGTATTCGAGACGCCGTTGGGATTGGACAATGGATTCGCTGAGGCTGGAGGGCACTCGATCCTCATCGCACGCTTGGCGCAGCAACTGCAAGCTGCAGGATGGGTGGTGTCGGTCCGGGCGCTGCTCAGTGACTGCAACACTGCCCGTAAAGTGGCCAACACGCCACGGGTGCTCCAGCACGCCTCCAAGACGTGTACGGCCCCTGTAAGATCCGAGGAGTACAGCGCTGAGGGCGATGAGGCCGCGGCAGAGGTGCTCTCCATCGGATACTTTACCACCCTGCAGGTCCTCTTCGCGATTTTCTTGTATTCCCCGCTCTTAGTCGCCTTCCTCGGCATCGTCGACTTCATCGAATTCGGAACGATCTTCACGACCGCCAGCCTCTGGGAGTTCGTCATCGACGGCTTCTTCATTTATTTGGTGACCCTCGTCACGCCCTTCGCCAGCCTGCTCTGGGTCATGACGATAAAGTTCTTCATGGGAGGTGATATCCACGAGAACAATGTGACCCCGGGTGTGTACCCCAAGTGGAGCAAAATGCATCTGCGAATCTGGTGCATCGACCGGCTGGAGAACATGGTGCTCGTCCCGCTGCGTGCGATGTATCGCAGCGCTCCGCTTATGGCATTCGTGTTGCGGCAGCTCGGCGCGGCCGTTGGCGACAACCTCCAGTGCGCACACGACGCTGACCTATCCGGGCCCCTGGACTTGATCTCCATCGAGGGCGATGTCGCCATCTCGACCGGGGCTTACATCCAAACGACTAAGTGGTCGGGGCATCACGTGCACGTCGGCCCCGTTCATCTCGAGAGCGGTTGTAAGATCGGGATGCGAGCCGCAATCGCCAACAATGTGAGGGTGGGCCGCGGCACTTGGATCACTCCGTTGACCCCCATCCTCGCCAACGTGGGCTCGCAGGAGATTTGGGAAGGAGCTCCCGCGCGCCTCAGCGGCCGCTGCACGGACCTGAAGCGCACGGCGATCGCCTGCCAGTACGCGTATCCGATCTGGCTACTGGAGACCCTCAACGTCCTTATGCAGATATTCCTATCCTTTTGGCTCATTGTTGTCCCCACCGCCGCGATCTTCTGGTTCGCCCGCGCCTTAGTACCCGCCGGAGAAGCTGAACTTTCCAGCGAATATTTCAGGGTCACGCCGCTGTTCGAGATCGTTTGGCACGTGACTCTTTACGCGTTTATCGTCAGCTGGGTCACCATCGTCGTGACCTCTTTGCTGGGCTGCCTCTTCATACGCTGGACGGCCGTTCCGCCGGGTCTGTATCCCTCGCGTGGGCTCAGGGGCGCTCTCCTAATGTACAGAATTAAGACGTTTAATAGCATTCAGAGACTGTGGACCTGGACGATCACTGGGCAGTACCTGAGGGCTCTCGCAGGCATGCACTTCCCGCGGTTTGGCGCCTCCGAGTGCGACGTCATGTTCAACATCGTCCCCGAAGTTGCTACTGCCGACTCCCAAGTTTTCTTCTCCAATGGATGTTTCACGAACATGCTCGATTGTGGCGCCGAGCACTTCAAGCTGCGCCACCTCGATATGCCTCGGAATTTTTTCGGCGGTAACAATTGCGTGGCGGAGTACGGGAATTTCCCGTCCAACTTCGTGCTAGGCGTCTCCACTCCGGGCAGCGAAATACAGTTCCGACGACAGATGCGGTCACGGCTTGGCGAGCCAATTGCGGTTGCGGGAAATCCGCCGGTGAAATTCGCGAGCTCGTCATTTGGGGCGGAGAATGAAACCCACAGACTGCCGGACTTCCACCTCTTCCTGACCCGGGTCTTTCTGTTCGACTTCTTGAGCATTGGCATACTGCCCGTCACCGAGATGATCATCTTCCCAGTTCTGTACATTTGTTTGCTGAGATTGGGCGGACACCCGATCGCAAGTGCACTGATTGCTCTCATCCTCGTAGAAGTCAATCTGGTCCTGTTCAGCGTCGCGATCAAGAAGTCCCTCGTCGGCAGCAAATGGGGAGCTGATCACTCGGCCCCCTTCTGGTCTTGGCGCCACTTCGCCTACTTCTTCTCGCAGGACTGTTTCTTCGTCTGGTGCAGGAGTCCTCTCGTGTTCTGCGCCGGGACTGTTCTAGCGAATTCCATCCTACGG
This sequence comes from uncultured Alphaproteobacteria bacterium, assembly GCA_963721905.1. GTDB lineage: Bacteria > Pseudomonadota > Alphaproteobacteria > Rhizobiales > Beijerinckiaceae > Roseiarcus. The sequence continues at coordinate 265,017 of CAVRMF010000014.1, forward strand.
TGGATGGGATGTCATATTGGCTACGGGACAATCGTGACCCGGCCAATGCAGTGCTCCGACTGGAACGCGGTGAACTTTGGCAATGATTGTGTTATCGACGGCTTCCTGCAGTTTCACACCTTCGAGAACATGATGCTGAAGGTGAAGCGAACTCACATCCAGGACGGCTGCACCGTCGCCTTCGGCGCCACGGTGATGGGTGGCGCGGTCATTGAGCGGGACACAACGTTGTTGCCGTTGTCCCTGGTCCTCAAGGAGATGAACATGATCACAGGTGTCTACGAGGGGAGCCCCGCGGAGCCTGTGAGCCCTCCCCTCCTCCCCAATAACGCTCTGCGGTGACGAGGCTGCAAAAATCCTAAGCTCCAAGGAGTAAGCAATTATCGACGAAAGGACTGGCTTACAAAGCTCATAACCTTACTGATGCGAGACGATAGCGAGTGGGTCAACAATTTGTTCGCCGCCAGCGCACGCGATTGGACGCCGGCGTCGGCGCGTCATGCGGCTTGCGTTCTGTATGCGCCGGTTTCGAGCGATCCGGAGGCATCAAGGCGTTGCGGGTCAGTCCTGTCGGATACCGAGCTGCAGAGGGCCGAAAGCTTTGTAACGGAAGATGGCAAGGCTCATTTCAAACAGCGGCGTGCGTTTCGTCGCCATTGCGGAGCCTTCGCGCTCGGATCACCGCGGCCCTTATCTCGGATCACTTTCAAGGAGACGGAGAAAGGGCGTCCCTACCTTCCGGATCTGCCCGATGTCTGGTTTAGTTTCTCCTCTTGCCGGTTCGGCTTTTTCGGCGCGTGGTCCTCAACACACTGGATCGGTGTAGACCTCGAAGATCAAACCAGGAACTTGCAGGCGATAGAACTTGCTCAACGGTTTTTTTCGGAAGCCGAGGTGGGGGCTGTTAAAGTGTTAGGCGGCTTTGCGCGCCTGCGGACTTTTTGTCAACTTTGGACCCTCAAGGAGGCAGCGCTGAAATCCATCGGAGAGGGATTGCCCTTCGGCCTCGATGCGTTCGAATTCGAATTAGCCCCAAATCTACGTGTCGTTCATGCGCCCTCTGCTTATGGTGGGCCGCGGCGATTTAATGCCCAGGTTATCGAGGGAACTGATATTTGCGCCGCACTGGTCATTCGAAGCGTGACCTGATGTGGGGCAGGAACGCCCACGATCAGCGCACTTCCTTCACCTACATCTTCGGCGCCGCCTGCCCGAAAGAGGGCAAGGGTGCCGCCTTGATCGTGACTGCCCGCAACACCAAGGCAATAAATCTGCCCACAGGTCCAGTCTCGATTACCCCACGACAAAGCGCGCGGGGTGCTTCTCGGGAAAGCCATTCACGAACTGACGGCGGTAGAAAAAATCCGGTCTCGCGATCGACCGCGCGGAACTCACTCATCAGCGCAGTGTTTTCCTGTCCGGTAAAGTCCGAGAGGCTGCTAGCTAGCCTAGTGTCTGTCCATAAACATATGTTTTTGTTGGCCTAGTCGGGCAGCATTGCTGCCGAAGGAGAGCGGTTTGCAACACCGCTTCCATCGATCTGGCGATTGCGAGGGCTGATCCGGCGCGAGGGGCGCAAAGTTCCAATGAGAGATCGACCCGGGGTCAGCCGGGCTTGCGAGCGCTCGGCCGAAGGCGAGAATCAGATCGGCTTGAGCCGGGCGAAGAGAGCGAGGTTGTAAGCGACGACTGAGGACCAGACGTATGCCCTGAAGTGGTCGAGCCCGCGCCAGACGCAACGCGCCAGACCATAGGCGCGCTTCAAACACGAGATGTCCGATTCGATGCCGGCTCGGAAGTTGCGCAGCTTGCGATAGACCCAGTTGCTCTTGACCATGTCCATGACGCGCAGGCCGGCCTTCTTGTGGAAGGCCATGTCGCCGACGCCAAGGGCCTTTGCCTGGCCGAGATTATGACGGCTGGCGTAACCGCCGTCGGCGGCGGCCTGTCGGGGCGCCTCGCCGTAGAAATCGATGTGGCGCTCGAGCATGGGCAAGAACCGGTCGCTGTCCGCCGGATTGCCGGCCTCGACCACCAGGTCGAGGATCAAGCCGCTGCGGCCCGTGGTCAGGTTGAGCTTGTGGCCGTATTGAACCTCGCGGCCGCCTTTGACGATGATGTCGGCGTGCGGCTCGAACAGGCTGACGATTTTCTCGTTGGCGGCGATCGCCTCGCCATGAAGAACGCGACGCTCGGTCTGCCCGATGATCCGCTCGATCAGCGGACGATAGTGACGGAACTCGGCTTGCCACAGCGCGGCGGCCATCGGGTCCGACGCTTGCCATAACTGCGTGGCGGCCTGATCGGCATCAGCCAGGGTCGCCCGGGTCAGCTTGATCAGCTCGCGGTAATGCCGGACCCGGGTCGATCGATCGCGGGCATACTTGATCGCGCGCGCTCGTTTCTTCGCCGCCCGCCGATGATTGCGCCATACGAGAGTGCCGACCAAGGCGTCGGCCGTCTTCAACAGCCGCACCATCACGCGAACCGCATCCCAGAGAAGACTGCTGTCGCTCGGCTCATGCATGAGCGCGGCGGTGACCGTGCTGTCCAGCCGAACGACCTTGCCGGTCTCGACTTTCTCCTGACGCGCGCCGGCAAGCAGGATCCGATTGATCGCCTCCCAAGTCACGGCCCGGATGGCGCTGATTGTCATGTGCAGCACCGACTTCTTCGGCGTCCACGACAGCGGCAGCCGGGCGAAGGCGCGGAACGAGGCGGAGTCTTCCAGATGAAACGCCAGCTCCTCGTAGCTCAGCTGGCGATGCTGCTTGAGAAGCCCGCAACGCAAGACCGACTCCGCCGGCAGACCCTGTCGTCCGGTCTCCTGAACGCCTTGTCGGCGCAGATCCTCCGTCGCCAGCCCGATCAGCTCGCGATGCTCGTCGAGCCACTGCGACATCGCCTTCAGCTCGCGGCCGATCTCGTGCTCGGCGAAGAGATCGAATAGGCTGGCCTGGACGGTGCGTTCCTGACGCATTGTCGGCTCCGGCGGTGGCTGTTTTGCTTGTGGAATCAGTGGCTTGATCCCAAAGTTTACCCGAAACCGCCGGGCCTTGCACGCGTAAAAACAGCAATTCCTTAAATAACTTCAGTGTCTTAGCGTTTATGGACGGACACTAGCTAGGGGCCTTCGGAGTAGTCATCCGCATCGGGAATCCCATCCGGGACTCAAATGTTTGGTTCGATCCACTAGCAACCGTTGTTAACCTGGTCTCCATTTCAAGATCCACAAAAACAGTTGCGGCAGAGTGAGTACGAACGTAGCATGGAGGACGGCCTCGATAATAGGCTGCGTTCGTGGACCGCGCCAGTAACGCTCAACGAGTACAAGTTTGGACGCCGAAGTGCACGACACCTTGCATTCGACGAGTTCATCTTATGGAGGCCCGCACACGCCTCACCCCGTTGACAACGCCGACTGGCTGAAAACCGCGGCAATCATCTCGGTCTCGGTCGGCCATTTCGGCTTTTTCTTCATAGAAGACGACAGTTGGTGGAGCGTTTTCGGACGCCTCGCCGCTCCAACGTTCTTCTTCCTTATGGGCTACGCGCAGACCAGGACCATCCCGCTACGCTGGATCTGGCTCGGCGTCATCTTGACCTTGCTCGAAAGCTCGAACGCAAATTGGACCTGGGTAGCACCGAACATCCTTTTGAGCCTCGCACTCATCCGCAGTGCACGGCCCTACGTGCAAATCCTTTTGCAACGTTACGGGTGGACCGCGTTCGTCCTCCTCATTCTCGCACTTTTGGCGGTATTGCCGATAACGGGCAAGATTGCCGATTATGGCTCGGAGGGATGGCTGTGGGCCCTGTTCGGCCTATGCCAGCGCATGAATGTCGACAGCCGATCAGCTACCGACGTGGGTGGCCCAGCCCAAAGCTCGGCACCGCCCGCGCCCGCGATGAAGGAGAACGCCGGCCTAATGCGACTTCTGGCCTGCTTTGCAGCGGTCGTCGCCTACGTTTGGCAGGAACAAAGTGAATATTCGTTTTCTCGGATCCAGTTCGCCGTCTTCATTTTCGGCATCGGCGTTTGGTCCGCGGGCCTGTGTCAGTTCCTGCGCGGCCCGAGCCGTATCCAACCGCCAGAAGCCATAGCCAGCGCTCTGCGCTTCATTGGCCGGCACACTTTGGAAATCTACGCAATCCAGCTTGCCGGCTCCGAACTCCTTGTAAAGTTGGTGCCCGATCTCGCCCCCTGACCCGAGGCCGGCCCCTCTTGCTTTGCTTTGACGTAGGGTTCGACTGTCTCCACCAGTAGTCCGTTATTTGCTCCCGTCCGGTGGCGATCTGAACAACGAGGTGACGGACAATCCCCAGGTCTCGTATCGATCACTCGCCCTTGGAGCCACCGATCAACAGGGACGTGGCCAGCGGCAGAGCAGAGGCATGCTCGAGGCCTTCGGCGCTGGCCCCTTTGGGGCCGGAAATACCCCGCCATCGCGCCGGCTTGGCGGAGAAACTGGGATAAGGTCATCCCCTTCGTCGCCCCTTTCCGCTCGCGCACCTCGCCTCACCCCGGCAAAATCCGGGGGCATTTCCAACTGACAAGGCTGCGACGAAACTGACCTATCACGTCTTACGTCAGACCGCAGGCGAATGGAAAATGCCGCCGAGGGACTGGAGCCACGCAAAAACTCAGTTCGCGATCATGTTCGAGGACAGGTTCCTTGCGTGATCATAACCGGGCCCGACACGAAATTCCGGATGGCCCCTGAACTCAGCGTGGAGAAACATCGCCGAAAGCGTTAGTCTCGCCATCAGAAGTTGCGCTCCATAACGCGCCCGTCCCTGTTCCGCATCGTCTGAGGGCGCCCATGGCGGCGGCGAGGGGGACGCCCGCGGGCCGGACGCGGTCGGCGGCGACGAGGAACACGCCGCCCGACGACGGGTTCGGCGAGTTGGGGACGAACACGGCGACGAGACCCTCGCCGACAACGTCGGTTTGCACGCCAATTCGCCAAGCGCCGCCGAGCTGCGTGAGCACGACCGGATGCTCCGCCATCTCGCCGGCGCCGAGCACGCTTGCGCCTGCCTGTTTCAGGTATTCGTAGCCCGGCACTTTCGTGAGAACCGACGCCTCGAGTCCGTTCACAATTCGCTGAGCCCATAGCGTGCGCGCAAAGAGGCCGACAGAAAAGCAAACGAGCGCGAGGCCGAAGCTCGCGAGGATCGCGGAAGCCGCCGTGCGCGAAGCGACCTCGGCCGGGATCAAGCCGATGAGCGGCTGCATAATTTGCCCCGCCGCTTTGTACGCTTTGTTGAGGATCACGCCGAGCACGACGATCGGGGTCAGGAAGAGAACGCCGCCGAGAATCGTGATCCGCACGAAATGCAAAATCGCCCGCATGAATGTCCCTCCTCCGGTTCTGTTACACGGATGTCACAATAGTGTGAGCTTGGGTTCCGGCAAGCTTTGAGGCGCCGACAGGGCTCGGTTGGCTCGAAAGACGCGCTGCACTTTCGAAACGAACCTCGAACCGGCTCGAATGCGCGGACCTTGCAGACCTCGCACGCGGTCGGGCGCAGGGTGAATTGGCGCAGGTGCTTTGCCGAGTCGCGTTTAGGTCGGAATCCTTGATCGAACATACCCTCAAGGCCTTCGACAAGGAGCTCGACGCGATCGAGCGGCCGCATCGCCGAAATGGGCGGCATCGCGGAAAAAATGGTCGTCGGCGCGATGGCCAATGCCGACGCTGTGTTCGCACACGAGATCGTCGCAACCGATCCGCGCCTCGATGCGCTGCAGCGCGAAATCGAGGACATGACAGTCCTGACCATCGCGCGTCGTCAGCCTGTGGCGTCGGACCTTCGCGAGTTGATCGGTGCCATCCGCATCGCCGGCGACCTCGAACGGCGATCTCGCCAAGAACATTGCCAAGTGCACAGTGAAGCTAGGCGCGGAGACGAGGGTTCCGCGCGCCATCATCGGCATCAAGCAAATGAGCGAGGTGGCGAACGAACTTCTGAAGGAAGTGCGCTCGACTCCTATGCCCCAGCGCGGCGAAGAGCGCCCGCGGGAGGTCTGGGAGCGAGACGTCGATCTCGGCGAGCTGGAAGACTTCTGTCTTCCGCGATCTCCTGATCCACATGATGGAGGACCCACGCAACATTTCCTTTTGCGCGCACCTCCTGTTCTGCTCCAAGAACATCGAGCGGATCGGCGACCACGCCACCAACATCGCCGAAACGGTCGTCTGTCTCGTCACTGGCGAGCCGATGCCGGCTGAGCGGCCGCACGGGCACCAGGAAACCGACATCAATATCCACGCTGCCGGGGGCGACACATGAACCAGGACCGCAAGGACATTGCGCGCTCCAACGCCGCCTCGGCGCCCCGCATTCTCGTCGTCGAGGACGAATCGGATCTGGCTCTCCTGCTCGCCTACAATCTCGAGGCGGAAGGCTATGTGGTCGAGAGCGTGGAGCGCGGCGACGAAGCCGAACTCCGCCTCGCCGAAAGTACGCCCGACCTTGTCATCCTCGACTGGATAATGCCGGGCGTTTCGGGCCTCGAAATCTGCCGTCGGTTGCGGGCGCGCGAGAACACCCGCACCCTTCCGGTCATCATGGTTACCGCGCGCGGCGAGGAAGCCGAGCGGGTGCGCGGCTACTCCTTCGACGAGACCTTTGGGAAGCCAAAGGAGGCTCTTGCAAATTTATTTTGAATGCCAAGCAAATTGAGGTGGGGCATGTAGGAACGATATGACAGTTGTCAACTACTATAAGATAATATATATCGCTGTACATTGAGAGTAGTTTCGGTATTGTTTTGGCTTATCGTCCCGATTCGTAGCAACAGGCATGTCCGACGATCCCCTAGACGCCATGAAAGCCCGCTGGAACCATATCCAGGGCACTCTGTTTCCTTGGCTGCGCGAGGAAGTCGACCCAATGACCGAAGCGCTTGGGCGTCTCGTCACGACCCTCGACGTGATCGGCCTCGAAGCCTTCGTTCCCGAGCCGCCGCGCGGCCCCGGCCGCCCGCCCGAGGATCGGCGCGCCCTTGCCAGGGCCTTCGTCGCCAAGGCGATGCTGGGCATTCCCACCACTTCCGCTTTGATCGAGCGACTCGCCGTCGACAAGTCGCTGCGGCGTATCCTTGGTTGGGAGCGACGCTCGCAAGTGCCCTCAGAAGCCACGTTCTCTCGCGCCTTCGCGGAGTTCGCGCAGGGCGATCTGCCCGACAAAATGCACGCGGCGCTGATCGAGCGCTCGCTCGGCGGGCGCATCGTCGGCGTGATCGCCCGCGACGCCACCGAGATCGAGGCGCGCGAGAAGCCGGCGGCGAAAGAGGCCAGCGACAAGAAGGACGATCCGCCGTCCGATGGCGCTCAGCCGCCGCGCAAGCGCGGACGCCCGCGCAAGGACGAGCAACGGCCAAAGCCCGAGCCGACGCGGCTGGAGCGACAAACCTCACAGAACGTCAACCAAATGCTCGCCGAACTGCCCACCGCCTGCGATGTCGGCTCCAAGAAAAACAGCAAGGGCTACAAGGAAACCTGGATCGGCTACAAGCTGCATATCGACGTCGCTTGCGGCCAGATCCCCGTCTCCTGCGTGCTGACTTCGGCCTCCGTTCACGACAGTCAGGTCGCCATTCCCTTGATGACCATGACCGGCGCGCGGGTTTCCTATCTCTACGATCTCATGGACGCCGCCTACGACGCCGCCGCCATTCATGACCACAGCCGCACGCTCGGCCACGCGCCGATCATCGACCGCAACTTTCGCGCCCAGCATGAGGTCAAGGCCGAATGGGAACGGGAGGTCGACAGGATGAAGTTCATCCACATGCCCGACGCAAATGACGTCATCTATGATTTCCGCACCATGGTCGAACGCGTCAATGCTCGATTGAAGGACGAATTCGGCGCCAGGTTCCTGCGCGTGCGCGGCTCGATCAAGGTCAAATGCCACCTCATGTTCGGCATCGTCGCGCTCGCCGCCGATCAAATCCTCCGCGTCGCCAGCTTCAGGCCAGCGCCAGCCTGAGCCGCCGGCGCCCGCAATCCAAAACCACGGGAAATTCCTCGCCCTCAGGGAATTCTGCAAGAGGCTCAAAGGAGAGAAACCCCCAACCCCCGTTTTGCTGGCCGTTGGGAGCGGCAACCCCAACGCGCCCCCGACACCCCGTAGGGGCGGCATCATGCGGAAATACGGCCAAGCGCGGAACGTCGTCAGCGACGGGCTTTGCTCTTGTCCCGCAGCGATGAAGCAGCAGGAAAGCTGCGGCGGTCTGGCCGACCGTGAACAGACCCAGGTCGCGCGCTTCAGAGATTTGAGAGCTGCGGGCTTGTCCCGCTTCGCCTTGAGGACTTCGTCACTTCAAGTGCAATTACGTCAAGTGCGCTGGTGATCAACGGGTCGATACCTTTTTTAATATCAGCCTTTTTGTTGAAAAGCTCGATATCAACTGGGACGCCTTTCCCTTCGTAGCACACCATGTCAGCCGACAAATACACTTGGTAGGACAGACGGTACTCCCAACCGTTTGGGAGTTTCTTCTCAAGTTGATACGAGAATATGCCGTTCGTATGATCGCCTATAATCGTAACATGAGGCAGCTCCTTTATCGCAAGCGCAAAGACCTCTCCACCGCTAAAAACAGAATCACAAGTCAGGAGCACGATTGGCCCAGTGAATTGTACCTCACCTTGCGGTTCGAGGTACCAAGTCTTGAGGGGCGTAAAGTCATCTTCGCCTGTGCCAATCTTCGTCTTCCTGTGGAAGGCGACTCGCTTGCGGTCGCAAAAGCGATTGATGATCGCGATCGCAATACCATCATCTCCGCCGGGATTATCACGAATATCAATAATGATCCCTTTCAATTTTCTGAAGTCACGGGCAATATTGTCAAGAGCGGCAGTCAGTCTCCGCTTACGAACGCCTTCCAACTCGAGGATCTGAATGTAGCCGAATTTGCGAGACCTGCAGTAGCGAAGCATCCAAGCCTCGGTCGCTGCAGGTCTCCCGAAACAATTCTCGATAAGAGTCTTTTCTGTTGTTTTGTATAGTTGCTTAATCTCTACTGGCGTGAATTCCTGCCGGAATCTTGGCTGTTGTTCCGGGTTGAAGTATCGTTTCTTCCGATGCGCGGTTGCCCCGGCCTTCAACTCTACGTGCCCGTCATTTAGCGGTCCGAGCATCTGGCAGAAGATCTCGAAGAGTTCGTCATCGTTGGTCTTGCTTGTGACTCTTGATCTGTAGGTGTCACGCTGTTTGTTCCAATTGACATTCCTCAAGTGGAAAAATGGGTATCTTCTGCTGAAGGTCTCCCACAGGACTTCAAAATTCTTTTTAGGGTCGCGAATGCTCACGCCAATGGTCTTAACGCAGCAGTGCCGCTGAGTCTCATTTCCGAATGGAATATCGAATAGGACGACAGTCGACACCCCCAGATGGGGATCTGCCGCCGAAGAAGATCCTTCTGCCTTCTGCCTTCTGCCTTCTGCCTTCTGCCTTCTGCCTTCAGGATGAACTCGCCGGGCTTAAAAGCCTCGCCGGTTCCGGGCGTCGGTTCGACGCCGTTTCCCTCGATGGCCGGCTCCGACAACCGGTCGCGATAGCCGAAATGCTCATGCGCGTAGCCGAACGGCGGAATGGCCTCAAGGTCGAGCGCGGAGAGGACCTCGACGCCGGGGCAATCCGCGATAAGCTTCGCGTGTTCCGAGACGCAGCGGCCCTGCTCCGTCGGGTCCCGCGCAAAGAGAATGACGATCGCGTGCAGATCGGGGCTCGCAAGCCCGCCGACCCAATGCTCGGGAGCGTTCAAGCCGGTGTCGCCGAGCACCTCCGCCCGGGCCGCCATGCCGTGCTTGAACTCCTCGGGAAAAGACGCGAGCGAGGCCTCGTCCAGTCCGAGCGCGCGCAGGCCGTTCCACGTGAAAGCCGCCGTCACCCAGCGCTTGTCGCTGTCGACGGACACCGCGATCTGGTGACCGTGGTCGGCCACGCCGCCATCATTTCCGCCGGCGAATGGATCACCGCGTCGGGCCAATGGATCAATGACCGCGCCCACGGTCAGCAGTTCAAGGCGCGGTTTCTCAAGACCTCGGCGCCAAGTTCGATCGACGGGATCGAGAAATACCTCGGCTCCGGGATGATCCGGGGCATCGGACCCGTCTACGCCAAGAAGATGATCAAGGCCTTTGGAGACAAGGTCTTCGATGTCATCGAGGCCGAGCCCGGCCGGCTTCGGGAGGTGACGGGCATCGGCGCGGTTCGGGCGAAACGCATCACGGACGCCTGGGCCGAGCAGAAGATTGTCCGGGAGATCATGGTTTTTCTTCACAGCAACGGGGTCGGCACCGCCCGGGCGGTTCGCATCTTCAAGACCTACGGCGCGGATGCCGTGCAGGTCATGACCGAGAACCCCTATCGGCTAGCCAGGGACATCCGGGGCATCGGTTTCAAGAGCGCCGACGCGATCGCGATGAGGCTCGGCATCGAAAAGACCGCGATGATCCGACTGCGCGCCGGGATTTCGTACGCGCTGACCGAGGCGATGGACGAGGGTCACTGCGGGCTGCCGACGGATCAATTGATCCCGCTCGCCGAAGAACTGCTCGAAGCGCCGAAGGAGCTGATCCTGACAGCCCTTGAACTCGAACGATCCGAGGGCGCCGTGATCGCCGACAAGGTCGGCGAAACCGCCTGCATGTTCCTGGCGGGCCTCTATCGGGCCGAGCAAACGATCGCCGATCGGCTGATCCGCATCGTGAACGGAAGGCTGCCCTGGACATGGATTGACGAAGCGAAGGCCGTGCCTTGGGTCGAAAAGCGCAGCGGTCTGCAGCTTGCCGACAGTCAGAGAGCCGCGATCCGATTGGCGCTGATGGCGAAGGCGCTCGTGATCACCGGCGGGCCAGGCGTCGGCAAGACGACGATCGTCAACTCGATCATCAAGATTTCTCGCGGCCAAAGGTGTGCGGCTGTTGCTTTGCGCCCCCACGGGTCGGGCGGCGAAGCGCATGACCGAAGCGACGGGCGTCGAGGCCAAGACGATCCACCGGCTCTTAGAAGTCGATCCCAAGAGCGGCGGTTTCAAACGCAACGCTGGCAATCCCCTCGAGTGCGATCTGCTCGTCGTCGACGAGGCCTCGATGGTCGATGTCATGCTGATGCAAGCGCTGATGAAAGCGATCCCTGACAACGCGACGCTGCTTATCGTCGGCGATATCGACCAACTGCCATCCGTCGGACCTGGGCAGGTGCTGGCGGACATCATCGGCTCTGGCGCTGTGCCCGTAGTGCGATTGACCGAGGTGTTCCGGCAGGCCGCCGCGAGCCGGATCATCGTCAACGCCCATCGCATCAATCAGGGCTTGATGCCGGATCTCGGCGCGCCCGCCGGCGAGAGCGATTTCTACTTCGTTCCGGCCGAAGATCCCGAGACCGCCGTTCAACGGATCCTGGACTTGGTGAAGATCCGCATCCCCAAACGCTTCGGCTTGAACCCGATCCGCGACATCCAGGTGCTCTGTCCGATGAACCGCGGCGGCGTTGGCGCGCGATCGCTCAACATCGAACTGCAGGCGGGCTTGAACCCCGCCGGCGAGCGCAAAGTCGAGCGGTTCGGCTGGACCTTTGCGCCCCGCGATAAGGTCATGCAGATCGAGAATGACTACGACAAGGAAGTCTACAACGGCGACATCGGCTATATCGACGACGTCGATCCCGAGGCTGGCGAAGTCAAGGCCAGCTTCGACGGGCGTTCGGTGACCTACGGCTTCGGCGAGCTTGACACGCTGGTTCTCGCCTACGCCGCCACCATCCACAAGAGCCAGGGCTCCGAATATCCCGCCGTGATCATGCCCATCCTGACCCAGCACTACGCAATGCTGCAGCGAAATCTCCTCTACACCGGCGTGACGCGTGGCAAGAGGCTTGTGGTTCTCGTCGGCCAGAAGAAGGCCATTGCGATCGCGGTTCGCAACGTATCGGGCCGGCGACGCTGGTCGAAGCTCGACGAATGGCTTCGGCTCGGCGCGCCCTCTCGATCGTCGAAACCATCAAAGGTTGATTGAAGGGCGACAAGAACAAACTTCGTTCAACAACCAGAAGCTCGTCGCCGGCTGGCGCTACGCCGCTTTTGCTTGCGACGAGCCGGCGCTCTCCATGGCTCTGAGATACAGATCGAGCAGGGACACCTGTTCGTCGCGCTCGTCCTTGTCCTGCTTGCGCAGGCGCAAGATTTCCCTGAGGACTTTCACGTCAAAGCCCTCTCCCTTGGCCTCTACGAAAACTTCCTTCTTGCCCTCATTCAGCGCCTTGATCTCTTCGTCGATGCGTTCAACTCGCTCGATAAAGGTGCAAATGCGATCGCCTGGGATTCCTGCCGTGTGTGTCATGCGCACTCCTTTTTCGACAGGGCATACGGTATAGCAATGAAAGTCACCGAGAAGTTAATCGAGCCGTAGAGAGTCCGGCTGACGCGAGGCTCATGTTGCTGCTCACGCTGTTCTCGACGCTCGCGCGCACAATCGTGTCGCAACCACCCATATATGTGATCGACTCGCGCTGATGGTGCAGATTGGGACAAACGCACCAACGGGCATGGACGCAAGAGCCTCAGCATGAGCAGCGACGCGGTCCCGAATTCGAATCATATCAGTGCATTCGGGTCGGGCTGCCGTTCGAAGTCGCGGCGTTGAACGGCCGCCCAACGCGGGCATTGCCTTTTTTCGAAATGATTTGGGCAAGAAACTCGAGAAGTCATCAGACAATCGTTGTATCTTCTCTGCGAGGTCAGAGGCCTCTCTCATGGGGAAAAAAGGTAAGTCGAACCAGAATCGGCTGCAAGTGTGCCGCGTGGTCGATGTGCCGCTTCACGAGGTCTCCGGCATTTGTTTGCGTCGCGGCCGAAACGGTCGGATGCATTTGATCGCGGTCGGCGACCGGGTGGCGAAGATCGCCTGGTTTTCCCTGCCGCGCAGTGATGGGGGCCGGATCGACTGGCATACGAGCGACATTGGGAAGGTCTCAGGTTCGATGCTTCCCAAGCACGACCCCCAAATCGAGGCTGTCTGCGCTGACGGCCCCGGGCGCGTTTTGCTGCTCCAGGAAACGCCTCCGCGCGTCGAACTCATCGACCCCGAGACTTTAAGTGTGGTTGCGTCGATCGATCTTGCGGTGGAAGGGCGCAGCGAAATTGCACAGAGCGTGGTCCGACCCGAAGGGATCGCGGGGCGAAGGAATGGTTCTCCTGCCCGGCGGGCATTTACTCGTCGCTAAGGAGAAGAAGCCGGCGGCTTTCATTGAGTTCGGCCCGCCAAATTCGCGGTCGCTGGGTTTGGTCCGCGGCGGCGCACTGGCGAACGGCGCGCGGTGGCCGATCAAAAAAGGGCGCCACCGGTTCGTTGCTCTCGCAATCTGGCTTCCCGACAAGATACTGGCCAAAACCTGCGCCGACTTCAGTGACCTCGAAATAGGTCCGGATGGTCGCCTCTATCTGCTCAGTGACAAGTCCTCCACGATTGCGCGGCTCGCTGATCTCCCGCCGGGAGGCGGCGCCGCTGCGCTCCTTTACGCGTGGCGGCTCGGCGATCTGGATGGCAAGCCGGAAGGTCTCGCGTTCACCGCACAGGGTCGTGCGGTCGTCGGGCTCGACACGCGCAAGCCGCGCCGAAATCTCCTCCTTCTGGAGCCCGCGGTTGCCGAGTTGCGTGCGGTGGCCAGAGCCTGAGTTGATCCCTCAAATCACGCTTACCGCCCCCTCTCCTTGATCCCGCCCTGGGAAAATGAGCATATGCTCATTTTCCCAGGGCGGGATCCGTCATTTCTTACAAAAGCCGGTCCAGTCTTCGGCGCAGCAGGTGCGGTCTCATTAGGCGCCGCCATAGCTTTTTGGGTCGAGCATTGCGACGCCAGCCCTTCAAGCAGCAACAAACTGACAAATCTGCCCTTACGTGCTAACGTCGTAGCCCTTGGCCGCATCGGCAACCAGAAAGCAAACGTTTTGTCGCCAGGTCGCCATGCGCCCCGCAAAAAAACACGCTCGAAGCGCGCATAGGCGACCGGCCGGCGATCGGCGGACTCGAGGTCAGCCGCCGAAGATCACCTTTCGGAAGCGGCTCATGGCGATGGCGAAATAGACGACGCCGATAACGAGCATTGCAGCCATGTCGCGCCACACCAGAGTGATGTCGGCGCCGCGGAACAGCACCGCCTGGGCGAAGGAGACGAAGTGCGGCGTCGGGCTGATCGTGCGCATCACATACTGCAGCCAGATAGGCATGCTCTCCATCGGCGTGCTGCTGCCCGAGAGCAGTTGCGTGACGATCAGCACCGGCATGGCGAGGAGGCCGAACTGCCCCATGGTCGTCGCGAGCGTGCCGAGCAGGATGCCGAGCGCGGCGACGACGAGCGCATAGATCGCCGCGCCGAAGAGGAACAGCAGCAAAGACCCGTTGATCGGCGAGCCGATCCACCAGTGCACGACGAACTGCAGCGACAGCATCGCTGCGACCAGGATGACGAGGCCGTTGGCGATCATCTTGGCGAGCATGATCTCCGACGGCACGACCGGCATGACCAGCAGGTGCTCGACCGTGCCCTGCTCGCGCTCGCGGATAAGCGCCGCGCCAGTGAGGATGACCGTCAGCAGCGTGATCTGGTTGATGACCTGGGTCATCGCCGAGAACCACGACGTCTTGAGGTTCGGGTTGAAGGCGGCGCGCAGGACGAGATTGATCGGCGCGCCGGTCGAGCCTTCGCGGCCGGAGATGAACCG
>CAVRMF010000015.1:0-355521 GCA_963721905.1 uncultured Alphaproteobacteria bacterium
GGCGTGAAGCACCCGTTGCGGATCACGACCGCGAACGCCTCAATTGGCGGAGAGCGCGCCTACAGGGGTCGCCTCGGGACGGCCCGGAGTCCGCGCCAAAGCCCCCATTCAATGCGAGCGAAAAACAGGCTTCACCGCCCGAAACGGAAGACCCTGCCGCGCATCGAGGCCGCCTTTGCCTGAATAGCGACCGCTCACTCCTCCGGCATTCCCGCCTTCCGCAGCCCGTCGTACGTCCGCTCGCCGACCTCGCGTGGAAGCCAGTGCTGGGACTCGAGGTGCGCCTTGCATGCCGCGATCGTCCTGAGCGGCCCGGTGGAGGGCAGCGCGAGGTAGCGCTGCAGCGCCTCGCGCGCTTCCGCATCATGATCGGTCAAGGCGAGCGCCGCCACAAGGTTCAGATGAATAATGGCGATATTCGGATTGATCGCGATCGCCCGGCGAGCCAGGTCAATCGCCTGGTCATAATTCTTCAGCCCGAAATTGGCCCACGCCTTGCCGCCATAGAAACGAACGAGCCACGGATCGTGCGGACTCGCCCGAATCGCCTTGTCGAAATATTCAAAGCTCTTGTCGAATTCCCCTAAGCGCATGTAGTCGAAGCCCAGGCCCACGTCGGCGTCCGCGAAGGACGCGTCCAAGGTGAGCGCGCGCTCGAATTCGGCGACGGCTTCTTCATTGCGCCCGTGGGCCAGAAGGATCCAGCCCTTCAGGCTGTGAGCCCAAGTGTCATTTGGATCGAGGGCGAGCGCCTTCAACTCCAATTCGTCGGCCCGCTCGAAGTCGCCTTTAGGGTCGCTGGAGAGACCAAGCGCCGCCGGGAACCAGAATTTGCTGCCCAACGCCGTCAGGGCGCGGACATTGTTGGGATCGATGGTAAGCGCCTGCTGACAGAGCGCGTATGCCGCATCCGCCTCCTTGCCGATTGGTCCGGCGTTAAATTGGCCCGCGGAGCATTGGAGAGCCAGGTCTTCGGCGTCGCGATTGGCCGCGGGCGTCCGGTTGACGCGTGCGCCCTCGGCATAGATGAGTTGAAAGTTGAGCGTGTTCGCCAAACGCGCGACGATCGCGTCCTGCGTCTGCAACAGATCGGCGCGGGGTGTGTCGAATTGTTCGGCCCACAGGTGAGCGCCGCTGCCGGCGTCGATGAGCTGGGCGTTGACCCTCATCCGATCGCCGCTCTGCTGCACCGAGCCTTCGAGAACGTAGCGCACGCCCAAATCCTTGCCGATCGCCTTGGCGTCGATCGGCTTGCCCTTGAAGGTCATGGCCGTGTTGCGCGCGATGACGAAGCTGTCGCGGATGCGCGCAAGAGCCGTGGTCAATTCGTCGGTGAGGGCGTCGGCGAGGTAGTCCTGCCCCGGATCGCCCGAGAGATTGGCGAACGGCAGCACGACGATGGAAAGCCGCGCGGCCTCGGCGGGCGCCTTCGTGGCGATGCTTGCGGGCCGGTTCGCATTGAGCAACCACCACGCGCCGCCCGCGATGACGACCAGCAGCGCCGCGAGCGCGGCGACGAGCGGCGCGAACCTGAAACGCCTCTTCTGCGGCGTGGGCGCCGCAGGCGTCACGGGCGTCACGAGTTCCGCCGGTTTCGTCGGCTTCAGCTTTGCAGGGACCCCCACCTTCAGCGAATAAGCGCGAATCGGCCTGTCGATGTTCTTGAGTTGGGTCGCACCGAGATCGGTGACCTCCATCTCGAGCCTGCCGCTCACCTGCCGATAAGCGTCCTCCGAAAGACAAATTGCGCCCGGCTTCGCAATGCCCTCAAGCCGCGCGGCGATATTGACGCCGTCGCCCATCAGGTCGCCGTCGCTCTCCTCGACGACGTCGCCGACGTGAATCCCGACGCGGAATTCGATTCGGCGGTCCTCCGGCACGCCGGCGTTGCGCTCGATCATCGCGTTTTGCAGCTCGATCGCGCATCGGATCGCATCGACGACGCTGCGGAATTCAATGATGCTCCCGTCACCGGTGCGCTTGACGATACGGCCGTGATGGACGGCGATCGTGGGGTCGATGAGATCGCTGCGAAGGGTTCGGAGCCGCGCGAGGATGCGGTCTTCGTCCGCGCCGGCAAGCCGGCTATACCCGACGACGTCGGACACCAAGATCGCGGCTAGCTTACGGGTTTCGCTCATCGCGCCCCTCTTGGGGTAGCTACATTAGCCCAAATGCCAACCCCAGTCTGCCTGTTTTAGACGGGAAGGACCGCTCGTGTGCCCATTCCTTCCGTGCCGGGCGCCAAGCGGGAAGGGCGGCAACGGGTCGAACCGACGCGTTCGCCAAGCCGTCTGGGAATGCCCGCTCCTTGCACGCAGCGGTCGCCAGCTCAAGCAGACCAATCGGGTTTTGGCCCTCTAGCCGCCCCGCCCCGCCGGCAACAGCGCCTGCAGCGCCTGAAGCGTGTCGGCCTCGGCGACCGGCTTGTCGCGGCGCCAGCGCAGCATGCGGGGAAAACGCACGGCGATCCCGCTGCGATGGCGCTTGCTCGGCGCAATGCCTTCGAACCCGAGTTCGAAGACCTGCGTCGGCTTGACGCTGCGGACCGGGCCGAAGGTCTCGACCGTCGTCCTGCGAATGATTGCGTCCATTTCGCGCATCTCGGGGTCCGACAGGCCGGAATAGGCCTTGGCGAAGGGAACGAGTTCGCGGCCGGCTGCGTCCTCGCTGGCGCTCCAGACAGCGAACGTATAGTCGCTGTAGACGCCGGAGCGCCGGCCGCTGCCGCGCTGGGCGTAGATGAGCACCGCGTCGACGCTCATCGGGTCGAGCTTCCATTTCCACCAGACGTCCGTGCGGTCGTCGCCCTTGCGGCGCCCGACGCCATAGGCGCCCTCACGCGCCTTCAGCATCAGGCCCTCCCGGCCGAGGGCACGGGCCTCTTCGCGAACGGCCGCCAGCGCCTCCCAGGTCTCCGCGACGACGGCTGGACTGACGCGCAGCGGCAGGGGTCGCCCATGCGCCTTCGCCGCTTCGAAGGCTTGGCCCGCCAGCCGTTCGAGCGTCGCGCGCCGCACATGTTGCGGCTCAGCGCGAATGTCGCGCCCGTCACACTCCAGGAGATCGTAGGCGATGAATGCGACGGGAAGCTCCCGTATCGTCTTCTCGCTGACGACCTTGCGCCCGAGCCGCTGCTGAAGGCTGGCAAAGGGCTGAAGACCATCGAGCGAGTCAGGGCTCGCGTCCGCGGGCGGCGTCATGACGACGAGTTCGCCATCGAGGGCGACGTCCGCGGGGAGAGCGCGCGCGAGCGGCTCGAGATCGGGATAGGCGTCGGAAATGAGCTCCTCGCCGCGCGACCATAGGCGCCAGCCCTCGCTGCGCTTGAGCAGTTGCGCGCGAATGCCGTCGAACTTCCATTCCACGATCCAGTCGCCTGGGGGCCCGAGCGTCGCCTGCATGTCGGCGAGCGGGCGCTGCCAGGATTGCGCCAGATAGAAGGGAAAGGGCCGGCCCGCGTCGAGCGCCAGCGCTTCCGCGTGCGCCACCTCTGCGATCAGCGCCTCGAAGTCCTCGGCGGCGGGGATCCGTCGCGCCTGGGCATAGCCGATCATGCGCTGCGCCATCCGGCTTTCGTCGACGCCGGCGACCTCGGCGAGCGCCTTGACCACCTGAAGCCGAGAAACTCCGACGCGCAATTCGCCGGTGATGAACTTGAAAAAAACAAGCCTTTGGTCCGCGGGCAACGCTCCCACCCATCGGCGCAGGCGCGCGTATCTTTCCTCTTCGTCGAGCGACGGCAGCGGAAGCAGGCGCTCGCGCATCCAGGCGTCGAGCGAAATCTCCTCGCCGGCGACGCCTTCCGGCAGAAGCAGCGCCAGCGTCTCAGCGAGATCGCCGACGCTCGAGTAGCACTCCGCGCAGAGCCATTCGGGGAACCCGGAACCTTCGACGGCCAAGCGCCACAGCAGTCGCGTCGGAACGGTCTGGCGCGGCTTGCCGCCAGCGAGGAAATAGACCGTCCACGCGGCGCTCGCCCATTGCGAAGGATCGTCCCTCGCCGCGGCGAAAGCGTCGATCAGCGCCGCCTGTTTCGCCCCGGTCGAGGTGGCTGAATTCGAGCCGCCGGTAGAGGTCGGCAAAGGCCCTCACGCCGCGCTCTCCGGCTGGGACCCGGCTTCGGGGGCGTCGTCATCGTCGCCATAGGCGGTCGCAAGCGCCTGCGCGTCGAGACCCCTCTCCTGCAGGTATCGCGTCAGCGGCCCGACCGATCCGTGGGTGGCGAAGACCCGCTCCGCGCCGGTCGCTTCGATGGCGGCGAGGAGTCCTGGCCAGTCCGCGTGGTCCGACAGCACGAAGCCGCGGTCGAGGCCGCGCCTGCGCCGATTGCCGCGCACCTGCATCCAGCCGCTGGCCAGCGCGTCCGAATAGTCGCCGAAGCGCTTTAGCCACGGGCTCGCGGCAGCGGAAGGCGGCGCAAGGATCAGCGCGCGCCCGAACGCCGCCTTGGTCTCGAACTCGCCCGCCATTCGCGTCGGCGGCAGGGCCACGCCGGCGGCGCGCGCAATCGCGTTGAACGGCTCGATCGCGCCATGACACACGATCGGCCCGATCGTGGCGCCGACATGGGCGATGACGCGCTGCGCCTTGCCGAGCGCATAGGCGTAGAGCACGCTCGCCCGGCCCGCCGCGGCGTTCTCGCGCCACCAGGCGTCGATGGAGGCCATGATTTCCCCCTGCGGACGCCAGCGATAGATCGGCAGGCCAAAGGTCGAACTCGGTGATGAAGGCGTGGCAGCGCTGCGGCTCGAAAGCGACCGACACCCCGTCACTCTCGAGCTTGTAGTCGCCCGACGCGACCCAGACTTCACCCCGATGCGCGACGCGCACTTGCGCCGAGCCGAGCACATGGCCCGCCGGATGGAGCGACAGCTCGACGCCGTCGCGGACCAGGATCTCGCCATAGGCAACGGTCTCGATTGCGACGTCGCCGAGGCGCTTGCGCAGGATCGGCGCTGTGTCCGGATGGCAAACATAGATCTCGGACCCGAACCGCGCGTGGTCGGAGTGCCCATGCGTGATCACCGCCCGCGCGACGGGACGCCAGGGATCGATATGGAAATCGCCGGCCGCGCAATAGAGGCCGCGATCGGTCGCAACGATGAGGTCCATCGAACCGGATGAGAGGCGGCCG
Organism: uncultured Alphaproteobacteria bacterium; assembly: GCA_963721905.1. Classification (GTDB taxonomy): domain Bacteria; phylum Pseudomonadota; class Alphaproteobacteria; order Rhizobiales; family Beijerinckiaceae; genus Roseiarcus. The sequence goes on from CAVRMF010000015.1 coordinate 5,138, forward strand.
AGAAAGCCGCCGACGCTTCCATATAGGAATGACGGCGCGACGCGCCAATTTCGCCGCACCGCTCCGACGCCGCGGTCCCCGCTTTGCGCCGCCGGCTAGAGCCGCAAGTTCCAGGCCAGCGGCTCCAACGTTTTCGCCAGGTTTTCAGCGAGGCCGATTTCGGCGGGAGTCTATCTTGGCCGCGGCGTCCTCGAGCGCTTCCTTCGCGCCCTCTTCCCCCTGCGCGGCCGCCAGGCTGAACCACATATGCGCAAGGACGTAGTCCTGCGGCACGCCGAGCGCATGGGCGTACATCACGGCGAGGTTGAACTGCGCCGCCGCGACGCCGCGGTCGGCAGCCCTGCGGAACCACTTTACGGCTTCGACATAGTCCTTCGGCGCCCCGAGCCCCCGCACGGACAGAACGCCGAGGCTGAACTCCGCCAGCGGATCGTCCTCGGCCGCCGCTTTCAGGTACGATCGCCTGGCCTCGGCATAGTCCTGCTTCGCGCCTCGGCCGCGCTCGACCGTGAGGCCAGTTCGATATTGCGTCGAGGCGTCCTCCCGATCCGCGAGGCTTCTCGATTGCGCGGACGGATCGTCTTCGGGGCGATAGGCCGAGACTTTGTCAGCCACCGGCGCCGCGCCGGCCGCGATCAGGGTCGCAAGAACAAGTTGCGCGCGCAGGTCGAACCGCATCCGATCCCCTCCTCCGCCGGCGACTTCGGCACGGCGCCAGCCCCGCCCCATAATCCAACGGCGAAGCTGGCCCGAAGCTGACCGCGGCTCATAGAGTTCCGAGGAAACCTGCATTCGGCGGCGACCGACCGTCACCAGGTCGAGAACCTCGCCTCGACCGTCATTAGGAAATCTCGCGCGGCGTTCGGGCTTCGTGTGGTTCATGTCGTAGTGGGCGACGTAGTCGCAGCGCGCGCCCGGAGCGCAGATGAGCCGCATCGAACGCTTCAGGAACCGGCGCGGAGGATCTCCCATCAGAATGGTCCACGCCCGGCTGCCGCCGTAGGTGCAGACGACGCCGAGACGCCTGATGTTATGGAGGGTCCCGACGTAGTCGCCGTTTTCCTTCAAGGTGAAGCTGACGCCGGGCAGAAAAACCTTGTCGACGAAGCCCTTGAGGATCGCGGGGAAACCCATGTTCCAGACCGGAAACGAAAAGACCAGCGCTTCGGCCGCGAGCAGGCGCTCGACATAGGGCGCAACGCGGCGCCGGTTGACCGCGAGATTGTGGTATTCGAGCCGGTCCTCGCGGCTCATGACGGGATCGAAGCCCTCCGCGTTGAGGTCGCAGTCGTCGACGTCATGGCCGCGCGCCCGCAATGTCGCGACAAGCTTGGCGTGTACCGCGGCGGCGAAGCTCGTCTCGACCGGATGCGCAAAGAGAACCAGGATGCGCAACGCGTCCGCTCACATCTGCGCGGCGAGGGCGCGCGCCTCGAGGCCGGGAAAGAGGAAGTTCTTCCTCGCCGAGAAGTCGAAGTTCGGGTCTTCCCAGGCGATCATCTTGCCCGGATTGAGGAGGCCCTGAGGGTCGGTCTCGCGCTTGAAGGCGAGTTGGGTCGCGTCGGTCTGCTTCATGCCGCCCTCCTCCAGCGTGTAGCGGTGCGGATTGAAGATCATCGCGCCCATCGCCTCGTGTTCGGCGATGATCTCCTGGAGCCGCTCCTCGGTCGAGAAACGCACCAGCGGCAGCCCGGCGAATCCAATTCGCCCGTTGAAGCGAATGAGCTCGAGATGGCCGATCATCTCGTCGCGGAAACGATCGTGGATGTGCTTGACCGCGCCCGCGTCCGGATAGCGGACCTGCAGATAGGTGATGCTGGGATCGACCCGCAAGCCTCGCAGCGTGGTGTGGTTCCAGGTCAGTTCGTAAATGGGCGGCAGGCCAGACCGCGCTTCCGGCGCGGGATGGTGCGAATTGAACAGGATGGTCGCACCTTTATGAAGCCGGGAGAACGCCTCGAACGCGTCCAGCGCGTGGGGCGCGATCATCAGGAGGACGATGCTCTGACCGGCCGGTATCATGGCGCGGTGGCGCAAGAAATAATCTTGCGGCGCGGGCGCCGCCACAACGGTCACGAGCTTCTTCAGAATTCCATCCTGCTCGGCTAGCGCCAGCGCGTAAGCGGTCGCCCCTTCGAACGTGTTGAAGCCCACGATCACTTCGACCCAGTCGTACCGCGCCGTCAGCGGCATCTCGACTTCGGTGATGACGCCGTTCGTGCCATAGGCGTGTACGGCCTTGTGCAGGTCCTGGCCGGTCAGTTCGAGCGCACGCGGCTCTGCTTCCATCGTCATCACGCGCAGTCTCAAGACGTTGCCGAAATCTCGTAAGCCTCCCCAGGTGATCGAGCCGATTCCTCCGGATCCGCCTGCGACGAAGCCCGCGATCGTCGCAGTCGCGCGGGTTGACGGGAACATCCGCAATTCCTGCCCAGAGGCAGTCGTCGCCTTGTCGATGTCGCCGATCAACGCCCCGGGTTCGCTAACGACCCGCCCCGTCTCGATGGTCAGAATCTTCTTCATGTCGATCAGATTCAGAAGAACGCCGCCGGTCAGCGGCATCGCCTGGCCGTAGTTGCCGGTTCCGCCGCCGCGCGCCGTGACGGGGATCCTGAGCTTGTGCGCCGCCTTGAGGACGACCGCGATTTCGGCTTCGCTCACCGGCGAGACGACGATGTCTGCCGTGACCGCCTCGAGTTCGCGCTTCAGCACCGGCGAATACCAGTAGAAGTCGCGGCTCTTCTGCTTGACCAGAACGGGGTTGTCTTCACACCTGATCGGCCCGATCAGATTGCGGAACGCGGCAATGTCATAGGCGCTGCTCAAGAGAGACCCTCGAGGCCGTCGATCTCGGCATAATCGGGCGCGGGCGCCACGGGCGCGCCGCCACGCAACACCGTGCGGTCGGCCTGCGGTCGCGCGAAGAGCTCCGTGAAATCGCGCGCGCGGGTGAGAATGAAATCCGCCCTTGCGCCCGGGCGGAGCGCCTCGACGTCAAGCCCCATCGCTCTCGCCGGCGCCTCGCGCACCACGGGCGCCCAATCGGCGAAGGGATAGTCGAGATGAAGAATTCGAACCCCCTCGCGCCAGACCTCGAGCATGTCGAGATCGCCGTAAGCATAAAACGGGTCGCGAACGTTGTCGCTGGCGATCATGACGTTGACGCCCGCGGCCTCGAGTTCCTGGAGCGCGGTCACGCCGCGCCAGCGCGGGGTTCGCCCTCGCCGCCGGTCCTGCAGGAACATGTTGCACATCGGCAGCGAGACGACGCTCAACCCAGCCTTCGCGACCGCCTCGATCGTCCGCGCCTGCTCGTCCTCATCCTGGAGCGACAGCGAGCAGCAATGGCCGACCAGGATGCGTCCGGGGAAGCGGCGGCGGATTGCGGTCTCTGCGATGACGCCGAGCGACCGCGCGGCGGGATCGGCGGATTCATCGACGTGAAAATCGAGGTCCCAACCCTTGCGCTCGGCGAGCGCGAACAGAACGTCGACGCCCTCGCCGAGGCGGGGGATCATGAAGGTCGCGGCCCCGAGGATGCCGGATCCACAGGCGTCGAGCGTCGTCTCGATCTCGGCCATGTGGGCGGCGTCGAGCGCAAAATCGATGCGGAATAGCGGCGCCGCCTGCAGATCAATCCGCCCGCGCCAGCGCTCGCGAGCCTCGGCCACGACCGGCCAGCTGATGCGGGTCTGCGGGCCGATGCTGTCGATATGCGTTCGGATCGCGGCGGTCCCGTTGGCGTAGGCCGTGCGCAGACAGAATTCCATGCGCGCTGCCACATCGCGCGCGGTCCAGCGGGCCGCGCGATCCTCGACGACGGCGTTGAGCGCGCCCTCGAAATCGCCGGTCGGATTCGGCGCGCGGCGCCAGATATGAGCCTTATCGAGATGGGTATGGACGTCGACGAAGGTCGGCAGGACGATGCAGCCGGCGAGCGACACACCCGGCGTGTCGCCGAACTGGCTGCGGCCTGCGGGCGCCACCTCTGCGATTCGGCCGTCGTCGATCAGAACGTCGGTCAAGGCAAAACCGTCGCGGTCGACGGGCGCGTCCTCATAAGGGAGGCGGGAAGCAAGAATTCGCGCGCCGGCGAGCGCGAAGCGTTTGGACTCGGGGAGCGCGAACGGCGTGTTCACGTTTCGCTGCCCGCGGCCGTCGGGAGCAAGTAACGGATGACCTTCACGGTCTTCACGCCGTGGCGATCCCCACGCTGACGGCGCCTGTGCCTATCGCTCCATGGAGCGCGCGCGAGGTCTCCCGGCAGATCGCGGCGTAGCTCGCGCCAAGGCGAAAACCCTCGTCGCGCGGCGAGGACGCGGGAACAAGAACCTCGGCGACCACGCGGCCCGGACGCGGCGCCATCACTACGATCCGGTCGGAGAGATAGACGCTTTCAAACACCGAATGGGTGACGAAGACCACCGTTGCATCGAGTTCGCATTTGAGGGCGACGAGATCGTCGTTAAGCTTCATGCGCGTGATCTCGTCCAGCGCGGCGAATGGTTCGTCCATCAGGAGGACCGCCGGCCGGGTCACGAGAGCGCGGGCGACCGACACGCGCATCTTCATGCCCCCGGACAATTCCCGCGGATAGGCCCGTTCGAAGCCGGCGAGACCCACCTTCGCCAGCATCTCTTCGACGCGCGGCCGCGCCGAGGCTTTCGAAACGCCGGCAAGCCTCAACGGCAGCCACACGTTGTCGAATACGTTCGCCCACGGCATCAGGGTCGGCTCCTGGAAGACGAAGCCGAGATCATGATTGGTCGAAAGCCAGTCGATCGAACCGCGGCTGGGACCGGTTAAGCCCGCGAGCAGGCGCAGGATCGTCGACTTGCCGCAGCCGGACGGACCGAGCAGGGACAGGAATTCGCCCCGCCTGATGTTGAGATCGACGCCCCTCAGCGCCTCGACCCCGTTGGCGAAGGTCTTGCAGACCGCGCCGAGGCGCACGAGCGACGGCGGCGCCGTCATCGCGGACGCGGCGGTTGGAACGGCGACCGCTGCCGTCATCTTGCGCCGCGTCCCCCGCGCGCTCACTTCGGCCGAAGTTCGAGGCCGACCCCTTTGTCGACGAATTGCAGCGTGTAGGCCTTCTTGTAATCGAGCCCCGGCTTGACGACGCCGGCCTTCACCATCGAGTCGTAAAAGGATTTGACGCGGTCGTCCGTGATCGCGCCGATACCGAGCTTGAGCGTATCACCGGAATCGACAAGCCCGTATTCCTTGATCTTGGCGATCGAGAACTCGATCTGCTCGTCCGTCATGTCCGGATTGTCTTTCTTGATCAGAGCGTTTGCGGCCGAATTGTCGCCGTAGAGATAATGGTACCAGCCGATCGCCGAGGCGTCGACGAAACGCTGCACGATGTCTGGGTGCTTGGCGACAATGTCGGCGCGCGTCTCGATCGTGGTTGCGTAGGTGCTGTACCCCCGGTCCGCGAACAGGAAGATATTGGGCTTGAAGTGGCCCTCGCGCTCGACGGCGAACGGCTCGGACGTCACATAGCCCTGCTGGATCGAGTTCTTGTCGACGATGAACGGCGCCGGATTGAAGGTGTAGGGCCTGACGTTTTCCTCCTTGAAGCCGTATTCAGTCTCCATCCACCGATAGAACGATGCGAGGCCCTCCTTGCCGATAAAGGCGGTGGCCTTGGGCAGATCGCTCCATTGGTCGAGGCCAACGCCCGGATGGGACATCACGATCTGCGGATCTTTCTGGAAATCGGCGGCGACGACCACGATCGGCAGGTTCTGCTCGACCGCGTCGAAGGCGAGCAGCAGGTTGCCGCCCATGTAGAAATCGAGCTTGCCCGCGGCGAGCAGAAGACCGTTGTTAGCCTGCGGACCGCCCTGCACGATCGTAACGTCGAGCCCGTATTTGGCGTAAGTGCCGTCCGCAACCGCCTGATAGTAGCCGCCGTGCTCGGCTTCGGCGAGCCAGTTCGTGCCGAAGGACACTTTGTCTGCGGCCATCGCCGAGGATGCGGCCAGACAAAGGCTCGCGGAAAGCCAAAGGCCAACTTGTTTCATGAGCCGTTCTCCCGACACGATGCGCAAGGCCCGAAGTCTTGCAACTTCGGCGCCATTGCGAGGCGCGGCTCGGCCGTGCGATGCAGGACTGACGACGTCCAAAAGACCGGTTTTTCGATGCGCAGGCTGAATCCTAGCACGATCCATCCGCCCTTCGCCAATTACGCCCATGGCGTCGAGGCGGATACGGGAAGCCGTTTCGTGTTCTGTTCGGGTCAGCTCGGCATCGCCAAAGACGGCGCCGTGCCAGATGCTGTCGAAGACCAGGCGCGCCTGTGTTTTCAGGCCCTCGCGGCGATCCTCCGCGAGGCCGATATGTCGCTTGCCGATGTGGTGCGCCTCAACGCTTATGTCTCATCGGCCGAATATTTGGGCGGCTACATGAGAGTCCGTGATGAATTCGTCGGCAACCCGCCGCCGGCCTCGACTCTCATGATCGTCCAGGGGTTCGCGCGACCCGAATTCAAGGTCGAGATCGAGGCGGTCGCTGCGCGGCCATCCTGACCGCCGGGGAGAACGGGAATGCTTCCGACCAAATTTTGGGCAGAGATGGGCTGGCGCGACTTCGCCGCGACGGACATGAGCAAAGTCGTGGCGGTGCTGCCGGTGGCGGCGATCGAACAGCATGGGCCCCACCTGCCGGTCGGCGTCGACACTTTCATCAACGAGGGCTATCTCGCCCGGGCGGTCGAGCGCGTGCCAGCTGACCTGCCTGTCCTGTTTCTGCCCATGCAGGCGATCGGCAAGTCGAACGAGCATATCGAATATCCCGGCACCCTCACCTTCTCGATGGAGACGGTGACCCGCGCCTGGACCGAGATCGGCGACAGCGTCGCGCGCACCGGCTGCCGGAAGCTCATCTTCATGAATTCGCATGGCGGCAATGTCGCTGTCCTCGCGGCGGTGGTGCGGGACTTGCGCGTGCGCCACGGCATGCTCGCCGTCCACGCCGGCTGGCATGCGCTCGGCTATCCGGACGGCATGTTCCCCGCGAGCGAGCGCGCGCACGGCATTCACGGCGGTGACGCCGAGACGTCGCTGATGCTTGCCTTTAAACCCGAAACAGTGCGCATGAACGAGGCGCGCGATTTCGTCAGTTCCGCGGTCTCGATCGAACGGGACTTCAAGCGCCTTCGCGTCACCCAGCCGATCGCGATCGGCTGGATGGCCAACGACCTGAACGAGCTTGGCGCCGCCGGCGACGCCTCGAAGGCGACAGCCGCCAAGGGCGAGGCCTGCGCGGATTACGGGGTCGAGGGTTTCATCGAGCTTTTGCGCGACGTGCATGCCTTCGATGTCGCGCGGTTTGATCATGGGCCGCTCGGCCGCAAATAGCGGCCATCGAACCTGCCCTGGCCGGCTTGGAAAAACCGGAAAATCTCTGGAGCCTGAGCGACAATTGCTTGCGATAAACCGGAAAGCGGTCTACAATCCGGCTCGTCCGGAGTTCGGATCGAGACATGCAGAATTTCGAAAGGGCGGGGAGGCTCCCACCGACAACGACGGACCGCAGGCCGCCTTGTAGGGCGCGGTCGGTGACCGCGCCGCGGCTGGGTCACCGACCGGGCCCTATAGGGCCGTGCCGGAAGCTCGACTGCTTGGGATTACATTTTTGGCGCACGTCGCCCGCAATCCATTGAAAGGCCTCGTTTCGGAGGAGGAAATTCTATGAAATTCAAGGAAATTCAAGAGGCAATTGCACGCAAATTCAAAGAAATGGAAGGGAAGTCAACGGAATTCGGAATTCAAGAGTTGGAATCGGCCAGTGTCGTCTTGTCGCTGTGGTAGTATCGCTTCAAATCTGACCGGGCGCCAGAATGGCCGGGTCAAGGATGTCGCCGGTTCTGGTTCCGCGGGCGACGATCCTGAGCGCCTCGTCGGGAAGGGGCCGTTGCAGCGTGAGCGCCTCATTCGCCGGCGCGGTCATCCAGGCGTCGACCTCCTCTTCGGTCGTCAGAATGACGGGCATCGCCTTGGCGTGAATGGGCTTAATGATCGCGTTTGGCTCGGTCGTCAGGAAGGCGAAGAGATCATTCGTCGTCCTGCCTTCCTTGACCTTGCGCACCGACGTCCAGCGGGTCCACAGGCCTGCGAAGAACGCCAGCGGGCGGCTTTCGTCGAGGGCGAACCAGACCGGCGGCCGCGTGCCGTCCGGCAGAATCTCGTTCTCGGCGAAGCTCGTGAACGGGACGACGCACCGGCTCTCGACCCCGAGCCATCGCCGCCAATGCGCCGAGGCGACGTTGCGGATGTTGGTGACGCCGGGATCCGAGCTGCGGCCCTTGAGGCCGGACTGCGGCGACGGCATGCCCCATCGCGCCATCGTGAGCTCGCGCACGCCGTCATCCGCGTTGCGCACGATCGGCGCGAGGTAATCGGGAAAGACGCCGGGAATCGGCGGCAGATTGCCGGTCCTGTCGCGCATGGCGCGAGCGAAATCGCGGATCGCCTGGGGGCCTTTGGTGATGCTGTAGAGATTGCACATGAACCGCGAAGCAACTGCAAAATCAACGTTCGCTTACTCGGCCGCGAACCGCGCCCGCCAAACCATCAAGCAGAATAGCGCGGCGCCGACGAAGACCCCGATGGAGCCAAGGATTGTGGGAAGGGCCGGCCCACCAGTCACAGTGAAAACCAGGCCAATTAAGGTAATTGGCGTTGAGATGACGAATATCCAAAATTGGTAGGGCGCAAGATTGGAGTAATTTAGCGTCGGCCACTGCTTGTAAACTATACCAAAGACCGAATGACAAGCAAATCCTATGAGATTGATATGTGCATGAACCGCTACAAACTGAAAATCCTCCTTTGCGCCCATGACAATACCAAGGAGCATGCCGATCAATAACCAAGTCGCGCCGATCACAACATAGTTCAAGGCAAAATTTCTCAATTCCATTCTCCCAGTCGCGTCGACCTCCGGATCAGGCCGGAGCACGAGCCGAGACTGCGGGTCGCCTTGCCTTTTGGCAAGCGCAGGTCAGTTCTTGTTTCCTTGCACTGCGCGGAACCCGTTGCCGTCACAGGGCGTTGGAGGCCCAAGAGTCGGCCTTGCGGTCGACGCGCCCCAGCTGGTCTGTCGAGGCCAAGTCATGTCACAGTCGGAAGCGAGCGCGGACCGCGTCTGGGCGCTCATTGAGGAGATCCAGGTCGCAATGGTCGTGACCCACGACGGCCTCGGCGATCGCCTGCGCGCCCGGCCCATGGCCGCGCATCCCGCGCGTGAAGAGAACGCGATCTATTTCCTGACCGATGTCGGCGCGGGGAAGGTCGACGAGGTCAGTCAGAACGACAATGTGTGCCTCGCGTTCGCCGACCACCAGAAGGGGCGAAGATACGTGTCCGTGACGGGTCGAGCCATCCTGTCGAACGACCGAAACAAGATCAAAGGGCTTTGGTCGACCGCGGACAAGGCGTTCTGGCGGGACGCAAACGATCCCGCAATCCGGGTCCTCCGCGTTCAGCCCAATGCAGCGGAATTTTGGGAGAGCGGGGCCGACGTGGTCAGCTACGTCAAGATCATGATCTCGGGCGTGACCGGCGGAGAACCCCATCTTCATGACAACGAAAGAGTGACGCTCTTTCGACCGGTTCGCGCTTAAGCTCCAACGTCGGCGCCCATCCGTTACGCGCCCTGCGCCAATCCGAGAAAGACGATTGCGGATGCGACGCCCGCCAAATCACATAAGGTATCCGCAGCGCTGCCCAATGGGAGGATCATGTTGAACCCCAACGCGAGCATCGTCGCGGCGCCCAACCCGCTCAAGATCACCGCCCACCTCATCTGAGCCTCCCGATCGCTTGCCGGCGAACGGAGAGCCATTCGCGCTCGCTAAACGAGGTCGGCGAAAGAGGGTTCCCCTGAATTCAAAGATTCTTGCGCATTGACAGCCGTTCACTGCTGCGACGCGCAACGTTGCTTCGTCAAATCACCCGATCACAACAATATGCCGCGGGACGCAAAGTAGCGCCGCAAGACTTCGGGCGAGCCGAACTCGTTGGCGAGGCCAACATACGAGTCAGGACGGAGCACGTAGAGCGCGTTCTGCATCAGACCCGCATGTCCATGTTCGGGCGCCCACGGGATCGCTTGCAGCGGCAATCGGATCTCCGCGCACAACGCAGCCAGTTCCGCGCTCGCGACGCCATAGACCTGCGCCTGCCAGATCGGTTTCGCCAAAGGCTGGCAATTGTCGATCCCGCCCGCGACGACCCATGGCATCCGGTCGCCGCCATAGACGCGCCCTGCCCTGCCCTCGCTGACCGGACTGTGGCGATAGTTCACGCCGATCTGAGACACCGCGCCGAACGCAAACTCGCGTGCCGCCGCGAAACTTAGGGCCGCAGGAACGACGACCGGCGCGACCCAAATTCGGATCAGATTGGCGAACTCGCCCTGCGCGGTCGCAATCGTAAAGGCCTGGTCCGTCGTCCTAACCAGCCGGCGAGCGAAGGCGATGCGCTCGATTTCATAGCTGTCAAGGAGCGCGTCGGGCGCGCCGTTGACGAGAGCAGCCTTCAGCTTCCAGGCGAGATTGATGGCGTCGCCGATGCCCGTATTCATGCCCTGTCCGCCGGCGGGGCTATGGATGTGCGCCGCGTCGCCCAGCAGCAAGGCGCGGCCTTTGCGAAAGTGCTCCGCCACCCGGTGATGCACGCGGTAGGTCGAGAACCAGTGCGTGTCTTCGACCGTCACTTTGAGACTTTTGATGGCTCGGTCGCTGACGTCCTCGAATCGGAGAGTCTCCGCGCGCTCAGCGCGTTCGCCGCGCACCGTCCCGATCAAGCGCGCGCGGCCTTGGCCCGCGAGGGGGAAGACCGCGAGAAAATCCGCATCATCCAGATCGACGTGCAATTCGCCATCGAGAGCAGGTCCGGAGGCCTCGACATCGGCGACGTAGAAGACCTGCTGATAGGTTCCGCCCGGAAATCCGACGCCCATCGTTTCGCGCACCAGCGAGCGCGCACCGTCGCAGCCGGCGATGTAGGCGGCTTCGCATCTCTCGTCGCCGCCGTCAGCATAACGAAGCCGCGCAACGACGCGGGCGCCGTCGTCCACATAACCAGTGAGTTCGGTCCGCCGCTCCACCGCCATGCCCATCGCCGCCAGTCTGGCAATGAGCAACTTTTCGTGTTCGTCCTGCGGGAAGATGCGCAGATTCGCATAGGGCGTGAGACCGACGCCGATCTCCTCAAATGAGATGCGCGCCTTTCTCTCGCCGCGCGCCCAAAGGTTGACCGCGGGAACCTTGTGCGCTCTCTCGACAACGGCGTCGGCAAGGTCGAGCTGCCGGTAAAGCTCGAGCGTCCGCGCCTGAATGGCGAGCGCTCGCGAAGTCGTGCCCGGCGCCTCGGTCTTGTCGAGGATCCGCACCTTGGCGCCGAGCTTCGTCAGCCAGAGCGCCAGCACCAACCCGGTCGGTCCAGCGCCGACGATCAAAACGTCGCACCCGGTCACCTCTGCCTCCTCAGTCTGTCAACGATAGGCGGCGTAGGCGAGAATATTCTGAGCGAGCCCCCCCTTTCCAGCGGTCGCCGGGAACGGGCTCGTTCGGGTATGGGTCGCTAGGCAATCATACGTGCGACACTGGCCCCACGCCGAGCGCTCCAACCAGCCAGAGCACCAGCAGGACCAATAGAACAAGGCCGAGCACGTCCCCGAGCCCCGCGCCGCCGTATCGGCCGTGCGCGTAATAGCCGCCTCCGCCTCCCAAGAGGATCAGAAGCAGAACGATGATGAGGATTGTGATCATGTCTCAGATTCCCTTGCCTGACCTGATCTTTTGCGGTCCCACCGCTGGAAATGCCGGACGGAGCAACAGCGACGACGCGCACACGAGGAGGAAGGCGCGCGCTGCTGATGCTTCCGAGTCGCAGGAGAGATCGCCGCCGACCGCGATTGCGAGCGCGACGAGCGTCGCAAGGCCCATCGCGCTTAACCCGAGTCCGTCCAATACCGCCACCCGCCATTCGTCATTGAGCCTCCTCTCCCTTTTGACCAGCCTTTCGGTAAAACGCGTGGAAGGTCCCGCTGTTCCACAGGCGCCGCAGCCGATTTCCAGCGCAGGGAGAAGCAAGTTCAACTCAGGACGGCGCCATCACTGGCGCGAGCGAGCTTGGAACCTTTCGGGCGTGACCGTGTTGACGACGACCGAAACTATTCCAGTCAACTCGAGGAGTATCCTATGAGAACCTTAGCGATGATCGCTGTCGCACTAGCGATTCCCACCGCAGCTTATGCGCAAGACGACAACCGCCCCGTCGGAGGCGTCGGCGGCGCTCTCGGTGGCGCCGCGGTTGGCGCGGTAGTCGGAGGTCCGGTCGGCGCCGTCGTCGGCGCCGGGATTGGGACGATTGTCGGCTCGTCCCTGCCCCAAGAGCCGTCCGTCGTCTACAACGGTCCCATCGTCGTCGGAGAGCCGTTGCCGCAATCCGTGGTGATCTACCCGCTGCCGCAGTACCCCGACTAGGACTACGCCATCATCAACAATCATCGCGTGATCGTTGACCGAGGCTCGCATCGGATCGTGCGCGTGATCGACTAGCGCACGAACGGCGCCGCACCGGCGCATTCGTGCATCAGCGGTGCGGCGGGACGAACGGGGATCGCCCTTCGCCTCCGCCGCACGGACGATTCCGCAGGTTCGAGCCACACTCATTGCAGCCGGCCGAATCAACCGACAGCGTCGCATGACCAGGCAGCAACAAAGGAACTTTTCCCGCCGCGTTCGAGTTTCCTTCGAGTTTCCGGAGAACCCTCAGCAAAGGAGTGGACTCCATGCGCACATTCTTCCTGGCCGCGGCCGCGACTATCGCCCTCGCAAGCGCGACGGCCATGGCCCAGAACGCAAACGACACCAATACAAAAATGAATCCGGCCATGAATCCCCCCGCGGCCGGATCGAACACGAACGAGATGAAGACCACCGCCGCGGATGTCCCGGCGAAGGGTCCGGATTTCATCAGTCTCCAGAACAGCGACATGTTGAGCTCGAACGTCGTCGGGCTCGACATCTACAACGAAAGGAACAACGACATCGGCAAGATCCAGGACGTCGCCTTCGACAGTTCGAAGAAGATCACGGGCTATATTCTGTCCGTCGGCGGATTCCTAGGCATGGGAACCCACTATGTCGCGGTCGATCCCGGAGCGTTGTCGATCAAGTACGACGTTGGCAACAAGGTCTGGCGCGCATCTATGAACGCGACCAAGGATCAACTGAAGTCGGCGCCAGAATTCAAGTATGGCGGTCAGTGGACCGCCAGCCGAAGCTGACGACGGATCCGGGACGGAACGGGCCATACCCGTTCCGTCCTCAGCTTGCGACGAAGAGCGCCTCGCCCGCGTGGGACCTCTGCACCCCGAGGTCGATCAGCGTCACCCGCTTTCTCATCGCCGCTCCCCGAGCAGGCAGAAAACGAGTAAAATGACCCCATTGGCGCGAGGAAGGCGGCCTCAGACTTCATCGAGGTCCCAAGCCCACCATCGCGGCCCGCGCTCGTCGGCCAGTTCCGCAGGAACTCACGGCTTGAGAAAAGCTGCGATTGCGATGAACAGAATGATCACGAGGGCGCAACTGCCAAGGAGGATGTAACGAAGATGGTGTCCCGTTTCGCCGGCCCGAATCTGATCCTCATTGGACTCGTTGACGACGGGCCGCTCTCGCATGTCATCCACGGGAAAGCTCCTACTTTGCGTTTGCGCCGCGAGAGAAGAGAGACCCTCCACCTGCAGCAGGGGCTTCCGCTTAGAACGCCAGTCTTTCGATTGGCTATGCGGAAGAGGGCCTGGGCGAGGAAGCGTAGGTCCGGGCGACGGCAGAAACACCACAGGCCGGCCCCAGTCATCGACTTCATCCCCAGCGTCACTCACGCGGCTTTGAGATTGACCTTCTCCTCGGCGAGCTTGCTCAGCAGCGCATCGGTTTTCTTCTCTTCCTGGAGCGTCTGCTCGTGAAGCGAGGCTGCATCCTTCAAGCCGAGCTGCGTCGCCCAGGTCTTCAGGGCGCCATAGCGCGACATCTCGTAGTGCTCGACCGCCTGGCCGCCGGCCAGAAGCCCCGCGTCCAGAGCCTCGCTCCCCGCGTATTCCTCCATGATCTCGTCGCCCTCCTCGAGGATCCCTTTGATCGCGTCGCAGGTCCTCGCCTGGGCTTGCTTGCCGATCATGTCAAAATCCTGTTGCAACCGCTCCACGTGGCCCTCGGTCTCGTCGCGATGGGTCAGAAAGGCGTCTTTCAGCGCTTCCGACTGCGCGGCTTTCGCCAGTTTGGGCAAGGTCTTCAAAATCTGCCGCTCGGCAAAATAGATATCTTTGAGCGTGTCGTAGAACAGATCGCCCAGCCTTTTCTCGGCCATGGTTGGGCTCCTTTTGCAAACGGTGCTGCAACCACAACAGGATGCGAGCGCGCGAGTTCCGTTGCATCCGACTGATTTGTCGTCATCGCCCTCCTCGCGGGCCATCGCGCACCCCTGTTCTACGGAACCCAATGCGGCGTCGCGCGTTTCAGCGGGCAACCGGAACTGCGGAGCACGATCATGCGCGCGCTGATTGCGTTGATTGTAATCGTCTATCTTGTCGGCGTCGGCGTAGCGCTGTCGCCCACGATTCGGGCTAAGTGGGATAACGCTCCAGCGTCAGACCTTGCAGCAAGCGTCGGGCAGGATCTGCCCTATGCGCTCACATGGCCAGCGAGGGTCTACCACGGCATAACCGACCGTGGCTAACCGCGCTCGACGGGACGACAACCATTCCGGCTGAGTTCGCGATGTCTGGATCGGTCGAACCGCAATTCGAAGTCATTTGCATGATCGCGGCGTCGCTTATCGCCGTCGCGATCATTCTCCTCTGGGCCCTTTGGGCGCGCCCCATATTCCAACTCCGTGTCCAGCGATCGCGCCATCGCCCCGACGATTTTCCCACCTAGGCCCGCCACTCTCGCTTCGTTGCCAATCAGACCGACCCCGTCGTCTTCGACAGCCAAGACGAGCCCTCCTGCCGGATCTCGCTCAAGTCGCAAGCGCACTTCGCCTCCCCCGTCGGGATAGGCGTACTTGACCGCGTTGGTGATCAATTCGGTGACGATCATGCCAATTGCCACGGCCCTGTCGGTCGTCGTCCGCGCATCCGCGGCGGCGACCGCGAGAACGGCTGTCTGATTGGCGGCAATGGATTGGCGAAGCTCGTCGACCAACGCGGTCAGATAGGCGGCCAAGTCGACGGTCCGAACATCCTCGGCGGTATAGAGCGAGCGATGAAGGTTGGCGATTGCGGCGATGCGAGCCTGGGTTTCTGCAAGCACCGACTTGGCGCTCGCCTCCGGAACTGCGGCGGCTTGCATCCGCACCAGCGACGCCACCAGCGCCAGACTGTTGGCGACCCGGTGATTGACTTCGTCCAGCAGCGCCACCGCGCGGTCCCGCTCCTCGCGAACTTCGCTTTCCGCCTGTTCCTTCTCGCGCAGCAGTTTCGCCCGCTCCAGGGATTGCTCGAGCGCGGCCACGAGCTGAACCTCAAAATCAGGACCGACTGTCTTGACCACGAAGTCGACGGCGCCCAATTTCAGCGCCTCGACGGCAACCGAAAGCTCGGACGAGGCAGTGACATAGACGACCGGTGGCGATTCTCGCGCGTCTCTCAGCGCTCGCAGAAAATCCATCCCTGATGACCCGCCGAGATCATGATCGAGGATGACCGCGGCAACTCCGCCACGTTTCACCTTCGCCAAGCCGTTGACGGTATCTGCAGCATGCTCGACGACGTAGCCGCGGCGCGAAAACAGTTTTTGCATCAGCCGGACAAGAACGACATCGTCGTCAACGCAGAGGATGACGTCATTCCCTTTGGCGCCGGCGAGGACACTCATTCGGAACCCTCAAGGCGACGCTGGCACCTGCATGACCGCGAAGAAGAGGCCCAGCTGGCGAACCGCGTTGGCGAAGCCGTCATAGTCGACAGGCTTGGTGATGTAGACGTTGGCGCCCAAATCATAGCAGCGCTGAATCTCCTGGCTATCATCTGTTGTCGTCAAGACGACAACCGGGGAACAACGAGTGTGAACGTTCGCCTTCAATCGTCTCAAAATCTCGACCCCGCCCATGTCCGGAAGGTTGAGATCCAGAAGGATCAGCAGGGAGCGGCCAGAACTGGCCTCGCCGGAACGGTCGGCGCGCCGAACAGATAATTCAGCGCCGCGCCGCCGGTCTGAAAGGGCACAATCTCGTTGTTCACTCCCGCGCGGCGGATGTTTCTTTCGATCAGCCGTGCATGCCCCTCGTCATCCTCGATCATGACAATCGAGACTGGGCGTCCGTTCGGCGTCATTGCGTTGTCCCTCTCGACGTTTCGAGCCTCGGCGGAAGCAGAACCGTGAAGGTGCTGCCCAATCCCAACTGCGATTTCAAGGTGATTTCCCCGCCAAGGTTACGCACCAACGTTCGCACATACGCAAGGCCAATTCCCTCGCCTGAAACGTCCTGCTCACCCGCACGACGGAACAGTTCGAACACCCGGTCACGATCGCCCTCCGCAATGCCGCGGCCATTGTCCTCGATTGCGATGGTCACCTGACCGGAGGGCACTCGCCGAGTGCGCGCACTGATCTCGATTGGCCGATCAGACGCCCGGTATTTTACCGCGTTATCGATGAGATTGTACACGATCTGCTCGAGCGACAACCTGTCGGTTATGATCTCGCCGGCTTGCGAGTCGACTGTAACGGCGCGACCGCCGGGGGTCGTCTGGTGATGCACGGAAGCCGCCGCCGCGTTAAGCAGCGCGTTCAGGTCTATCCGCTCCGGCCGCAGCGTGCGCGCGCCTTCGCGCGAGATCTTCAGGATTGCATTGACCAGCCGGTCCATCTTGGCGGTCGACGACCGGATAAATCCGATCGCCTCGGGCATATCCGTCGACAGCGCCTGCTTCGCCTCGGTCATGACTGCTTCGGACGCGTGGGCTTCCGTTGCAAAGCTGGCGCCCAGCAGTTTGAGGCCGGCTTCGAGCTCGCTGGTAAATCCCATGATGTTGACGAGGGGTGACCTCAGGTCGTGCGTCACGATATAGGCAAATCGTTGGATCTCGGCGTTCGCGCGGGCGAGCCCGTCGGTGCGGAGGCGGACACGCTCCTCCAGGTCGGCATTGAGCATCTCGAGTTCGCCGCGGGCGTCAAGCAAGTCGCGCGTATATTTGGTGATTATCCAGGCAGCCGCGCAGGCCATGGCGACGATTATGATCGCGCCGCCAACCGCGACCAACCGAAGCCACTGGATCGCTTCTCTTTGCGTAGCGATGTTGGCTTTCAAGTCGTTATCAGATCGCTCAAGCAATTCAGCGAAAATAACCCGCACCTGGTTCATCAGGTCTTTTCCCGTGTCGCCGGTCACGATCGACATGGCGGCGGCAAATTGTCCTTTCCGCGCAAGGTCGACAGTCGTCTTCAATTCAGAGAGCTTCTGTTGGAGCAACGAGGATAGTTGCTCCGTGACAGGTTGCAGATCCGGCGAGTCTCCGACGGCTCCCCTAAACGCAGAGAAGAACTGATCAAAATGCGCAACGGCTTGCGTATAGGGCGCAAGATACGATTGATCGTGTGTCAGCAAATAGCCGCGTTGGCCTCATGAATCCCCTCATTTCGTGAAGGACTCATGTTGGCCCTATTTTGCAGCGAATTCATGAGGATATCGAATCACCTCATGATGAGCCTGCGCCATGAACCGTGTGACCAAGCGCGTTGATTTCATTCAAAATTATCTCGACGGCATATTCGCCGAAGACCTCCATGCGAAGCGTTTGAAGTCGCTGGCCAATGGCACGCTCGGCGTGATGACGAGCGCATCGCTGGCGGTGTCGATCATCGGCCAGTCCTTGGCTCAGGCGCGCGGCCTGCTCAGCAAGCACGCCGTCAAGCAGGTCGATCGGCTGTTGAGCAATCAGGGCATTGTCGTGTGGGACATGTTCGCCCCGTGGGTGGCGGAAGTCGTTGGCCAGCGCAAGACGATCGTCGTCGCCATGGACTGGACCGACTTCGACGCCGACGATCAAACGACGCTGGCCTTGAACCTGATTACCAACCACGGCCGGGCGACGCCTTTGCTGTGGCTGACCGTCTTGAAGGACGAACTGAAAGACAAGCGCAACGACTATGAGGACCTCTGCCTGGCTCGCTTGGCCGAGGTTCTGCCCGAGGGCGTCGCGGTGACGATCCTGGCCGATCGCGGCTTCGGCGACACTAAGCTGTTCGCCTATCTCGAGACGTTGGGCTTCGCCTACGTCATCCGGTTTCGCGGCAACATCCATGTCAGCGCGGCCGATGGCGAAACGCGCGCCGCCGCCGCATGGACCGGGACGGGCGGACGAGCGCGCAAGCTGCGCGACGCCGAGGTCACGGCGGGCCGCCACAAGGTCGGGGCGGTCGTCTGCGTCAAGGCCAAAGACATGAAGGAGGCCTGGTGTCTGGCCGCCAGCAACGCCGAGGCGAGCGCACGCGAGATCATGAACTCTTACGCCAAGCGCTGGACGATCGAGCCGGGCTTTCGCGACACCAAGGACCTTCGTTTCGGCATGGGCCTAAGCGTTCTTCGCATCGCCGATCCGCAACGGCGCGACCGGCTTCTTCTCTTGAACGCCTTCGCCATCGTTCTCCTGACGCTGCTCGGCGCCGCCGGCGAAAGCCTCGGCATGGACCGCCACCTCAAGGTCAACACCGCCAAACATCGGACCCATTCGCTGTTCCGGCAGGGCTGTATGCTCTACGAGTTGATCCCGAACATGCCGGAGGTCCGCCTGCGGCCGCTCGTCGAGCGGTTCAGCGAATACATCACCCAAAACAGAGCCTTGGCTCAGACTTTCTCGCGCGTATGAAAAATGAGGGGATGGCTGAGCGCGTTGGCCGGTTTCCGCATCCTGTATCAATGACATCAAATCGACCGTTGCGGTGCGGATCGCGCTCGCTCTCAGCAACTGCGCGAAATCAGACTCGGCGCGTACCGCCAGCCAGATCGAAGCGCCAGCGATGATGACGAGCACGCCGAGTGAGGCGAGCACAAGGCCTACCGTCGTTCTGACGAATGTTTCACGAGACTGCGCCATGCGGATGTCCACCTGCGCCTAGCTGTATGAGGTTCGGTCGCGGTCGTGGCAAGGCGGCGGCTGAAGCAGGTTGGAGGCTAGGCACATCGGCGCGCTTCCGGGAGCAGCCACCAAAACTTGGAACAAAGGCCGCATCCGCGCGTTGCCCATCATCCTCCGCACGGGGTCGCAGAATGGACATTCGGACCGACTTCGCGGCGGGGAGGGCCGCCTTCGCTCCACCTTGTAGGGCACGGCGCCAACGGATCAGAAGCGGAGACGAGTCATGAACAATGTCTCGCGACGGATGCAGCGGCGCGGCATCGTCGTTGCCGCGTTGGGAATACTCTTGGGTGCGCTCTCTCAAGCGTCCCTCACTGAGGCCACAGTCTCCGAGCGCCCAAGCGCGAAACCCGCTGGCGACCAAGGCCGGGGCGACCAAGGCCGGGCTTGCGCCGCGCCGTCGGGTCAACCGCAAGGTCCGCGCCGCGTCGCTCCCGCCCTCTCGAACGTTGTCGAAATTGCCCGCTTCGACGTCCAGACGGTTTCGAAGTGACGCCCTGCCGCGGCCCAAGGAATTTATCAGGGCACGCCGGCGTCGGCGGCCACAATGGGACGACCGGCCCGACGGTCAAAAAAGAGCGCCTGGCTGATGGTCGCCCGGACTGTGTCTGCCTGGAAGGGCTTCGTTATGAGAAACGCCGGTTCGGGCTTTTCTCCGGTCAGCAAGCGTTCCGGGTAAGCGGTAATGAATATTACCGGCACGTTGATCGAGGTCAGGATTTCATTGACGGCAGCCAAGCCGGAACTGCCGTCAGCGAGGTGGATGTCGGCGAGCACCAGCCCGGGCTCATGAATGCGTGCGCTCGCGATGGCCTCTTTGTGGGTTCGAGCGATCCCGGTGACTCTGTGGCCTAGTTCCTGCACCATCGTTTCGATGTCCAGGGCGATGATCGGCTCGTCTTCGATGATCAGAATGTCGGTCGCCACCTGCTGCGCGATTTCTCGGCCCGCTTGGGTAATGAGCCCAGTCACCGCCTCAGGCGACCTGTCGAGAACGCCGGCGATTTCCTCCACTGAGAAGCCTTCCACGGTTCGCAGCAGAAAGGTCTGTCGCGGCAATGGGGTGATCGCTTCGAGGTTGCGCTCGGCGGCATTCTTTGGCTCGACCTCAAAACTGTTGGACAACGCCGGCGGGACGGTCGAGTTCCACAACTTCAGGAACACCTTGTAGAGCCCTTGCCGCGGAGGCAAGTCCGATGGAAACGCGCCTGGGTCGGCGTTCAGCGCCTCCAGCGTTGCGACAACATGGGCGTCGCCACTTCTCTGCGAGCCGGAAACGAGACGCGCGAATCTGCGCAGCGCGGGCAATTCCTGCGAAACTTGTCGGGCAATCGACATTCCGCTCCTCCCGAACGTGAGCAGAGCAAGCAACCTTCGGGCGTGCCGTTTTGCAAGCACTTTATTTTTCGCGCAATCGGGAACAATTCAAGTTCGCCCTCGTTGGTCAAATTCGGTGCGGGAACCCACCGTGGGCATGCTGCAATGCGGGCGTCCGCGACAGGGCCTTGAACGACTTACGCGGCGTAGGCGATGCGCGCAGCAGATCCAGAAAGACCGATCCGCAGCTGGATTTTGCACAGACATTTCAATTTCGGCGCGCCTGCTCGCGGTCAATCTACCCGAGGCGCGGGGTATGTGGTTCGATCGTCATCTACCGTGGCGAACGGCGTCGGCAACTCGATTTTACCGTTATGAGATTTCTCTCCGCGTTTCGGAACATCAAAACCCGCCTGCTGGCGCTGGTCGCACTCATAATTGTCCCGGTCGCCCTCATTACGATCTTGCTGGCGGCGGCGATTGATCAAGCCTCCTCCAGTGGGATTGAAAGCCAATGGCGGCGATCAAGCGGCGAGTACGCCGTCAGAACCCGAATCTGGATGAAAGGCGCGGCGCAAACATTGTCCGCAACTGCAGCAAGCGTGACAAACCTGCATGATGAAAGCCGGTGCGGCGCTGTGCTCCATGAGATCCTCGCGGTCAACGACGGCTATAAGGCGATCCGCGTGGACTTTGACGACAAACGCTCTTGCGTCGAGGCCCTCGATTCTGAGTTCTCGAATTTGGTCGGCGTAATCGGCGAGAAATTGCGCTCCACGCCCAGAGTTGGGCTCGCGCCGGGCATGTCCCTTGCGGCAGGAGTGTTTCCCAATAAAAGCCAAAACGTCCTTGCGATCCAAGTCGACGCTCCTGCAATGGCGGGGCAGCAATGGGTTGCGACCGCGCTCGTTGACCCAACCTTGCTCGTACGAGTTTTCGAACTCAATACGGGCAAAGGTGACATCGTCGCGCTCGTGCAGCGTGGGCAAAAGATTGTCGCGGAAGCTGGGGCGAATCCATCCGACACCGGCTGGCTTCCGGCAACTGAGCAGCCTCTCGGCCTCGACTACCACGTCGCGCCGGCGCCTTCCCGAACGGGGGCGACGTTCAACTACGCGACGCAACCGGCGCTCGGGTCGGACTTTTATATCCTCAATCGTTTCGACAATTCCGTGCGGCAGGCGGCCTGGCTGCGCTCTCTCATACTGGCGCTCGCGCCACTCATCATGTTGGCGACGCTGTATTTCGCGTACTCCCGAGCAATTCAATCGGAGCTGCTGCGTTGGATCGACGGGATCAAAGAGGCAATGAGGGCGCGCAAAATCGGGCGCGGAACGACCTTCGCTCCCGAAGACGACGAGATGCCGACCGAATTGCGCGAGCTCTCTGCGGCGTTCAACGAGATGGCGCGGGAATTGGCAATCCGTGAACGGTCGCTCGCGTCATCGCTCGCGGAAAACGAGTTCCTGCTGCGAGAACTTCATCACCGCGTGAAGACCAGCCTGCAGATCATCCAGAGCTATTTGGCGCTCACCCGACGATTGGATCGTGCGACGGCGGATCAGAGCCGCGTCGACGCGATGGAGGCGCGGGTTCAAGTTCTTTCCATCGCATATCGCAAAGCGTTCTCGGAGGGGCGCATGCGCGATGTGCGGCTTCGCCAGTTCGCGGCGCAGATCGTCGACCACCTTTCGCAGTCCTTCTTGCGTCCTGGCCTCCGCCTCGAGCTCAAAGCAGATCTCCATTCCGCCTTGATGATTGATCGAGCTATTCCCCTTGGGCTCGCGCTGGTCGAAAGCGTCTTGGCGGGGCTCGAGGCCGAAGACGCGCATCTGGTGGTCGTGCGGATCGGCGATCTGGATGACTTGCGAGTTGAATTGCGCGTTTCCACCGACGGCCTCTTGGCGGCTGACAGGCCGAACCCAAAGCTGATGGCGGGCCTGGCGTTGCAGCTCGACGCGGCAGTAGAGACCCCGGATTTTGGAACGATCATTCGTTGGCGGTTTCAGGCTGGCCCGCTGCCGGTCCTGGCCGCGATTGACGAAGCTGCGCAATAAGCCGGCCGATCTCTAGGCGATCGCCGCCCGGTCAACAAGCGGCGCGGGCCTCTTTGTCATCCTCGTTGCCGTTGGTCGGGTACACTCCGCGCAACACCTCCTCGAAATGATCGCGCACTAGGACGTTGCAGTCGCAGGAGCGCGCTTCCAGCTCCGGGCGGCGCACAATGAGAACGCGGCCGCGTCGCGTTTTGAGAACGCCATCCTCCCGCAGTTTGCGCATCACACGGCTGACGTAACTGCGGCCGACGCCGAGCAGGCCGCCCAGTTGCTCTTGGGTCAGCGAAACCTCATCGCTGCCAAGGCGATCAAGCGCCGCCAGCATCCATTTCGCGGCGCGCTGCTCGATTGAGTGCGTGGCGTTGCACGCCGTGGACTGAAAGACTTGCGCCAGAAGACAGTCTGCGTAACGCGCAAACAGGTTGTTCAGCGTGGGCGACCCTTTCTTCATACTCTCAAGCTGTGACGAGCTGATCTTCAGGAACTGTCCCTCAAATTGGACAAGCGCGCGCGCATATGCGGGCAGTCTGCCCTGGCTTACAATGCCGCCAATTGCGCCTTCCCGACCGATCAGGGCGGTTTCGACGCCCCGGCCGTCGGGGAGGATCACCCGATATGAGGCGAGCGCTTGGCCGCAGGGAAAGTAGGCGTAGTTCACACTGTCCCCGGGCTCGTAGAGGATATCTCCGGCCGGATGCTGCGCGCGACCAAGACCTGGCAGCAAGAGCTCGAAATCACTCGGCTTCAACGCGCGCAGAAGATTGTTATCCTCCGCCATCGCCCGGATTCCATGTCGGCCAGACTCGATGTCGCGCAACTCTGCCTCCTCGTTCAGTTTCGATATATCAACGCCGGTGGGGGCGTTATGTTCACTTGTGAGCAGAAGGTTTCCGCAGCGGCGTTACAAACCTACATTGCGGCCGCCCGGGAATGGCGGATTCGCTGCAAGCCGCCCAGGGACGCAACGCATGGCATTAGGGAAAGTCGGTTTCGCCGACGGCGCCTTCGAGACCTGCCGTGCACAGGCGATGTCGGCATGTCCGGCGCTTTCCGGCCCGCTGCGGGCGATGGCGGGAAGCCTTTTGGCCCTTGTATCAGGGGCAGGCGCCTGGGGTATCTTCGTTGCCGCCCATTCGGGTTTGGGCTGGTCCCTATCCGCGCTAGTTGCGGTCGCCTATTTGATTGCGATTGGCGTTTTGCAATGGTTGCTGGTCGAACGTTTCTCCGTGGCCTATCGCAGGGCGGCAGAGGAAAGAGACGAGGCGTTGCGACTG
This sequence comes from uncultured Alphaproteobacteria bacterium, assembly GCA_963721905.1. Classification (GTDB taxonomy): domain Bacteria; phylum Pseudomonadota; class Alphaproteobacteria; order Rhizobiales; family Beijerinckiaceae; genus Roseiarcus. Next base: position 28,947 of record CAVRMF010000015.1, read on the forward strand.
AGCGCCGAACGCGAGACGATGCTCGCGGAGACCGAGCACCGCGTTGCTAATAATCTGGCCGCAATTTCGGCGATGCTGAGCGTCCAAGGACGTCGGCTCGACGACGGCGTCGCTCGCCGTGCAATCGAGGGAGCCGCTGGGCGTATCCGAGTCGTCGGCGAACTCAATCGCATGTTCAATCGGCTGACGTCGAACGATGCGCGGATCGATGACGCCTTCGTGGGCGACCTTGTTGCAAATTGTATCGCTGCCGCTGGCGCCGAGGATCGTGTCCGATATGAGACGTCAATCGACCCGATCGACTTGCCCCGGCGCAATTTCCTGCTGGTCGCGTTGATGCTCAATGAATGTGTCAACAACGCGCTGGAACACGGATTCCCCGGCAGGAATGGCGGCACAATAGCGATTTGCCTCGAGGCATCCTACGACGGGCGAGGCAGACATCGTCTTACGATTGCGGACGACGGCGTCGGGCCGCCTGCCGGATTTGACTCGACCGGGGCGCAAAGCGCCGGCTTGGCGTTCGTGAATTCCTTTGCCCTTCAGATCGGCGGATCATTTCGCCTCGAAAGCGGTGGACGCGGCGCGCGATCGGTTCTCATATTGTAAGTATCCCCCGGCAAAGCCGGGGGCTTTAGCCCGGATTTCTCAAACTGCGAGGTGCATCGAGGCGGCGAATCAGCGAAACTAGTTGTGCGATCAAAAGCTTAGCTGGATAGGCGGAGCGCCCCGATGCAAACAGACTGTATCCCGGATTTGTTTGGATTTGTAGCCGTGGAAGGACGTCCCGTGGTGGCGGCTTTCGACGGCGGAAGCATCACTTCGGATGCCGGCGCGATGCTGCTTGGCGCGACCGACCGGGCGATCGGCCTCATCAATCGCTTCGCGTCCTGCTTCCGCGACTTTCGCTGCCCAGAGCTGGTCGAGCACGAGGTCGAGACGCTGATCGGCCAGCGGGTGTTCGGATTGGCGCTCGGCTATGAAGACCTGATCGACCACGATCAGCTGCGTCATGACCCGGTGATGGCGATCCTCGCCGGCAAGCTGGAAGCGCGGAGAGAGGATTGCGCGCCGGTGGCGGGCAAATCGACGCTGAACCAACTCGAGCTGAGCCGGCTGGAGCCGACCCGCTACCATAAGATCAGCCACGATGGGGCGATGATCGAGAGGCTGCTGGTCGACCTGTTCCTTGAGGCGCATCGCCGCCCGCCCAAGCAGATCATCCTCGATCTCGACGCCACCGACGACCCGCTGCATGGTCATCAGGAGGGCCGCTTCTTCCACGGCTATTACGACGGCTACTGCTACCTGCCGCTTCTCACGTGTTCTGCGGCCGCCACCTGTTGGCGGCCAAGCTTCGCAAAGCCGACATCGACGCTTCCGCCGGCGCGGTGGAAGAGATCGCCCGGATCGTGGCGCAGATCCGCGCCAGCTGGCCCGACGCGCGCATCCTGTTGCGCGCCGATTCGGGCTTCGCCCGCGAGGCCTTGATGGCCTGGTGCGAAGCCAACCGGGTGGATTACCTCTTCGGCTTGGCGCGCAATGCCCGTCTCGCCGCGATGATCGAGAGCCAGCTCGCCGCGGCCAGGAGCGCATCGGAGGCGAGCGGAAAGCCGGCGCGCCGCTTCAAGGAGTTCCCGTGGTCGACGCTCGACAGCTGGTCGCGCGAGCGGCGGGTCGTCGCCAAGGCGGAGTGGACGCAGGGCGAGGCCAACCCGCGCTTCATCGTCCCCCCGGGTCACAAGCCCGGGGGTCGCTCAGCAAAGAGGAGGCGGACGCGCGGCGCCTCTACGAGAAGCTCTATTGCGCCCGCGGCGACATGGAGAACCGCATCAAGGAATGCCAGCTCGATCTGTTCGCCGACCGCACCTCGACGGCGACCATGCGCGCCAATCAGCTGCGTCTGTGGTTCGCCTCCTTCGCCTACGGTCTCCTCTGCGCCTTGCGCCGCATCGCCTTCAAGCACACGCAGTTCGCCAAGGCCAACTGCGCCACCATCCGTCTCAAGCTGCTCAAGATCGGCGCGCTCGTGCGGGTCTCGGTCCGCCGCATCAAGCTCGCCATGGCCTCATCCTTCCCCAATCAGCGCGAATACAGGATCGCGCACGCCCGGCTCGCCGCCGCGGCGCGCTGACGAACCAGACAGCGCACAGTCCTCAGACTCGCAAACGCCGCGCCGCCAATCCCAAGCGGCCGCCGCTGCTCGCCCCGAAATACTCTCAAAACGCCGTTCTCCCTTCGAACCCGCGCCAACGCGCCCTCGACCGCCAAAGATCAGCCCTCACTGGTGAAGTGTGAGAAATTGCGGTTAGGATTTGAGCCGCTCGAAGCGGCAGGAGGGGTCGCTGACACGGCCCCTTGAGCTTGGAGCCGCCCAAGGGGGCGCTTTCAACGCCAGAGGTGCAGTTGCGCTCCAGCCTCTGATCTTCCTTCTCTTGATTGCGAATGTAGGCGCGGATCGCCTCCTCGTCGCGTCCGACCGTGCTCACAAAAAATCCCGGGCCCAGAAGTGCTGCCCGACGAAATTGCGTTTGCGCTCTCCATAGGCCCAGGCCAGTGGATCGCGCTCTTACCCTTGATGAAGCCGGCTACCTGCGACACCGCATATTTCGGAGACGGCCCTGTCGCTCGCCGCGCGGAGCGCAGCGATTTTGGCGAGATCCGGCCAATCCTCGTGCTTGAGCAGGATCTGCGCGGGAGGGGTGACCATCACGCCTGCTGCGCCTTCGTCCAGGCGCTCGCCGCCAGTTCCTTCATCGGCGCGAATCCAGCGGCGGAGACGCCGACAACGACGGGACCTCGGCCGCGGACTCGCCCCAGCGCGCGGCGCAGAAAGACGCGGGCCTCCTTGGCGGCGAGCTTGGGCGCCTCACCCATCACGCCCAAGAGGGCGCCGCGGTCGAGGTAGAAGTCGACCATGGGATCGACGCTCGCAAGATCGAGCGCGCCGTCGTCGCCGAAGGGCGTGGCCCCGATCACGAAGACGCCGTTGGCCCCCTCGTCCAGCAACGCCATGGAGAATTCCTCCGCAAAGGCTTCGCCGTCGGGCCAATCGTCTATCGAACGCGCTCGACTTGGGTCTTCGCGCGGGCAGTCACCAGCGGGTGGTCCAGGCCGCTGACATGGCGCGCGTCCGCGCCGCCCGGCGACCCCCAGTCCGTGACCGCTTGGCCGAAGAACTCTGAATTCGCCAGCCGGAAATCGCTCTCGTGCGCAGGCAGCTCGGCTTCGGCGTAGATCGCGTCGACCGGACAGACCGATAGGCACAGGCCGCAATCGATGCACTCGTCGGGCTGAATGTACATCATCCGCCCGCCCTCGTAGATGCACTCGACGGGACAGACGTCTCGACAGACCCCATCCTTGATGTCGATGCACGGCAAGGCGATGACATAGGTCATGCGAACGCCCGCCTCACCGCCCGCGCCATTGCGGCGCGCGCTTTTCCCTGAACGCGCGCACGCCCTCGTCCTGGTCGGCCGATTGCAGCGCTTCAACGAGCGCGGGCAGGCGCAGCATCTGAGCCTCCTGGGCTGAAAGGCGCTGTCCGGCTCGCACCATCTGTTTGATCGCGCGCACCGAAAGGGGGGCGCAGGCGAGGATGTCGGCGACCCAACTGGCGACTGCGTCATCGAGCCCCTGCATCGAGACGACCTCGTTGACGAGGCCGAAGCGCAGAGCCTCCTCGGCGCTGATCCGCCGTCCCGTGAGCAGCATCCCCATCGCCCACGCATGCGGAATGCGGCGCGTCAGCAGCGCGATGCCGCCATCGAGCGCCAATCGCCCGACGCGTGGTTCTGGCAGTCCAAAGGTCGCGTTCGTCGATGCGACGACGATGTCGCAACCAAGGACCATTTCCATGCCGCCGCCCAACGCATGACCGTTGACGCGGGCGATTACAGGCACATCGAGCGAGTCGCGCAACGCGATCCCCCCGAAGCCGCCGGGGCGCGGCGAAGCCCAGTATTCGAGCCCGCTGGCGCCGGAGCCGCCCTTCATGTCCGCGCCGGTGCAAAAGGCGCGCTCCCCGGCGCCCGTCAGCACGACGACGCGAATGTCGCGGTCCATTTCGATCGCTTCCCAGAGGCGGATCAGTTCCGCTTCGGTCGCCTGATCGACCGCGTTGAGGCGATCGGGCCGGTCGAGCGTGACGCGCGCGACATGATCATGAGCCGTGTATCGCACGCTCATGCGACGACGCCGGCGCTTCTCAAAGCGGCGATGCGTTCGGCCGAGTAGCGAGCCTCGGCGAGGATAGCATCGCCGTCCGCCCCCAACGCGGGCGGCGGACGGCGGATCTGGAAGGCGCTCGGGTCCATGCTGAGCGGCGTGCCTATGAGCGGCGACGTCTCAACCTTGCCGTTGACCGTCACCACCGTTCCGTTCGCCTTGGTCTGCTCATGCCCGAGCGCCTCGGCCAGCGTCAGCACCGGCGCGCAAAGCAGATCGTGCTCGTCAAGCCGCGCGAGCCAGTGCTTGGTGGTGTTCGAAGCGAAACGCTCGCGGAAAATCAACTGCAATTCCGCTTTGTGCGCAACTTGATCCTTGAACGTCGCATAGCGCGGATTGGCGGAGAGATCCTCGAGGCCGAGCGCCGCGCAAATGTCCCGCAACGGATTGGTCTTGAACGCGCCGACCAGCACGATCGCGCCGTCCATCGTCTCAAAGCCGCCGGTCAGCGGGTAGGAGCCCCAGCTGAAGTGCTGTCCGCGCTGCAGCCACATCGCCGCCTCCTGCATCTGCATGGCGAGCATCGATTCGAACAGCGAGACGGCGACCTGCTGGCCGCGTCCGCTCTTCTCGCGCTGCAGCAACGCGAGCAGGATCGCTTGCACGAGATGCATGCCGGCGGTGTAGTCGCATAGGGGAGTCGCGTAGACGGTCAGGGGCTCGTCGTTGTTGCATTTGCGCCGCATCACCCCGGAAAGGGCCTGGGCGAGAATGTCCTGGCCGCCCTTGTAAGCGAGCGGCCCACGCTGGCCGAAACCGGAGCCGAAAGCGCAAATGATGCGGGGATTGATCCTGGCGAACTCCTCATAGCCGAAGCCCATGCGCTCCATCACGCCGGCGCGGAAATTGTTGGCGACGACATCAGCGTCGCGGACGAGATCGTAAATGACCGTCTTGGCGTCCGGCTTGCGCAGATCGAGCGCGATCGAGCGCTTGTTGCGGTTGAGGCTGCGGAACACGGGATTGTCGAGGCCGTCGGGATCATCGGGGATCGACGACCGCGAGAGATCGCCTGCGCCGGGACGTTCGATCTTGATGACGTCCGCGCCGTAGTCGGCGAGCACCTGGGTCGCGCTCGGGCCGAGCATCACCTGAGTGAAATCGATGACGCGCACCCCCGACAGCGGTTGATCCGAATGAGCTTGCATGTGAGGTTTCCCTATTCGGCGGCGACGGCGGTCAGCGCGTTCGCCGCGGGGCGATCGCCGGGATCGGCGCCTTGCGCGCGCAGCGTCGCCTGCAGTTTGGCGACATCCACTCCGTCGACTGCGACGTCGGCGTTGAGTGCGAGCGCAGCGGCGACGCCAGCCGCCTCGCCCATCGCCATGCAGGGGGGAATCTCGCGGGAACTGCGTTGCGCCGAAGGCGTCGAGGAATAGTGCCGGCCGGCGACGAGCAACTGGCCGAGGCCACGCGGCAACATCGTTCGGTACGGATAGTAGTAGTCACGGCCGCGCGCCACCGCGTCGGGGAAATGCCTGCGCTGCATCACGTCGTCCTTGGTCATCACGTAGACGCCATCGAGCAGGCGCGTCTGGCGAACGCCGATCTGCGGCGCGACGTCGACGACGAAGGCGCGCTCGAATCCAGGCAGCTTCTCCCGCACGAACGCGACAAGCGCAGCAATACGCTCGCGCCCCTGGAAATCGGCGCGGGTGAGATCCTCGACCTTGACGCCGTCGAGACCGGCCATGTGCGGGCAGTTGCACCAGACAATGCCGGGCAGGGGCGTCTTCAGCCACCATTTGTCCCAGGAGCCGCCGATGATCTTCTTGGCCTCCCGGTCGATCGCGCGGAACTCCGCCGGCTCCTCGTACTCGAAACGCTCGGCGGCCTCGGTATCGACGCCGCCGAGGCGAAACACGGTGGTGACGATATAGGAGCCATGGCTGAATGGCGCGCCTGCGGACGCCGCGACATCGAGATCGCCGCTCGCGTCGACAACGATCTTGCCCATGATCGCCTGGCGCCCGCCCTTGGTCTCGCAGACGACGCCGACGATGCGGCCGTCCTCGACGATCGCGCGCGAGAACCAGCTGTGCAGCCTGAGATCGACGTTCGCTTCGCTGATCATCGCGTTGGCGACGCGCTTATAGCCGTCTGGGTCGAAGGCGGCGGCGTAGCAGATCGGTTGGGGTTTGGCGTGAGAATGAAAATCGAACACCCCCCAGCGCGACCACTTGCGCCACAGCTCCAGGTCGGAGCGGCGCTCGGATTCGGGGGGCACGACACACAGGCCGATGCGCTCCATGCGGTCGATCATCTCGCCGCAGAGGCCCCGCACGCTGATCTCCGGGCCGTTGCACATGTCGTCGAGCACGAGGACCATGCCGCCCGAAGCGAGGCCGCCAAGATACGCGTACCTCTCGATCAGCGTGACAGAGAGGCCGTTGCGCGCGCCGGCGACCGCGGCCGCGATTCCGGCGGGGCCGCCGCCGACGACCACAAGATCGGCGCGGCGCACGACGGGCGTCCGGCTCGCGGGCTCGATGATGGGATTGACATTGGTCACGGGCGACTCCTTCGGGCAGCGCGATAAACTTGGGTTATTGGGTCTCCGACACGTTCCATTTGAGGAAGCCGCGCTCAAGCCAGGAAATCACGCCGAAGAAGGCAGCCGAAAAGACGGAGCCGACAACGATCGTCGCGTAGAGCAGAGGCGAGTCGAAGTTGTACGTGGCCTGGATGATCAGCGCGCCGATGCCGGTCGTCGCGCCAATCCATTCGCCGACGATCGCGCCGATGACCGAGGTTGCGGAGGCGATCTTGAGCGCCGAAAACAAATAGGGCAGCGAACTCTTGAGGCGCAGCTTGAAAAAGATTTCGCTCTGCGATGCGGAGAGGATGCGCATCAGCTCCATCTGCTGCGCGCTGACGGCGCGCAAGCCGCGGGTCATGTTGACCAGCGTCGGAAAGAAGCAGATGAGCCCGGCGATGGCGACCTTTGCTTCCATGCCATTGCCGAGCAGCAGCACGAGAATTGGCGCGTAGGCCATCACCGGAATGGTGTGGACCATCACGGCGATTGGAAAGAACGCTTCCTCCGCCGTGCGCTGGTGGACGAAGACCGTCGCGAGGAGAATGGCCGCGCTGTTGCCGATCATGAAGCCGGCGATCGCCTCGATCGCCGTCGGCGCGAGATTGCCCATCAGCAGCCCGAATTTGTCGATGAGCGTGGCGACGACCGCCGTCGGCGCCGGCGCAATGAACGGCGGGATGCGGAAGAGGACAACTGCGAGTTGCCAGAGGATCAGCAGCAGCAGCGCCGCGCCGAGCGGCAGCAGCCGGCGGCGCCAGGCTGACATCCGCACCGCTGCGGCGAATTCGGCCTGCGAAGCGTGCTCGGAGGCGAAGACCTCGCCTGCGTCCTGGGGCGAGAGTGCGGGAGCGGCCATCAGCAGGCCTCCAGAACGCGGCGCAGATGTGCGGCGAGCTCGACGAATTGCGGCGTCTCGCGCATCGACACCCGGCGCGGATTCGGCAGCGGCACGGGAACGATCTCGCGGACCCGGCCCGGACGCGCGGCCATCAGCATGACCTGCTGGCCGAGAAAGGCGGCTTCGTAGATCGAATGGGTGACGAACAGGATCGTCGCGCGGGTGTTCTCCCAAACTCGCAGCAGCTCCTCGTTCAGGCGGTCGCGCGTAATCTCGTCGAGCGCGCCAAAAGGCTCGTCCATCAAGAGGAGCTTCGGATCGTTGACGAGCGCACGCGCGATCGCGACACGCTGGCGCATCCCGCCTGACAATTCATGCGGATAGGCGTTTTCCACCCCCGACAGGCCGACCAGCGCGAGCAGCTCGCGCGGCGTGCAGGCGCCGCGCCGCTTGCCGCCGCCGCCAACTTCGAGCGGCAGCTCGACGTTGGCCAGCGCGGTGCGCCATGCGAGCAGCGAGGCGTCCTGGAACACGAACCCAATGTCGCGCCGTGCCCGCGCCGCGTGAGCCGTCGTCCCGAGCACCTCGACCTCTCCCGAGTTCGCCGGGATCAGATCGGAGACGACCCGCAGCAACGTCGACTTTCCGCAGCCCGAGGGACCCAGAAGCGTCAGGAATCCGCCGCGCGGGATCGTCAAGCTGATGCGCTCAAGCGCCGTCGTCACGCCGCGCTCGGTAATGAAGCGCACGTTCACATCGCGCAGCCGGACGGCGGGGCTGTCGTCGGGGACAGGCGCGCGATCCAGCGCGATCTGCGCCATGACGCTCGTCTCCTCACCCGATCTTCGGACGGTCGTTTTCAGTCATCTCGAGGATTTTCGTCGTCACGACCTGATCGAGACGGGGCTTTCCGGCCGGAAACTGGCGAAGCTCGTCGTGCAGGTCGATCTGGGCCTGCCAGACCGCAGGATCGAAGCTTCCCCAGCCGTAAGTCCTGGTGCGGTCGGTGAACTCGACGCTCATCATGATCGGCGCCGCGGCCAGTTCGTCAGCGCTCACGAGATTGGGGTATTCCTGAACGAGCAGGTCGACGGCCTTCTCGGAATTGGCCTTGGCGTAGGCCCAACCGCGGCCCGCCGCACGAAGGAAGCCAGCCAACACTTCGGGCTTCGTTTTCAGGAAATCGGTCGTCGTGTAGTACGGCAGCGCATAGAGTTGCACGCCCTGGTCCCACATCCGCATGATGATGTAGTCGGCGCCGAGGACCTTGAGCGCGGTCGTGTTGGTGCGCCAGCCGGCGATAGCATCGACCTGCCCGGTCATGAGCGGCGTCATGCTTGAGCCGACGATCACTTTCTCGACCTTGTCCTCGGGTATCCCGTGTTTGCGCAAGAGCGCAGTCAACAGAATCTGGCCCGTCGCTTGCACGCCGATCTTGCGGCCGATCATGTCCTGGGGCGTACGGATCGGCGCGCGCGGCAGCGAAAAATAGGCGTAAGGATGCTCCTGCGCGCCCACGGCGAAGCAAATGATTGGAATTCCTTGTGACGCGGCGAGCATGAGCGAGGGGCTCGAGGAGACCTGCCCGACCTCGTAGCGGCCGGAAGCGACGATTGCGACGCCGTCGATGTTCGGGCCGCCGGCCTGGATGGCGAAGTTGATCTTCTCGTCCTCGAAATAACCGAGACGCTTGGCGGCGACCTCGCCGATCTGATTGCCGCCGGTGATCCAGCCAAGCTGCATGTTGACCGTCTGGACGCCGGTCTCGGCGCGGCTTCGTGAGCCGGCTGCCAGGGGAAGCGCCGCGCCGGCGAGGAGCGCCGCCCCGCCCTTCAGCAATCTTCGCCGCGTCTCGAAAAGCGTCTTCGTCATGGGGCTCTCCCGATCCGAGCCGGCTTCGGCTCGTCCGATGGACGACGGACCGCCGCGCCAGACCTTTGCCGACGGCCGGCCTCGCCTTGTGTAGCGGACCCCGAGCGCTCTTGGGAAGAACAGAGATTCGTGAAAGCCGCCGCCTTTTTCGGCATCGCCTCGGGTTGGGGCGGAGGGAAGCCCATGCACGCAGGCGTCCTGCAGTATCTCGATCAGGTGGCTCGTGTCGGGTCGATCCGCCCCGCCGCGGAAAAGCTGAATGTCGCGTCCTCGGCAGTCAATCGCCAGATTCTCAAGCCGCAACCGGAGCTGAGGGGGAGGCCCGGCGCGGTCCCCGAGTTTGCCGGCGGGCGGATCTTTCGAAAGCAATCGCCGCGGATCAGGTTCGGTTGAGTGACGGCCCCGCTGTCGCAGGCGCCCGATGCTCGAATTTAACCGGCCTCCAACTTGACGAGCCGCAGGATCACGTCGCTCATGTGCTCAGCGGGGCCGCTCAACGCCGTTAGCAACCGACACGGCTCAGCCGAGCGAGCGGATAATTTCGCGGTAAGCGGTCTCCGGGAACGCCTTCAGCGTTTTCGTGCGCACGAAGCCGAGGCCCCCGAGCTGCAGGACGTAACGGGCCATGACGGCGTCGTCCGGCGCGTCGCAGATTCCGACAAAGTCGAACTCGCCCATCACCATGTAAAACTGCTTCATCTCGCCGCCCATGTCGGCCAGTAGCTTCTTGGCGGCGTCGAGCCGGCGCGGCAAGTCCTTGGCGGCTTGATGCCAGCGTCGGTCAGGTTAAAGAGCGCGATGTAGGTGGTCATTGTTTTCCTCCCGTATGATCGCGGCGCGGCATTACTTCAGCGTACATGCCGGCCTTGACCGACCTGTAGCCGACGGAGCCGAGAGAAGATGCGGCCGCCTCCCTTATTACAACCTATCGGCCGCCCTGCCTCGATCCCGAACAGCCGCAAGATCACGTTCGCTGTAGCTCTCGCCTGGCCCGCGTAGCGCAGTGAGCTTGTCGACCACAGTCGGCTCAGCTTAGACCGCGCGCCCGCCCCTTGGTGTCAACCACGGTGCAAACTGCGGAGGCTGTCCGTAGCCAAAAAAGGGGTCGCCCCGCCCCCAGGCCGCCCCCTCCTGCCCTCGCGAAAAGTGTGAACCGGCGTCATGAACTGACCCTTCCCGAGTCAATTCTTTTAATGCCGTATGGTTGCCGATCGGCGTCGAAACCCAACGCCGAATGACAGCGCCCAACGCTCAAGCCGCGAAGTCCTGCACCAAATGCCCGGGCGATACTTCTCGGTAGAGACGCGGCGGCGGGACGTAATCAAGCGGGCGCACCGAACTCAGCGCTTCCTCCGCCGAGACGTTGCGTCTGAGCGATCGGCGCGACGGGTCAGGCGACGGCGCGGCCGCCATCAGCCTCCTGGTGTAGGGATGATGCGGATCCTCGATGATCGCAGCGCGCGGGCCAATCTCAACAATCTCGCCGAGATACATGACGGCGATCCGATGGCTGACCCGTTCGACGACGGCGATGTCGTGCGAAATGAACAGGAAGGCGAGGCCAAGCTCGGCTTGCAAGCGCATCAGCAGATTGACGACGCGCGCCTTCACGGAAACATCGAGCGCCGACACCGCTTCATCCGCGACGATCAGCTTGGGCGAGAGCGCGAGCGCCCTGGCTATGGCGATGCGTTGTCGCTGGCCGCCCGAGAATTCATGTGGCAAACGCCTCGCCATGTCGGGCGTCAGCCCGACCCTGTGCAAAAGGTCGGCGACGCGATCGCGCGCCTCGCGCGGCCCGGCAAGGCCGTGCACGACGATCGGTTCGGCGATGGCCTCGCCCACGCTCTTGCGTGGATTGAGGCTGGCGAAAGGATCCTGAAAAATCATCTGCATCTGCTGGCGCAGCTTCCGCAGGGATTCCGAATCGAGCGCGCGGACATCCCGCCCTTCAAAAAGAATGCGCCCTTCGCTCGGCTCGACCAGCCGCAGGATCGAGCGGCCAGTCGTCGATTTGCCGCAGCCTGAACTCGCCGACGAGCGCCAGGGTCTCGCCGGCGCGGAGCACGAAGGAGACGTTCTCCACCGCATGCACGCGGGCCGACACTCGGCCGAGGATTCCCGAACGGACGGGAAAGCGGGTGACGAGATTGGCGACTTCAAGAAGGGGGCGTTGGTCGGAACGAACGGCAAGGTCTTCTCGCTCGCCCGAATCACGTATTGGGTCAAGCGTCGGCCCGGCAATCTCCGGTTCGGGGAACGGCTTCGGCGAGGGCTCTCCCTTCATCGAACCGAGGCGCGGAACCGCGGCGATCAGAACCCGGGTGTAGGAGTGCTGCGGTGTTGTCAGGATCTCCGCCGCCGCCCCTTCCTCGACCTTCCTGCCCTTCCACATCACGACGACGCGGTCGGCGATCTCGGCGACGACGCCCATGTCGTGTGTGATGAAGACGACCGACATGCCCTCTTCATCCTGCAGCGACTTGATCAGTTGGAGAATGTCGGCTTGCACGGTCACGTCGAGCGCGGTGGTCGGTTCATCGGCGAGGAGCAGCTTCGGCCGGCAAGCGAGCGCTATGGCGATCATAACGCGCTGTCTCATGCCGCCCGAAAAGCGATGGGGATAGTCGTGAAGGCGCTGGCGCGCGCCTGGTACGCGCACGCGTTCGAGAATGCGCAGCGCCTCGGCCTCGGCCGTCTTACGATCAATCGAGCGGTGGTTGATCAGAGCTTCCGCGATTTGAAATCCGATGGTGAGAACCGGATTGAGGCTCGTCATCGGTTCCTGAAAAATCATAGAGGCGGCGGCGCCGCGAAGGCTGCGCATTTCCCCCTCCGAGACCTTGAGCACATCACGCCCTTCGAGTCGAACAATTCCTTCAGCCCTGCTGTTCGCGGGCGGGAGCAGGCGCATGACGGAGAGCGCCGTGACGCTTTTGCCGGAGCCGGATTCGCCGACCAAAGCGACGGTCTCGCGCGGCCCGACCTCGAACGACATGGCTTCGACGGCGGGACGCCAAACGCCGTCCGTGCGAAAGAAGACCGAAAGGTCGCGGATCGACAGGATTGGCTGGCCGCCGCTCACGTCTCGTTCCTGAGCTTCGGATCGATGGCGTCGCGCAGACCGTCGCCGAGAAGATTGACGGCGAAGACCACGATCAGGACCGCGAGAACTCGGCGTGATGGCGAGCCAAGGCGAATCGAGAATATTCTCGAAGCCTTCTCGGATCATGCCGCCCCATGTCGGCGTCGGCGGCTTCAGGCCGAGGCCGATAAAGGCGAGCGAGGCTTCGGTGCGAATGGCGTTGGCGAGCCAGAGCGTTCCCATCACCAAGATCTCTGGAAAAATATTAGGCAAGATATGGCCGCATAGAATTCTCGTGTCCGAGAAGCCGAGCGATCTGCAGGCTTCGATGAAGTCGCGGCCCTTCATGGCGATGGTCGGCGCCCGCGCAATGCGGGCGAAAGTCGGAAGCGAGGTCAGGGCGATAGCTGCGATGATGTTCAGCATGGACGGGCCGAGCATCGCCACCAGCATCAGACCGAGTATCAGAGACGGAAAGGCGAGCAGCATGTCCATAGCCTGCATCGTGATCGCGTCGAAACGTCCGCCGCGCCAGCCGGCCAGCATGCCGATCGCCGCGCCCGCCGCCATGGCGATCAGGGTCGCGCTCAAGCTGATGACGAGGGAGACGCGCGCGCCATAAAGCAAGCGTGAAAGCGTATCGCGGCCGAAATAGTCGGTGCCGAGGAGATGGTCGGCGGTCGGCGGCTTCAGGCGGTCGAGAACGTCTTGCTCCAACGGGTCATATGGCGCGAGCAGCGGCGCGAAAAGCGCTGCGGCGACCACCAGCGCCACGATCGCCAATCCTATCCATGAGGCCTTGTTCGCGTTGAAGGCGCGCAACAGCGTCGCAAAGCCGGTCGGCGCTCGTCTTGGCGCGGGAGCGGAGAGGGCGTCGCTCACGCGAGCTTCACCCTCGGATCAACGAAGCCATAAGCGAGGTCGGAAAGCAGATTCACGACGACGACGGCGAGCGTGTAGATGACCATCATCCCCTGAAGCATCGTATAGTCGCGCTGACTCAAGGCCCCCACAAGAAGCTTGCCGAGGCCGGGGCGGCTGAAGACGATTTCGGTGAGCACCGAATTGCCGATCAGCGTCGACATATAGAGTCCGGCAACGGTGATGATGGGAATGAGCGCATTGCGCAAAGCGTGCCGCCAGACGACGATCCGCTCCGGCGAGCCTTTGGCTCGCGCCGTGCGCACATAATCCTCCGATAGCACTTCGAGCATGGCCGAACGCGTCACCCGGGTGATATAGGCGGCGCTGTTGAGGCCAAGGCTGATCGCCGGCAGTGTGATCGACTGCGTCCAGGCTTGGAGAGAGCCTTTGCGCGCGGAGATCACTGGAAACCAATGCAATTCGATCGCAAAAAGGAACAAAAGGAGGATGGCGGAGACAAAGGCGGGAAAGGAAAGCCCTGCAAGCGAACCCATTCGCACGGCATAATCGACGAAGCGGTTGCGCCGCACCGCCGCCCATACGCCCAGCGGCACGCCCAACGCGACGCCGAGGGCGAGCGAGACCAGGGTCAGGTCGATGGTCCAAGGCAGAACGTTGAGCACTTCGGCGAGCACTGGCTGACCGGTGACCATGGATACGCCCCAGTCGCCGCGCAACGCATTCGCGAGGAAACTCAGATATTGCACGGGGATGGGCTGATCGAGCCCGAGTCTGGCGTGCAGCGCCTCAATCGCCTCGCGCGAGGCCTGATCGCCAAGAATGAGTTGCGCCGGATCGCCCGGCAGAATGCGCACAATGACGAAGACGAGGGTGAGCACCGCAAAGAGCGTCGCCACGCCGAATGCGGCGCGGCGGATGAGGAATGCGATCATCCCGGATCAGTGCTCCTCGCCGCGGCGGGCCCGTTCAGTTCAGGAAATGCGTCTTCTCCGTCACTGGCGGCGCGAGATTGAGCGAGCCCTTCAAATCGTAGCCAAGATCGAGATTATCCTTCCAGGCCCAAAGCTGAAGCTGCTCATAGACAGGAATGCCGCAGACGGCCTTGATGGTCTTCTCCTGCGCCGTCTTCCACAGTTCCTTTTGCTTTGCAGGATCGGTCTCCACGCGCGCAGCACGGATCTCGTCGTCCGCGACATTGCAATGTGAGAAATTCGTCACGGCTTTGGGCGCGCCGACGGTCGAGGCAGAGTCGTAGAACTGCGTGAGGTACACGTCGGCGACCGGAAAGCGCGCCGCCTGGTAGTGAACCAGCGGCGACAGATCCTTTCTGATCTGCGCGTGGTACGTCGCGTGCTCGACGAGTTCGATATCGAGATTGACGCCGATCTTCTTCAGCTGGGCTTGAATCGCTTCTATGAAGGTCTCCATGCCGGTCAAAGTCGTGTGGATGGTCTTGACGGTGATGCCATCCGGATAACCGGCTTCCTTGAGAAGCTCCTTCGCCTTGGCGGGGTCGTAAGGGAAAAGCGGCGCCTGCTCGTCTGTGCCGAGATAGCCGGAGGGCACGACCGAGACCGCCTCGCGGGACGTGCCTGCGCCCTTGAACGCGACAATCGCTTTGCGATCAACGCCATAGGCGATCGCTTCACGCACACGGATGTCGTCGAGCGGCTTCTGGGTGATGTTCAAGAACAGCGTCGAGAGCTCGCCCGGCTCCATGGCGAGCACCCTGACGCCCGGCGTTTGCTTGGTCCGATCAACCCAGGACTGATCCTGCTTGCCATAAATCATGTCGAGTTCGCCCGACTCGAAAGCGAGATCGCGGCTCGAATCTGAAGGGATATAGCGGTACATGATCTCGTCAAGCATCGGCGCGCCGCGGAAATACTGTTTGTTGGCGACGAGGCGCACGAATTGCTGCGGCTGATATTCGGCGAACATGAACGGGCCGGTGCCGATCGGCTTTTTGGAGAAGCCGTCGCCCATCTCCTCCGCGGCTTTCTTGCAAACCATATTGCCGCCGTTGATATTGGCCACGTAGCCGAGGAAGCCAGCGACCGGGTTCTTCAGAGTGATCTTCAGCGTATAAGGATCGACAGCGTCGGCGCTGACGACGCTGGAGAAATCATTCGAATAGGACGACGTCGCCTTGTTTGCGGCGCGCTTGATCGAATAGGCCGCGTCTTCGGCGGTGAACTCTCCGTAGTTCCAATGACACTGCACGCCATGTCGGATGTGGAAGGTCCATTCCGTGCCGGCCGGATTGGAACTCCAACTCTCGGCGAGGTCGGGCTCGATCGTGTCCGGGCTGATCTGACCGGGCTTCATGCGCACCAGGCCGCTGAAGATATATTGCAACAGGCCTTTGTCGGGCGTCGTCGAGGCGATATGCGGATCGAGCTTCCCGGCGTCGGCCGAACCCATGCCGATGACCAGGGTCTTCTTTTGCGCCTCCGCCTCGCCCACCACAAGGAAGCCCGCGAAAGCCAGCACCGCGACGAGGATTTTGCGCATTGGCATTCTCCCACGAAACCGCCTTGATTATGGGCGCAACCGCCGCGAAGGCGCAAGGATGCCGCAGGCGACAATGGCGACCCTGCTGGAGCCCATCATTGATCGACAATGTTGCCCGCCCGGTGGCGCGCATGCCACAAATGGTTCATGACCGCCGCCGAGCGCCCGGAGACTTCATCGGCGCCCCTTCCCGCCCGCGCCGACGTCGTCATCATTGGGGGCGGCATCGTCGGCGTCAGCGCCGCCCTCTATCTCGCCAAGAAAGGCGTCTCGGTCGCGCTTTGCGAAAAGGGACGGATCGCCGGCGAGCAATCGAGCCGGAATTGGGGCTGGTGTCGAACGATGGGCCGAGACGAGGCGGAAATGCCGCTCGCCATCGAAAGCCTGCGCCTGTGGGAGCGCATGAACCAGGAGGTCGCCGCCGAAACCGGCTTTCGCAAGGCCGGCATCGCCTATCTGTGCGAAAGCCAGAGCGAAATCGATCACTATGAAGCCTGGCTCGCCCGCGCGCGCCAGTTTCAGGTCGCCTCGCGCTTACTCAGCGCCGACGAAGTCGACGAGCTTCTTCCCAGCTCGACCCGACGCTGGCCGGGCGCTCTGTTCACGCCGACCGACGGCAGAGCGGAGCCGGAACTCGCGGCGCCTGCGATCGCGGAGGCTGCGCGGCGGGCTGGCGCGACGATCATGACCTCATGCGCCGCGCGAGGCTTGGAGACCGCCGCGGGGCGCGTCAGCGGCGTGGCGACCGAGAGAGGCCCTATCCTTTGCGATGCGGTCGTCCTCGCCGGCGGCGCGTGGTCTCGCCTCTTCTGCGGCAACATCGGCGTCGATTTTCCGCAACTCAAAATCCTTGGTTCGGCAATGCGGACGGCGCCGATCGAGGGCGCCGCGGAATGCGCCGTGGGAGCATCAAATTTTGCTTTCCGCAAGCGGCTCGACGGCGGCTATACGATCGCGCATCGCGGGGCCAACGAGACCCCGATCACGCCCGACAGTTTTCGGCTGTTCCTCGATTTCCTGCCTTCCCTCGCCAAGGAGTGGCGCAATCTGCGCCTGCGGATCGGGCGCCGATTCATCGAAGAATGGAATGTTCCGCGCCGGTGGACGCTGGATGCGTCATCGCCTTTCGAGACTGTCCGAGTTCTTGATCCTGAGCCGTCGGAGCCGATTCTCGCCCAAGGCCGGGCCAATCTCGTCCGCGATTTTCCTGTCTTCAAAAACGCGGCGATCGCCCAAAGCTGGGCCGGGCTGATCGACGTGACGCCCGACGCCGTGCCGGTGATCTCGCCGGTTGAAGCGCTGCCCGGCTTCTACTTGGCCAGCGGCTTTTCCGGCCACGGCTTCGGCATAGGTCCCGGCGCCGGCCGCCTGATCGCCGATCTGGTTTCCGGCGACAATCCGATCGTCGATCCTGGGCTGTTCCGGTTCGAACGCCTGGCGCGACGATCGAAGCGAGGCGCCGAAGCTGTCTCGCTGCGCTGAGCGTCTCAGCACCCTTGGGGGTGGCGACGTCGAGAATTTCTGAACTCTCACGAAGGCGATCGGGGCTTTTCGTTCATGACCCGGGCGAATCGGCCTGAAGTCATCCCGCGCCAGCAAGCTGATAGATGAGCCAATGTGGCAAAAAAGGGCCGGGATCTCGACTCCTCAGACGGAGCTTGATCCCGGTGACGGACGGCCGGAGTTGGTAGAGTAGGAGTGTGGCGCGGTGGCGTTAGGCTGAGCATGTCTGTTTTCCCCCCCTTTCGTCTGGCGGTGCCTTAGTGGCTCAGCCGTAGCTCCGTTTCCACACCCCTCTCATCGGTAGGGTCGGGGACTGGCGCGCCGGTTTAGGCCGAAGTTTGTGTTCCCTGTTGTCTCGCTCTTTCGTCTGCGAGTGTCACACGATCTCGGCCATGCCACGTTTCCAGCCCCCGCCTCATCGAACGCAGCATGCGGATTTCCCGCACTGCGCTCTCCTGTTTGCTTCGCCCCAAGGGTTATGGGGCCGATCCTGCCGGGGCGGCTTTCGGCGCTGGTCGAACCACTCGGTAGCCATTGAACAGCTTCAGAGTTTGGTACAGCCATCCCCTACTCCACCGCGCCCAGCCGAAGCCCTGTCGGTTCCGGGCTCGCAGCATATGGCGCCGGATCTTCTTCTCCACCCAGTCTTTCACGAAGCCGAAGCACTCGCTGGCGTGTCCGACCGCAAAGTAGTTCACCCAACCGCGCAGCACCGGGTTGATCAACTTCACGACCCGATCAACCGGTTGCGATTGGTGGCGGCGGAACACATCCTTGAGCTTGCGTAGCAGCGCCGTCCGCTTTTTGAGCTTGGGCGTGTAGTGGGCGCGCCATGCGCCCCGCAGACTACGCACGCGGCGGAAGTCGAACCCCAGAAAGCCGAAGCTCTCGCCTCGGCGGAGGTCCACGATTCGACTCTTTTCTTCGTTGATTTCGACCTGCAGCTCGGCCAGTTCCTCGCGCAGCCGTTTCGCCACCGCCGCCATCAGCCAGTAATGTCGCTGGTGGGCGTCGATCAAGATCACCAGGTCGTCAGCGAATCTCGCGTATTCGACGGAGGTGTACTTGCCGTAGCGCGTGGCCTCCTTCGCCCGCTCCAGCATCCTGTCAACCTCGGTGAGGTAGATGTTGCTGAGCAGCGGCGAAATCACCCCGCCCTGCGGAACGCCTTGTTTGCCGCCGGCTTTGAGCATGACCTTCAGCAGGTGCATGACGTCGGCATCGTCCACGCGCTGGGCTACTTTCGCCAACAGCCGGTCATGCCGGACATTGTCGAAATAGCTGCGCAAGTCGATGTCGATGACGCGCGTCTTGTGCTGAACGATCGCTCGCGCCACACGGTCCACCGCTTCATGAGCTGTCCGTTGCGGTCGGTATCCGAACGACCCCGGTTGGAAGTCCGCCTCGAAGATCGGTTCCAATATGAGCTTGAGCGCGCCCTGCGCCACCCGGTCGCGGATAGCCGGAATCGAAAGGACGCGGACCTTGCCCCCATCCTTCGGAATTTCCTGCCTCCGGGCCGGTAGCGGCACATAGAAGCGCCCGACCAGTTCGTCCGCAATCTGCCTGAGGAAAGCCTCTACGCCTTGCGCTTCGATGGCCTCGAAGGTCACCCCGTCACTTCCCGGAGCCCCGTCGTTCTTTTTGGCCAGCGCATACGCCTCGCGTAACGTTTCCAGCTTGCAGACATGGACATAGAGTTCCCAGAACCTCCAGGACGTTTCAGCCTTCGCCTTGACGTATATTCTCCGCCTCAGGTCCTGCAAATCGATGGACGCCTTTGTCATCTCGTCCTTGCCTTCCTTGTGGTCGGAGACTTTACAAACAGCAGGGCTCCTTCGCTCCACGGGCGTTACCCCGCTTCAACGCTACTTCGAACCCATCCGTCACCCTCTCGCCTTCGATCGACTTCCCGGTTGAGCCGGTTATACGATCGACGCTGCTCCGATGATTTCTCCTCGGGACGAGGAGGGCTTCTCCAGTTGCTTGGCATGTCCTTGTCACCGTGCTGTCGCTTCCACCCCGCCGAAGTGTTGGAGCCGCATCGATCAGATTTCGGCTCCCCATGCTGCCTTCGCCCTCCGGTTGGGGGCTCGGCCTTCGGGGCTACTCACTTTCGAGGCCACTTTTGCGTTCACTGTTGTTACGGCCCGGTGACTCGTCGCCTCCCCAAGGGAGGCGTTGTCGATAGGCTTCAGGGTCTTGGTTTCCCTCCACCCTGCTATCCAAACTACGGGGCCTCTGATTCTTGCCCCGGCAGGCCTTTCTCCTGCTGAACATGCCAGCCTTCGCTGGACACACAACCGGACGTGCGGATTGCCCGCATCCGGCTCTCGGACAAGACCTCACGCCTTCGTCCACGACACGTCATGCCCAAGCCGGCTCAGACGTACGAGCCCGAAGTGCCCGTAGAGGTGCGAGAGTGGATAGCTCCCGCCCCCTCGTCGCCTGACTTTGTGCTTGGAGCGCAACCACCGGCGTAACCGCACGGCTGTGTAAGCGTCGAGCGCCCGATACGCCTTGTTGACGGTTCCTACTTGGAAGTAGTTCGCCCATCCGCGCAGCGTGCGGTTCACTTTGCTCACCAGCGTTGTGGTCTCTTGCCATGTGCCCGATCGGTCGGTCAGCGCGTGGACTTTCTCGACCACGCGCTTGATGCTTTTCTTTGACGGCCGGTAGCCGATACGGGCCTGGCCGGTCCTCGCCGAAAACATCCGCCCGAACGTGTATCCCAGGAAGTCGAACTCTCCCTCCGGCGCTTTGCAGATGCGTGTCTTCTCCTCGTTGACCGTCAGCTTCAGCTTGCCCATGATCTCGCGCAGGCTTTGCAGGGCCGCTTCGGCCTTGCCCCTTCTGCACAGGATCACGAGGTCGTCGGCATAGGTCACGAGGCGAGCGCCGAGGGCTCGCTCAAGCCCGAACATCTTCCATCCCAGCACGAACCGCCGCATGTAAATATTGGCCAGCAGCGGTGAGAGGGGTGAGCCCTGCGGGATGCCGCGCCGCTGGTCTCGCGCCTCGGTCGTGCGTGTCTTCCGTCCTCGATCGTCGGTTTCTTCCACGGGACAATCCAGCCACATCCGGATCAGATGCAGCACGCGCCGATCAACGATCCGGCGCGCTACCGACTTGAGAAGCTCGGCATGGGGAATGCTCCCGAAGGAAGCGGCCACAGACTACCCATCGTCGTGATGTTCCGGATTCGGTAACGATCACCCGCGAGCGTCACGCTTTCGAAGGCCAATCGCTGACCGCGATCAGCAGCATCCGGCGGCGCGGCGTCCTCCTGGTTCTCGTGGTTTTACCAGACGGCAGCCGGTCGCTCATTCCGGCCGAGTGGACCGACTGGCGCCCGGAGCCGGCGAGGCGAACACCGGCGGAGGATGTCGGCGATGGCGACCACGATCTGGGCAGACTCGGGGATTTGCTTCACCTGCGCAGGGTCATCGACGCTCTGAGCGGCCGACATGTCGAGTTGGCGCCGCGAAAGGAGAGCGGTCATGCAATTGAAACTGGCCTTCCTCGACCCAACCGATCTTGCCCCGAACCCCTCTCCAGCACCGCCATTGGCGATGGCCTGGCAGCAGCTCGACGAAGCCTCGCGCGTCGCAGCGCTCGAGATTCTCGCACGTCTCATCGCCCGAATGCTGTCGGCCAGATCGAAGAGGGAGGGAAGCGATGAATGAGCGCGCCAAGATCACCGCCAATCATCTTTCGCGTCAGGCGATCGTCTACCTGCGCCAGTCCAGCGCCGCCCAGGTCGAGAACAATCGCGAGTTGACCGATCGACAATATGCGCTTGCCGCCAAAGCCCGTGAACTCGGCTGGCCCGCCGATCGCATCGTCGTCATCGATGAGGACCTCGGGCTCTCCGGCTCCGGCTTTGTCGCGCGATCGGGTTTCGCCCGGCTCACCGCCGAAGTCGCCCTCGCCCACGTCGGCCTCGTGCTGGGGCTCGAGGTCTCGCGCTTGGCGCGCAACAACGCCGATTGGCATCGCCTCATCGAGCTGGGCGGCCTCACCGATACGCTGATCGGCGACGCCGACGGCATCTATCATCCTGCCCTCTTCAACGATCGCCTCCTGCTCGGGCTCAAGGGCGCCATGAGCGAAGCCGAGTTGCATGTCCTGCGGGCCCGCCTCAACGGCGGCATTCGCAACAAGGCGGCGCGCGGTGAACTGCGCCGAGGATTGCCGGTCGGCTTTGTCTGGGGCGAGGCCGATGGCGAGGTCTGTTTCCACCCCGACGAGGCCGTCGTCGCCGCCATCCGCAATGTTTTCGCGAGCTTTGCCCAGACGGGCTCGGCGCGCCGCGTCTGGCTATGGTTTCGTTCCGAAAGGCTCACATTCCCTCTGCAGATGCATCAGGGCGCGGAGATCCGTTGGGTCGAGGCCAGCTACACCGCCATCCACCACGTTCTCACAAATCCCGTCTATGCGGGCGCCTACGCTTATGGCAAATCACGTCGGGAGACGATGCTGGATGCATCGGGCGTCCGCAGAAAGCGTGTCCGGAAACTGCCTCGCTCCGAGTGGCAGGTGCTCATTCTGGACCATCATCCGGGCTTCACCGATTGGCGGACCTATGAGGCCAACCAGGATCGCATCGCCAAGAATACGCGCCCCGGACCGCACAAAGCGGGCGGCGCCGTGAGGGAAGGGAGCGCTCTGCTGCAAGGTCTTGCCACCTGCGGGCACTGCGGACGCCGCTTGCACACGCACTATCGCGGACGCAGCTCCGCGCCGGGGTATCATTGCCCCGGCAAGATCCTGGTCGAGGGCCGCGGCGTCTATTGCCTCAACATCGGCGGCATCCAAATCGACGAGGCCGTCACGCGGGCCTTCATCGCCGCCCTCGAGCCAGCAAAGCTCGCCGCCACTGTCGCCGCCGCGGAGCGGCTCGAAGCCGATCGCGAGACCTCGCTCAGGCAATGGCGTCTCGGCGTCGAGCGGGCAAGCTACGAAGCGAGCCGCGCCGAGCGCCGCTACCGTGCCGTCGATCCTGACAACCGCCTGGTCGCTCGCGGCCTCGAGCGCGAATGGGAGGAGCGCTTGAGCGCGCTCGAAGCCGCCAGGGCCGAGCTTTCGCGCCGCGAAGAGGCGCGTCCACGAACGCTCTCCCAGGACGAGCGGGGTCGTCTGCTTGCGCTCGGAGCTGATCTGGCCATTGTTTGGCATGCCGCAACCACGACGCCGCGCGACCGGAAGGAGCTGCTGCGGACGCTGCTCGAGGAAGTCATTGTCAAAGTCGAGCGCGACAAGGCCGCAGCGCGCCTCACGCTGCGCTGGAAGGGCGGCGCGATCGCTGAGATTGATCTGGCGCTGCCGCGTTCACGGCCGGCCACGATACGCACCGACGAGGACACGATCGCGCTCGTGCGCCGGCTGGCGGCTCTCTATCCCGACGCCGTGATCGCCGGCATCCTCAATCGCCAGGGGCGCAGCACGGCATATGGCCATCGCTTCGAGGCGGGCCGCGTCGCCAGTCTACGTCGGCACTGGGATATCCCGTGCTTCGAGCCGAGCGCCGCGCACGCCGAGGGCGAGCTGTTGACCATCAAGACGGCGGCGCCCGTACTCGGCGTCGCCCCCTCGACCCTCCATCGCTTGCTCAACGCCGGAATCATCCCGGGCGAGCAGCTGACCCCCGGGGCCCCCTGGCGCATCCGGTTGACCCACGACGTCCTGGCCCGGTTCAATAACGACGCCGGTGAAGGCTTCATGCCCATGCGCGAGGCGATGAAGGCGCTCGGCGTCTCACGCCAAACCGTATTGCAGCGTGTCAAGCGCGGCGAGCTCGACGCCGTCCATGTTATGCACGGCAAGCAAAAAGGACTCCGTATCAAAGCGATAGCCAGGCAACCCGAACTTTTCGATCGAACCGCATGAACCAGGGGGCAATATGAAGCGGTGTCCAAGTAGTCCGCGAGGTCGGCGTCCACCACGTCCGGACGGCCGCGAAACAGCAGTTCCTCCACCTCGACCACCGCCTGTTGGGCGTTTCGCCCGGGACGGTAGGCATAGAGTTCCGGTGGAAGGTCGGCTTCGAAGATCGGCTCCAGCACCAGCATCGCTGCTGTCATGCAGACCCGATCCCGCAAGGTTGAGATGCCGAGCGGCCTGAGTTTGCCGTTGGCCTTCGGTATGAAAACGCGCCTGATAGGGTCCGGTCGGTAAGCCTCCTGCCTGAGCGCAAGCGCCAGTTCGCCCAGCCATCGCTCCACCCCATACGCCTCGACGGCCTCGAAGTCCTGACGGTCCACGCTAGGTCACGCCCTTGTCGGAGCGGCACTGGGCATAGGCGTGCGCCAGAATGTCCTCGCGGCTGATCTTGTCGTAGAGGGCGTAGAAGCGGTAGCCGGGTTCTGCCTTCGCTTTCGCGTGCAACGCCGTCTGCAGTTTCTGAACGCTATCCGGAGTTGATGGGTTGCCCAATCTCCAGGTCCTTCACCACGTCTTGCGTCTGTCTTGAACTGAGGCTCCTTCCCTCCCCCGGCGTTACCCGGCTTCAGCGGTACTACTATCAGCCTTCCCCGAAAACGTCGTCGGGTCGGCCTGCACATCGTCCTTTTCGAGATCCCATGAGGCGGTGGTAGCGACCGGCGACTTGGGAGCATGAGGTCGCTTACCACCCACTCTGGAGGCGACCATGCAAAACGTAGCTGATCAATCTGTAGCACCGACCACGATCCGAGCTGATCTTTGCGCAATATTCATCTCATTGGAACTGAGCCGATCGACCTGGCTGGCCACATCGCTGTCCCCAGGCCGCGGAGAGAAGATGTCAAAGCACAGCGTATCCGCCGGGGATATCGCTGCGCTGCTGGCGCGCATTGCGGAGCTCAGGAGGAAAGCGTGCGCGCGGACCGGAAAATCCTTCCCGGTCATCGTCATTCAAGAAGCGGGGCTGGACGGCTTCTGGATTCACCGTGTCTTGCTGAGTGAAGGAATTGAGAGCCATGTTGTCGATGCAGCCTCAATTGCGACTTCGCGCCGGCGGCGTCGGGCCAAGACCGACAGGATCGATGGCGAGGCTTTGCTTCGCGCGCTGCTCGCCCACAAGCGCGGCGAACCGCGGGTCTGCTCAATGGTTCGGGCGCCGACGCCTGAAGATGAAGACCGCCGCCGGATCTGCCGTGAGCGTAAGGTGCTGATCATGGAACGGGTCCAGCACGTCAACCGGATCAAAGGATTGCTCTTCTCTCAGGGCGCATCCGGGTATGAGCCCTTGCGTCGCGATCGGCGGGCGCGGCTGGAAGCGCTTCAGACTGGCGATGGCCGTCACTTGCCCCAACATCTCAAAGCCCAGGTTTGTCGAGAACTCGATCGGCTCGAATTGCTTCTCGAGCAGATCAAGGCTGTGGAGGCCGAGCGGGACGCGCTGCTCAACGCAGAACAAACCAAAGTGTCGGCCCCGCCGCCGATGTTGCTGGGTGTCCATGGCATTGGGCCGGAGTTCGCTTCGGTCCTCTGGTCTGAAGGACTTTCCCGACAATTCGATAACCGCCGACAGGTCGCCGCTTATGCCGGCCTCGCCCCGACGCCTTGGCAAAGCGGGTCGGTCAATCGCGAGCAGGGCATCTCGCAATCGGGCAACCCGCGACTACGGACCACGATGATTCAGCTCGCCTGGCTTTGGATACGCTATCAGCCGCGCTCCGCACTCACCCTCTGGTTCCAGGACCGAAACGAACGTAACGGCGGTCGTCGGCGCAAGACGACGATCGTGGCGCTGGCGCGAAAGCTGCTGGTCGCGCTCTGGAAATATGTGAGCGCCGGGGTCGTGATCGAAGGCGCCATGAGTAACAATCCCCCGGCAAAGCCGGGGGCTTTCAGGATGTGAGCCGCTCAAAGCGGCGAATGGGGACGCTGACGCGTCCCCGGTTTACTGGGCCACCTGGAGGTGGCCCATCAGCGCCAGAGGTTGAGTTGCTCCAATCGCTGGTCCTCTGAGGCTCTTGCAAATTTATTTTGAATGCCAAGCAAATTGAGGTGGGGCATGTAGGAACGATATGACAGTTGTCAACTACTATAAGATAATATATATCGCTGTACATTGAGAGTAGTTTCGGTATTGTTTTGGCTTATCGTCCCGATTCGTAGCAACAGGCATGTCCGACGATCCCCTAGACGCCATGAAAGCCCGCTGGAACCATATCCAGGGCACTCTGTTTCCTTGGCTGCGCGAGGAAGTCGACCCAATGACCGAAGCGCTTGGGCGTCTCGTCACGACCCTCGACGTGATCGGCCTCGAAGCCTTCGTTCCCGAGCCGCCGCGCGGCCCCGGCCGCCCGCCCGAGGATCGGCGCGCCCTTGCCAGGGCCTTCGTCGCCAAGGCGATGCTGGGCATTCCCACCACTTCCGCTTTGATCGAGCAACTCGCCGTCGACAAGTCGCTGCGGCGTATCCTTGGTTGGGAGCGACGCTCGCAAGTGCCCTCAGAAGCCACGTTCTCTCGCGCCTTCGCGGAGTTCGCGCAGGGCGATCTGCCCGACAAAATGCACGCGGCGCTGATCGAGCGCTCGCTCGGCGGGCGCATCGTCGGCGTGATCGCCCGCGACGCCACCGAGATCGAGGCGCGCGAGAAGCCGGCGGCGAAAGAGGCCAGCGACAAGAAGGACGATCCGCCGTCCGATGGCGCTCAGCCGCCGCGCAAGCGCGGACGCCCGCGCAAGGACGAGCAACGGCCAAAGCCCGAGCCGACGCGGCTGGAGCGACAAACCTCACAGAACGTCAACCAAATGCTCGCCGAACTGCCCACCGCCTGCGATGTCGGCTCCAAGAAAAACAGCAAGGGCTACAAGGAAACCTGGATCGGCTACAAGCTGCATATCGACGTCGCTTGCGGCCAGATCCCCGTCTCCTGCGTGCTGACTTCGGCCTCCGTTCACGACAGTCAGGTCGCCATTCCCTTGATGACCATGACCGGCGCGCGGGTTTCCTATCTCTACGATCTCATGGACGCCGCCTACGACGCCGCCGCCATTCATGACCACAGCCGCACGCTCGGCCACGCGCCGATCATCGACCGCAACTTTCGCGCCCAGCATGAGGTCAAGGCCGAATGGGAACGGGAGGTCGACAGGATGAAGTTCATCCACATGCCCGACGCAAATGACGTCATCTATGATTTCCGCACCATGGTCGAACGCGTCAATGCTCGATTGAAGGACGAATTCGGCGCCAGGTTCCTGCGCGTGCGCGGCTCGATCAAGGTCAAATGCCACCTCATGTTCGGCATCGTCGCGCTCGCCGCCGATCAAATCCTCCGCGTCGCCAGCTTCAGGCCAGCGCCAGCCTGAGCCGCCGGCGCCCGCAATCCAAAACCACGGGAAATTCCTCGCCCTCAGGGAATTCTGCAAGAGGCTCCTCTTTCTCTTGGTTCCTGATGTAGTCCCGGATGACCCTCTCGTCCCGACCGACCGTCGAAACGAAATATCCTCGGGCCCAAAAGTGCTGCCCTATGAACCCTCGGTGGCGCTCGCCATAAACCCGAGCCAAATGGATTGCGCTCTTACCCTTGATGTACCCCACGACCTGACTGACCGCATACTTGGGCGGAATCGACAGCATCATGTGAACGTGGTCGGGCAACAAATGCCCCTCCTCGACCCGGCTCTCTCGGTGTTCCGCAAGCTTGCGGAACACCTCCCCCAAGTGTTTGCGCAGCTCGCCATACAGAACCTTGCGCCGAAACTTCGGAATGAAAACGACGTGGTATTTGCACTCCCACTTCGAGTGACTTAGGCTCTCAAACTCGTCCATCGTGATTTGACCCTTCGTGTGCTTGGCGGCTCACATCGGGAAAAATCGCGGTGGACTTCCGAAAACGTCAAACTCCTACTGCCACCCCGGCAAAGCCGGGGGAACTCTCAACGTATTAGGCCGGCCTGACGATAGGCCCCGTCTTCCACGTCATCCAATACCGTAATCCACAGGACGTGATCAGTCCTGACGGATCCAGGTGGACGAACCGAAGCAAGCCGTGGCCTGAAACGCCGTTTTCGAGAAAGGTTCTCGTCTTCCTGAGCCCTGCCCGCCGCAAGCGGGATGTTGGTGCAGCCGTCGCGAACGGCGACCGTATGTGAGGTTGATCGTGCTCGGAAACGAGCCACGTCACGCAAGAGGGCTCAGAACCTCGGATACCGGACAAACCGCTGGAGACTCATCACCCGGAAACGACCCACTTGACTGCCACCCGCTCATGTGAGGCTTGCTCAGCGTTTACTCGCGTTGCGGCCCGCACACTCGCGCAGTCACCTATACGTGACCAGCACCACCGAAGGCTTCAGCCATTTCGTCACCTCCATGACTGCTCCGGTTGCTTCCGGCTGGAGCGTTCGCCGGGTGGGGCTCGCACCCACTGGAAAGCGCCGCCTTGTCACGGCGCACACGTTTAGCGGTCGTTCGGACGATCGAGCAGCGAATCGAATCTCGCTTCCGACTTGTCAGGCTCCAATCAAACGTTCGCGGGCGCGAGCGGGTGTTTGCCGAGGATGATGTCCGAGGCCTTTTCGGCGACCATGATCGTCGGCGCGTTTGTGTTGCACGAGGGCACGAAGGGCATCACGGAGGCGTCGACCACCCGCAGGCCGTCGATCCCGCGAAGCTTGAGGTCCGGCGTCACGACGGCTTCGGGCCCGCGGCCCATCGCGCAGGTGCCGACCGGGTGATGATCCGTCTTGCAAGATCGGTAGGCGTACTTCGCCAGGTCCTCGTCGGTGTTCAGATCGTCGCCGGGCAGCCGCTCGCCCAACACGAACGGCTTCAGAGCCGGCTGACGCAGGATTTCGCGCGCCAGTCTCAAGCCCTTCAAGGCGCATTCACGATCGTAAGGGTCCGCCCAGTAGTCGGGGTCGATCAACGGTGCGGCCTTCGGGTCCGAACTGGCGAGCCTCACGGTCCCTCGCGAGCGCGGGCGAAGGAACGCGGAATTAAGCGTTACGCCCGGATTCTTCATTTGGGTGACGCCCGCCTCGATTCCCGATCCCAGGCCCAAGTGAAACTGAATGTCCGGAGAGCGCGCCTGCTTGTCCGCGTACCAAAAGCCCCCGGTCTCGAACAGGGTTGAGGTGACCGGTCCGGTCTTGAACAGGAGATACTCGATCCCCGCCCAGACCGTGCGATGCGGCCGGGCGACGCGGTCGTAGGTGTGATCGCCGGTGCACTCGGAGATCGCGTAGAGGTCGAGGTGATCTTGCATGTTGCTCCCGACGCGCGGAAGATCGCGGACAACCGTCACTCCCGCGGCCTTGAGCGCGTTCGCCGGACCGAGTCCGGAGAGCTGAAGCAGCCTCGGCGATCCGATCGCGCCGCAACTGACAATCACCTCCCGATCGGCGCGTAGAGTCTCGGTTCCGCTTCCATGAGCGACGGTCACCCCGACTGCGCAACCGTTTTCGATTTCTACCCGAAGCGTCTGCGCCTGCAGACGAACCGTGAGGTTCTTTCGGCTCCGCGCCGGCTTGAGGAAGGCGCTCGATGTCGAGGATCGCTCGGCATTGCGGGTGGAAAGCTGATAGTGGCCGATGCCGTCCTGCTTCTCGCCGTTGAAGTCGAAATTGAACGGGATGCCGGTCTCCTGCGCCGCGCGCAGGAACGCGAAACTGATCGGCGGCGGATTGACGGGATAAGAAACGCCGAGGGGCCCCCCGTAGCCGTGATAGGCGTTGACCAGCCGCTGGTTGTCCTCGCTGCGCAGGAAATATGGCAGGACTTCGCGATAGCTCCAGCCTTCACAGCCCGCTTCGCTCACCCATGCATCGTAATCCTTGGCGTTGCCGCGGGTGTAGAGCTGGGCGTTGATTGACGATCCGCCCCCGATGACCTTGGCCTGGGTGTACCAGATGACGCGACCGTTGAGGTGTTTTTGCGGAACCGTACTCCAGCCCCAGCTGGCGACGCCCTTCGTCATCTTCGCGAAGCCCGCCGGCATCCGGAAAAGCGGGTTCCAGTCTCCGCCTCCGGCCTCCAGAAGCAGGACTTTGAGGGCGGGATCGGCGCTCAGGCGATTTGCAAGCACACATCCGGCGGCCCCGCCCCCGACGATGATGTAGTCGTATGACATCGTCACTTATCCTGGAATGATCAAAGGTCGTTCTTCGCGACGTGATCTGCGACGCGAAGCGCCTGCGCGGCGATCGTCAGAGACGGATTGACCGCGGCCGAGGTCGGCAAGAAGGAGGCGTCCACGACAAAGAGGTTCGGGTGATCGAAGGCGCGGCAGAACGGATCGAGCGGCGACGTCGAAGGATCGAGGCCGATGCGAACGGTGCCGCACTGATGCGAAGGCGTTCGGCGGTCGAACGGCTGCGATAGCACAATTGGGTAGCCTGCCGCCCGCAGGCGTTCCTTGAACGCCTTCACCAATCCCGCGTGAGCCTCCCAGTTGCTGCGTTTCCAATCGAGCCGTATCTGCCGGCCCTCGACTGTCACGCGGCTCTCGGGATTGGGGAGGTCCTCGCTCATCGCGTACCAGTCCACGGTGCGCCTGCTCATGAGGCCGAGGGCCCATTCCGGCGCCATCCGGAGACTGGTCTTCAAGATGGGGGCGGTGACGCGCCCAAGCAGCTGGATGTTTCCAAGCGGCGGGCCGCCCTGACCATCGTCGAGATAGAAGTCGTTGATCCCGAGGGTCTTCTGATAGATCGAATCGTTGATCGTGGTCGGGTCGATGGCAAGCACGGCCGAGCAGTTGTGGTTCATGAAATGGCGACCGACCGCATCCGATCGATTGGCTAGCCCTCCCTCTCGAGACTTCAGCAGCAAGGCCGCGGAGTTAACGGCGCCTGCGGCCAGGACCACGATCTTGGCGGCAATCCGTTGGCGCTCTCCGTTCACCAAGACTTCGGCGCCGGCGATGCGTTTGCCGTCCGGCTCGACCAGCAGTCTTTCGACGCGAGCGTTGGTGCGAAGCTCGACGTTCGGATGCGCCAGCGCTTCGTCGACGCCGCAACTCTCGGCGTCCATCTTGCCGCAGCCGGTGTCGGGAAATGCGTCCCAGGGGGTCTTCGCGCGCCGCAGCCACTTGTCGAGGTCCAGACCGAGCGGCAACGGAAACGGGTTCAGCCCAACACGCGTCATTCGTTCTCGCGCTTTTGCGATCGCCGGCTCATCCGGGACCGGGCCGAATGGATAGGGCTTCGAATGGTGCGGCTCGGTACGGTCGAAATTCTCAGCCCCGCGAACCCGATAGAGCTTCTCTGCGCGCGTATACCAGGGCTCCAATTCATCGTAACCGAACGGCCAGCCCTTCGTTGTTCCATCGCGATAGCTGATCGGCTCGAAATCTCGCGCGCGATAGCGGATCAGAACCCCTCCATAGAGCTTCGTGTTGCCGCCGACGTAATAGTAATTCCCCGGATTGAACGGCTGGCCCGCGCCGTCGAGCCAGGACTCTTGCGGCCGGAAAACTCCGCGCTGGAAAATCGCCCGTGCGTCGCGCGCCGCCTCGCTGTCGCGCAGCCGTTCACCGCGTTCGAGGATGACGATTTTGGAGCCGCTGGGCGCCAGCCCCGCGGAAAATGTCGCCCCGCCCATCCCTGATCCGATGACAAGGACGTCAACCATTTCCCGGTTCGGCATTCCACCCTCTCGACGTCGGCACGCCGACGCGAACGCGCTTGCCTGAGGTCGGCTGCGCCGTTCCGTTGCCCTCTCGCGCTCAAATCCGACGGGTGGTCGCCGGATCGAACAGCACCGCCTTGTCGAGGTTGAAGACAAAGGCGTGGTTCTCCCCAACTCGCACGTCCGTGTCGGCGCGCATGCGCGCTGTCATTTCCTTGCCGGCGACATGAGTGACGACGAATGTGTCGGACCCAGCCGGTTCGACAATCTCGACGTTTGCGTTGAACATCGCCACGGACTTCGCATTTCGGTCAATGCTTTCGCGGTCGTTCACAGCCTCGGGGCGAATGCCAAAGATCACTTTGCCGCCCTCGGCGAGTTTATTTGCGTCCGCGCTCAACGGCGGAGGAACCACGATCGGCTCGTGGTCCTTGCGTTCGAGCAAGATCTTCGGGAACCCGTCGGCGCGCACCACCTTCCCTTCTAGGAGATTCATCGCCGGCGAACCCATGAAGTCAGCCACGAAGAGATTGCTGGGCATGTTGTAGATTTCGTTCGGCGTGCCGACCTGCTGCAATTCGCCGTCCTTGAGAACGGCGATCTTGGTCGCCAGCGTCATCGCTTCGATCTGATCGTGCGTGACATAGACGATCGTCGTTCCGGTGACCTGATGAAGGCGCTTGATTTCGATGCGCATGTCCACCCGAAGCTTTGCGTCGAGGTTCGAAAGCGGCTCGTCGAACAGGAAGACGCGCGGCTGTCGAACGAGGGCGCGACCCATCGCCACGCGCTGACGCTGTCCGCCGGAGAGCTGGCTCGGCCGGCGACTGAGCAGATGCTCGATCTGGAGCGTCTTCGCCACGCCGGCGACCGCCTTGTCCCGTTCGGCCTTCGGCACGCCGCGCATTTCCATGCCGAACGCCATGTTCTGCGCGACCGACATGTTCGGATAGAGGGCGTAGGACTGAAACACCATCGCGATGTCGCGCTTGGACGGGTGAAGATCGTTGATCTGTTGACCTTCAATGCGAATGTCGCCGGAGCTGATCGATTCAAGGCCCGCGATCGTATTGAGGAGAGTCGATTTTCCGCAGCCGGATGGGCCGACCAGAACGAGAAAGCCGCCCTTGTCGAGCGCAAGATCGATTCCCTTCAGGATCTCGAGCGATCCGAATCGTTTGCGCAAGCCGGTGATTTCGAGAAAAGCCATCGGTCAACCTTTCACCGCGCCGGCCATCAGGCCGCGTACGAAGTAGCGGCCGGCGACAATGTAGACGAGCAAAGTAGGAGCAGCCGCGATGATGGCGGCCGCCATGTTCACGTTGTATTCGACGACGCCGGTCGACGAGTTGACGACATTGTTCAAGGCGACGGTCATCGGCGATTGGTCGCCGGCCGCGAAGGTCGAGCCGAAAAGGAAGTCGTTCCAGATGTTGGTGAACTGATAGATCACGGTCACGATGATGATCGGCGCGGAATTGGGCAGGAGAATGCGGCGGAAAATCTGGAAGAAGCTGGCGCCGTCGATCATCGCCGCCTTGACGAGCTCGGTCGGGAACGCCTCGTAATAGTTGCGGAAGAATAGCGTTGTGAAGCCGAGGCCATAGATAACGTGAACGAGAACCAGATTGACGGTCGAGTTGCCC
Source organism: uncultured Alphaproteobacteria bacterium (assembly GCA_963721905.1). Classification (GTDB taxonomy): domain Bacteria; phylum Pseudomonadota; class Alphaproteobacteria; order Rhizobiales; family Beijerinckiaceae; genus Roseiarcus. The sequence goes on from CAVRMF010000015.1 coordinate 61,625, forward strand.
AGACCGAATGACATGCCGGTCAAATCGACCAGACGATTTCCGAGACTCCCGAGGATGCCGAGGATGACCGCCATGGGGATGATTACGGACTGGAACGGAATGAAGCAGGCGAAAAGCATCATCCCGAAAACGAGCTTGTGGCCGGGAAATCGCCATTTGGTCAGCACATAGCCGTTCAGAGCCCCGAGGAGCGTCGAGATGAGCACCGCGGGCACGACCATCTTGATCGAGTTCCAGAAGTAGCCTTTGATTCCCGCGGTCTCGGAAACGCCGATGCGCGCTTCGCCCCACGCTTGCACCCAGGGATCGAAGGTCAGATGATGCGGCAGCGCGAACATGTTGCCGCCGGTCACCTCGTCGAGCGGCTTCAACGACGTCATCACCATGACGACGAGCGGTACGATGTAGATCAGCGCGAAAAAGACCAGCAGCCCGTAGATGACGACGCGCGTCGTCGCGGAATGGCGCGCTGGCTCGCGAACGGGCGCCGAAACGACGAGATCGGCGGCGCTCATTGGTGCTTCTCTCTCAGTTCCGAGTAGAGATAGGGGACCATGATCGCGGCGATGGTCATCAGCATGATTACCGCGGCTGTCGAACCGACCGCCATCTGGTTGCGAGTAAAGGTGTAGGAATACATGAAGGTCGAAGGCAGCTCCGCCGCGCCGCCGGGATTCTTGCCCGTCACGGAAAGCACGAGGTCGTAGGACTTGATCGCCATATGGGCGAGCACGATGATGGCGGAGAGGAACACCGGCCGCATAATTGGAAGGACGATGCGCCAATAGGTGGCGAAAGCCGTGGCGCCGTCGATCTGCGCCGCTTTGAGGATTTCGCCGTCGATGCCGCGCAGGCCCGCGAGGAACATCGCCATCACGAATCCGGAGGTCTGCCAGACGCCGGCGATCGCGACGCAATAGATCATCATCCGCGGATTGACGACCCAGTCGAACTTGAAGCTTGTCCAGCCCCAATCGTGGACGGCCTTCTCAAGTCCAATGCCTGGATCGAGAAAGAGCTTCCACGCTGTGCCAGTGACGATGAACGACAGCGCGAGCGGATAAAGATAGATCGGGCGCAGGATTCCCTCGCCACGAATTTTCTGGTCGAGGAGGATCGCCAGCGTCAGGCCGAGGATCAGGCAGAAGGCGACATAAAGTCCGCCGAATATGCCCATGTTGACGATCGCCGTGTACCAGCTCGACGGCGGATCGGTCTCGAACGTCCAGTTCCAAAGCCTTTGGTAATTGAGGAGGCCTACCAGCTTCGTCGTCGCGAACGCCTTCGAGTTGGTGAACGAAAGAAAGAACGTCCATAGATTGAAGCCGTAGACGAAGACCAGCACGAGTGCGAACGACGGCGCAAGCACCAGCCTCGGCAGGTAGTGCTGAAGCTTATCGCGCACCGTGGCCCCGCGTGGCTCCGCCACGACAATCGGCTCAATAAATGCGGTCATGAGCGGCTCCCACGGATGGGTCACGAAGGCCCTCCCCCGCCTCTGACGGGGGAGGGATGATCGCATCACTTGGCGTTGTTGAGCGCCTTGTCGAGTTCCGCCACGGCGGCGTCCGAGCTCTTGATCTCGCCATGGAAGAACTTGGTCACGACGTCATGGTAGGCGCCCGCGAGGGCCGGCGGCTGCGCGTAGTTCTGGGCCATGGAGCCGACGAACTTGCCGTCCGCGTTCGCCTTCTTGACGTCCGCAATGCCCTTCTTGCCGCACATGTCGAAGCCCGTGTCGGGCACGTCCATGCGCGCGGGCACCGAACCCTTGACGATGTTAAACCCCGACTGGACGGCTGGGCTCATCGTCGCATCGGCGAGCGCGAGCTGCGCGGCCTGACGGTCGGCCGGTACCTTGAAGAACGCGAACATGTCGGTGTTGTAGATCACCGTGCCGTCGGTGCCGGGGAAGCGATAGCAGAGGAAATCCTTGCCGGCCTCCTTGTTGGCGGCCTTGAACTCGCCCTTGGCCCAGTCCCCCATCACCTGCACCAGCGCATCGCCCTTGATCACCATCGCGGTGGCGAGGTCCCAGTTGCGGCCGGCATAGTTCGGGTCGGTGTAAGCGCGAAGCTTGGCCAGGTTGTCGAACGACTTCTTCATCGTGTCCGACTTGAGCGCGCTCTCGTCGAGGTCGACGAACGCCTTCTTGTAAAAGTCGGGGCCGCCGGTCGACATCACGACCGAGTTCGAACATCGTCGCTTCCTGCCAGGGCTGGCCGCCGAGCGCGAGCGGGATGACGCCCGCCGCCTTGGCCTTGTCGAGCAGGGCGATGAATTCGTCGAAGGTCTTCGGTTCGGTCCCGCCGATCTTGTCCATTACGGCCTTATTGATCCAGACCCAGTTCACCGAATGGATGTTGATGGGAACGGCGTCCCATTTGCCGTTGGTGGTGGTGAATTTCTGCAGCGCTGTGGGAATGACCTTGTCCCAGCCTTCCTTCTGGGCGAGGGAGGAGATGTCGGCGAGGTTGCCGGCCTCCGCGTAATCGACCGCGAAGTAGCCGAGAATCTGCGAAGCGGTCGGCGGATTGCCGGCGGCCACCATCGCTTTCAACGCGGTCATCGCGCCCTCGCCGCCCCCGCCTGCGATAGGAACGTCTTTCCAGGCGTAGCCCTCTTTCGCGAGGTCCTGCTTGACGACATTCAGCGCGGCCGCTTCGCCGCCCGACGTCCACCAATGCAGCATCTGGACTTCCTTGACGTCGGCCGCCGAGGCCCCGCCGGCAAAACCGATCGCCGAGGCGGCCATCGCGCTTGCCATCAATATGGTGCGGAATTGCATTGTCTACCTTCCAAGTCGTTGCTCCCGCCGGAAACGGTCCGGCCCCGTATTCAGAAACCTTGCATCGGCTCCCGATTCTCGTCGTCGATTACGCGCCGCGCGGGAGCCACCAGCTCGTCCGCGGGCCCGTGTGGACGTGAAACGTCTTCTCCTCGGTATAGTCCTTCACGGCGTTTCGCCCTAGTTCCCGGCCGATGCCGGACTGATGGTAGCCGCCGAACGGCAGCTCCGGCGTACCGTCCATGAAGGTGTTAACCCAGACGGTGCCGGCGCGCACGCCCCGTCCCACGCCGATCGCAGTATCGACATCACGGCTCCAGACGCTCGCCGAAAGGTCGTAGGACGTCGAATTGGCGAGCGCGATCGCTTCCTCCACGGTCTCGAAGGTCAAGGCGACGACGACAGGACCAAAAACCTCCTCGCGCGCGATCGCCATCGACGGACCGACATTCTCGACGATCGTCGGCGCCATGAAAAGACCGTTCGATTCCAGCCGTGCGCCGCCCGTCCGCAAAGTAGCGCCGCTTTCGCGTGCAGACTTCACATGCTGCTCGATCTTGGAAAGATGATCGGCGCTGATAATCGCTCCGACCCGAGTTTCCGGAGCTAACGGATCGCCGACCTGTGCCTTGGCTGCTCGAGTGGCGAGCGCCGTCAAAAACTCGTCGGCGATCGTGGCGTGTAACAGAATGCGTGAGCCAGCGTTGCAGCATTCGCCCGCGTTGAAGTAGGCGCCGAACGCCGCCGCGTCGAGAGCGGCGTCCATGTCGGCGTCAGGGAAGATCACCTGGGGGTTCTTGCCTCCCAACTCCATGGAAACCTTCTTCAGGGTCGCCGCGCCGGCCGCCATGGCGGCGCGGCCGACCACCGTCGAGCCTGTGAATGAGATCATATCGACGTCCGGGTCCGTCGTCATTGGCGCCCCGACTTCAGGGCCGTAGCCGGTGACGATGTTGCAAACGCCCTCCGGCAAACCGGCCTCGGCCAAAAGCAGGCCGAGATGCAGCGTCGACGCCGACGTCATCTCGCTTGGCTTGACGACGCAGGGGCAGCCGGCGGCGAGGGCGAATGGAAGCTTCTGCGACACGATCAGCAGCGGAAAATTCCACGGCGTGATGATCGACACGACGCCGATCGGCTCGCGCAGGACCAGCCCCAGCCGGTCAGCCCCGAGATTCGCATAACTCTCGCCCGAAAGCTCGCGGGCGAGAGAGGCGGCGTAGCGCCAGATGTCCGCCGCGCCTTCGATCTCGCCGCGCGCCTGGGCAATCGGCTTGCCCGATTCGAGCGTATCGAGGATCGCCAGGGTCTCGCGATCGCGGTCGATCAGATCCGCGGCTTTGAAGAGGACGCGCGCGCGGTTTGAAGCCGTCTCCTGCGGCCAGCGCCCGGTATCGAAAGCCTTCCGCGCTGCCGCGATTGCGCGCCTCGCGTCCTCCGCGCGACCACGCGGCACGCGGGTCACGACGACGCCGTGCGCGGGGCTCCGGCGCTCGATTGTCTGGCCATCGCCAGTCGCCTCCCGGCCATCGATCAGCATCGACCGGTCGCGCGGAAAACGCTTCAGGGCCTCGTTCAGCTTGGCCGTATCGACTGTGATCGGGGTCTTCGCGTTCATAAAAACCTTCCTCCTAACGGCCGGCGAACTTGGGCGCCCGCTTGGCGCGGAATGCGGCGACGCCCTCGCTCAAATCCTCTGTCAGCGCGGTCAGCGCGCCCGCGAGGCCCTCGATCGGGGCGTCGCGATCCTCGCCCTCCGCGACGTTGATCATCGCCTTAACCATCTGAACCGCGACCGGACCCCGCTTGGCGATCTCCCCCGCGACAGTTTTGGCTCGCGCGACGCCAGCGCCTCGCTCGGTCACTTCATCGACGAGACCGAGGGCAAGCGCTTCCTCCGCGGTGAACGTCGCGCCAGCCAGCGCCATGCGGCGGACGACCGACGGGCCAAATCGACGCACAAGCCGCTGGGTGCCGGACCATCCCGGCGCCATCCCGAGCCCAGATTCGGGAAGGCCCAGCTTGATTCCACTCTCGGCTATGCGGATGTCTGCGACCGCCGCTAACTCGAGGCCCCCGCCGAAGGCGTGGCCGGTGAGCGCCGCAATCAGGGGGACGCGCAGACGCGCAAGCGCCTCGAACGTGCGATGCCCCGCCCGTGTCCAATCCCGCCACATCTCGAGCGCCGGCAGACCGCTCCATGCCGCGATATCGCCGCCGGCGCAGAACGCCTTGCCTTCGCCGGATAGGATCGCGACCCGAACCTCCCGCGAGGCTTCGATCGCGCGGGCCGCGTCGCCGAGCGCGTCGATCATCTTGCGGTCGAGGGCGTTAAGTTTCGCCGCGCGCTTGAGCGTCACGAGGGCGAGCGGGCCCTCGAAGGTCAGTTCGACGAAGGCCCTCACCTTGCTGCCCCCAACGCCGGCCGAAGCGCCAACCCGATAGGCTCAGGATGGAAAAGGGCCTCGTCCATCACACGCAGGTTCGCATCGACCCGCAGCGGAAATTCGGCCTGCGCGAGAACGTCGCGCTTCAGATCGACCCCGGGCGCCAGCTCGATGACCGTCACACCCTCCGGTTCAAGCCGGAGCACGCATCGCTCCGTGACATAGAGGATGTCTTGCCCTTGCGCGACTGCGCGCGTACCCGAGAAGGAGACCTGCTCAACCGACTCGACGACCTTCCTGACTTTGCCCTCTTTAAGAATGGATAGCGCACCATCGCGAATTTCGAGGCCGGCCCCCGCGGTGAAGTAGCCGGAGAAGACGATCTTCTTGGCGCGCGCCGTGATGTCGACGAAGCCGCCGGCTCCCGCCGTCACATGCGGACGCACGCCGAGCTTGGACACGTTGACGGATCCCGACCGGTCGATCTGCAGGAATGAGAGCATCGACATGTCGAATCCGCCGCCCTGAAAGTAAGTGAACTGATGCGGGGACTGCACGATCGCTTCGGCGTTGGACGCGCAGCCGAATTGGAAATCGAGCAATGGCACGCCGCCCACCGCGCCCTGTTCGATGACCCAGGTTACGGCGCCGTGCTTGCCCTCCTCGATCAGGATTCGCGGGACATTGGCGGAAATGCCGAAGCCGATGTTGACCGCGTCGCCCTCGCGCAGCTCCTGCGCCACGCGTCGCGCGATCACCTTGGCGACATCGAATTTTGGGGTCTCGAAGGAGGACAGCGGCCGGGAGATTTCGCCCGAGATGGCAGGTTCATAGGGCGTGTGCGTCGTCTGCAGCTGATCCGGCGCGACCACGATAAAATCGACAAATATGCCAGGCACGACCACATCGTGCGGACGTAGCGTTCCCGCCATGGTGAGGCGCTTAACCTGCGCGATGACGACACCGCCGTTGTTGCGCACAGCGAGGGCCTGATCGACCGGACCGAGTATGCCCCCCTCATGTTCATAAGAGAGGTTGCCACGCTCGTCTGCCGTGGTCGCGCGGATAACTGCGACCTGCGGCGTTATGGTTGGGAAGAAGAGCCAGTCCTGGTCCGCAAACGAGACCCGGCTGACAATCGGCTCCGCGGACGCCTTCGGATTCATTGCGCAGCCTTCGCGCACGGGATCGACGAAGGTGTCCATCCCGACCTGGGTGAGCACCCCCGGCCGCTTGCCCGCCGCCTCGCGATGAATGTCGAAAAGGATGCCCGAAGGCACATTGTAGGCGGGGATTGCATTGCCACTGATCATTTTCCAGATCGCTGGAGGCTCGGCGGAGGACGGACCCGAGGGATAGGAGCCCGCCAGAACGCGCGCGAGACAGCCGGGCTTGGCGAGATGGTCAATGCCCTTGACGCCCCACATGTCACCCGCCGCGATCGGATGGAGGGTCGTGATGTTGCGCGGGCGCCCTTCGGCGTCGAAGCGTTCGCCGATCGCCTTGAGCACAGCGTCGGGGCACCCGAGCGCCGATGACGACGAGACCGTGACGATCGCGCCGTCAGGGATGAGGCGCGCCGCTTCCGAGGCCGAAATGACTTTCTGCTTGGACATTGTCTGCTTCAAACCCTCAAGTCGATTGCGGTCTCGGCGCCTGATCGCGCCGCCTCGAGCGTGGCGAGGGCGACGCTCAGCGATTTGATCCCATCCTCTCCGGCCGCGGAGGGAGCGCCGCGTGCCGCGACCGCGTCCTGAAAGAGCCGGACTGAGCGGGCGTAGAGATTCTCGTGCTGGATGCTCAAGCGCTCTTCGCCTGCCGCGGTGCGCAGCAAAACCTCGCCTTTGGGGGCTTGCGTCATGCAATCGCGGCCGATCAGCGATCCTAGTTCGCCATGCACTTCGAAGCCGGTGGCCGCGAACTTCGTTGTGAACGCATCGTGGAATTGCGCGAGCACTCCGCTGGAGAAGCGAAGGACGCCCATCACGCCATCCTCCAGACCCTCGCGGCTCATTCCGCCGCGTGAAGTCATAGCGCTCACCGCCAGAGGCTCGTCATCGAGGACGAACCGGAGCGTGTCGGCGTCGTGGACCGTGATGTCCATAACGACGCCCCCGCCCGCTTCGGGCTTCTCGATCCGCCAGCTCTGCAGATGCGCCGGCAGGTAGACTGCGTGAAACACCCGCGCGAACAGCGGCTTCCCGATGCGCCCCTCATGGATCGCCTCCCGCATCGCCCGGTGCGTGGCCGCGTTGCGAAGATGATGGTTCGTGCCCAGGATCACGCCGCGCGACCGACATTCGCCGACCATCGCGCGTGCATCATCGAGTGTCAGCGCCAACGGTTTCTCGCAGAGAACAGCCTTGCCCGCCTTGGCCGCGGCGAAAACCTGGGCGCGGTGCAGCTCATTGGTGGTCGAGATGTAAACCGCGTCGACGTCGTTCGATTGGACTAGATCCTTAAGGCTCGTTGTCGTGCGCGCGATTCGATGCTCCTCCGCGAACTTGGCCGCGCGATCCGCATCCGTGCTCATGACCGCAACCACCTCGCCGCCATTGGCGCGGAACGCGTCGATCATCTGCTGTGCGGCGATTGTGCTGGCTCCGACCAGCCCCCATCGGAGATTCGTCACGGATGGGCTCCCGGCGGATTAAGTGCTGACGTCCCGCAAGACGCGCGGACAATCAGGGTTGTCGGGCAAAGGACCGTTTCCGGTTCGAAGTCTCCGCTGGCGAGATGACGCATCAGCAGCTGCGCGGCGCGAGATCCGAGACTGCGGCCGTTGACCGCAACGGTCGTCAGCGCCGGAAGCGTATGCTTCGCCTCTTCGATGTCGTCGAAGCCGATCACGGCAAAGTCCTTTCCGACTGCGACTCTCGCTTCAGTAAGCGCGCGAACGAGGCCGATCGCGACGACGTCGTTGTAACAAAGGGCGGCGGTCGCAGGCTGGTGGAGGTTCAGCAACTGCGGCGCCGCGGCCCCGCCGCCCGCGTACGTGATCACCGTCTCGATGATCAGCGAACTGTCGAGCGGAAGCCCGGCATCCTCCAGAGCGAGCCGATAACCGGCGAGACGCTCCTCGCGGACGGTCATCGACGTGAGGCCGCCGACAAAGGAAATTCTCTTGTGTCCCGATTCGATCAGGCGTGCGGTCGCCTTTCGCGCTCCCTCCCGGTTTTCCGGCGAGACCAGCGAGGCTTTGAGACCCGGGAGGCGGCGCATGACCTGCACGACAGGCATGCCTGCAACGAGCGCTTTCAACTCGCCAAGCGATGTGCCGATCGCTGGCGAAATCACGAGGCCGGCGGCGCCGTGCTCGCGCATCGATCGGATGACCTGCAATTGTCGAACAGGATTCTCGGCGACGTTGGCGAGAAACGGGATGAAGCCCCCACCCTGACAGGCTTCCTCGATGCCGATCGCCAGTTCAACGAAGAAGGGGTTCGACAGGTCGTTGATGACCATGCCAAGGACGCCTGACTTGGCGCCGCGCAGCGTCGCCGCGCCTCTATGATAAATGTAGCCCAGCTCCGACATGGCGCCCGAGACGCGCTCTCGGGTCGAACTCGGCGACCAGACCGCTCCCGGAGATCACCAGAGACACAGTGGACTTGGACACGCCGGCGGCGCGCGCGACATCAACGATCGTGGGGCGACCGTTGCGACCCTCCGTTCCTCCTTGTGCGCCCTCGACCATGTCTTGTCCTACCATTTGGCACGTTCCAAATCTAGCTGGTGTCAATCAATCCAAAATATCCCAACGAATACGGATATAATGATGCTCAGTTGCCGCGAAAATTGGAACGTGCTAACGGGCTGTATCCGGTCTCTGCCGTTCCGTCAACCACCAATAGCGGAAAAAATATTGAGCGCGCCGATCCCCCAAGCGATCCTCGACGGGCTGACCGACATCGCGATGCCGAGGCTCGCCAACGAAAAGCCGCCGCACGAGTTCATCTCGGCGCTCAGCTTCAAACTGCCGGTGCGACGTTGCGGAGCGCTGGTTCTCGGCAGCGGAGCCGCGGGACTGCGGGCTGCGGTTGAACTGAAGCGGCGAGACGTCGACGTCGCGATCGCGACCCAAAGCGCATTCGGCGGCACGTCCGCCTGCTCGGGATCCGACAAGCAGACGCTGCACACTGCAAACGGCGCGGACAGGGGCGACGACTTTCGCGCCATGGCGGACGCTCTCGGGGCCGGCGGGTCGATGGACGAGGACACCGCCTATGTCGAGGCCGTGGGTTCGCCGCGCGCCCTCGCCTCCCTGCAATTCATGGGACTGCCCATACCGCAGGACCGGCTGGGCGGAGTGTTGCGTTACCAGACGGATCACGACGAAGTCGGCCGGGCGACGAGCTGCGGACCGCGCACGTCGCGCCTGATGGTGCAGGCCCTCGCGAGGGAAGCGATAAGGCTCGAGGTTCCGGTATTCAACAATACGACCGGCGTTCGCTTGCTCGTTTCGCCCTGCCCGGCGCGCCGTTCTGCCGGCCTTTTGGCCATACGCCCAAAGCAACGGACCGAAGAGAATCCCTTGGGCCTGGCCGTATTCCTGTGCAACTCGCTCGTCATCGCGTCCGGCGGCCCCGGAGAACTCTATCGCGACAGCGTTTACCCCCGGCACTGCTTCGGCTCGCTCGGCCTCGCGCTCGAGGCCGGGCTCGAGGCCGTCAACGTGACCGAGAGCCAGTTCGGGATCGGGACATCCCGCGACGGGTTTCCATGGAATCTCTCGGGCACCTACGTGCAGGCGATGCCGTACGTGTTCTCGCTCGACCATCGCGGACGCGAACGCAACTTTCTTGCCGACTACTACAGAACGACGCGCGAGCTCGTGTCGAACATCTTCAGGAAGGGCTATCAATGGCCTTTCCATGCGTCTCGCATGCTCGACTTCGGCTCGAGCCTCTTCGACCTCGCCGTGTTCCGCGAGACGCAGGCGGGACGAAAAGTGTTCATGGATTTTAACCGCAATCCGCTCGCAGTTCCGGAAGACGCCGATTTCGGTCTTGAACGCCTGGATCCGGACGTTCGGGCCTACCTCGAGAATTCCGGCGCCCTGCTCGAAAAGCCGATCGATCGGCTTCGCAAGATGAACCCGCTCTCGATCGAACTCTACAAACGCTACAAATACGACATCACGAAAGATCCGCTCGAATTCGCGATCAATAACCAGCACATGAACGGCGGCCTCGCGGTCAACGCCTGGGGCGAGACAAGCCTCGAAGGCTGCTACGCAATCGGCGAAGCGGCGGGCACCCACGGGGTGACGCGTCCCGGCGGCGCAGCCTTGAACGCCGGTCAGGTCTTCGGGACCCGCTGCGCCGAGGCCATCGCTTCCAGGCGCAAGACGAAGACCGCGTTCCTGCCGGAACGCGACATCATCGAAGGCGGCTTGAGCGACATCCTCGCCGTCCTTCGATCAGACAGCCCGATCAAAGTCGAGGCGATCCGGAGAGAAGTTCAGGCCCGCATGAGCGACCATGCGGGGATCATCTGCACGGCCGCAGACGTGCAATCGTCATTGGCCGACGCGAGCGCGCTCAACAGAGCGATCCGCCAGCGGGGCGTCACCTTCCAGGGGGCTTACGAAGCTGCCAGGGCCCTGCAATGGCGCCAGATGGCGATCGTTTCGGAAGCCGTGCTCGCCGCGCTTTCGCTTTACGTTGAGCGAGGCGGGGGAAGCCGGGGGGCGCGGACCATATGCAGCCCGGACGGGGACCAGGTCCCGCTCACCCGGACCGGGCCGCTTACGGAATTTCGATTCCGTTCCGAGTGTGTCGAGGATCGCGCCGCACAGATCCTGGTGCGAACTCGAAGGCGATCGATTCACTTGCGGCACGCGGCCCGTCCGCCGACGCGACCGGTCTCAGCGACCGTTCTTCGAGCGCGATTGGCCGGATTTCCTCACCGACGCGATCTTCGGCCCCCGGCGCTTGACCTCAGTCGGAACAGAGCAGTCGTGAAAGCGCGAAGATTTCGCGCTCCATCCGTCATCAGCATTGGCGAGGCGATGGTTGAATTTGCGCCTGTCGGCGACGACCTCTATCGACAAGGCTTCGCGGGGCGACACCCTGAACACCTGCTGGCGCATGGCCCAAATCCTCGGCGATCATGGCCAGGTCGGCTATGTCACAAGGGTTGGGAGAGACCCCTTTGTCCGCGCAGCTCATTGTTAGCTGAGAGGTTTCTGCGATCGAAAGCGCTTGTATACAAAGAGGACACCAGCGGCCTTGTGGTGCAAGAAGCGCCCGACCGTTGCTCACAAAAAATCCGCGGGCCCAGAAGTGTTGCCCGACGAAATTGCGTTTGTGCTCTCCATAGACCCCGGCCAAGTGGATCGCGCTCTTACCCTTGATGGGGCCGGCTACCTGCGACACCGCATATTTCGGCGGGATCGAAAGCAGAATGTGCACGGGATCGGGCATCAGATGCCCTTTCTCAACTTTCGAGTCCTTCTGAAGCGCGAGCTTGCGGAACACCTCGCCCAAATGCCGGCGCAACTCCTGACACAGCGTCCTGCGCCGATATTTCGGAATGAAGACAACATGATATTTGCAGTCCCAAGTCGTGTGGCTTAGGCTCTCGTACTCGTCCATCGGTAGAGTTCCTTTCGTGTGAGTGGCTGCTCACGTTCGAACTCCGCCGGTGGACCGCCGGAAACGTACCGCCCCGGCATAGCCAGGCATAGCCGGGGGGTCTCCTGCCGTTCGCAACTATGCAGAGGAATCCTTGGCCTCCCCTGATGAGCCGAAGACAATGAGTTCGCGCGAAGGCAACGCGCAGAGATTTCCTAACTCTCGCCGCCGCCGCGCTCGGCGCATGGCCGGCAAGCGCCCAGACGGGAAGCCAGTCTGACGTTGCGTTGGGCGCAGCGGACCTGGCGGCGTTCGACGAGGTCTGGGAAACCGTGCGCGACCGTTTCTACGACCCGCACCTGCACGGTCTCGACTGGCAGGCGGTGCGCGCGCGCTACCGCCCTCAGGCCGCGTCCGCGCGTTCGCGCGACGAAACCGCCGCCGTCGTCAATGCGATGCTGGGGGAGCTCAAGGCTTCCCACACGCGCTATTACACGCCGGACGATCCGGCCTATTATCAGCTCGCCGACATCTTCTCGTACGCGCTACGGCGTCGGGGCCTGGAGCGGGTTTTCCCGGCCGGCGAGGTGACCTATCCGGGCATTGGCGTGTTCACACAAGCGGACGATCCGGGCCGAACTTTCATAACGGGAGTGGTGGAGGGCGCAGCCGCTCACCAGGCGGGCCTTCTGGTCGGCGACGAAATCATCTCTGTGGATGACGGCCCGTTTCGCCCCGTCGACTCCTTTCGCGGCAAGGTTGGCGGCGCCGTTTCGCTGACGATCCGCCGAGCGTCTGCCGAAGCGCCGACGGCGATCGGCGTCGCGCCATCGGAGATCCACCCGAACGAGATGTTTCTCAGCGGCCTGAAAGCGAGCGCCCGTGTCATCGCGGCGGGCAATAACGCCCGGATCGGGTACGTGCATGTTTGGTCCTACGCGGGCGACAGGTATCAAGCCGCGCTTGAGGATCTGATCGCCAAGGGTCCGCTCAAGGACGCGGATGCGCTGATCTGGGATTTGCGCGACGGATGGGGCGGCGCGCAGCCCGAATATCTCGATCTCTTCAATCCGCGCGCGCCGACCATGCAGGTGACGGACAGGAACGGCAAGACCGGAATGGTCGACGTGAAATGGCGAAAGCCGGTCGCGATGCTCATCAACGGGGGCACCCGAAGCGGCAAGGAAGTGCTCGCCTATGGGTTCAAGGAATACCGGCTCGGCGAGCTTGTCGGCGTCCGCACGGAAGGCGCTGTGCTCGCAGCCACAGCGTTCCTGATCGGCGACGAAGGCCTGCTGCTGCTCGCGGTCGAAGATGTGCTCGTCGACGGCCAGCGCCTGGAAGGGGTGGGCGTCGCGCCGACCATCGAGGTCCCATTCGATCCCCGCTTCGCCGCCGGCATCGATCCACAACTCGAACGGGCCGTTCAAATCCTCTCGCGCAGCTAAGGTCCGCCAAAGCGGCGCCGAGGCGCCGCGACAGCTTTGGCCTTGGCGCTTGTGACGCGCTTCTTAGCTCGATTCCGTTTAAGTCGCGGTGTAGCTACTGATGGGCTTCACCCTCGCAGCGGAGCAAGTTTGATGGCGCATGTGCACGATCGCCACGACGGACATGACCATGATCACGCCGGGCTCGGCCATGTCCACGCGCCCGCCAGTTTCGGAGAGGCGTTCGCCATCGGGATCGCCCTCAACGCCGGCTTCGTGGTTCTGGAGGTGGTCTACGGCCTGCTCAGCAACTCTGTCGCGCTGTTGGCCGACGCCGGCCACAACATGAGCGACGTTTTTGGCCTTGCCGTCGCCTGGGCAGCCTCGGTGCTCTCGAAGCGCGCGCCGACCCAACGCTTCACCTACGGCCTCGGCGGCACGTCGATCCTGGCCGCGCTTTTCAATGCGGCCTTCCTGCTGGTGATCATTGGCGGGCTGAGCTGGGAAGCCATCGGACGTTTTTGGAACCCGCAGCCGGTCGCCGGAAAGACGGTCATGATCGTGGCCGGCGTTGGCATCCTGATCAATGCCGTCTGCGCATGGCTGTTTGCCTCGGGCCGCGCGGGCGATCTCAACATCCGTGGCGCGTTTACGCACATGGCGGCCGACGCGCTGGTCTCCGTCGGCGTCGTCATCGCCGGTCTGGTGATCTTGCTCACCGGCTGGCTCTGGCTGGACCCCGCCGTGAGCCTCTTCATCAACGCCATCATTATCTGGGGAACATGGGGTCTCTTGCGCGACAGCGTGACGATGTCGCTCAGTGCGGTTCCGTCCGGTCTGGAATCGCGCGAGGTCGCCGCGTTTCTTTCGGCGGCGACTGGGGTGGAGCAAATTCACGACCTGCACATTTGGTCGATGAGCACGACGGAAACCGCGCTCACCGTGCATTTGGTGATGCCGGGCGGCCATCCGGGCGATTCATTCCTGGTTGAACTATGCGGAGAGCTGAAGCGCCGTTTTGGGATCGGTCACGCGACGTTCCAGGTGGAAACCGACCCTCACACCGCGTGCCCGCTCGAACCCGGTCAGGTGGTTTGAATTTTGAGAGTTGTCGATCGGCGAGGCAACGCTTGTGGGAAACGAACCCGCCGCCCCTTGCCTTGAGCCCGGCGTCGGCGTTTCTGGCGTCCCTGACTATCGAGGCCGCTCTTGGATTTTTCCGTCGTCACCTGGAACATCAATTCGGTTCGCCTGAGGATCGATCTCGTCGCCCGTTATCTCGCGGAACACCAGCCCGACGTTCTGTGCCTGCAGGAAACGAAGTGCCCGGACGCGAATTTCCCGCACGGCGCCTTCCGCGACGCCGGCTATCCGCATATCGCGATCAGCGGACAGAAGAGCTACCATGGCGTCGCCACCGTCTCGCGAAGGCCCTTTTCGGCGCGCTCGACCCGCGACTTTTGCGCCAAGGGCGATGCCCGGCATCTCCGCGTCGTCGTCGACGACGGCGGAGACGGGCTCGAGGTGCACAATTTCTACGTTCCGGCGGGCGGCGACGAGCCCGATCCCGACATCAATCCCAAGTTCGCCCACAAGCTCGCGTTCGTCGACGAGATGGCCGCCTGGGGCGCCGACGACAAAGCCGCGGCGCGCCGGTCGATCCTCGTCGGCGACCTCAACATCGCGCCGCTCGAGCACGACGTCTGGAGCCACAAGGCGCTCCTCAAGGTGGTCAGCCACACTCCGATCGAGGTCGAGAAACTCAAACGGGCTCAAGCCGCCGGTCCATGGGTTGATGCGCTACGCAAGTTCGTTCCCGACGACCAGAAGCTTTACACGTGGTGGAGCTATCGCTCGCCGGACTGGGCGGCCGCCAACAAGGGGAGGCGCCTGGATCACATCTGGATCAGCCCTGCGCTCGAGGCGTCGGTGAGGTCGATGGAGGTCCTGCGCGAAGCCCGCGGCTGGAATCGCCCCTCCGACCACGCGCCGGTCAAGGCGACATTTTCGCTATAGCGGTCGAATGGTGGACTTCCCCGACCGGGGCAGGTTCACTACCGGCAATTGGGCCGAAGGAGGACGGGCGATATGGCGTGGCGGCTGATCAAGGGATTGCTGAGGCTCGTCATCGGACTAGTTGTGGTCGCAACGCTCGCCGGCGCGTACCTCTTCTGGCGCGCCATGCCGACATACTCCGGATCGGAGAAGCTGCCGGGCCTCTCGGCCGAGGTCCGAGTGTGGCGCGACGCCTACGGCGTTCCGCACATCTTCGCCGCCTCCACGGACGACGCGGCGCGCGCGCTCGGCTATCTGCACGCGAGCGAGCGGCTCTTCCAGATGGAGGCGGAGCGCCGGGGAGGCCAGGGTCGGCTCGCCGAGATTCTCGGCCCCGAACGGGTCGCCGGCGACAAGTTTGTCCGCACTCTCGGATTCTATCGTGAAGCCGAGAGCAGCTTCTCGGCGCTGTCGCCCGTGGCGCAAAGAAGGTTGCAAGCCTACGCCGACGGCGTGAACGCCTTCCTCGATAGCCACAGGGATGCGCTGCCGCCCGAGTTCCTGCTGATCGGCGACCATCCCGAGCCATGGAAGCCCGCGGATTCACTGGTCTTCGGCAAGCTGCTGGCGCTTGAGCTTTCGAACAACTACGAGTTCGAGATCCTCCGCGCGCGTCTGCGCCAAAAACTCGGTCCGGAGGAGGCCGCCTGGATGTTTCCCGGCATGCAGCCGGGCGCTCCAATTACAACCGAGCCCGCGCTCGGCGCCACGCACGCGACCGGCGAGACCCCCAAAGATCAGATCGGCGCCCTGATCGGGGTCAGCCACGGAGCGTCGAACGAATGGGTGGTTGCTGGAGCGCGGACAGTCACCGGCAAGCCGATCCTCGCCAACGACCCGCATCTCGGACTCGGCGCGCCAATCCTCTGGTATCTCGTCCGCATCGTCACGCCCGAAGGCTCGGTCAAGGGCGCGACCGTGCCCGGAACTCCCGTGGTCTTGTTGGGTCAGAACGATTCGATCGCCTGGGGTTTCACGACCGCCGACACGGACACGCAGGACCTGTTCGTTGAGACAGTCGATCCGTCTGACCCTTCGAAATACCTCACCCCCAACGGCCCAACGCCATTCGACACCCGCGTCGAGACGATCCACGTGAAGGACGGCGCCGACGTCAATCTGACGGTGCGCGGGACGCGCCACGGCCCCGTCTTGTCTGACGCCAGCGAGGAGCTTGGCAGCCTCGCCGAGTCGGGAAAGGCGATCGCCCTCGCCTTCACGGGACTTGGCGACCGCGACACGACCGCGGAAGCGTTTATGCACTTGAACGACGCGCGAAACTGGGACGAATTTTTGGACGCGATGCGGCTTTACCAGACGCCGACGCAAAACATCGTCTACGCCGACGTGACCGGCGACATTGGTTTCTTCAGCCCCGGTCTCGTGCCGTTGCGCAAATCCGGAGACGGTCTCGCCCCAGTCGACGGCGCATCGGGCGAGTTCGACTGGATGGGTATGATCCCGTTCGAACAGCTGCCGCAGCTCCACAATCCGGAGATCGGCTTCGCCTTCAACGCCAACAACGCTAATGTCCCAAGCAACCATCAGCCGACGTTCGGCCAGGACTGGGAGGAGGACTTCCGGGCGCGGCGAATCCAGCAATTCATGGACACTGTCGACCAGCACAGCCTGGACACGTTCGCCGCGATGCAGGCCGACCATCTGTCGCTGGCGGCAAAGGCCTTGCAGCCGTTCATTGGCATGATCGCGCCCTCGGACGAGCGGGCGCGGCAAGCGCAGGCGCTGCTCGGGAGCTGGGACGGGGCGATGGACAAGGACCGGGTCGAACCGCTGATCTTCACCGCATTTCTGGCGTCGCTCCACCGAATCCTGGTCGAAGAGAAGACGGGCCTGAAAATGGAGGCGCTCGGCCCCTTCGCTGCCGCCACCCTTGTGTCGCTTATGCGCGACCACCCATCGTGGTGCGACGCGCCGGGAAAACCCGATCCGGATTGTCGCAAGGCGCTCGGGCATGCGCTCGACGAAGGCCTCGCGCTTCTCGTCAAGCGCGACGGGCCTGACATGAGCCAATGGCGCTGGGGCAATGAACACGTCGCGCTCCTGCAGCATAATGTCTTTAGCCACGTACCCTTGCTCGACCGGGTCAGCGATCTCAGCACCCCCTCGAGCGGGGGCTTCTACACGCTCGACCGCGGTGGCGCGTGGGAGCCATCGTCGGAACGACCCTTCGCGCGCACCCTGGGGGGCGGGTTTCGGGGTCTCTATGATCTGGCTGCGCCGGAGAGGTCGCGCTTCATGATCGCCACAGGTGAATCGGGACACATCTTCTCGCGCCACTATCGCGACTTCGTCCCGCTCTGGATTGACGGGAAATCCATTACGCTGACAGGCTCCGAGGACAATCTCAAGAAGGCGGGGGCGGCTGAGCTGACGTTCTCGCCCTGAGCGTCGACTGAGCCCATGCGGTTGTTTGAAACCTCGACGCCGGTTCGAGCGTTGTCTCGCGACCGGCCCGGTCGCAGGCTTGCCGTAACGCCGGGCTAGCGGCGGGAGAGCGCAGTCGGTAAAGTGCCGTCATGACCAAGACGCGGCGAATCCTGATCGTGGACGACGATGACGACCTGCGCAACGCGCTGGTCGAGCAAGTCAATCTGCACCCCGAGTTTCAAGTCGAAGCGGTCGCAACCGCCGAGTTCGGCTCTCGCGGCGGTCGCAGAGTTCTCCGCCCGATCTCGTGATCATGGACGTTGGCCTGCCCGACTTTGACGGCCGCGAAGCGGTCAAGCGCATGCGCCGCGAGGGATATCGCCGCCCAATCATCATGCTGACCGCACATGATTCGGACGCCGACGCGGTCCTCGGCCTCGACTCGGGCGCCAACGATTATGTCGGCAAGCCGTTCCGATTTGTTGTACTCCTGGCGCGGATCCGATCGCAGCTTCGACAATACGAGGCAAGCGAGGACGCGGAATTCCAGGTCGGCCCCTATACGTTCCGACCAACCTCGAAGAATCTCGTCAATGCCCATGGCGTGAAGCTGCGGCTGACGGAGAAGGAAGCGGCGATCCTCCGCTACCTGCACCGCGCGGAGCAGCAGCCGGTGGCCCGCGAGACGCTCCTGAAGAATGTCTGGGGCTACAACGCCAACGTGACGACGCATACGCTCGAGACCCATATCTATCGGCTCCGACAGAAGATCGAGGACAATCCCGCCGAAGCGCAACTCCTCGTCACCGAAGGCGGCGGCTACAAGCTCGTCGCCAGCGGCTCGCCCGGAGGGCGATCGGAGTGACGCTCGAGGGCGACGTCGTTCGGCTCGCGCGCACGCGTCCATTCAGCCTCCTGCCGCGCGAGGCCGTGCAGCTGATCGCGTTCGCCTCCGAGAAGCGCCGGCTCGGCGCAGGCGAAGCGCTATTCCACGCCCGAGAGACCGGCGACTCGGGCTTTTTCGTCCATTCGGGCGCGATCGCGCTGACGGAATTGGGCGCAGATCCGGCGAGCGCGCGTCGGGTCGGCGTGGGCGCACTCATCGGCGAGAGCGCGCTCTATGCCGCGGTCGCCCGCCGGGTCGAGGCGCGCGCCGTCGAGGACGCGCTGGTGACTGAGATCAAGCGTGAGATCTTCCGCCGGGTACTCACCGAGTTCCCGGAGGCGGCTGACAAGGTCCGCACGGCGCTCGCCGAGCGCACGCGACAGCTGGTCGACAGTCTCGACGCTGCCCGAACACGGTCGTTCGCTGTCGCGCGCCCCGGCCGGCCGGCGCCGTGACCGGCGAAGCGAGCCTGAGCCTCGCCACCTTGCGCGCTCCGACGCTGGACGACATCGAGGCGCTCGCCGAGGCGGCGTTCGCCCGGTTGCCCGCCTCGTTCCGAAGGCGTTGCGAAGGCCTCGTCATTCAGGTCGTCGACTTCCCCGACGACGAAACGCTGGATGAGATGTCCGCGCAGAGCGAGTTCGACCTGCTCGGCCTCTTTCGCGGGCGCGGGCTCGCGCAGCGCGGCGCGGTCGAAGAGACCGGCGAACTGCCCAACATGATCTGGCTCTATCGCCGGCCTTTGCTCGACTTCTGGTGCGAGGGTGAGGATTCGCTCGCCGCCGTCGTCACCCATGTCCTCGTGCACGAGATCGGCCACCATTTCGGCCTGTCGGATGCGGACATGGAGGCGATCGAGAGGTCGGCCCGCTGAAGCGATTCGGCCTGTATCCGGCCTGGGAGGCCTGCGCGGCTCCAAAAAAACAGCGGGTTTCCGGCGCCTTCACAAGGGCGTCATGCTCACTGTAGAGTAATGCCGCGGCCGGATTCGGATCCCCGGCGTGTGCGACGTACGGAGGACGGAGCGTCTTTGTGACGGTTCATGTGCCAGTCACGCCTGGCAATTGCCCGGCTCTCGTTTTGAACGCGGACTTCCGCCCGCTGAGCTATTACCCCCTGTCCATCTGGTGCTGGCAGGATGCGATCAAGGCGGTGTTCCTCGATCGGGTCAACATCATCTCCGAATACGAGACGCTGGTGCGCAGCCCCTCGTTCGAGATGCGGCTGCCCTCGGTCGTTTCGCTGAAGAGCTACGTCAAGCCGACCCGCTTCCCGGCCTTCACCCGGTTCAACGTCTTCTTACGCGACCGCTTCACCTGCCAATATTGCGGCGAGCGCGAGGACCTCACCTTCGACCACGTCATTCCCCGCTGCAAGGGCGGCGTGACGACCTGGGAGAACGTTGTCGCCGCCTGCTCCTGCTGCAACCTCAGGAAGGCCGACAAGCTGCCCTCGGTCGCCAAGATGTGGCCCGCGACCGAGCCCTACCAGCCCACCGTGCACGATCTCCATCAGAACGGGCGCCTGTTCCCGCCAAACTATCTGCACGAAAGCTGGATGGACTATCTCTACTGGGACAGCGAACTGGAGGCCTGAGCCTCCGCCGCCGCGCGCGTGCCGTTTCGGAAGCGTCGAAGCGTTTTCAGAGGCTTAGGCGTCAAAAGTTGTCGTGTTTTTCAGATATTATACCCGTGTAGAGTGTATATTGATATGTTCTTAGGAATTCTGATTCTCCGCAATAATTTGTCGCGCGGGCAGTCTTCGGCATAAAGCTTCGCCGCCACTGACCGCCCATGCTATGGCCCTGCCCGATGCGCGCAGCCGACTTCGACATCCTCATCGTGCCCCGCATCGGGGGCGCCGCCGAGGGCGACTGGCCGAGCCGCTGGCGGTCGAAACTCTCGACCGCCCGTTTCGTCCATCCGGCCGACCCAGCCGACAGGCGGCGCAAGGCCTGGACCGAGGCGGTCGTGGGCGCGGCCCGCAAGGCGACGCGCCCTGCCCTGTTCGTCGGCCACGGGCTTGGCGCGGCGGCGATCGCCGACGCGGGTGCAACGCTCGGCGGCGCCGACGTCCGCGGCGCGTTCCTGGTCGCGCCGCCGGATAAGAAAGGGCTCGAGCGCCTCGCAGGCCCGGACTGGCCCCCCGCCCGCGCGCCCCTCCCCCGGCCGAGCGTGGTCGTCGCCAGCCGCAACGATCCCGACGGCGCCTATGACGCGGTCGTCGCGCTCGCCGCCGACTGGGGCGCGGAGCTTGTCGACGCGGGCGACGCCGGCGGCCTTGACGCCGCCAGCGGCCATGGGCCGTGGCCGGAGGGGCTGATGCGGCTCGCGGCGTTCATCAAGGGGATGGGCGCGCGGCGGGGGGCGAACTGATTGGCTTGTGCAATGGCCGAGGTTTCGTCACAAGGAGCTACGCGGCAGGTTTGATACATTGCCTGTTGTAAACGAGACTTGGATAGTGCTCTCGCGCCGCTCGGCGTCCCCGAACTGATGCACTGTCACGGCGACCCAGGCCCCATTACCAATGTCCATAAAATGGGAGCCTGCACACAGGTTCGCGAAATATACCGTTCCTGTTTTTCCATGAAATTTCTGACTGTTCACAACTCTAGACTTATCTTCGACAGTTGGAAATACTAACATCTTGTTTCACATCGACATTTCGCGCTGAAAAAGCGACGTGGCACTACATCACACTAAATAGCTGTATTTTAGAATTTGGGGGCCGATCCACCGCTCATTTTGCGGCGGGATGACCGCTGCCGCGCATCAGCTGCGGCTTTGCGTGGGCGCGACCGGCCCACAGTCGGTAGCAGAAGTCTGCTGTCCCCCTGAGGAGATGGGTCCGACGCCAATGCGTCACCCTCACAGAATCGTGGCTATGGATTGAAAAGTCAAATGAAATCAGCGATGACGTGGCACTACATTTTTTCAAAATCTCCAGTCCGTGCTAACAATATCAATGACTTAGTGGGCGCATTGGGGCAGCAACTGTTGAAGATCAGCTAGAATGGCCGACAATACCTTGCCTCAGCTCAATAAGAACGTCGCCACGTTCGGCCGCTAGCTCGACTGTCAGGCTAACCTTTAGGTTGGTCGAGCAGGCTACTGCGCCAGTCGAAGAAATCAGAGTCCCCGCTCGGCGCCTCGTGTGCGACTACGAAAAACGCATCGACGTCTCCCACGCCATGATCCTCGTCCCAATGGGCGGCAATCTCATCCGCAGAAACGCTCATCCGTGACTTTCAAAACGGACTGTAAGCACTACTTTGACAGAATAGGGGGCAAGACGGCAAATTGCCAAACCTTGGTGTCGCTGACGGGGCCTGCGGCTGTTCCTGCCGGAGACCTGGACCGGCGATGAAGCTCGGCTCGCACAGAGCGAGTTGCGGAACTCGACCGTTGATTTCGCCCAGAGTTCGCAGCGATTTTGCCCCGGCTTCACTGCGCCTGCTTGCTAATTAGCTGTGAGGGTCACAACATGTCCATCCTGCCTGGACCGGAGAAGCTTGAGCCGAGGATGACCTTCTGGAACGGCTGGACCGCCGATTGGGTTCGTTTCGCCAAAACACACCAAATACACACCGATACAAAGTGATTTCCATAATGACACTATTCAACGGTAGTTACCTACTCCCCGAGCGGCGGCCAACGTTCGCATCGAACTCGCGGATCGCGAACTTGCGTCTCGACAAAGCGCGTCGTTCGTACAGATCGAGTGCGGCAAGCTGGGATGCTCTCTCCTCGACGATGGCCGCGAGCTTTTCATCACCCTCGAGAGGCTCCAAATCAATAATCTCCTCGATTTCGTCGATTTCGAATGGTGCGCCCCGGAAGCGCTCCATCCGGTCAATTGTCTACATGAGCCAGAGCTGTCGTCTAAGGGCGCGCAGCGGTTGGTAGCTGGGGTCGGTTACCGCCGCGGGATGCGTGCGCGAGCGTCGCAAACATGCTGATGGTCGTGCGCAACAGGGCAGTTGCTGCGCCGCTGCGCAAAGACAACACCCGCGGGGCGAGGAACGGTGCGCGCAAATCTGCCAAAGCGTTGCTGCGTCACCTCCGACCGCTGCGGCAGAAACTTGCGGCTCAAATAGCCGAAATCAGGGAAATCGAAATGCTGGGCGACCTGGCTGCGGATTCCGACGAAAGCGCCATGTTGTAACGACATGATGCCGCCACCTGTAACGGAATGATGCCGCCATGGTGGTGCGGGCTCGCTGGCGCTTCGATTATTGGCGCTTGGGCTGTTGTCTGGTCAAGCTTTCATCTGCAATTTTTTCACGACTTGGCCGGATGCGTCGCAAGCTTTCGCCAGCCAGTTCGATCCGATGGGCGTTGTGAACGAGACGGTCGAGGATCGCATCGGCGTAGGTCGGGTCGTTGACGACTTGATGCCAGCGGTCCACGGGGAGTTGGGATGTGACGATGGTCGAGCGGCGGCCGTATCGCTCTTCGAGGATTTCCAGAAGATCATGCCGGGCGCCGGCGTCGAGGGGCTCCAAACCCCAATCGTCGAGAATGAGAAGGTCGGCGCGGCCGAGCGCACGCAGGAGGCGCGGATGACGGCCATCGCCGCGCGCCAGGGCGAGATCTTCGAAGAGCTTTGGGATGCGGTGATAGAGCACCGAGCGATTATCGCGGCAGGCCTTGTGGCCAAGCGCTGAAGCGAGCCATGACTTGCCGACGCCGGTCGGGCCAACGAGGGCCAAGTTTTCGTGGGCCTCGATCCAATGCCCCTCGACGAGCTTTTGGAACAGGGGCCGATCGAGGCCGCGCGGGCTTCGATAATCGACATCTTCGGCGCACGCTTGCTGGCGCAATTTGGCGTAGCGCAGTCGCGCCGCGAACCTCTTATCCTGACGCCATGACGCCTCGCGATCGAGCAGAAGCCCGAGCCATTCGCGTTTGTCGAGATTGTCGGCCTCGGCGCCGATTTCCGTAAAGCCCTTGGCCATGCCCTGGAGGCCGAGGGCGTAAAGTTGATCGAGGGTCGGATGTTTGAGCAAGATCGCTTCTCCTAATTGTAATAGCGCGGGCCACGGATATTGGGATGCAGGATCGGCGTTCCGTCCGCGGCGTGCTTTTGCGCGGGGCGCCGATCAAGATTGTTGTCGAGGATGGACTTGACGGAGCCATAGGTGCGCGCGCCGATATCAATGGCGCGTTCCGCCGCCGCTTCGACGCGTCCGACGCCATAGGGACCGGAAAGGCGGACGATCCCCAGACACGCCCGGTAGCCCTGTTCCGGATGCGGTCTATGCTCGAGAATCTGCTCGCAGAGCGCCGCGGTCGCCGGTCCGATCGCGCGCGCGTCCTGGCGGATGCGGTCGATCGTCCAGCCCGCATAGCGGCGGTGGGAGGACGGCATGTGTTCGGGGATCGTCGTATGTTTGCGATTGCCGCTGATGCGCAAATGCGCGGCGATCCGCTCGCCCTTGAGGAAAATCTCGACCGTCCTGGCGGTCATCCGGACATCCACCTCGGCGCGGGCGAAGCGATAGGGAACGCTGTAATAGTGAGAGCCGGCGTCGACGTGATAATCGATGCCGACCCGACAGACGCGCCATTCGCTGAAGACATAGGGCTCGGCCGGCAGAGACTTGAGCGCCGGACGGTCGATCTCCCCCAGCAATTGCCGGCGAGTCACGCCGAGCCTCCGGATGGGTCGTTCTTCGTTCAGATGCTTGAGCAACTCGCCGATCGCTTCGTTGACCTCAGCCAGGCTGATGAAGATGCGGTGACGCAGCCGCCCGAGCAGCCAGCGCTCGACAATCAGCACCGCTTGTTCGACTTTCGCCTTGTCGCGAGGTTTTCTCGGGCGCGCCGGCAGGATGGCGGTGTCGTAATGGGCCGCCATTTCGGCATAGGTGCGATTGACCTGAGGGTCATAGAAGCAGGCCTTTATGACGGCGGTCTTGGTATTGTCCGGCACGAGCAAATGCGGAACGCCGCCGATCGCCGCGAAAGCATGCACGTGGGCGTCGATCCAATCGGGAAGCGTCTGCGTCCAGCTCGCCCAGGCAAAGGTGAAGCTCGATGCGCCGAGCACCGCGACGAATATCTGCGCCTTGCGAATCTCGCCCGTCAGCCGATCAATCAGGACTGGAACGCCTTCGCCGGCGTAATCGACAAACAATCGTTCGCCCGCCGCATGCGTCTGGCGCATCGTCGGCGACAATTTTGTCTCGAAGGCTCGGTAAAGTTCGCAGAACCGCGAGATATGTTGTGATCCACATATCTCGCGTTATGTTGCGGCCCGGCTTATGTGGCGTAAGCCCAGGGAGAGGGCTGGTGGCCCTGGCATGAGCCGCAACATAAATTCGAGCAGCGGCGCGACCGACTATAGGGCTTTCAAGAACGTCATCAGCGAAGGTAGCGGCCGCTGCCACGGCTTGGTTTGCACGCCGGATATATCGACCCGGGCCAGCGCCTTCGCCTTCATTTCCATGTCGACCTCGGCGTAGACATGCGTCGTATCCAGAGACACATGACCGAGCCAGGCGCGGATCGTGTTGATGTCGACCCCGGCGCGCAAAAGATGGACCGCAGTCGTGTGCCGGATTGTGTGCGGGCTTACGCGTTTCGTCGCCATCGAGGGCACAGTCCTGCTCGCCCGCTCGGCATATTGCGTCACGAGCCGATGGATTCCGAACCGCGTCAATGGCCGGTTGCTTCGGTTCAAGAAGACCGCATCGCTCTTGTCCCGGTTGGCTACCAGCCGCGAAAGCGACGTGGCGGTGACCGGCCACAACGGACAAGTCCGGAACCTGTTTCCCTTGCCGTGTAGCCGCACAGACGATTGTGCTCCCAGCTGTAGGTTGTCGATGGTCAGTCTCGCCGCCTCGTCGGCGCGAGCACCACTGTTGTACAGGAACAGGAGCAGAGCATGGTTGCGGTCTCCGAGAGGCGTACGCCGATCCGGTTGGGCCAGGAGGGCGTCCATCTCGGCCTTTTCGAGATACCCGATCCCGGCCTTGGCAGTCTTCTTGAACGGCGTCGCCCGTATTTCGGCGCACCAAGCCACATGCGCTGGCGAGCGCATGCCGATGAACCGCGCCAATGATCGTATGGTCGCGAGCCTTTGGTTGCGGGTGACACCGTTGCATTGGCGATCGTGTTCCAGGTGATCGAGGAACTTGCGGACTATGGACGGCGCCAGATCCTCGATGGTCATGCGATCGATGGCACGCCCTCCGTGCTTGCTGGCAAACGGCAGCAAGAGCGCCAAGGTATCGCGGTAGCTGACCTGGGTGTTCCGAGCCAGATTGCGTTCTGCCACCAGATGCTCGAGGAGGAACCGCCGGACCCATGGCCCCAGGAGCGTCTCATCCTTCATGGTCGCCCTCCATCGCGTACTGGGCGAAGCGCTGACTGGCCGCCTGCAAGAGTTCCGGCGTCATTCGGAGGTAACGCTGGGTCGATCGGATATCGAGGTGACCAAGGTAGGTAGCGAGCTGCGGAAGCAATCGCTGGACGTCCTGGCCGGTGCGATACCATGCGACGACACGGTGCCCGGCCGCCGTGTGGCGAAGATCATGTAAGCGCGGCGGGCGAGGTTCGCCGACGGGACAATTGATACCGGCAGCTCGTCGCACGCTCTGGAACATCACGATGACGCGCGGATAGCTCCATCCTCGAATGCCGCGCGACGCGAAGAGCGGCGCCGCTTTCCCGAGCGGCATGGGCAGCAAGCCGCGGCGCTCGAGGTGCGCGGCCAGTTCGTCGGCAAGCTTCGGTCCGATCGGAACCAGACGCGTCTTGAAGAATTTTGCGCGGCGGACGGTGATGATCCTTTCGGCGAGGTCGACGTCCTGCAAGGTCAAGCGCAATGCCTCGCCGATACGCACGCCGGTTCCGTACAGCAGCAACAGCAGCGTACGGTACATCGCAGGCACTTGACGACTGTGGCCGTTGCGCAGGATCGCGGTCGCTTCCAACAGTCGGCGCAGTTCGTCGGTCGAATAGATGTAAGGCGTTTGCTGTGGCGGCAGCTTGGGCAGAGTTGTCGGCAGAGGCGAGTTGTCGACGTATCCGCGGCTGACGGCGAACCGGTATAGACCGGTCAGCACCCGGTGCTTGAGCGTCCATGTCGCGGTCAACGCCCCATTGCCGTTGAGGAAGTCGAGGATCGCTCCGGGTGTCACCTCCTCGATCGGTCGATCCCCCATTGCCCGGCCGAAGCGATGGAGCAGCTGTCCGGCGGAATCGAACCGCATGCCCAGCGACCGTTGGCGGGTCAGATAGGCATCGATGACGTCGGCCAGCATCATAGGACGTCCCCCAAGTCGAACGCACCGACCTCGCGAAGAGCCGCCATGTTCACCTTCGCGTAGGTGCTGGTTGCCGACGTGCTGCGGTGTCCCAGATGATCGCCGATCTCCTTGAGGGTTAGGCCTTCTGCGAGCAAGCGGACGGCGCAAGCGTGACGCAACGCATGCCCTCCGCGATGCGCAGCTTCGATGCCGAGCGAGACGAATCGCCGATTGGCGACGTCAAAGATGCTGCCCGCCTTCAAAGGCCGAAGAGGCGCCTGCATGCAGAGGAACACTTCCCGGCAGGATGACGGCGGTCGGACGGTGTCGATGTAACGGGCCAGAGCCTCGGCGACGGCGGGCAGCAGAGGATAGATCTGGAGTTGTCGTCGCTTCAGCCGAACGAGTCTAAGGGTTCGCCCCGCCCAATCGATCTGGTCGAGCCGCAAAGCAGCAACTTCACCGCTCCGCATGCCATAGAGGGCGAGCAGCAGGAGGATGGCGCGATCGCGGATATCCCGTGGCTTGTCCGTGTCGACGTCGGCCAGCATTTGCTGGACGGCAGACCAATCCGGGGCATATGGCAAAGACTCCTGCTGATAGAGCCGAGGCCGGGAAATCGACTCTGCCAATCGGTTTGAGCACCAACCCTCTTTGGCGGCGTAACGCAAGAACGCTCGCAATGACGAGACTATGTTGGCTGTCGAGACGCGCTTCCAGCGGCCCTTTCCCTGAGTGGCGACATAGTTATCGATATCGCCCGCCGTCAGATCCCCGAGTTGGCGGCGTGCCTCCGCGCACCACCGCAGGAATCTCCTGGTCGTACGGCCCCATTGCTCCACCGTCGACGGCGTGAAGCCGCGCTCGTCGCGCATCCAGGTGATGTACCGGTCGAGTTGGCCCCAGTCCAAAAACGGGACGGCGGGTTCCCGCCACCAACCAAGAAACCGCAGCCACGGTCGCCCGATATCGATGACCCGCCGGGCAGCAGTTGCCGCCCCGCGAAGGTTCTGCCGCTCCAACGCAATCGGCATCAACTCCGTCATGCCGACGCCGCGGTTGGCGTCTGGGCCGAGACGTCGCGCTATCCATCGGAGTTCGTTGCGCTTGACCTTTAGGGCCGCGAGCCTCGCACCATGTATCGCGCAGTGGCTGAGATAGCGGTTCCGCTCGTCGGCGAATGGTGCGTCTTGAAACCGGCAATCGCCGACGCTGGCGGAAGAACATAGATGATCCATGGCGAACCTCAAAAGGAGTGAGGTCCACCAACCGAAGCCCCGACTTATGTTGCGTCAAGCGCGTCCCAATCTTCCAGCTGGCAACAGGAAGCGCGTCTGGAAGTCACATAAGCAGGGCCGCAACATAACGCGAATAGCTGTAGCCGCCTGGGTTCTGCGCAATATACTCGTCCCAGACGATCAGCAGGGTGACGTGCTTGCGTTTCATCTCCCGATGAACCGCCGGCCAGTCCGGTTCGGCATGGCGCCGATGACCCCGTTTGCTGCGCCGGTTGGCGTAAAGCGCAGTTTCCAACCCTTCGTCGCTCAGGCCCTCGGGTAGCGGCCAGATCAAGTCCGAACTCTCGAAACGGCTCAAGGTCTCCCGCACCGTCGAACGCGCCAACCCAAGACGCCGGGCAATCTCGCTCGTCGTGAGCGAAGACAAAAATTTAAGGCGAATGATCACGCGTACATCGCGCATGGCGACTCTCTCGGCTGGCATCGGTGCTCCCTTGGTGGCCCAAAGAAGCGACCTTAAATCTGGCCAGCGAAGAGACGCCCACCCTGGCGGGATCATCCCGTTGCAGGTGGCGCAATCATCTCGTTATGAGTGGCGACATCATCTCGTTAAAGGTGGCGGCTTCCGTCGGAATGCCTGAGGGTTCAAATAGGTCCCGCGGCGCAAAAGGCTACCGCGTGGGATGAGGCGGGACCTATTTGAAGCCGGATTGAACGAAGCTGCGGGGTCGTTAGCCGCGAGCTATGGGCGTTGGTCGTTCGCGAGGAGCGTTGAGCGCATCCGTTACAGCTGGCGGGTGGGCGCGGGCGACAGCGTCGGAAAGGTTCGAAACGCGATAGTCGCGAAGCCTGAGCGACGATCTTTGCTGGGTTCATGGGCCGACATGGTCGTTGTCGATCTGCAAGGCGCAAGTTTGCCGGCGCGCGACGCTGGATCGCGCGCGTGTCAATATTGGTTGGGCGCGGAGACATGGTTGGCGAGCTTGGCGTCATGAGCTGTCACACCGTGGCGCTGAACGTGGCGGCGAAGGATGCTGCCATGAATCTGCGTCGACCATGCGGCCGCCGCAACAAGGGCAGATGTCGAGGCGCCGGCCGGTGAGCAGCGCGTAACGCTCGCGGTAGTCTTTGGATTCGACGCTCGGCTCGGGATTGGGAACGTCCAGCGCGGCGCGGATGCGAGCGAGCTTTTGGACGCAGCAAGAGTTGGCGAGGAAGCCGAAGTGGCGAATGCGGCGGAAGCCCTTGGGTAAAACGTGCGTGAGAAAGCGGCGCATGAACTCGTTGGCGTCCAGCGTCATCGCCTTGGACTTGTTTTGGGCGCGGTAGTCCTTCCACCGAAAGCTGACGCGGCCATCGTGGCAATCGAGAAGACGGCCGTTGGCGATGGCGACGCGATGCGTGTAGCGACCAAGATATTCGAGGATCTGTGAGGGCCCGGCGAAAGGACGCTTTGCGAAGACGACCCAGGGGATATTCGCCAGGGGTTTGAGATATTGCGCGAACTCGGAGGGGTCGCGCAGTCGTACGAGTTCGCCGTGAAACACAATGCCGCCAGCGTCGAAGGCCGTTCGCAAACGTTCGAGAAACAGGCGACGATAGCAGCGCGAGAGAACATGAACGGGGAGAAAGAAGTTCGGCTTGCATGCGACCCAGCGCCCGTCCGGTCCGAGGCCGCCGCCCGGCACGATGCAGTGAACATGGGGATGATGGGTGAGGGTCTGCCCCCATGTGTGCAGGATCGCGATCATGCCGGTCTCGGCGCCGAGATGTTTTGGGTCGGCAGCGATGACGCGGATCGTCTGGGCGGCCGCCTTGAACAGGATGTCGTAGACGAGCGCCTTGTTCTGGAGAGCGATCGCCGCGATTGGCGACGGCACGGTGAAGACGACATGGAAATAGGCAACGGGCAGCAGTTCGGCGCGGCGATCTGCAAGCCATTGGAGGCGCGCCAGACCCTGGCACTTCGGGCAATGCCTATCGCGGCAGGAATTGTAGGCGACGCGGATCTCGCCGCAATCCTCGCACCGCTCGACATGACCGCCGAGCGCCGACGTTCGGCATGCCTCGATCGCGGCCATGACCTTGCGTTGATCGAGGGAGAGCCGGTTGCCCTGCGCAGCGCGAAACGTGTCGCCGTGGCGGCGGAAAATGTCCGCCACCTCCAGCTTCGAACGCATGCGCGCCGGCTATTCAGGCGGGATCAACTGGCATGAGAGTTGATCGAAGGGGCACGGCGTGCTGGCGATCAGGTTCGTGGCGACATGTGCATAGCGCGTCGTCGAAGACAGGTCGGCATGGCCGAGCAACGCCTGAATGATGCGAATGTCGACGCCAGCCTCCAGGAGATGGGTGGCGAAACTGTGCCGCAACGTATGCGCGGTGACGGGCTTGTCGATCCTGGCTTGCTTTCGCGCCCTGCGGCAAGCGTCCTGCAAGGCGCCCGTGCTCACATGATTGCCGGGTTCCTGGCCTTGGAACAGCCAGACACTTGGTCGCGCGCGCCGCCAATAAGTGCGGAGAATGTAGAGAAGGCGCGGCGACAACATGGCGTATCGTTCCTTGCCGCCTTTGCCCATCTCGATGTGGATCAACATCCGCGCGCTGTCGATAGAGGCGATCCTCAGACGCGTGACTTCCCTGACCCGCAAGCCTGCAGCATAAGCAGTGGTCAGCGCGATACGATTGCGCAATCCCTCAACTGCTTCCAGAAAGCGTACGACTTCCTCGGCATTCAGGACCGCCGGAAGCTTCTCAGGCTCTCTGCCGAAAACGATCCGTTCGAAGGCCTCCTTCTGTCCCAGGGTAACGCCATAGAAGAACCGCAAGGCGCATGCGACTTGGTTGATGTGCGACCACGAATGGTTCTTTGCGACGAGATGCAGTTGGTAGGCGCGGACCTCCTCCATGCCGAGACGATCGGGGGATGAGTTAAAATGGCGGCTGAACCTCGCGACCGCGTAGATGTATGATTGCTGCGTCGCCCGCGAAAGGTTGCGGATCATCATGTCTTCGATCATGCGCTGGCGAAGAGGGCTCGTCGTGGCCATCGGGGGCCTCCTGTCATGAGAGGGGGTGGATGTGACGATCACATCCTCTCAGACGGGAGGCTTCACCTCAGCCCCTTTTCTCCTGCGCCGAAGGAGCAGGTTCGTTCAATCAGCAACCTGGCCGCACCGATGCTTGGAAGCAATCTTAGAGCTACGCGGGAAAGTGGGTGACGGAGTGAGTCAAGCGGCGGATTTCATATCGGCGGCGTCTTCGATTCCGTCTTTGAATTTTACACCGTCGATGACTTTCGGCAACTGGTTCTGACCGCGCAATCGCCGCCAGGTCTTCGACGCCGCCATCACCAGTTTGAATACCATGAGACGCGGGGTGTCTTGCGACAGCGCGCCCTTCATGCGGACGGTGCGATGTCTCACCGTCGCGAACACGCTCTCGATCGGATTCGAGGTTCGCAAATGGTCCCAATGATCTGCGCGCTCTCCCGCATGCCTGTCTGAAAGCCGATCAACTCCTTCTTGCCCTCCGGCGTCGCGCCGATCAGCACCAGCATGCATTCGGCCTGCGGCTCCATTCGCGCCTGCAAATAGACGCCGTCCGCCCAGACGTAGACGTATTGGCGCGCCGATAAATCGCGCCTCTGCCATTGGTGATATTCGTCTTCCCATTCGCCCTTGAGGCGCGCGATCACCGCCGACGACAAGTTGGGCGCCTCCTTGCCGAGCAATGCGGAAAGGGCTTCCTGGAAGTCGCCCGCGGAAATCCCGCGCAGGTAGAGGACCGGCAGCAGGGCGTCGAGGCTCTTCGTGCGCCGCGCCCATTTGGGCAGGATATTCGACGTGAAGCGTATCCGCGCGCCCGTCGTCGCGCCCCGGTCGCGAGCCTTCGGCTTTTGCACGTCCACGAGTCCGATCCCCGTCTGGATCGCGCGGACCGGATCATGCCCGTGGCGAACCACGCGCCGACGACCGTCGGAAAGAACCAGCTCGGCATTCGAGGCCAGGAATGTCTCGAACTCCGCCTCGACCGCCTGGGCAATCAGCCGTCGCGCGCCGGCTCGTAGAATTTCAGTGAGCGGATCATCGATCGCCCCTTTCTGTCGAAGGGAAACCACTCCATTCTCGTCCATGGCGTAACGCTCCTTCCGGGAGATTCGGGTGGCTTCAGCACCAACCCCGTTACGCCGCCTTCCTCATAGCGTCAGTAGAGTCGAGGAAGGGCGCGGTTGGTTGGCCTTGCGGCGTCGCACCGTTTCCCTTCCCCGCTCGTCAAACCGGACTGGCGGATTTACCGCATCCGGCTTTCCGACTGGCTTCATCATGAGGCACTCGCCGGTGACAATCCGCGCCCGCGACGAAGGCGCAGCACGCCCAGTTCCTCGTAGACGATCTCACGAGAAAACCGCCTCGTGCCACGCCCTGGCGCTTTATGTCGTTTGCGTAGGAAGCTGCGCACACGGTCATAGACATGGTCGTCAACGGCTTGGTACGCCGAGGCAAGCGCGCCGTGCGAGAAGTATGCTGACCAGCCGCCCAGGAGGCGGTTCAGTCGGGTTTTAACTTCAGGCCAAACGCCCTTGTTGCCCGGCGCCAGCAGGTCGCTGACTTTGAGCTTGATCCGATGCACGCTTTTCTTCGATGGGCTTGCGCCCAGGTACCACCGGCCACCATTAGGAAAATGTCGTGGACCTAACGTGTAGCCAAGGAAGTCGAAGCTTTCTCGGCGAGCGTCTTTCACCGAGGTTTTCCCCTCGTTGAGCGACAACCCGAGTTTCGTCATCACCGCTCTCGTCCACGCCAGAGCCTCTTCCGCCTTGCCGCGGCTGAGGATGACGAAGTCGTCGGCGTAAGAGACGACGTGAGCGCGGAATGCTTCGCCGCGTTCAGATAGACGCCAATGCTTCAGGAACCGGTTCATGTAAATATTGGCGAGCAAGGGGCTGGCGACGCCGCCCTGTGGCGTGCCGCGTTTGCTGCTCCTGCCACCGCTCATTCGCCGTTTCCCGTCGCCATCCCGTTCCTCGACCGGCGCTTGCAGCCACAGTTTGATCAACTGCAGCACATTCCGGTCGACGATACGTCGGGCCACTGATTTGAGGAGGTCCGAGTGCGGAATCGAATCGAAATATTTCGACAAGTCGGCGTCTACAACGTCGGTGTAGCCCCGGCAGATCAGCCGGTGCGTTTCCTTGACCGCATCGCTCGCGCTGCGGCGCGGGCGATAGCCATAAGCGGTATCCTCGAAGTCCGCCTCGAAGACCGGTTCCAGGACGAGCTTGGCGGCGGTCTGAATCACCCGATCCCGGATCGTCGGGACGCCGAGCGGGCGTTCGCCCCCTCCCGGCTTCGGGATCATCACCCGCCGCACCGGATCGGCCCGGTACGTCTTCGAAACGAGTTCCTCGCGCAGGCCCGCCAGCCACGCTTCCACGCCCTCCGCGTCGATCTGCTCGAAAGTCGTTCCATCGACTCCCGGCCCTCCCGCATTGGCGCGGGCGAGCGCATAGGCGTGGAGAAGAACATCTTCGCGGCAGATCTTGTCGTAGAGCAAATAGAAGCGGAAGGAGGGCTCCGCCTTCGCCTTACGATAGAGCTTCCTCTGAAGGTTTCTGATCTTTTCGGGCGTTTCGAGGCTCATCGCCAATCACTCCATCCTCACCGTCTTCAAAAGCACACCAGAAGTCAGGGTCCTTTCCTCCGCCGGAGTTACCCGGCATCGACGGTCGTACGACCCTGTCCGACTCCCGCACGGTCCGCTGCCATAAACAGCGTCGAAGCCGCGACCTCCGACCGCACGGGTCTCCCCCGATTACCCGCATCACCCTTCCAGCGTGCCGTGTCCATTACCCCGACGGACCGGACAGGTGCATGTGTCGATTGCTTCCCTGCCCGCGCGGCCTTCCCCAAACTAGGGATGGGTCGGCGTCCGCATCGCATCTTTCGAGGCCTGCTCAGACTTCATTCGCATTACGGCCCGCTGGATCGCTCAACCGCCCGAGGCGGCTGTCACGAGGCTCCGACCCGACCAGTTACCCGGTCAGATCGCTCGTCAGCTACCAGATCAATCGACAACTCTCTGGGTGGAATCTACCTCCACTGATGACACACGCCTTCGGGGCGCACCCCAATTTCCCGCGTAGCTCCGACGCGTCTGCGTGGAGCGCGATAGCCCATGAACCTTCTGCCCGCGAAGCCGATCAGCACCATCGCCCGGGTCGAGGGCCCGGGAGTGCCGAGCGTAGTCCACCGTGTACGAAGACGCCGCTGGGCGGCGGGGAGGTCGCACCAAAGGGTCTGTCCGAACAACCCTAGCCTAAATCACGTCCGCGTCTGTCTCTTCGCCGCGGGCTCGCGGAAACGCACGCCCACACCGCCGCCGTTCTCGGCGATGAACACTATACCAGCTGCTTCCAATGCGGAGCGTAGCTTTTCGACTGTAGAAATCCTCGCGTCCCCACCCATTTCAAATCGATTCACGGTGTTCGCGCCGATGTCCGCCGCGCTTGCGAGATCGACCGTGCTCCAGTTGAGCGCGCTTCGAGCCATTCGACACTGAGTTGGGGTCATAGAATGGAAATATCACCAGAACCCCTTGACACCAAATCGCATGAATATTACCGTAATAAGGTACAATAATACCGTATTAAGCAATGACGTCCCCGAAACGGCGGGGTCGATCCCACGGGGGCAACGGAGAATCCTATGAAACTTACCCCTAACGATCTCAGCACGGTTCCGCTTTCGATAAAGCGGGACCGCCGTCAGTTCATCGGCGGTTCGGACGCCAGGATCATCATGAGCCCAGACGAGGCGGCGCTGATCCGGCTGTGGAAGGAAAAGCGCGGCGAGGCCGAGCTGGAGGATCTATCGGACAATCTCGTCGTCCAACTGGGTGTCGCCACCGAATGGCTCAACCAGACCTGGTACGAGCGCAACACCGGACGGGCGGTCAGCGACGTTCAGCGCTGGGTTCGGCACCCTGTCCATCGATATCTGGCCGCGACCTTGGATGGGTTCGTCAACGACCTCGACGCCGTGTTCGAGGCCAAGTTCATGCTGCCTTGGTCATTCTCGGAAGAGGCGGCGGCCGAAAAGCACATGGCCCAGCTCCAGCATAACATGTGGGTGACCAACGCCCGGTCGGCGGTCCTCTCGATCATCACCGGCGGCGGCAAATGGATCGAGATGACCATACCGGGCGACGCGCTCTACCAACACTTTCTGGTCACCGCCGAGCGCCGGTTCTGGCGCTGCGTCCAGACCGGCGACACCCCGCGCCCCTATGGGATCGAGCCGCCGCGGCCGCGGATCGAAGGGGTTCGCATCGTCGACATGAGCGAGTCGAATTCATGGGGCGAGTTCGCTGGCCTCTTCTGTGCCACCCGCTCCGCCTTTCTCGACCACGAGCGGGCCAGGTCCGAGCTCAAGGCCCTGATGCCGGAGGACGCCAAGGAAGCGTCCGGCCATGGCGTTCGGGCCAAGCGATCGAAGTCGGGGGCGGTCAGCTTTGATCTTCTCGATAACGAGGAGGGGAGCGATGCAGCGGTCCAGTGAAACGATCGGGGCGATCGCCGCGGCGCTGGCGAAGGCTCAAGCCGAACTCACCAATCCGGAGAAGTCGCTGACCGCGACCATTCGGGCGATGAACCCACGCGATCTCGATCAGACCTTTCGCTATGCGGCGCTCTCGAGCGGTCTCGACATTGTGCGGAAGGCGCTTGGGGGGCATGAAATCGCAACAGTTCAAACAACAGAGATTGACAAGGAAGCTGGGCTGATCCGCCTCACCACCACGCTCGCCCACTCGTCGGGGGAGTGGCTATCGTCGGAATGGCCGGTCTGCGCGATTGCCGAAACGGGTGCGCCGCGTCGGATGGGTGCGGCGCTCACCTACGCCAGACGCTATGCCTTGTTCACCCTGGTGGGCATCGCGGGCGAGGACGACCTCGATGCGCCGGACCTTGCCGAAGGCGCGAAAGGGGACGCCGCCAACAAGGCCGGCGCCGCTGACAAAGACCGTGTAGCCGCGCGACTGAGGCCCAAGGCATTAGAGGAAGGTGCAGTAGTTAAGACTTAATCTGACAGTTAGTGTCATAGCCGAGGCGGAAGCCGAGGCCGGGCGCGGAGTGGTCGGGGTTCGCAGCGCCCGGCCTCGGCCTTTCGAGAGGACACCTACGATGACCAAGGAACAGAAGATTATCCGCGCCAAGGTAGGGCTGCTGGAGTTGGCCAAGCAGCTCGGCAATGTCAGCCAGGCCTGCAAAATGATGGGCTATAGCCGCGACAGCTTTTACCGGTTCAAGGAACTTTACGACGCCGGGGGCGAATTGGCGCTGCAGGAGTTGACGCGGCGAAAGCCGATCCTGAAGAACCGCACGCCGCCTGAGGTCGAGGCGATCATCGTCGAGCTTTCGCTGGACCAGCCGGCTTACGGCCAAATCCGCATCGCCAACGAGCTTCGCAAACTCGGCCAGTCAATTTCTCCGGCCGGCGTTCGCGGCGTCTGGCAGCGTCATGATCTTGAAACCATGAAGAAACGGCTCAAGGCGCTCGAAGCCAAGGTCGCCCAGGAAGGCCTGGTTCTGACCGAAAGCCAGCTGGCCGCGCTGGAGAAGGCCAAGAGCGAAAAGGAGGCGCATGGCGAGTTCGAGAGTGAATGTCCGGGCTATTGCGGCGCCCAGGATACGTTCTACGTCGGCAACATGAAGGGGGTCGGCCGCATCTACCAGCAGACCTTCATCGATACCTACGCCAAGGTCGCCTTCGCCAAGCTCTATGACCGCAAGACGCCGATCACCGCAGCCGATCTCGTCAACGATCGGGTCGTGCCATTCTATGATGCGAGGGAGGTGAGGCTGTGCCGCGTGCTGACTGATCGCGGCACGGAATATTGCGGCAACCCCGAGCGCCACGAATACGAGCTTTATCTGGCGCTCGAGGATATCGACCATTCGCGCACCAAGACCAAGAGCCCGCAAACGAATGGCATCGTCGAGCGCTTCCACAAGACGGTGCTCGACGAGTTCTATCGCGTCGCCTTCCGCAAGAAGATCTACGGATCGATCGCCGAACTCCAGGGCGATCTCGATTCCTGGGTCCAGAGCTACAACCAGGAAAGGCCCCATCAGGGGCGATGGTGCTTCGGCAAGACCCCTATCCAGACCTTCCTTGACGCGACGCCCCTTGCGAAGGAGAAAATGATCGCAGCCTGATCATATCCGACAGGCAGAGCCGACCCATCTCCCGACGCTGACCGTCAGATCAAGTACCAGCTACTACAAGGAAGGGGTGCCCGCGACGTCGACCTTCGCGCGGAGGGAGAAAGCCGTCCGTCCTGCGCGGACCGTTCTGGGTCCAGATCAATCGCCAGCGCTGCGCGAACGTCTCCTCGCCGACATCAGCCGGTTCCAATCCGCCGAAGACGCCGCGGACTGGGTGCACAAGAACCTCGCGGCCAAGAACACGCTCATCGACGCCGACGCCGACGCGGTCGAAGCCGGCTTCCGGGAAAGGCTCGCAAAGATCGAGGTTGCGTCCGCCGCTCGTCAGGAAGAAGCGAATTCGGGGCCGGCAATAGAGGCGGCTCCTCCCGTCGGGGAGCCTTTCCTCACCGCGATGGACGCCGCCGCCGCGGCTCGGATTATCTTGCCCCCGAGCCCTGGCTTAGGCCGCCGACGTGTTGCGACGAAAACCATCCGCCTGCGCGACAAGGAACACTGCAAGTTCGTTGCCTCCGAGCCCTGCATCGTCTGCGGCCGGACGCCCTCGGAAGCCCATCACATTCGCTTCGCCCAACCGCGCGCGCTCGGCCGCAAGGTCAGCGACGAATACACAGTTCCCGTCTGCCGTCTCCATCACCGTAACCCTCCGGCGGCGGCCGCCTTGCTGGAGGGGCGGCGGTCGCGGAGGGTGTGACCTTAGGGCTAGCGTTAAGGTCACGCAGAGATGGATGGGAAGGTTCTCGGAGTCGAGCGCCGGCGGCGGTGGAGCAAGGACGAGAAGGCGCGGATCGTCGAAGAGACGCTGATGCCGGGGGCCGTGGTGAGCGAGATCGCTCGGCGGCACGGCATGGCGCAAAGCCTGCTCTTCACATGGCGAAGGCAGGCGCGCACGGTGGAACCGGCCGGGAGAGACGGCTCGATCTTGCTTCCGGTTGAGATCGACGCGACGGCGCCGCCGCCCGGGGCGGAAGCGGCGAGACCGCCGCGCTCGGCGACGAGCAGACTGAGAAAGAGATCCGGCGTCATCGAAATCGAGCTCGGCTCGGGGCGCCGTGTGCGCGTCGACAACGACGTCGACGCCGATGCGCTTCGACGGGTTCTGAGCGTTCTGGGCGAACGATGATCCCGATGCCGAGCGGGGTGAGGGTGTGGATCGCGGCGGGCCACACCGACATGCGTCGCGGCATGCAGGGACTGGCGCTTCAGGTTCAGGAGCAGTTGAAGCGCGACCCGCACGGCGGCGACCTCTACATCTTCCGCGGGCGCAGAGGCGATCTGGCGAAGATCCTCTGGCACGACGGCGTCGGACTATCGCTGTACGCGAAGCGGCTCGACCGAGGGAAGTTCATCTGGCCGTCGGCGAAGGAGGGCGTCGTTTCGATTTCTGCAGGGCAGATGGCCTACATGCTTGAAGGGATCGACTGGCGGAATCCGCAGCTGACGTGGCGGCCCAAGAGCGCGGGCTGAGCGCGCATTCGCAAGGGGCCGGCAAGCGAAGAAAGACATGGAATCATACGCATTTTAGGGCGCCTCGAATCGCGAAAACTATGATTCGCTGCGTCGCATGGATCCCGCTTCCGAAGCTCTTCCTGATGACGTCGCCGCCCTGAAGGCGGCGCTCGTCGCCGAGCGCGCGCGGCTCCTGGAAGTCGCGGCGGAGCTGGTGGTCGCGCGGGCGAAAGCCTCGGAAGACATGGCGCTGATCGCCGCGCAGAAGCTCCGGATCGCCAAGCTCGAGCGTCAGGTCTACGGGCAGCGGTCCGAACGGTCGGCGCGGCTGATCGACCAGCTGGCGCTCGAGTTCGAGGAACTGGCGGCCGGCGCCACCGAAGACGAACTGGCGGCGGAGCAGCCGGCCGCGAAGACGACGACGGTGCGCCCCTTCACC
This sequence comes from uncultured Alphaproteobacteria bacterium, assembly GCA_963721905.1. Classification (GTDB taxonomy): domain Bacteria; phylum Pseudomonadota; class Alphaproteobacteria; order Rhizobiales; family Beijerinckiaceae; genus Roseiarcus. The sequence goes on from CAVRMF010000015.1 coordinate 100,740, forward strand.
CGCCGCCGCGCCGAGCGCGACACGTTCCCCGACCATTTGCCGCGCGAGCGGGTGGTGATCGATCCGCCGACGGCCTGCGCGTGCTGCGGCGGCCATCGCCTGCGCAAGCTCGGCGAGGACGTGACGCAGACGCTGGAGGTCACGCCCCGGCGGTGGAAGGTGATCGAGACGGTGCGGGAGAAGTTTTCCTGCCGGGACTGCGAGAAGGTCAGCCAGGCGCCGGCGCCGTTCCATGTGATCCCGAGGGGATGGGCGGGTCCGAGCCTGCTGGCGATGATCGTGTTCGACAAGTTCGGCCAGCATCAGCCTCTGAACCGGCAGTCCGAGCGCTACGCGCTCGAGGGCGCGCCGATCGCGCTGTCCACCATGGCCGACGCCGTGGGCGCGGTCTCGACGGCGCTCGATCCTCTCCGTCGCCTCGTCGAGGCCCATGTCATGGCGGCCGAGCGCCTGCACGGCGACGACACGACCGTTCCGGTGCTGACCAAAGGCAAGACCGACACCGGTCGGCTCTGGATTTACGTCCGCGACGATGCGCCGTTCGGGGGCGCCGGGCCGCCGGCCGCGATCTTCCATTACTCGCGTGACCGGCGCGGCGAGCATCCGCAGGCGCATCTCGCGGGCTATGTCGGCATTCTGCAGGCGGACGCCTACGACGGCTACAACAAGCTCTATCTCGGGGATCGCAAGCCCGGTCCGATCCTGGAGGCGGCGTGTTGGGTGCATGCGCGCCGTCCCTTCTTCGCCATGGCCGATATCGAGGAGAACGCGCGCCGCAAGGCTGTGGGGAAGAAGGAGATCCCGCTCTCGCCGATCGCCATCGAGGTGGTGCGCCGCATCGACGCGCTGTTCGCGATCGAGCGGTCGATCAACGGCAGGAGTCTCGAGGAGCGCCTCGCCGTCCGGCGCGCGGAAAGCCGGCCTCTGGTCAACGACCTCATGGCCTACATGCGCGAGCAGGCGGCCAAGCTCTCCCGCGGGCATGACCTCGCCAAGGCGATCCAGTACATGCTCAAGCGCTGGGCGGCCTTCACGCTGTTCCTCGACGACGGGCGCGTGTGCATGTCCAACAATGCCGCCGAGCGCGGGCTGCGCTGCGTGGCGCTCGGACGGAAATCCTGGTTATTCTGCGGATCCGACCGCGGAGGGCGGCGCGCCGCAGCCATGTACAGCCTGATCGTGACCTGTAAGATGAACGGCGTCGATCCGCAGGCGTGGCTCGCCGACGCCCTCGCGCGCATCGCCAGCCATCCCGCGTATCGGCTCGATGAACTGCTGCCCTGGAATTGGCGGCCGCTGCCTCAGGTCATCGCAGCGCTCGCGGCCTGACCCATGCACGTCAACAAGGTCTCCCGCGTCAGGACCATCGACCGCGTCGCCAAAGACCTCGGCGAGGACGTCGACTTCCTGTTCGACGTCGCCATCGAAATGGAGCCCGAGGACGGCCTCATCTGGGTCCTGAGCCTCGGCGACGAAAGCGTCATGGCCTTCACCGACGACGGTGTCGACAGCCTCGTCGCGCTGATCAAGATCCACAGGGAAACGACGCCGCGCGAAGAGCGCTGACCTCAGCCACAGGCGCCAGCCCCTGCGGCCTACGCCGGACGGTTACCCATCACCGGGAGCTGCACGCCTACGGCGACGAGGCCTCATGGTGGGCCGCAGTCAGCATCGACCCGCTGCCGATTGCTCTCGAGCTGTGGAGGCGCTCTCGTTCCAGCGTGTGTTGACACTCATCATGAGTTTGTTTTCACGGCTGAGGGTAGATCATAGTGTGTAATATGATCGGCGTTCAGACTGCCCGCGAACCCTCGTCGCTCCGCGTGCCCCCTCGGTCAACGGTATATCCCAGCCGTCGGATCACGGGCTCCAGAATCGGGATCACCGGCTGAAGCTCCTCGCGGTAGGCGCGGTAGCGGTAGCGCGAGCAGTCGTAAAGCTTCTCGGTCACCTGGGCGTAGCTGGCGGTGCGCGCATAGCGGCGATTGTCGTGGAAATCGAGGCAGCGCTTATCATAGGGCGCGCCCGACAAAGGCGAGCATTTTGCGCACGCTCTCGTCCTGCCGGTCGATCACGTCCTCGTAGCGCACGGCCATGTATTTGGGCGCCATCTCGCGCCGGTAATGCTCGACCAGATCCATGATCAGCACGTAGTGGCGGGCGATGCTGGTCAGATCATAGGCGCAGTAGAAGCCGTGGGTCAGATGGTTGGAAAAGACTGAGAGCACCACGTCGAGCGGATGCCGCAGCAGGTGGATGACCCGCGCCTCAGGGAAGATGAGCCCAATGAGGCCGAGATGGGTTTCGTTCAGCGGCATCTTGTCGGTGAACCAGCGGGCGCCCTTGCCGATCGCGCCGAGCTGGCGGGCGCGCTGCAGGTAGTAGTCTCGCAGATTGTCGAGCCCCTCGATCTGGTCGCCGAGCCAGAGTTCCGCGAGGGCTTCGGGATAGGCGAGCGGGCTCATCAGCATGCGCGGGATGAGGCCGGTCAGCTCGCCGACGATCGGCAATTCGTCGCCGGCGCTGATTAGTGGATGGGCGCTCAGGGTCTGCTCAATCATCGTCGTGCCGGAACGGGGAAACCCTACGATGACGACCGACCGCAATTTCGCCCGTGCCGGCGAGCTGCTCGACGCGGCCGAAAAGCTGTCGCCCGGAAGCTTTGAGGCGTCCATGCAGTATAGCGCGGTTGAGCAAGACACTTGGGTTTTCCTCCATCCGCGCCCAGCCATAAAGGGTTTGGAAGACCGCGGGGTCGAGCCGCACGGACTCCTGATACAGCTGGCGCGACTCGGCCATGCGCCCTTGGTTCCTCAGGTTCCAGGCCAGGTTGGCGACGAGGACCGGGCTCGGCGATGCGATCAGCTTCATGGCCCACCGGTAGTGGTGCTCGCCGACCTGGGGGCGGTGGGCCTCGGTCATGATCATGCCCATCAGATTGCTTCTGGAACAGCTTCTCCTTGATCCAGATCGGCAATGCGATGCGAAACGAACTCAAACCACGCGGCGCGAAAGCCAGATACGTTTCGAGCAGGCGCTCGAACTTGAGGAATGGCTTGTCATAGAAGACAACATAATCAACTGCGCCGAACCCTATCTCGGCCTCGTTCAAGCAATACTGGATGGCTTGCCGCGGGAACCCCGTGTCGTTCTTCTTGCGAGTGAAGCGTTCCTCCTGAGCGGCGGCGACGATCCGGCCGCCGCCCACGATCGCCGCCGAACTGTCGTGGTAAAAGGCCGAAATACCAAGTACGTACAACGTCCCGCCTAGAACAAGGTGTAGATGAACGGCGCGATCGCCGAGCCGTTGCTTAGCACGACCAAGCCGCCAAAGACGGCCATCATGACGATCACCGGAATCAGCCAGAACTTCTTGCGTACCCGCAGGAACTCCCGCAACTCCATCACAAAGCCCATGGACGCCTCGTCAGAACTGTTTCTTCATTTCGTCAGCCGCTCGCTCGCGCCCAGCGCGCTCGATCCTGTAGCTGGCCGCATCCGGCCGCAGTTTCAGGCGCAGGGTATCCTTCCCGCTCAATCGCAACATGAAACCAACGGGCAGGACCGCTGAAACGAACAACACCGTCATGACATCGGGGTTGACGACTTTGTTCACCGTCCAATCCGCGACTTCGGCTCACGAATTGTCGCTCCCCAAAAATCTCGCGCCCTCGCCGGCGCTTGGTTTCCGGCTTGCCTCCCATAGAGGCGCGTCACGACCGCCGGCGGCCGAGCCCGCGAATCGAGTGAGCGCGGTCGCTGAAAACACGATCAGATACACGTCGAGATGCGTCCTGTGGATGGTATGAGCCCAAAATAGCGCTGTCACCGCCACAAACGACGCAAACAGAAGGTAAATTACACCGAGTTCGCGCCAACGCGCGCGGGTCATAATCATGCCCCAGACCCCGAAGATCGCGATCGGGACGTAGGACAGACCGTAGACGGCTTCAACGCTCGGCGATCGAAGCGGATTGAGCCGCCAGTCGAACCCGGCCGCCACTTTGCGCGCCGCGCCGAGAACCGCCTCGCCCGGATGCGCGCGGACGTAGTTAAGGCCGCGACGCAGGAACCAGTCGTTCCTCGCCAACTCGTCTGTGGACGCTTTGACTTGCAACCAGGCTTCCCAGACCAGCGTCTTGGGAATGTCGTACGATTTGCAGGTCACGAGAGATTCCTCCCAGTCGCCCAGTTGATCTCCCATGCCCGCCGGATGACGCCGTCCCTTCGCTCCCCCACCATTACCGCGGTCTCGACGCTACTACGGACGGCTCCGTCCCTTGGCGGCGCTTCGCTAATGTCGGCCTCGCGTTTCGGGCTTGGGCCTTTCGCTTGGCATCGCCGCCGATTTCCCGCAGTTCAACGCAAGAGCCTGAAACAGGATCGCGCCGCCTCGATGCCGGACGTCGTCTGGCCCGTAAGCAGGCATCGTCCAGACTGATCCCGGCGCAACATCACTCACCGGTTTCGACGTCGTCTGAGCACTTTCGACACTTGAACGGCGGTTCACGGGTGTTCGCCTTCCTGTCTCTTACCTGACGCCTTTGAAGCGCCTTTTCCGTAACGCTCACGACCCCGGCTTTTGACCAGCGCCGCTTACGGTGGTTTGCGACCCGCTCCTGCAAGCCGATCGCGGGGGACCTACCCCCATCTCTCACGCCGCTTGCTGCGGCACACTAATGTCGGCCGCCCAGACATGGTTTGCGCGCTCGATCGTCACGTCGCGCAGGAGATAGGGATAGATCCGGTGGCCGGGCGTGGGCTTGCTCGTTCTCGGCTTCGGCCCGAGCGCGGCGATGCCCATCAGGCGCATCAGCCGCTACACGCGTTTGCGGTTCACGTACGCGCCCTCGGCGCGCAGCATCGCCGTCATCCGGCGCGAGCCGAGAAACGGCCACGCGATGAACAGCTCGTCGATCCGGCGCATCAGCGCGGCGTCGTTGTCGTCGGCCGGCTTCAGCGCCCGGTGGACGCCCGAGCGCGCGACGCCCAGAAGCGCGCAGTGACGCCGAACCGACAGCGCCCTGTCGGCGCGGTCGAGCATCGCTCTGCGGTCCGGCGCGCTCATCTTCCGGACCTCCTGGCTAAGAAATCCCGCTCGACCGTGAGCTGCCCGATCTTGGCGTGCAGCCGCTCGATCTCCCCCTCATGCGCCGTTTCCGCGTCCCGACCGACGCCCAGGTCGAAGGCGCGCGCCGCCTGATCCTGAAGTTGCTTCTTCCAGGCATATATCTGGTTCGGATGGACCTCGTAGCGCTGAGCCAAATTGGCAACCGTCGCCTGCTCCCGCAGCGCCTCCAGCGCGATCTTCGCCTTCAACCCGCCGTCAATACGCCGTCTCCTCTTCTTCGTCATCGTTCGCTCCGTCTATCAAACGGAGCGGCCGTCCTCCAACTTAACCCCTGGTCCCAAAAACGGGGTCCACTTCACCGCAAGCTCAAGCTTCCGAGTTGGAGCCGGAAGCCCGGCAGTCTTTTGGATAATCGGTAGACCGGACTCGCGCCGCAGTTTTCTCCGTCGCGACCGAGGCGTTTCCCTGGTCCTTTACGTCATCCCCGATGACGGTTTCCGCAACAATGTAGAGTGGTCGTTGCTTCGTTTCATTGGAGATGCGACCGACATATTCTCCGATAACGCCAAGCGTTAGCAGCTGTATGCCGCCGAGAAACAGAACAGCGACGAGCAGTGAGGGATAACCGGGGACAGGATTACTGAAGATAATCGTCCGCACGACGATGAATAACGCATATAGCACAGCCACGCTCGCAATCAAAAGACCAAAATAAGAAGCAAACTGAAGCGGGCGAATAGAGAAGCTTGTGATGCCTTCGATCGAAAAATTCCAAAGGCGCCAGTAGTTCCACTTGGTTTGCCCAGCAGTGCGAGGGGCTCGCTTGTAGACAAGCTCGGTCTGGCGAAAGCCAATCCAAACGAACATCCCTTTCATGAAGCGATGGTGTTCGCGCAACTGAAGGAGCGCGTCGACCGCGCGCCGACTCATGAGTCGAAAATCGCCGACGTCAGGTGGAGTCAGCTGGTCGCCCAGCTTGTTGAGAACGCGGTAGAGCATGTAGGCCGTCAAGCGTTTGAGGACACTCTCGCCTTCGCGTTCGGGGCGTCTGGCGTAGATGACGTCATAGCCGTCTCTCCATAAGGCAATCATTTCGCCGATTAGCTCGGGTGGGTCTTGCAGATCCGCGTCGATGACCACGACCGCTTCGCCTCTCGCGTGATCGAGGCCTGCCGTCATCGAAATTTCTTTGCCGAAATTTGCGCGAAAGCGAAACGAGTCCGACGCGGGAATCTTTTTGACGATGGGCGCGAATGAGTTCGGCGGTCGCGTCAAGGCTCCCGTCGTCGGCAAAAATCATTTCCCACGACAGACCGTGGCGCTCAACGCTGCGCAGGCGCGCTCGACGAATTCCGGCAGAACCTCCGCCTCGTTGTAGACGGGTGCCACAAGACTAATCACGGAGCGGTTGCTCATCACGGAGTCGATCCTGTAGTGATGCGCGCGAGCGACAGGCGCTCCTCAGGATACAAAGACTGGGTCGCGCATGACAAGAGACGATGGACGTCAAGGAATGAACCAGATTTACGGCCCTCCGCAGTGCACTGGTACCACAGAGCCAAGTTCGACCTTTTGGCTGCGACGGTTGGCGACTTCGGCGCGCAGCGTGTTGTCGACGTCGGCGCGGGCTCCGGCGTATTTGCTCGGCTTTTGCTGGAGCGAACCCGCTACCAGGAGTTCGATCTGTGTCGATCCGCATACGGATACGGACTCGGGTTCTCGCTTCAATAAAGGGCAACCGTCCGCTAAGATTGGGGCTGCGCGTATCCGACTTGGTTAGCACTGGGTATTTACGTTGAAGCAGTATTCGGCTTGGCTGGCGCTTGCCGGCCTCATCATCATGTTTGGTGGCAACGCGCACGGCGACGATCAGCCGCTGCGCTATCTCGCCTTCCAGTTTTTTCCCGCCTCCGGTTCCGCCGAGATGCGTCGGTTCTTTTTCTCACAGCCAAAGGATCTGAACACCATCATTTCCGAAGTGAAGGATCGGATTGGTGTTACGGGAACCGGCAATCGGCATCTCGGATTTATTCTTGGACCGCTCGCCTTTGACAATACCGACGAGCAGATTCGTGAACTTATTGCCTCCGGATTTGACACCGCGCTAAAGACCGGCGTTGCTGTCGGGTTTCATATCGACGATTCGATGTTCTGGGGCCGCCTAAAGGAATTGAACACGCCCGAAAATACCGAATGGCTTGACTGGGGCGGCGCGCCAAGTGGGGGGCGAGGTGTAGAGTGGGACCCGCCAAACAAGACGAAAATCTTGCCGCCGCTTTGTCTCAATAGCAGAGGAGTGCTCCACGCCGTCAGGGTGCGCGCCTCTCTGATCGGAAACGAAATTGTCAAAGGCATTACGAAACTCCGCGAGGCCGGCAAGCAGGAACTGTTCATTGGGGTCATCGCCGGATCGGAAACACAGATCGGGAGGGATTTCGATACTTGGAAGACCGTCGGATTTTGCGCGCTAACGAACGCCGGGTACAGCGAACAAAACCCACCCGCTCACATTGATGCGGCGCGCAGCCAAATTGTGCGGGCGTTCATAGACGTGTGGGCGCAAGCGCTTACCGAAGCAGGGGCGCCTCAGGGTAAGGTCTACTCCCACGTTGCGCTTGACTTGGAAGAAATGGCCTCATCGGCATTTTGCGGTTTCTGCGTCCCCGGCGCGTCGACGTATCCCTTCCCGGGATTTGTGGACATGTGGCGAAAAGTGCTAGCGGACCATGGCAATCCACCCTGGGCTTCACCTGAGGGCACCGCCATGGACCCACGCGAAGCTCGGCACGGGGGACGGGGTATCGGGATGGAGGGCTATCTCGGCAGTCTATTCAATCACGGTGCGGTCCTCGTCAACATATTCGGGTGGGGAGAGGGCGATGAGAGTAATGCCTTTCGCAAGATCGCCGAAGGTCCCGATGCGTTGGCGGCTTACCGAAAATTCCTGGGTGGGGAAAAGCTGGGCGAAGCTCAAGTACCCGATCTGCTATCGACGTTGCCGACAAACCTGCGGATTAAGATTTCAGAAAGTAGAGGCGGCGCTTCCTGGCTGGCTCCGAGATCACGATTCTGCACAAATTCAGAATAACGTTGATATTCTCGGTCAAGCGATGGAGGATCAGCGATACAATGACGCTGAAAGAGCGATCGATGCTATTCTGAAAACGATAGATCAAAAAGATTGAGCGAAGCCTTATTATTCGTATAAGAATCCGAAGGAGAGAGTTTTCAATCTCAGCGACCTTGAACGGCGCTGACCGGAGGCGCTCAATGCGATCAATCATTTTCATAAGCCTGAGTTGTTGTCTCAGGACTGGTAGCGGCTGGTACTTAGGGTCGCTTAGGAACCCCGTAATCAAGCGCCGACGACTGTCGCGCACGCGATTGATATGCGCGTAGCGCGCCGCGCTTAGTGGACTTTTTTAGTTCCGAATTTTGTCCACCCTCTCCGTACGGCGCCGACCGCGCAAGACGGCCGATACCGTCTTCGGGGACCGGCTCATGCCGACGAGGGACAGCGCTTTACTCACAAATTTGACGAGCGGGTCATCTGGATTTTTGCTGTGCGGAAAAGTGCCATCGTTGGCGTCGGCCCATGCTTTCTGCGCCTGGCGTGCGATAAATCTAATTGGGTCGTTATCCGGCCAAGGCGCGATCGGCGGCGTCTCCAGTACCGGCAAGAAGGCTTCGATGGCACGCGCCGCCGCCTCCAATTGCTTGTGTGCCGTAAGATTGCTTGCAAGCATCGGTGCGGCCAGGTCGCCCAGCATTTCGATTTCCCTGATTTCGGCTATTTGAGCCGCAAACTTCTGCCGCAGCGGTCGGAGGTGACGCAGGAACGCCTTTGCAGATTTGCCCGCACCGTTCCTCGCCCCGCGGGTGTTGTCTTTGCGCAGCGGCGCAGCAACTGCCCTGTCGCGCACGACCATCAGCACGTTTGCGACGCTCGCGCACGCATCCCGCGGCGGTACCCGCAGACGCCGCGCCTTTGCGTCGGCAAACAGCTCTTCGACGTGCCCTGTCAATTCAAACCATTCCGCGAGCCGGCTTTTTGGAGACATCGCGAGCACCCTGCGCGCACCCTTTGACGCGAGGGCGACGGGAGGTGCGGTCCCGCTTTCGACTGGCCGGCCTAGCCCTTGCCGTTCTCCGATCTGCCGGCGCTTTCGCTCCCTGTCAACGACCCGAAGCTGACGGTCACTGCCGATCCGCCAGCGGCCGATCAGGCGGCAATTGGCCGGCGCCTTCACGCCGAGGCCCTTCCGCCCCATTCCTGCCGTCCAGCCAACCGCTGATCCCCCTTCAGTCCGCTTCTCGATAACATGAAGCTGGCGGTCGTGCGGATGCTGCCGGACGAGACGCGGAGCGGACGGCGGCATCCACGCGGCTAATCGGCCCTTAGGTGTTCAAGGATCGCTACGGCCGGCCTGGGCGTGGCAACGACAAGGGCAATGTCGAGGCGCTGGTGAAGTTCGCGCGTCATGGGTTCTTGACGCCGGTTCCCGACGAGCGGTCGTTCGCCGCGCTTAACGCGGCGTTGGAGCGTCTGAACAGCCGGCGCTCAGTAGAACTGCTGGCAGCAAGGTTTCGACGGCGCGATCGATCGCTGGCTCGCCCTGCCCGAAGGCGCCGTCAATGGCCAGTCGGGCAAATCCGTGCGCTAGGGCCCAAAGCGCCACCGAGGGGGCGAGCACCGGATCCAAGGGAATCTCCACCATCCGGTCAACGCCGGCGACAGCCTGGTCGAAGACATGGAAGGCCCGCGCCCGCGTCTCCCGAAAATCTTGATTGTCGACGTCAAGCAGAGTTGAGCGCCACATGAGGTCGAAACGGGCGCGCTGCCGCACCGCAAACCGAACGTAAACGGTCGCCAACTTCTGCACGCGATCACTCTGAACCGGCTCTCTCGCCGCGATTTCGAGTGCCTCAGTGAGGTCGCGGAAGGCTTGCCCAGCGATAGCGGTCAGAAGCCCCCGGGTATCGCCAAAGTGATGCGCGGGCGCGGAAGCCGACACACCCGCGCGCCGAGCGGTCTCGCGCAGGCTGAATCCCTCTAAGCCCCTTTCCCTCAAGACGGCTTCGGCCGCCGCGATCAGAGCCTCGCGTAGCGCGCCGTGGTGGTACGATTTGATCTTGACATCGTCTAGATCGTCGCCCATAAGACATCTATACGGTGTCTAGATAATCGGGTGAGCAAGGAGAGCCCATGAAAATCATCCTGAACGACCTTATCACGGATCCGCATTCGATGAAGCAGGACCGCCGCAGCTTCATCGGCGGGTCCGACGCGAGGATCATCATGAGCCCCGACGAGGGGGCGCTGATCCGGCTCTGGAAGGAAAAGCGCGGCGAGGCCGAGGCGGAGGACCTGTCGGGCAATCTCATTGTTCAACTCGGTGTCGCCACCGAGGGGCGCAATCGGGCGTCGCGGTACTTCAATCGGATTCCCCCGTCTTTGTCGGCTTCGGCCCCTGTAGACGCACCCCGTTTCCCGGGAGAAATTCAATGCCCGCAGCTTCGAGCGCTTTCTGCACATCGAGCAGAGTTGACGAACGGCTCGGTGGAACTTCATCAACGCTCTCGAAACGTTGAATGGTGGGAAGGCTCACCCCCGCCCGATCAGCCAAGTCCCTTGCAGTGATGTTCAGGCCAGCACGCGCCGCCCGAATTTGAAAACCCGTAAGCATCTTCTTGACATCATAGTGATTGCTCCTGTATCATAAGAGATGCAGGAACTATCTTTAGAGAACACCGATGCTCGCGCTTCCGGCAGACGAGGAGAATCACATGAAAATCGGACTGAGCGACCTTACCACGGTTCAACACCCGGCAAAGCCGGACCGCCGCTCCTTTATCGGAGGGTCCGACGCGCGGATCATCATGAGCCCAGACGAGGCGGCACTGATCCGGCTCTGGAAGGAAAAACGCGGCGAAGCCGAGCCGGAGGATCTATCGGGCAATCTCGTCGTCCAACTTGGCGCAGCCACCGAGGCGCTCAACCAGACCTGGTACGAGCGCAACACCGGACGCGTCGTCACTGACGTTCAGCGCTGGGTTCGACACCCTGTGCATCGATATCTGGCGGCGACCCTGGATGGGTTCGTCAATGGCCTCGACGCCGTGTTCGAGGCCAAGTTCATGCTGCCGTGGTCGTTCTCGGAAGAAGCGGCCGCCGAAAAACACATGGCCCAGCTGCAGCACAACATGTGGGTGACCAACGCCCGGTCGGCGGTCCTCTCGATCATTACCGGCGGGGGCAAATGGGTCGAGATGACCATACCCGCCGATGCCCTATATCAACACTTTCTGGTCACCGCTGAGCGCCGGTTCTGGCGCTGCGTCCAGACCGGGGATACCCCGCGCCCTTATGGGATCGACCCTCCACGGCCAAGAATCGAGGCGGTTCGCATCGTCGACATGGGCGAGTCGAATTCATGGGGCGAGTTCGCCGGCCTCTTCTGCGCCACCCGTTCCGCCTTCTTCGACCATGAGAGAGCCAAGTCCGAACTCAAAGGCCTGATGCCGGAGGACGCGAAGGAAGCCTCCGGCCATGGCGTCCGGGCCAAGCGATCGAAGTCGGGGGCGGTCAGCTTTGATCTTCTGGCTCATGATGAGGAAGGCGGCCATGCAGCGGTCGAGTGAAACCATCGGGGCGATCGCCGCGGCGCTGGCGAAGGCTCAAGGAGAGCCCACCAACCCGGAAAAGTCGCTGACCGCGACCATTCGGGCGATGAGCACGCGCGATCATGATCAGACGTTTCGCTATGCGGCGCTTTCGAGCGGCCTCGACATCGTACGCAAGACCCTCGGCGGCCATGAGATCGCGACCGTCCAGACGACGGCGATCGATAAAGAGGCGGGGCTCATCCGCCTCACCACGACGCTCGCCCATTCGTCGGGAGAGTGGCTGTCATCGGAATGGCCGGTCTGCCCGATTGCCGAAACCGCGGCGCCGCGCCGGATGGGAGCGGCGCTCACCTACGCAAGACGCTACGCCCTCTTCACGCTTGTCGGCATTGCGGGGGAGGACGATCTCGACGCGCCGGATCTTGCCGACGGCGCGAAGACGGACGCTGCCGACAGGGCCGGTGCCGCCGACAAAGACCGCGTCGCCGCGCGACTGCGACCCAACGCGGCGGTAGAGGATAGGAATGCCGCGACGGCGACTTCCGGTCGAAGGGAGAAGGTCGTCCGTCTTGCTGGGGTCGTTCTGGGACCAGAACCATCAGCGGCGCTGCGGGAGCAGTTGCTTGACGCCATCGGCGAGCTGCAGTCTGCCGACCAAGCCGCGGATTGGGTCCACAAGAACCTTGCGGCCAAGAACACGCTGATTGACGCCGATGCCGACCTTGTCGAAGTCGACTTCCGGGAAAGGCTCGCAACGATCGAGGCGTCCACCAGCGGCCAGGTAGAAGCGAATTCGGGGCCGGCAATAGAAGCGGCTTCTCCGGTCGGGGAGCCTTTCCTCACCGCGATGGACGCCGCCGCGGCGCCGATTATCTTGCCGGGCGCTGCTAGCCCGCGACGCCGTCGCGTTGCGGCCAAGACCATACGCCTGCGCGACAAGGAACACTGCAAGTTCGTCGCCTCTCAACCCTGCATCGTCTGCGGTCGAACGCCTTCCGAGGCGCATCACATCCGTTTCGCCCAACCGCGCGCGCTCGGCCGAAAGGTCAGCGACGAATACACGGTCCCAGTCTGCAGGCTCCATCACCGGGAGCTGCACGCCTACGGCGATGAAGCCTCATGGTGGGCCGGGGTCAGTCTCGATCCGCTACCCATCGCGCTAGAACTTTGGCGGCGCTCTCGTTCGAGGGCGTGTTGAGATTCATCATGAGTTTTCTGAGGATCGGAATAATAGGCTGTCAGACTGCCTGCGGACTCTCGGCCGCTCCGCGTGCCCCTCGGTCGACGGGTATATCCAAGCCGCCGAATCACCGGCTCCAAAATCGGAATGACAGGCTTGAGCTCGTCGCGGTAGGCGCGGTAGCGGTAGCGCGAGCGGTCGTAGAGCTTCTCGGTCACCTGGGCGTAGCTGGCGGTGCGCGCATAGCGGCGATTGTCCTCGAAATCGAGGCAGCGCTTGTCGTAGGGCGCGCCGACGAAGGCGAGCATTTTGCGCACGCTCTCGTCCTGCCGGTCGATCACGTCCTCGTAGCGCACGGGCATGTATTTGAGCGCCATCTCGCGCCGGTAGTGCTCGACCAAATCCATGATGAGCACGTAGTGGCGGGCGATGCTGGTCAGATCATAGGCGCAGTAGAAGCCGTGGGTCAGATGATTGGAAAAAACAGAGAGCGCTACGTCGAGTGGATGGCGCACCAGGTGGATGACCGGCGCCTCGGGAAAGATAAGCCCGATGAGGCCGAGATGGGTCTCGTTCAGCGGCATCTTGTCGGTGAACCAGCGGGCGCCCTTGCTGATCGCGCCGAGCTGGCGGGCGCGCTGGAGATAATAGTCGCGCAAGTTGTCGAGCCCCTCGACCTGGTCGCCGAGCCAGAGCTCCGCGAAGGCTTCCGGATAGGCGAGAGGGCTAGCGTCTGCTCGATCATCGTCGTGCCCGAACGGGGAAACCCGATGATGAAGATCGGCTGGGCGACGTCGGACCTGACGCCGGCGCGCGGCAAGATTTTGAGCCGCTGCGCGACGAAGAAGGCCTTGAGGCGTCGGACCAGCCCCGCGGCCTCCTCGGCCAGATAGCTCTGGCCGGTCAGCGCGCGCAAGGTTCGCTTGGCCTCGCTGAAGGCTGCGAAGGCCTCGGCGTGGCGGCCAATCCGGTCCAGCAACAGGCCCTTTTCGCTCCATTCGATCGGCCCGAGGCCGGCGCCCTCGCGCCGCTTTTCGATGTCGTCGAGCGCGGCCAGCGCCTGATCGTAATGCTTGACGCGTCCGTGCAGGATCGCGCGGCTCAAAAGGACGCTCGGGTTTCCGGGCTTCGGCGGCGTCGAGCAGTTCGCCGGCGCGGGCGAAGTTGCGGTCGGTCTCCTCCATCCGCGCCCAGCCATAGCGGGTCTGGAAGATCGCCGGGTCGAGCCGCACCGACTCCTCGTAAAGTTTTCGCGATTCGGCCATCCGTCCCTGGTTTTTGAGGTTCCAGGCGAGATTGGCGATGAGGATCGGGCTCGGGGCGGCGATCAGCGCCATCGCCCGGCGGTAATGATGCTCGCCGACCTGGGGCCGCTGCGCCTCGGTCATGATCATGCCCATGAGATTGTGCGACTGCGCGTCGGTCGGGGCGATGCGGACGGCGTTGCGCGCGTGATGTTCGGCCTCGGCCAGCGCGTCTTTGGTGAAGAGCATGACGGCGAGCGCCTGGGTCATCGGCAGATTGTTGGGATCGAGCCGGACGATCCGCTTAAGCAGCGCCTCGGCCGCTCCCGTCCGGCCCTGCGCTACGCGAAGCTCATAAAGCAGCGCGAGGGCGCCGATGTGTTTCGGCGAGCGCTCGATGAACTCGACAATGAGCCGCTCGGCCTCGGCTTCGTTGCCCGCCGCCAGCACAGCGCGGGCGCGGCCGGCGCCGGCCCCGGCTCAGGCCACGGCGCAGTCCAGTCGAGTGCGCAGCAACGATCGTGCCTCAGATCACTGCCGCAGGGACAAGACGCGGTCGGATCAACAGGATTGGGAAGCGTCATGATCCGGAGCGATGCGCCAGAGGGGCGCACAACCAAAGGTGCAGTTGATCAAAATTGGGGCATAATTTCTCCTTTCGCTCATCATCCTGTTATGTATGAGCATTCAGATCGGAAAGCAACGCGGCGGTTAACGAATCAGCGGTATCGCTTCTCTACTACATGCATAGATTGCATCAAGAGCGCGGGAGCACCGGGGCAGGGGAATCGCTTCAGGTAAATTCGCGTTAGCAAACGTTGAAATTGGTGCCTCGACGTGGAGTTTATTGCCGCGAAAAGCATTCGTGTTGGCGAATTCGGCGGTTCGGACCAAGGCCCGATTGGCTTGCGCGGCCGTAAGAGTATGGCCGGAGACCTATTCTTAACCTCTCGCTAACCTGAAGCGATTGCCCTGAGCACCGGGGCCGGACGCATGGGTTTTGGGACTGATTCGATCGTTCGGGGTCGTCGCGGCGCCGCCGCGCTCCTGAACAGCGTATCGAGAACGTCGCCGGCGGCGCTTTCGCTTGGCCTTGCCCTCGGCGTCGCCTTGCCGGGTGAGGCGCGCGCGGGCGCGGGCGCGGTAAATCCAGTTCAAACGACCACCTATAGCCTCGGGACGCACAACCCGATCACGTTCGGGGCCGGGACGAACATCAACGCCGCCAGCCCATCGAGCGTCGGGGTCTATGGCGGCTCCAGCACGCCCTGGAACGTCGCCAACTATGGCGCCATCCAGGGACCGTTCCTCGGCATCGGTCTCTATTCATCGGGCAGCAACTCACGGCGGCGTCGCCTTCGGCGGCGGCGGCAGGGTCGATAATGAGAGCGGCGGGACGATCAGCGGCGCCAGTGTTGGCCTCTACATCGGCGGCGGGAGCGCGACGACGAATGCGGTGACGAACGCGGGCCGGATCTCCCGCGGGGACGAACAGCATCGGCGTCACTCTAGGCTCAGGCGGCGCGGTGGCCAACCAGAGCGGCGGAACGATCAGCGGCGCGGGCTTCGGCGTCGATTTCAGCGGCGGCTCCGGCTCCGCGACGAACGCCGGAACGATCAGCGGCGGGGCTGCATCGGTCGTATTCGCCGGCGGGGGCGTTAGCACGCTGACGCTGCAAACCGGCTCCACCCTAAACGGCGCCGCTTTCGGCAGCACGGCTTCGGGCGCGACCAGCGCCTTGATCTTGCAAGGCCAAGGAACGGCAAGCAATAATTTCGTCAACTTCAATTCGCTGAACGCTGAGGCGACCGGCACCTGGACTCTCGGCGGCAATTCGACCTTCGGCGACACGATGGTCTCAACCGGGACCCTGTCGGTGACCGGCGCGCTCACCTCCACGACGTTCGAGATCCAGGCGAACGCTGAGTTGAACGACACCGGGGATGTCGGCGTGGATGGCGCCGTCACCAATCGGGGAAACCTGACAATCAACGGGGTGACGATGCATGTCGCCGGCGCGGGCGGCACGTTCACGCAACCGGCCGGGGGAACGACGACGCTCCTGAAC
This sequence comes from uncultured Alphaproteobacteria bacterium, assembly GCA_963721905.1. GTDB lineage: Bacteria > Pseudomonadota > Alphaproteobacteria > Rhizobiales > Beijerinckiaceae > Roseiarcus. Next base: position 116,931 of record CAVRMF010000015.1, read on the forward strand.
GGCGGCGTGCTCGATCCGTCGAACATCGTCATCGAGAGCGGCGTCTTCGGCGGCGGCAGCTCCATGGTCGGCGACGTCTCGGTGACCGGTGGCACGGTGGAGGCCGGCGGCGCGCCCGGCGGTTCGCTCAAGCTCCTCGGCAACTATTCGCAGACCGGCGGCGAGATCGTCTTCGATATCAATCCAAACGGCGCAGGCGGCTTCCTCGAGACCACCCTCGTGTTCGACCCGAGCTTTACGATCGGCGTTTCCGACACGAAGATCGTCTTCGATTTCCTCAATGGCGCCGACGCCCATGAGTTCATCGCCGACGGCCTCCTGAACCTCAACACGTTCTTCGGCCTGACCGGCGGCAGCCAATTCTGCAGCGAACTGAATTGCGGGAGCGTCCTTGGGGAAATCAGCTTCGCGATGATCGAGGGATTCGATCCCGCGACAGGCGCCATCGATCCCACGACAGGCGCTGTGCCGGAGCCCGGCGCATGGGCGCTGCTCATGACCGGCTTCCTCGGCCTCGGCGGCCTCAGGCTGCGGCGCTGTAACGGAAGTCGCACGATCTGAACGCTCTTGTGCCTTCGGCGGAAACCGGAACCGCAAGCAATTGAGTTCGTTTCGCCGAATGACAAAATAATACGGCTGGCTAACGCAGTACGCTGACAGCGTGCGGCCAGCCACACGATTTGGAACAGCGCCAGATTAGATCGGCTCCGCTGCGTTCCTTGACCGTCCCGCCGCCATTTGGGTCGCGATCCGTTCGCGCACCAAACCCAACAAAAGGAGCACGATGAACCCCCATTGTGTAAATCTTCAACGGACGTATGATCGTTCACAGAACAATGAAGTTCGAATTCACCTACTCCGATTGAGACCGCAGGACGACGGGGCCCTTTAATGCGCGACGACAAGCTCGGTCACGCCCCGCTCGTATCCATTGTCACCGTGACGTTCAATTCGGCGGAGCATATCCGTGGGTGCGTCGCGTCAGTGTCGAGAAGCGTAGGGACGATGCAGATCGAGCACATCGTCATCGACAACGCCTCGCGAGACGGCACCAGCGCCTTGGTGCGAACGGAATTCCCCCAGGTGACGCTGGTGGAGAATACCCTGAACAGCGGATTGACCGCGGCCAACAATCAAGGAGCGGAGCTGGCGAAAGGACGTTACGTGGTGTTTCTCAACCCCGACACGATCGTCCCCGACGGGACGTTGCAGACCATGCTCGGGATCATGGAACGCTGTCCGGACATCGGCGTTCTCGCTCCGCGGCTCGTTGACGAGATGGAGCGGTTCACCCCGGGGATCATGGGAGACCGGGCTCCGACCGCATGGACCGTGATCAACGCGTTCCTCCTCCTCAGCCGACTCTCTCAGGATCTTTTTCCGGGGATCCTCCGGACCAAGGATGTGGAGGGACTCGAGGATTGCGACTGGGCATGCGGGGCCTGCTTGATGGTGCGGCGGGAGGTTGCCGACAACTTCTCCTGGGGACTATTTGGGTCGGGGGATGATCTCGACTATTGTCTGCGCATCGGTCGGGGCGGCTGGCGGGTGTCGGTGACCGGCGACGCGCGTGTGGTTCATTTCGGCGGCAGAAGTTTCACGCTCGCGAAGCCCGGGACGTGGATGGGGATGCCGTCGAACATCGCTCGGCACCTCCGAGAGCACGGTAGCCCCCTGCACGCTGCGATGGGCATCGCCGGCATGCGGCTGGGCCTCCGCCTCCGTGGCGCCATGCACTATGCCCTCTTCCTCGTGACGCGCGACCCCGAACGCCTGTACAAGACCAACAAGACCCGGCAGTTCCTCGCGCACGACGACTACAGCGTGTTCCGGAAGGGAACGCGACCAGCGCCAACGTCGTACCCCCGGTGAACCGCAGGAGCCTCAGCGCGAGCGACTGCATGCGCACGGTCTGCTTCGTGGCAAGAGGCGATTTCGAATCCGCGCCTGGCGGCGATACCGTCCAGTGGCGGATGTATGAGCGGGTGGCGCGCGAGGGCGGCCTGAGGGCCACAACGTGGTTCGACAATTCGTCCATTCCGCCCGCGGACGTCTACCATGCGTTCAACGTCGATCGCCCCTTCGAACTGTATCCGAAGCTCGTGGAGGTCAAACGCCGCGGTCGGCCGTTCATCCTCAGCACGATCCATCACCCACACGAATGGTTGACGAAATACCATGCGTCTCAGCCATCAGCGGGCGCTCTCGGGAGCCTGCTGTACCGCTACGCGCTGGGGCGCTCGATCCCCGCTCGGGAGACGATCAGGGAAATCGCCGCGGTCGCAAGGGATCGGCGCATGGCTCGCCTCCTCGCTCTAACCCCAAGCTGGCGGCAACGCGTGCGGTGGCTCCTCATGAACGCAGACCGGATCATGCTCTTGACTGGTTCCGAGGCAACCTTCGTCCAGAGGGACTTCGCCTACGAGATTCCGAGCCCTCAACAGGTGATTATCCCCAACTGGTCGGAAGGACTGGGGGACGCATCGGCTGGGAAACCGGTCGCATTTGCCGACCTTCCGGAGCCCCCCGTGCTGGTCGTTGGTCGGATCGAGCCTCGGAAAGGAAGCCTACGCATATCCCGGCTGGCGGAGCGCGCGCGTCGTCACGTGGTCTTTGTCGGTCTGCCGCTCCATCGCGACGACGCGTTCGCCCGCGCCTTTCACGAGACCGTACAGCGGAGCCAGTACTCCAAATGGATCGCCGGCGTCCCTAGATCCATGCTGGCTGCATTCTATCGCCACAGCAGTTTTCTGCTGAACGTGAGCTTCGTAGAGGTGAGCCCGTTGGTCGACGTCGAAGCCCTCGCACTGGGTTGCCCGGTCTCCACGACGACGCACGCCATGCACCATGAACTCCTGCCGCCTGATACTCCGGTCTGCGACCCGTATGACGATCGTAGCATTCTTGATCGGCTCCAGTGGCGTCCTGGCCGACTCCCACCGAGGCAGGTGGTTGAGAGGGAGATGTGCGCGCGCCGCCTGGTTGACACGTACCTCGCGCTGGCGCACGCTAGCTGTGTGGTCCCGGAATGAGATGGCGCGGGTTGATTTTGAAGGCGGCGGGGTCGTTCGTCCATGCATTGCAGATGGCCTGATAGGGCGTTCGCCATTTTAGCGCCTTTAGGTGCTTGGCGAAGTTGTAGGCTGTGACGAAGGCCAGTACGTGCGCCTTGAGGCTTTCGAGGTCTTCGTAGTGGAAGACTTTGACCGTGGCGTCTTTGATGGTTCGGTTCATTCGCTCTGCCTGGCCGTTGGTCCAGGGATGATAGGGCTTGGTCAACCGGTGCTCGATCCCATGTTCGATGCAGACGCGATCGAAGATGTGCGGGCCGAGGAAATGCGGCTGGGGCCTTGGCGATTCTTGGGCAGATCGGCGAAGGCCATACCGTTATCGGTTAGCACGGTGTGGATTTTGTAGGGGAAGGCGGCCACGACATTTCTCAGAAAAGCTGCTCCCTCCTTCTTTCCGGCGCTGTCGTGGAACTCGACGTAGGTGATTTCGAGACCCGGTCGATCGCCAGGAACATGACCAGCTTGCCGTCGGTGTGTCGCAGTTCGCAGCTGTCGATGTGGACATAGCCGATCTGGTAGCTCTTGAACCGGTTGCGCTTGTCGCTGGCCTCTTCCTTCGGCAGCCTGGAGATCCCATGCCGCTGGAGGCAACGGTGCAGCGCGCTCCGGCTGAGGTTGGGAATGGTATCCCTCAGGCAGCCCAGCACGTCGTCCAGCGGCAACAGCGTCTTCTGGCGGAACGCTACCACGATGGCTTCCTCGGCTGGCGTCAGCACCGTGCTCTTCGGAGCCTTCGGCCCCATCGGCGCATCGGCCGTCGTGGTCCGCTGGCGCCACTTCCGCACAGTCTTGGGGTTCAGGTCGTAGCGCGCTGCAAGGGAGCGGGCGCTCTCTTTCGACGCTTGGAGCTCGGCTCGAATACGCGGCGTCGTGCGGGCGCTGCCATGCAGAACGTTGCCATAGAACATCCTCCTCGACATAGGAACGATGATGCACATTACAGGGAGCCAGCTAGCGACGGCTCTGGTGAGCAATGCCTCGTCCGCCCTCACGGCGAGCGGAGCATTGCGAGCGCCGGCGCGCAAGAGCCCCGGCGTTCACCGGAGTAGAAGCCTAGATCCCCTTCGACAGGATTCAATCCTAGTCTGACCGTCGTGGCCAATTGCCTGCGCTGACAAGATCGATCAGCGCGTTTGAATAAATGCTTTGTAATTGCTCACCCCATTTCCGCGTGATGGGTGCGGCGAATTGACTTATGGGAGGTCTAGCGACTGGCGTGGCTGGGACGAATTGATCGTTGGGTTCATGTCCGCGGACCCCGACCTTTCGAGCCTCTCGCACGCGCAGAAGGACGCGTTGATCGCCGCATTGATGGCGCAGGTCGCGTCTCTGACGGCTCGGGTCGCCGAGCTTGAGGCGAAGCTGGGCCTGCCGCCCAAGACGCCTGATAATTCCAGCGTTCCGCCGTCGAAGGGTCAGAAGCCGTCGGAATTTTCGGCGCCCAAGGACAAGGCCAAGCCGCACGCCGGGGCGCATCGTCCGCTTGATCCGAACCCGACGTCCAGGCGCGAAGTCTTGGCCTGCCGCTGCCAAGGCTGCGGGACGGATGTGTCCGACGTCGCGCAAAGCCTATGCGAGAGTTATGATCGGGTCGAAATCCCCGAGATCCAGCCCGACGTGACGCGGGTTTCTTTATATGGCGGCGTCTGCCCATGCTGCACCAGGCGCTTCAAGGCCGAGCCGCCGGAGGGATTGGAGCCGGGGTCGCCGTTCGGGCCGAACCTGCGCGCCTTTGTGGTTTATCTGCGCTCCGTTCAGGGGATTCCGCTGGCGCGATTGAGCCATGTGCTGCGCGACTTGTTCGGTCTGGAGATCAGCGAGGGCGCGCTGGTCAACATTCTTTCCGCCAGCCGGAAGCCCTTCGCGGCGCAGACCAGCCTGATCAAGGCGCGGCTGATGGCCGGCACGGCGCTGGCCTCGGATGAAACCGGCATGAGGGTCGGCAAGGCGAACTGGTGGCTCTGGGTGTTCCATCATCGCGACAGCGCCGTCTTTGTCGCCGACAACCATCGCTCCAAGGCGGTCGTCGAGGGTTTCCTGGGCGGATGGCGTCCCGATTTCTGGACATCGGACCGCTACGGCGGCCAGATGGGTTGGGCCAAGCGCGAGCATCAGGTCTGTCTTGCGCATCTCATCCGCGACGTCCAATACGCCATCGACACCGGTGACTTGGTGTTCGCCCCGGGCATGAAGGGCCTGCTCAAACGCGCCTGCGCCATTGGGCGCCGACGCGACGCTCTGGCCGACAGCACGCTCAAAATCTACGAGACCGATCTGAACCGACGCCTCGACCGCCTAATGAGCCTAATCCCGACCCACAAAGCCGGCGGCAAGCTTCAGAAAATCATCAAGAAGGTCCGCCGCCATCTGTTCGTCTTCATGACCAACCGCGACCTCACCACGACCAACAACGGCTCGGAGCGCGCCCTGCGCCCCTGCGCGGTCTACCGCAAAATCACCAACGGCTTTCGCAGCCAATGGGGCGCCGCGCTCTACGCCGATATCCGATCCGTCGTCGAGACCGCACGGCGAAGATCAATCCGAGCCATCGACGCCATCCGCCTCACCCTCGAAGGCCGCCCCCTCCCTTGCGCAGCTTGAAAACGCAAACGGGGACCTGAGCAATTACCATGCTTTCATTGTAGGCCTTGACATGAAAGCAAGTTCGCTGTTCAATCATCTTCACACTGCGATCCGCGGGCCTCGTGTTTCGGAGAAAAGGATAAGGGCCTCGTGTTTCGGAGAAAAGGATAAGCTCCGTGGCTAGCCTCCAAGAATATTTCGATAAGGTAAAGAGGCGCAGTCGTTACCTGCCGAAACTTGTCAGTTACAGCACGCCCAAGAAACTCGCCAATATTGCTCTGGCGGAATGGGAACTACGCCAACAAAAAACCACGTTGCTTTCCCGTCCCTATTACTACACAATAGATGTTTGTAACGTGTGTAATTTGCGCTGCCCGTTGTGTGCGACCGGCATAGGCACCCTTGCTCGGAGGCAGGGGATGCTTTCCGTTGAGCAGTACAAAGAGCTGTTCGACAAGATCAAGGACTATGCGCTCGTGGTCTCGCTCTATAATCATGGCGAGCCCTTGCTCAATCCAGAACTCTTTTCGATGATCGAACATACCCACCGCCACCGAGTGGGAACGAGGATAAGCTCCAACTTCAACTGGCCACAACCGGTCGAGATCAACGACTTCGTTCGCAGCGGGCTAGACTACGTCACCGTGTCGCTCGATGGCGTAACACAGGAGTCCTATGAGCAATATCGCGTGCGCGGCGACGTTGCGGAAGTTTTCGATAATATGAAGCGGCTGCTTGCGGCGAAGAAGGCGTTGAAGTCCAATACGCCTTACGTCGAATGGCAGTTCATCGTCTTCAAACACAACGAGCACGAGGTTGACGAAGCAAAGAGGCTCGCTTCGAACCTTGGGGTCGACCGATTGCGTTTCGCGTCGCCTGGGGTGCCGCCAGAAAATATGCACGATCTCGAACTTCAAGAGAAGTGGATGCCGCGAAACCCATCGTATTGGTCGCGTAATCCAGAACACGTTGAACGGCGTGGATATGTATTCGACCAAGCGTGTTTTTATCTTTATCGGACAATGTACATCTATCCTGGCGGCGGCGTCAGCCCGTGCTGCTTCGCGCACGCCGAAAGGCAGGATTTCGGCAACCTTTACAAGAATGAACCGGCGGAGATTTGGAATAACCAAGCGTATCGATCGGCCCGGATGCTTTTTTCACGAAGCGCGCCGACCCAGGAGCGGATCGAAACCATATGCGATAGCTGCACTTTGTTTCGACAGGATGGAGCTCGTCTTTGTGGGGTGCGCCCTGCGCACGAGGATTTTCTGGAAGCGCGAAGGCGTGGCGCAGAGCACGTGCCGGTATCCGCGCAGTAGTTTTGTCGCGGGCGCGTTGCGCGCGCGCCCTACCAGCCCGGTGACGAAGTCGCGGTTTTCAGCTTGAGGTCGGCGTGGCGGCGATGACGACGAGCGCTGCGAATTCGCCATTGACGACGGCGATCAGACCGAAGGCCAGATCGGCGTCGGTTCGCAGGACGAAAATGAAGGCGTACGCGGCCTCCGCGGCCTCTCGTGTCGTTCCCTGGCCGTGCAGGGCGCGCATCAGCACGCCGAGATTGAAGCCTGCGACATGGATCAGGTAGCGCTTGTGGATGTTTCTCGCGTCCGCGCAGCCACGCCCGGCGCATGCCGCCGCGATCGAGGACATGGGCGAAGCTGCGCTCGACCAGTTCGCCGCGTCGGCGCATCGTCTCGCGCCCGATCCCCGATTTCAACCGCGCCCGGTTGGCGTAGACGGCTTTCCGGGCCGCCTCGTCGCCGGCGTCGCCGTCGGCTTTCATGTCGACAATTCGATGTTCTGGGGCCGCCTACGGGAATTGAACACGCCCGAAAATATCGAATGGCTGGACTGGAGCAGTACGCCAAGCGGGGGGCGAGGTCTAAAGTGGGATCCGCCCAACACCGCGAAGATCTTGCCGCCGCTTTGTCTGAACAGCAGAGGAGTGCAAAAGGCCGTCAGGGTGCGCGCCACTCTGATTGGACACGAAAATTGCAAAGGGCATCGTTGAACTCCGAGAGGCTGGCGAGGAAGACCTGTTCATTGGGGTCATCGCCGGGTGGGAAACACAGATCGGGAGGGATTTCGATACCTGGAAAACCGTGGGATATTGCGCGTTAACTAATGCCGGGTACGGCGAAAAAAACCCACCTGCTGACATTGATGCAGCGCGAGGCCAAATTGTGCGGGCGTTCATAGACCTGTGGGCGCAAGCGCTCGCCGAAGCCGGGGTGCCTTGGGGCAAAGTCTACTCCCACGTTCCGCTTGATTCGGAACAAATGGCCTCATCTGCATTTTGCAGTTTCTGCGTTCCCGGCGCGTCAACGTATCCCTTCCCGGGATTTGTAGACATGTGGCGAAAAGAGCTTGCGAAGCATGGCAACCCGCCCTGGGCTTCATCCGACGGCACCGCCATGGATCCAGGCGAAGCAAGACACAGGGGACGGGGTATCGACATGGAGGGATATCTTGGCAGTCTATTCAATCACGGCGCGGTGCTCGTCAACTTGTTTGGGTGGGGACTGGGCGAGGAGAGTAATCCCTTTCGCAAGATCGCCGAAGGTCCCGATGCGTTGGTGGCCTACAGAAAATTCCTGGATGGGGAAAAGCTCGGCGAAATCCAAGTTCCCGATCTCCTATCGACGTTGCCTGCATATCTTCGGGTCAAGATTCAAACGGTAGAGGCAGCGCTCCCTGGCTGGCTCCCGAATCACGACCCTGCCCAGATCCAGCATAACGTTGATATTCGTGGGCAAGCAATCGATGATCAGAAGTTTAGTGACGCTGAAAAAGCGATCGATGCTATCTTAGAGAAGATAGGTCAATAAAGATTATGTCAAGTTTTTTCATTCATGTCAAAATGGAGGAGACCTGGCTCGAAAAATCTTCTCGCAAGTTGCTAGCTCCCAGACGCGGCCAGCCGACGCATCTATGTTAGTCTGTATGTACAGACGCTCTGTCCGAACTCCAAGTCTTCGTAGGTGATTGCGAGGTCTAACGCTTTCGCCCAGCTTTCCAGCACTTTCCTAGACAAGAGTTTATCGAGATGCCCTCTTCCGATTATTCTCCTAGAAAACTGCTTCCACCACAGGGGATGCCTCCAAGAGATGCCAACGAGACGGCAAAAAAAGAAATGACGATAGTTCCGTTTTTCTTTAGCACGCGTTTTGCCTCCTCAAGGTAGCGGTAGCTCTCCTTCTCCTCGAGATGGGTAAAAACCGAGAAAAAGACAACAAAGTCCGCGACCGCGTCCGCTTCCGTTATCTCAATCTCGTCGAGCAGCTTAAAAGACCATCGTCCCGACCACATTTTTTTTGAGCAAATTCAAGTAACTCCGCAACGACATCTGTTCCCAAATATCTCAATTTCGGGAGGTCCTTTAAAGCGTTCGCCAACTGGCCCGATCCGGCTCCGATGTCGATCACATAGTGTGTGTCTTGCAACCTCAGTGCCTCTAACAGCCGACGCCCGCACATGCCCGTTTCATCGTAGAACTGCCGCCAACAGCAAGAGCCATTGCAGTTTCGTAGTCCCGCTCCTTCGCAATCAAATGCCGAACAAATCCATTGAATTCGCGGACGTAATAATACCAGAGGCTTTGCTGACTAACTCGATAGGGGGAATTCCCAAATCGGCGGCGGGCTGATTCAAGGCGGCATGGAGGGTATCGCCATGCCAGCAGCAGTGAGATTGCGAGAGGACTATTCGGCCGAGGAGCTTCGAGCGTTGGCCCGGCGGTCGAAGACGATCAACCAGAGCCGGCGGCTTCTGTCGTTGGCTGCGGTCAGGGATGGAATGGATCGGGGCGCTGCGGCGAAGATCGGGGGCATGGACCGTCAGACGCTGCGCGACTGGATTCATCGCTTCAACGCGTCGGGTCCGGAGGGCCTGATCGACAACTGGACCGAGGGTCCCAAGCCTCGCCTTTCGGCGGAGCAACTGGCTCAGTTGGCGCAGATCGTCGAAGCCGGTCCGGATCGTGAGAAGGACGGCGTCGTGCGCTGGCGTCGGATCGACCTCAAACGCGTCATCGCCGAGCGGTTCGGCGTCGACTTTCATCCGCGCTATGTCGGCAAGCTTTTGCAGAGACTGGGCTTCTCCCACATCAGCGCGCGGCCCCGTCATCCGGCTCAGGATGAGCGGATCATCGAGGCTTTCAAAAAAACTTCCCACGCGCGCTGAAGGCCCATCTCGAAGGACTGCCGGAGACGACGCCGGTCGAAATCTGGTTTGAGGACGAGGCCCGCATCGGCCAGAAGAACGGCCAAGTTCGGCAGTGGGCCAGGCGCGGAACGCGGCCAAGGCAACCCGCCGACCAGCGCTATGACAACGCTTATCTGTTCGGCGCGATCTGCCCGGCCCGCGGCGTCGGCGCGGCGCTTGCGCTGCCCTATGCCGACGCCGACATGATGCAGCTCCACCTCGAGGAAATCTCGCGCAACGTCGCTGCGGGGGCTCATGCCGTCCTGCTGCTCGACAGAGCCGGATGGCACACCACGGGCAAGCTCAACGTGCCCGACAACATCACCCCGATCTTCCTGCCGTCCCGTGCGCCCGAACTGAACCCGGTCGAGAACGTCTGGCAATATCTCCGCCAGAACTGGCTCTCGAACACCGTCTTTGAAAACTACAATGCGATCGTCGACGCCGCATGCGCCGCTTGGCGAAAGCTCATCGCCCAGCCCCAAACCATCACATCCATCGGGATGCGCGACTGGGCTCACGTCGGTCAGCCGCTATGACCCTTGGTATAAGGTCTCAACATCTTGTGGCTGCTCTCAAAATTAAGTCAGGAGATCGGAAAGACATCAAATGGCCGCGGGTGAACGGCGATTTTGTGCAATTTCGCGATAGGGTGCAAGTGCTTCCGGGAAGTCGGCCCAGTTCGCGTAGAAAGCGCAAACAGAGCCGCGATCAATTGAGATAGCTCAGTATCGGCGCTCCATGCGCATCGTTACTCCATCCCAGAAGCCACGGAGACACGCAATTAGTTGCTGACGATGGGTGACAGGTCTGACAGCGAAGGTCCCCAGCAAGACAACAGCGTGAACAAGGCTGCGGAACACCCAGCGGGGCCGGGTCGGCCGACACTGATAAAGCCAAAAATAGAGCATGTTGCGGACATGGTAGTAGCATCGCAGCGGCGACATTTCGTAAAGCCGAAAGGAGAGCGGACCGAGACGCAAAATTGGCGCCATCACCCCTGGTTTGCGTCCCACGTCTTGATGGACGACGCTGTTGAAGACAATGTAACTGGAAAAACCCAGCTCGCGCGCGCGGTAGCCGTATTCCAGCTCACCCATATCCATGACGTAGTCAGCCGACGGCAAGCCGACCTTCGCCACCGCCGGCATGCGGAAGAGCGAGCCGGACCAGATAAAGCAATCGCATTGGCAATGACCGATCTCACCGTCTACCGGCAGACGCTCGACCCCAGAGGCAGTCAGCAGGTGTGGGTGATGATCCGCGCCACCGCCGCTCGCGTTCGCGAGCCGACACCCCAGAAAGCAGACTTTTTCCCGCTCCGAGAGCGGAAGAGTCTCGAAAAAAGAGAGAAGATTCGCGAGTGCATCGGACTCCAGAACGCTGTCCGCATCGAGCACCCACGTCCAATCGAACTTTTCCTTCAGAGCGTGCGCCAAGCCGACTGCCACGGACCCGGTCGTGCCGAGATCGACAGGATTGCGAATGACAGTGACGTTTTTCGGAAAGACCCTGTCGAGGGTCCCGTCGGTCGAGACATTGTCGACGATCACGATCGCATCGGGCGGGCGGGTTTGACGCTGCAGCGCCGCCAACGCCCGCTCGATCACCTCTGCCTCATTGTGGGTGTGGATGTGGGCTAGAATGCGCATCGGCTGCCGTAGAGGATGTGTGGGGCGCCCCAAAAAAATCAATCGCCGCGCTTGGGGTCTTGACGACCGACGTCGAGCATGGATGCGGCCGAGGGTCGGCGGGGCATAAGCGAAGCACTGAGCGCCTGTTCGATGGCCGCCGCGGCGTCGTGGCCAGCCCTGGGCCGGCGACGGCGCATCCAACGCCAACTGTTACGCCTAATACCGACGCTCCATATGGCCGGTCAAGCCGTCCCAAACGCCGCGAAAGTAAGCGATCAACTGCCGGCGGTGGCTCACCGGCTCGAGAACAAAGTTAGTCGGAAACAGTAGAACACTGACGATGCTGCTAATGATCCCTCTCGGCCGCATCGGTCGGCACTGGTACAACCAGAAATAGAGCCAATTTCTGCAGGCGTAGTATGTTCGTATGGCGGAGACTTCGCGAAAGGCCAAGTCAAAACGGCCTATCTTCAATCTGCGGGTTACTACGACGCCCGGGGCGCGGCCTACGTCCTGCTGGGTCAGTGCGTCGTTGACCACGTAGCTTGCGAGACCGAGCCTCCGCGCGCGGTAGCCATATTCAACCTCGCCGACATCGAGGACATAGTCTGCAGACGGCAGTCCGATCCTGGCGACCGCAGACATACGGAACAGCGAGCCCGTCCAAATGAAGTAGTCGCATCTTGAGTACGGCTCTCCCCCTTCGACCGGCGCGATCGCCGAGTCGGTAAACGTCATCGGACGGTGCCTGACCTCTCCCTCCGCATTCTCGAGCCGACAGGCGAGGAAACAGACGCGCTCCTGATCTGAGGGCGCCAGACCCTCGAAAAAAGCGAGCAACTTTTCGAGCGCGTCGTGCTCAGGGACGCTGTCTGCGTCGAACACCCAAGTCCAGTCAAACTGGCGCTCGAGGGCGTAGGCTAACCCCATTCTGACGGCGCCGTTCGTGCCAAGATTTGTGGGATTGCGTATGATGGCGGCCCCGTACGGGAATGTCCTGTCCAGGGTTGGATCCGTCGAAGCGTTGTCGACAATGACGACGCCGTCGGGCGGGCGAGTTTGGCGGCGAAGCCCGTCGAGCAGCTGCTCGATCACTGCGGCGTCATTCATCGTATGGATATGGGCCAATACGCGCATCGGAGTTCCCAGTCGGCGCCCGCGCGACAACTCCGTCAGTATTGCCCCACGGGAGCACCGTCGCCGCAGCCTACGATCCCTTTAGGGCGCGCAAGTTTCAGCCCAATCCTCAGCGTTATGAGCGGACGCGTCCCCAAACGCCATCCTCATGGGCGCGACCGCCGGTAATAGCCGCTGTAGGGCAGGTTCGAACGGCCATGAAGCCTCGGCTTGAACCTATTGAGGACCGCGCCGATGATCGGCGTGCCGATTGAATTCAGCAGTTCCTTGGCTCGCTTGATTTCGTCGAGATTGGCGCTTCCGGCGCGAACGACCAGGAGGATGGCGTCTACCATGCCAGCGAAGAGCAGCGCGTCGTTGGCCGCCAAGACCGGCGGCGAGTCCAAAAATACGAAGCCGAATTCCTGCGAAATGGATTTGAACGCAGCGCGGCCCTTGGGCCAGTCCACCGCTCCCAGGGACAGGGGAGGTTTGCGCCCGGCGGGCATGAAGCTCACCCCGGCGGTTTTCGGGGCCACGATCGCGGCATGCCGAATCGCCTCGCCAGCTTCCGTCTGACCGAGAAGGACTTCAATGAGGCCGGAATTTTCGTCCCCCCCGATTGCCGCCGTCAACGAGGACCGTCGCAGATCGCCGTCAATCAAGAGGGCTGTTTTGCCCGCACGCGAGGCGGTAACGGCCAGGCACAGAGAAACGGTTGTCTTGCCTTCATCTGGGGCCGTGCTGGTCACGAGGATCGAGTTGCCGGCAGCGAGCGGCGGAGCCAACCGCAAGTCGCCGAAAAGCTCCTGGTACGCGTCGGCGACCTCCGGATCCTCCAACATCATTTGCGCGAGCTTTAAGCGCGCGTCGCTCGTAGGCTTTCCCTCCAACACACGCGCCACGAACTCTTTCCCCGAGAAAATCCGCGGGCAATATGGTTGCGTCAGTCAGCAAAGTCCACTTCCCGATATCTCAAGCTCCTAAGTTCGAGGCGGCCGCATGGACCGGGACGGCCGCCGACGCAATCCCGCAGAACTCCGAAAAATCCCGGTCTTTCGCAAGCAACTCCGAGTACCGCCCGGAGCTGCGAAGACGGCCCCGCGCCAGCATGAAGATACAATCGCAGTTTCTCACGAAAGCCGGACGATGCGCGATAACGATGATTGTCTTTTTCCCTCGCAATCCGGCGACGACTTCGACGATCGCGGCTTCCGTCACGGGATCCAAATTTGATGTCCCCTCGTCGATCACCAGGACCTCAGGATCGCCATAGAGGGCTCGAGCGATCCCCAGTCGCTGACGTTCCCCCCCCGAGAGACGCCCGCCGCGCTCGCCGACAATCGCATTCAGTTCGCCAGGAAGCGAGCGCACCAGGTGATCCACCTGCGCCGTACTCAGCGCGAGCCATACCCGCTCGTCGTCGATCTCGGCCTCCGGCACCCCATAAGCGACGTTTCTCCGAACGCTGTCGTCGATCAGATAAGTCGTTTGCGGGACATATCCGATGTTTCGCTGCCAGCCGGCAAGGTTGTCGTCGAGATTCTGTTCGTCCAAGAGGATTTTGCCGGACGTGGGAGCCAGCAGGCCTAGAATGAGGTCGGCGAGCGTTGTTTTCCCGGCGCCGGTCGGACCAATAAAGCCGACCCAATATCCCCTCGGAATGACAATGGAGACGTCGTCAATCGCCGGTCGATGAGTCCCGGGATAAGAAAAAGAAACATGTTCGAGTGTGAGCGCCCGTCGGAAAGGGAGGGGAGCTGTTTTCTCGTCGGCAGGAATGGGCGGCGGATCAGACGGCCGCTGCCGCAAACCTAGCAGCTCGCGATAGATAACCTCGGCCGAGGCATAGCGAAAGCGAACCTGCGCTAACGCGCCACTCAGCCGGGTTGTGGAAGGAATCATCCGTACCGCGGCCAAGGCGAACATTCCAAGGAGCAGCAAGCTCGACTGCAGATCCTGCCCGCGCGCCAGGAGGATCGTGGCGATCGCGACCAGCGCGGTCACAGAAAGCGTGTCAATCATGAAACGCGGAAACGTCACGAGGAATGATAATAACCGGTTTGAATTGCTGAAGCGTTGGACGTGAAAAGCGTGCCGATCCAGGAAGAAGGCGCGGCGCCCGGTGATTGTGATTTCCTTGACGCCACTGATCGCTTGTCCCGCCCATTGAATCATCGCCGCAAAACTCTCCTCCGCCGCGCGTCCAGCCGCCGCTAGTCCAGGCTGGGTGGATCGATAAAGGAGCGCCGTTGGAACGCCGAGGACGAACAAGGCGCCGAGCGTTCCCAAGGGTTCGACGACCATCAACAAACTTGTCAGCGCGCCCAAGACGAGGAGCTCTCCAAGCACAATCAGGAGATTGACCAAGAAGATACTGGCAAAGTCCTCCACGGAACGGGTTGTGACCCTTATGAGGTCAGCGCTATTGCGCTGAACATGGAGTGCGTAAGGCGCGGTCAGGTATCCTCCGAGCAGCTGACGAGAAAGGTTTACGTGTTTCTTCATGGCGTATCGGTAGAGCCATCGGTAGAAAAGGATAAGGTAGCCGGCCTTGATCGCAAAAAGGGAGATTAGGGCGATTCCAAGAGCCAGAAGCAAATCGCGCGGCTCACTGGGACTCAGATGAGACAAGAGCGGTTGGAGATGATTTGACCTAGCTATTAGCTCCGGCTGCTTGAGCACCGCGATGAAGGGAAAGATGACGCCGATGCTTAGCGTTTCGAAAAGAGCGCCAAGAACCATCGCGCACAGCAGGAGAGCGCCCTCCATCCTTTCTTTTGGAGTGAGAATGTACCAGAGCTGTCGTACCAGCTTCAAAAGCCGACCTCATCTATGGCCACGGCATTCATCGCGGCGAACCTCCGACCCGGAGACCATCGCTCGCGGACTCTCGATCGATTTCTAGCCGGCAGAAACGCGTCGTCCCTCACGAATCTGCAGACCTCGTGGCGCCAGGGTCCAGTCAATCAAAAATCCTGGAGTTTTCGGGCGGCCGAGGTGCGCGTGAGAAACACGGGTATGGTCCCAATGACTTTGAGGCCGACGAAATTTTCGACGTCGTCAATGCCGCGAGCCGTTCGGTTCATATATTCGAGGAAAAACGCCAAGGCGACCCCAGCGAGCAAACCCATCATGAGCGACGCTGCCGCAATAATCCCGCGGCGCGGGCTGCTTGGCAAGTCCGGGATCGAAGCCGGGGAGATCAGACGTGCGTCAGGCAGCACGTCGGCCTTCAATTCCGCATCCTTCAGTTCTTTTGCAACCGTCCCGTAAGTGGTGCTCGCCACATCGACGTCCGCTTGCCGCAGCTGCAGTTCGCGCTCGACTGTAGGCAGAGCGCCGAGGTCCGCCTGGTTCTCATTGAGCGCCTTCAGGAGACGCTCGCGTTTCTTTGCGTACGTGTTCGCTTCGATCGTACCAGCTCCCAGAGTCTCATTCGCATAAGTTGCGTCCAATTTGGCGAGTTCGACCGTCAAGTCCGCAATCACTTTTAGTTTCTGTTCATACTCAGGCTCATATAGAAAGGTGCCATGCGCCTCCTTGTATTGCCTCAGGCTCTCGCGGGCGTCGACTAGCCTTTGGCGGCTCTCCTCAAGCTCACCTCCCAAACGAAGGGCGGCATCCTTCCCTTCCGACGCACGCATCTTCTCCATAAACTCGACAAACAATCGCGCGATCGTGTTCGCGACATCGGCGGCTACCTGAGGATCTCGGTCGCTGTATTTGATTTCGAAAACATAGGTGTCCTCGTATGACTTGAGCGCGAGGCCCCTCTCAACCCTCTCCATCGCATTCATGAACGGATCTTCCTTGTACACCCTGCCGTTTTTCACAATCGAGAGCGCGTCCTTGAGGTAAGGTCCCACGTCATCGAAAATCGCCTTAACCGGTCTGGGTATCCATTCAAAAGCAGCTTTTGACGGCTTCTGGTCGAGCCCCAGTTGGCGCACGACTTCGCCAATCAGCGCAGGGCTCTGGATGATCTGGATATACGTCTTGGAAGCCAACTCCACGACCGGCGTTTGGGCGACCGGAAAGTCCGAGAACTCCTTGCCTGAGCCGGTCGGCTCTATCCTAATCTGCTCATGTGGGCGAACCAGTACGACTGCCGAAGCTTCGTACTTTTCGGGCACCAGCGGGGAGAAGAAGGAGACGCCATACCCGGCCAGGGTGGTGACGACACACAGCAAAGCAATTAGGAAAGTGTGCCGCCGGAGCAGCTCGAAGATGGCGATGGTTTCCATTGGCTCAATATCCCACGCGGGCGCCGAGTTTTTGCAATCTAAGACAAACCCAGGGCGCCAAAAACAACCTCCAGAAGCCTATCTTGCCGGGGTTAATGCCGTACTGCCACAACGAAGGGCGTCTCGGGCCGTTCTCGTCAGTCCGGGTCAAAGACGTTGCGATAGTCGAGCTTCAGCGCCGAATTCTGTCGTTCCTTTCGGAGCAGACAGTCGCCGACGACCAGCACCTCGATCTCGGTGCCCATGAGACAGCGGAACGCGTCCTCCGGCGTGCAGGCAATCGGCTCGCCACGCACGTTGAAGCTGGTGTTTACCAGCACCGGGCAGCCGGTCCTGGCCTTAAAGGCCGCAATAAGCGCGTGGTAGCGAGGATTGGTCTCCCGGTGAACAGTCTGCAGCCGGGCGGAGTAGTCGACATGGGTAACAGCCGGGATTTCCGACCGGGTCGCATTGACCTTGTCGGTTCCAACTCTCGCTGCGTCCTCTCTGCTCAAGGGCGTCCGCCTTTTCTCAGCGACATCGGCGACCACCAACATATAGGGGCTGTCGCCGCTATGGTCGAACCAGTCGGCGACGTCCTCGCGCAGCACCGAGGGCGCGAAGGGCCGGAAACTCTCGCGATATTTGACGCGCAGGTTCAACGTCTTCTGCATGGTCCGGCTGCGCGGGTCGCCGAGGATCGAGCGGTTGCCAAGGGCACGCGGGCCAAATTCCATTCGCCCCTGATGCCAGCCGACCGCCTTTTCCTCGATCAGCGCATCGACCGTCGCCTGGATCAACTCTGCTTCGTTCATGACGTCGAAAACCGCGCCGCATGCCGTTAGCCGGCGCTCGATCTCGGTTTGTGGGAATCCGGGGCCGAGATAGCACCCCTCCATTGCATCGAGCGTCTTAAGTGGCAGGCGTGGCTTGTTGAGGTAGAGGTAATAGGCCGCGAGCGCCGCGCCGAGCGCGCCGCCCGCGTCGCCGGCCGCCGGCTGCACCCAGACCCCTTCGAACTTGCCATCGCGGACGATCTTTCCGTTGACGACGCAGTTGAGCGCAACGCCGCCGGCAAGGCAAAGATTCCGCGCGCCAGTCTCCCGGGCGATTGACCGAGTAAGCCGCAGCACGACCTCGTCCGTTACGGTCTGGATCGAGGCTGCGAGATCCATCTCGCGTTGCGTCATCGGGCCGTTCTCGTCGCGCGGCTCGCCGCCGAAAAGGGAATGGAACCGAGCGCTCGTCATGCTGAGCCCGGTGCAATAGTTGAAGTAACTCTGGTCGAGCTGGAAGCTGCCGTCGGACTTCACATCGATCAGATTGTCCAAAATCGTCTGTACGTAACGCGGTTCGCCGTACGGCGCGAGTCCCATCATCTTGTATTCGCCCGAGTTCACCCGGAAACCGGTATAGGCAGTGAAGGCGGCGTACAGCAAACCCAGCGAATGCGGAAAATGGATTTCCTTCATCATTTCGAGCGTGTTGCCGCGGCCGTGCGCGAGCGAGGTGGTCGCCCATTCGCCGACCCCGTCCATGGTTAGGATCGCAGCCTCATCGAATGGGGAGGGGAAGAACGCTGAGGCGGCGTGGCTCTGGTGATGTTCGGCGAACAAGAGCCGCTTGTCGCAGTCGTATTCGGGAGCGAAGCGCTTGAGCTCTTTCCGGAGCAGTCGTTTCTGAAATAGTTTCTCCCCGATCCAGATCGGTAATGCGATACGAAACGACTGCAAGCCGCGTGGCGCAAAAGCAAGATACGTCTCAAGCAGACGCTCGAATTTCAGAAAGGGCTTGTCGTAGAAGACGACGTGGTCGACTGCTCCAAGTTTGATCCTTGCTTCGTCCAGACAATATTGAATGGCGTGACGCGGAAATCCGGCGTCATTCTTCTTGCGGGTGAAGCGCTCTTCCTGCGCTGCAGCAACGATCCGGCCATCGGCAACGACTGCAGCTGCACTATCGTGGTAAAAGGCAGAGATACCGAGCAAGTAAACCATGTAGTTTAGAAAAGAGTATAGACGAAGGGTGCAAGCGCGGAACCATTGCTAAGAACGATCAGTCCTCCAAAGACCGCTACCATGAAGATTACTGGGATCAACCAGAACTTCTTGCGCGTGCGCAGGAATGCCCACAGTTCTTGCAGAAACGCCATCGTCACCTCTTCAGACTTGTTGTTCCCGGAGCCGGTCGAGGCCCGCATGTACTCAGCGCCCCGCTTGTTGCACGGGGCATGCACTGCGGATCCTGACGCCCGAGCGCGCCATTCGATTGTCAACACGAAACCGGACCCCGTCATCCGACCGTGTGGCAACCCCTATAGCACGAGCCTGATCTCGAGCCAAAGCCGATTGAACGCGCGTGCCAGATTGAACGCGATCGAGCGACCGGGCCAAAATTTGGCCAAACGGCAAACTGCAACTCGAGCGAGCAGTCGGCCGCCTGGTTGCGAACCGCGGATCTTTTCGCCTCGAGGGAGGCGACTGGCATCCTCCCGGCGAAGCTGGACGCTTCTAAGAACCTCGCGATTTTCGGCGGCTTCTGATTCACTCCCGTTTGTAGGGCGGGAGGCGAATCGATGCGCGGCGAGCCGGGGTTTTTCGATGTCGACGAGCGGTTGCGGCGGCTGAGCGACCTCGGCGATCAATTGCTGGCTTTCGCGAGGGTCGTGGATTTCGAGATGTTCCGGGCCGAGCTTTCGAAGGCGTTGGCCTATTCGGACGGGGCGCAGGGCGGCCGGCCGCCGTTCGACCCGGTGATGATGTTCAAGATCCTGGTGATCCAGGCCGCCAACACGCTCTCGGACGAGCGCGCGGAGTTCCTGATCAACGACCGCCTGTCGTTCATGCGGTTTCTGGATTTGGGGCTGTCGGACCGCGTCCCTGACGCGCGCACGATCTGGCTGTTCCGGGAGAAGCTGATGAGAGCTGGCGCCGTCAAGCCGTTGTTCGAGCGGTTCGAGGCGGCGCTTCGCGCGGCGGGCTACATCGCGACGGGCGGGCAGATCATCGACGCGTCGCTGATCGCCGCGCCCAAGCAGCGCAACACGGAGGCGGAGAAGGCGGCCATCAAGGAGGGGCGCATTCCCGAGGACTGGAAGGCCAGGCCCGCCAAGCTCGTCCACAAGGACCGCGACGCGCGCTGGACGGTCAAGTTCAGCAAGGCCAGGGAACGCGTCGACGGCTCGAAGCCAGCCGTCGACATCGCCATCCCGACGTTCGGCTACCAGAACCACGTCTCGATCGACAGCGTATACGGGTTGATCCGGCGCTGGGACGCGACCGACGCGGCCGCATACGAGGGCGCGCGACTGCGCGAGGGACTGCTCGACAAGACCAACACGGCGAGCGCGGTTTGGGCCGACACCGCCTACCGTTCGAAGGCAAACGAGGAGTTCCTCGCCAGGAACGGCTTCGTCAGCCACATCCATCGCAAGAAGCCGCCGCGCCGGCCGATGCCGGAGACGACGCGGCGCGCCAATGCGCTCAAGTCCAAGGTCCGCTCCGGCGTCGAGCATGTCTTCGCCGCGCAGAAAGACAAAATGGACCTCTTCATCCGCACAGTCGGCATCGCCCGCGCCAGGGTGAAGATCGGCATGGCCAATCTCGTCTACAACATGCGGCGGCTCGTCTATCTCGACCGCCTGGCCGCCGCATGACACTCCAAGCGAAAGCCCATGGCGGCGCCGCAGTCGCCGCGAAGAAGATCTATCCGTCGGCGTCGCCCGCAAGACCGTCAATCCGCCGCCAGCCTGCCCCACCCCAGATCAGCAAACGCGTTGATAGAACCGTCCAGCTGATCGGCCCGATCGTCTCGGCTTTCTCGGTCGCCCAAGTTGACGCCTCCGGGACGTTGATGCTCGCGAACGACTGGGCGACCACGACGGCGATTCCGATAGGCTTCATGGTCTGGTCACTGGACCGAAAGCCGTACACGGACGCCCCTGCTGACTTTCTTCACATCCGTTAAGCAGGGCGCGAATCTTTCTCGCCGACGGCGATTCCGAGGGTCAAGTCAGAAAACGCGCTAGGGTGGCCAGTGCCACCCAATCCATGGAGCGCGGTTAGTCCGATATAAGGCGCAAATATTTCTTCACTCAGTATCAGAGCATCGCTATTCTCTCGGAAGCCAATTTGTAAGTCAGCGGGGATGGAGGGCATGAGCTCGGGTTCGGACCGTAGCGGAATATCCACAATGATCAACATGACGCCATGGGATTTGCAAAACGCGTACAGGCGATGGAGCAAGGCTAACGTCAGGTCTACTTTGTATTGATCGATAGAAGTTGGCGCTGTGAATTCCGTCTCTCTCGCTGCCTCCGCAGTACCCAGCCGCGCCCCTTTCGCTGCTTCCCAAACCGTATTCATTGCAAACGAATAGAAGTAAGAATTTTCACTCAGCCAGCGCAACATTGGAACCGAATTTATGACATCGAGGACCCGGACTCCTGGAACGTAAGATTTGTTTGCTATGACAAGCTTGCCGTCTTCAATTCGAAACAAATCGCTCCTAGCGTTGTCATCGAAGTCGTTGCCGAAGAAACCCAGCACAACGGCGTCAGGGTTGTATTTTATTCCCTCGTTTTCAAGATAAATCAGTTCCTCTGCCGTACCAAAACCAGAGATTCCGGTGTTGAAGACCTCGGCATTGATGCCATCTTTCCTCAAATAGCGCTCGAGCACCGCGGTATAGGTATCGTTCTGGCGAACCTCGAACCCCTCCGTCGTCGAATCGCCGAGCGCAATGACCCGGAAGACGCCGAAAGGTTTCTCTAGGTGGAAATCCGCGTAGGAGCGGAACCCCTGACTGTTAGTGACAAATTGCCAGCTCCCGTCCCTATCCGTATGCCAAAACTGAAAATTCGGCCGCAGTCGCCGCAGCGTGAACTCTCCGTAGTGCGCGGAAGTGTGGTACCGAGGATATACCAGAATCTGATCACCAAATAGTGATCGGGTCGCGATTTCGCACAACCCTAAACAAACCAGGATTACGGCCGCCAGCAGCGCCAGGTTCACTGCGGTTTTCTGAAACAATTCCCGTACCTCCTCAGGAAACCTCTCGGGCTTTGGCTTGCCCAGGAACGCTGCCAGTGGAATGGCGGGGTCCAGCACGACGCACGCCGACCCATCGGCGAGCACCCTCGATCTCCCAAAACCGGGAGATCATCGCGCCCGCCGCGGCCTGTCAAAACGTGCGGTCCCAATACCGCTAACGGTGCCCCGATAATTTGGGGGTTCCGATTTTGCGGTGCAGTATAAGGTCATGCTGGCATTTTATCGCGGATGCATCACCACCGACTTCGCTATACGCGAATCATTTGAAGCGTCCCAGGCCGCAAAGGTGTACGTATCGCCGGCCTTATAAGGATTGGCGCGGTTATCAATGGTGAACACAACGCCATTGCGGTCGGTGTATGCCTGTCCGACTGTGGCGGTTCCAACCAGCGTGCCATTGCGCCACACCGCAAACTGACAATTGGCGGGACACGTCGAAGTCGTCGCAGTCAACCGATAATAGTAAGGACCTCCGGAAAGATCGGCTGAACTGACCGTATAATGCAGGCTCGCTGTTTGTGATTCTGTAACGCTCGCGTTTCTAACTCTGTCCAGCCAACGAAGAAAGGTTGGCCGATTCTCTGAAGTGAAGATGAACCTGCCCAACCAACGGGAAAAATCCGTCCCTCCGGTGTTAGTAAAGGTGTGCGCGGTTGCGCTCTTCTCCCAGAGGTTGTTGGCGTAGTCGTCGAGATCGACAGTGGGAGTAACGTAGTGGCCCCAGATCTGGGTAGAGCCGGCGACACCGTTGTGTTTGCGGGAGATGATGTAGTAGCCCTGATCGATTGAAGTGGCCATCTCACTCAGGTTGGTCGGCGTGGGACTGGCGAGAATTGTGTTGAAGAGGTATAGGCGATGAATACCCGGGTGCGACGCGCCCGCCGCTCCCATGTACAGGTCGACGACACCGTTGCTCCCTAACGTTCCATACCGGTCGTTAATGACATAGGCGCTGCAGTTGCCACTATTTTCAAGCATGAGGCCATTGAAGTGATTTGAGTAAAATTGATTGCCGAAGAGCGTGACCGAATAATCCCGAGCCTCACAAACCTGCGTCATACCGTGATAGCCATTCGCAAAAGACCGGTTATTGATCACACCATTCCCGGGGCTGTCAGCAACCACGATGCCCGAGCGTACGTTGGTGAAGAAGGCACTTGAGGCAATCAGGTTATTACTCCCGCCAAAGGAGAGCATGCCAAAACCAACCATTTTTGTTGAGGGCGTGCCGTTAGCGAACGATGTGAGATTTGTCACTTGGTTATTCGACGAGTTGTTTAAAAAGAGTCCACCTGCACCGGATTGGTTGCGAAAAACGATGTTGGAATCGACCCGGTTGTCGTTGGAGTTTTCTATGCTAATGCCGGTTAAGGCGTTTTGGTGGCTGATATTTCCCGTGAGGGAATTATCGTTGCTCTCATTGTACAGATAGATGCCGCCGCCACCGCCCGAAAGGGAGACACGGTTGTAACTAAGGTCATTGTTGCTCGCAGTGTCACCCACGATGCCACCGTCTCTTGAATTTTGAATGAAATTATAACGAATACCTAAGGTTCCACTCATATTTCTACTATCGGCAAGAAAGATACCTCGTAAATTGTTTTGTATACGCGAATACTCCACGGTTACGGTCCCTCGATCGCTGATCGCACCGTTCAATCCGTCAAACTCGAGCCCAAATTTGCCCGACACATCTCGGCCCAGATCGCAAATATCAGCGTACCGAATTAGATTTTTTGAACCGGCCTGGCTGCGAATGTATGCGGTCGTAGCGAGGTCGGTTCGGGAACCACAAACAAGGCCGGATCGCGCCGTCACTGCCGCATAGCTCAAGATTTGGAAGGAATTGCCGGGACGAATACCATCGGTTATCTCGATCGATTTATCGCTCGTCATTGTAGTAAAATCGTCGGGCTCGTTGTTGGCGATCATAAACTTACCCGGGCTTCCGACGGTAGCCGATGCGATCAGATAATATTTGTCATCGATAATGTTGTGCACGTACCGACCGGTAGGATCTACCACAGTGAGTGCGCTGAGCGATGGTGTAATGGCGCATAGCCCGCTGCCCGAGCATGTCGTGCCGGTAACGGCTGGATTGGGATCGGTCGGCGTAGAGGTGGCGCTCACGACTATGCTCGAACTCGGTGCTAGACAAGATCGTATAAATTTGCCCGAAGGCGAGAGAGCTAGTGTTGGAAATCCGCGCGACCAGGCTGTTGAACTGACCGTTTTTCCAGGAAGAGCCTTTGTTGGCGATCGTTGAAGATATCGGGCTTTGCACTAAGGATTGCACTGCTCCGGTCGCGGTTTCTTCGCCCTCTATCTGTAGGCGTCCGGTGGCGTTGACGACAATTCCTGCCTCGGAGGCCGAAGAAGAGTTGAGGCGCACGAGCGTATTTTTGGTAATCTCCAATCTGCCATGGCCGTTGCCCGCGCCCCCGCCGACGGAAATGATGCAGTTGCTGCACGACGGCGGTGCAGCATTATTATTCACATCAACGATGGTTTGTGATCCGGTAGCGACCGGCGCAGTCGCAAAGGACCCGACATCACCCGCCATGCCGGCTATCACCATCTGGCCGTCGATTTCTAAATTAGTGCTCGTACCGTTGCCGAGCCTCACGCTTCCGTTACGAATGACGAATGTGTCGACTGCATTAGCGGCGGACACTCTGATCGAATCGGTAATCGTCCATGCGCCGCCTATGCCGTTAAACGCTAGTTTATAGAATGCGGAGGAACCATTGAGAACGCCGGAAATGGTCTTGCCGGTCGTAGTGGCATTGAACGTAACCGTGTTTGAGTTGGGGCCGAACGTCGATCCCGTGGCCGCACGCCAGTTGCCGCCGAGCGTGATCGGCCCCCCAGCGATGAGTGCAGCGTTCGGCGCGAGATGAATTGAGCCATCGGTTGTTGAGGAGGAGCCACCGCTAGCAATCGTTACCGATCCTCCTGGAATGAATGTTTTACCAAACCAGACATACAGTTCCTGCCCGCCGAAAATCAGTAAAGATTTCCGATTTACAGCAAATTGGATGCTTGGATCTCTGTGATTATCGAACAAGGAAAGATCGGTGTTGGCAATGGAGGCTCCGGACAACGCTTCGTGTCGTATGATCACGTGATTTTGATAGAGATCTAGACCGGTAATATCCGCTGTTGACGACGCTTTTGTAATGACGAACGCCCGTGTTGCTGCGTCTCCTGAAACCCAGATACTCACGGGCGCCCCAATGGGGAGCGTGATGTTTGTGATTTTATAGATGCCATTGGTCGCGGTCGTCTGATAAATTTCCGAAGAAGTGGCAACAGCAAGTGTCGTGATCCCTGATACCGGCGTAATACCTTCATCCGCATATACTATTCCTGAAATGCTTGCTGCAAACCCGCCAGAGACGGTGAAGATCAATGCAATCAGGAACACAGTTGCCCGCATAGCTTGCGTCACTTGTCTCATTCTCGTTAGGTCACGGACTCATCTGGCGGCGCAGCCAATCGGCATCGTAAGCCTTGTCCGCCAACACGATGGCGCCCTCGCGCAGATGCCCGAGCAGGTTGGCGGCAACCGGGCAACAGCCGGCCTGGCCCGGCGTCAGCGCCAGTTCCCCGGGCAGGCCGCGCGTCAGTCAGGGCGTGGATCTCGGTCGTCACGTCAGCCCGCGGCGCGAGCGGCCCATACAGCGATCCGGGTGGTTTTTTTGAGTTGGCGGCATGCTGATGGGCGCGCACCGAAGTGCTGTCGATCATCTGCACGCCGCCATCGTAGGCCTGGCTGACGGCGGCCATGATGCGGTCCCAAACCCCGGCTTTCCAGTTGTAGCAGGTCGTCGGCGGCCCGTATTCCTTCGGCAGCGGGCGCCACGGTGCGCCGGTCCGCAGCACCCAGAAGATGCCGTTCAAGAGGCGCCGGTCGTCCACTCGCGGCGCGCCGCGCCGCTTGTTCGGCAGCAACGGTGCGATCACACCCCATTCGAAATCCGTCAGCTCGTACCCCTGCATGATCCAACTCCCCCAGCTGGAAAGCTTAAATCACATCCAGACCCAGTGGCAATCCCTTTTTATGAGTTCATGACCTAAGGTGTTATTAGCTCACTAAGGAGCCACTTGCAAAACCTATCGGCGCCCGCGCGGGAACTTCTTTCCCGGATTACAATCTGAGATGGAAATTCGGTGATTTCGTCCGATTCGCGTCACTTCTGGCGGTGCGCAACGGGTTTTCAGTCATCCAGTTGCGTCCTTGCCCACCGGCATACGGACAAGGGAGGAGGCGCGGCCTGTGGTATGCTGTTACGTAATTCCGAACATCAGATGGCACATCATTTTTTCCGGCCCCCGCACCCGGACGGTGCGGCCGCCGTGGTTGTCCTTTATGCCGCCATTGACTCGTTCGGCTGCGCTGCGTTCACCGTAACGAACCCGCCGTGCGATGCCCAACGCGGCGTTGACGTCGCGCACCAGCGTGAACTCTCCGTAGTGCGCGGAGGTGTGGTACCGAGGATACATCGGAATGTCATCGCCAAATAGCGATCACGCCGCGATTTCGCACAACCCTAGACAAATTAGGATTACGGCCGCGAGCAGCGCTAGGTTCACCGCGGTTTTCCGAGTCGAACGACATTGCCTCGCGCCGTTTTCCATCTTTAGAGCGCCCCGGCGGGCCTTATGGCCGATGAACTCGAGGCGGACGGCGCGGGGAGGATTCCGCTGCGACGGATAGCGACGATGAGCGCGGCGAAGAGCCATAGGGCGCCGCCGACAGCGTGTCCCGCCAACGGCCCATCGGCAATGCTTTGAGTAGCGAGCGCCGTCAGACCGGCAACCATCCCGACCAGCAGTCCTTTCATCTCGACCGCGACCTGTCTTATCGAACCGAGCGCGATCACTACGATGTTGGCGAAGAAACCAAAGTACAAGAGCGATCCCAACGGCCCAACCTCCGCCAGGATCGCAAGATAGTAACTGTCCGCGGGCTCCAAGGTCCCCATCCGTATACCCATGTCTGTCAACTCCTGCCTAGGCCCTTTCATCACGGCTGTACTGTTGTTGAGCCCAACGCCGAGGATTGGATGCGACGCATAGCCCTCAATCGCGGCCTCAAACATGTAGAAGCGCATGGTGAAGGATTCTGGCCGCGTCCATAGGTAGATCAACAGAACCGGCATGCTAAGAGCTCCGATCAAAGTTAGAGTTAGAAGGCTGAGCTTAAACGCCCTTCGGGAAATCAGACCTGACCAGCTTGCGATTACGATGAATGCGATAGTGCTGACGATGAAGCCGATTACACCGGCGCGCGAGAAAGTCAGCAACAAGGAGAGAAACCCTAAAGCATAGATTAAGAAAAACAAAACTCTATCCCGATTTGTTTTTGCAGTTATGAAGTAAGCGAGGACAAGAGGCAGAACCAGACCGCTCAAACCCGCAGGTATCCCCGGATGACGAAACATACCCTGGCTGCGCTTGACGTCCGATCCTTCCCCGCGGGATAACGAACCTAGACCTTGTTCGTTGTTATGAAGGGTCATTGTTCCTAGTGGCGGCGCCCAGTCTTTCTTCGTTGAGTAGGGTCGTGCTGAGCCAGTCGTTGACTGGTCATCATGCAGCCCGACAAAAGCGAAAGTATCGGTTCCGATACCGAGTTCGAAGAACACGACCACGCTCGCGGCGCTGATGATGAACCCGAGGAACACCGCCATGACAACGCTTCGAAACTGCAGCCGCGTTGAAACGTTGTTGATCAGATAAACAAAAAACAGAAACCATAGAACCTGCCGACACAACTCAAACATCGACAAGTAGAGCGACGTGGCGTTGAGCAAAGAGACGAGTAGGGCCCAAGCAAGATAAAAGGCAAAAAGGTACCCGATCTTCGGGAAATATAGTGTTACCCGTCGCAAGCATATGCGCGCAAGCCACGGCAGCAACATAGCAATCAATATAGCGTCCGACAAATAGATTTCGAGGCCGGTTGTGTTACTAATCGGCATGCCATACGTCTCGACGAGAGCTTGGGAATCGACCATGCTCATTGACAGCCATTTTGTGATGTCGAAGGGTAGCGACAGTACCAGGAGGAACAGCCAGTACGCCTGCGGTTGCGCTACCACCATCGTCGGGATCAGCAGGGCAAAGCCGCCCAGCACGAAGGCGAGCTTTGCGAATGAAAGCGCGGACAGCGCCATGTTGGTCGCGACCGCGACCAACATTCCAACGCCGACAACGCCGAAACCGGCGCCTAGCCTTGGCGAAATTGCTGGCCGCACCCTATTCCCTTCCACCCAATTCTTCACCGCGAAGAGGCTTCCCCGCGCCGGTGACCTCCAGCCAGTATTTAACCACGCGATTGGAGGTGATTGGCGCAGCCATGCGGACGGCGAGGTCGCTCGGAGCCGTTCGCGGCGTGCTCAGCATGTCTTGCTTCCGACCAAGCCTATCAATCCCAATCAAAACTGATTCTTCATATCCTCCGGACGCGCTCCGCGCGGATCTCGGACAATCCAGTAGCTTTCGGCATCCGGACTCGGCTTCAGACGGAGCGGATCCTTGCCGGACAGCCGCATCAACACGCCGATCGGCACGATCGTTGAAACATACAGGAGCGTCATGACCATGGGGTTGACGAACTTATGCAGCAAAAGCCCAAACTTGAGCCACAGCCGGTTCAGTGGGGCCAGCGCGGCAGGCCAGACGACAGCCAGCAGAATCAAGACAAGCCCGATCGCGAGCCACCATATGGCATGGGCATGACCAAACAAAAAGCGAACTCCGCCGACGAAAATGCCCACGCTGCCCACCGTCACGCCGAAATCGGCGGTTCGTGGGGCCGATGATGTCTTCGTTGCGAACCAGATTCTCGTGCAGCATGGAATTGCTCTCCACTCCCAGTGGCCGGCCCAAGTGCGCGCCAGCGCGCCCTCAGGCCCGCGGCCTGACGCGCTTGGTTGGGCGGGAGCGTGTGCACGCGGTCAAGTTCAAGCACACAAAGGTCCCCGCACTCATTCGTCTTCAGCACGCTTTGACGCAAGTTCGCTAACGACCTCTGCGGCGCAAGCAGCAATTTTGGCATAGCCTTGGGCGTTTGGATGATCGTCGTTGGCGTAATAGTCTGACCCGGTCAGTCCGCAAAGTCTAAAGCCGTCAAAGACCGTTCCTCCAGCCTCCTCGATCGCACGTCGGGCCCTAAGCCCAAGCGCGTCCGGCCCGCTGTCAACTTCGTTCTTTTGAGGCAGGTGAAGAAACGCCACGTTCCTGGGCCCATGTCTCTTAATCAAACCGGAGATTGCGGCCGGCGAACCGAGCTCTGCCTCCGCGTAAGTGATGAGTTGCGTCAAATACATATAAGTAGAAGCAGAGGCCGGCAGAAGCGCAGAGCCGCTCAGTTTCAGGTGAGGTTTCATCGGCCCCCGCGCCTCTCTCACGCGAGCGATCCAGGACGCCATCTCCTCTTGAGGCGGCAATCGATAGAAGTAGCTTTGTTCGACCCGACAGCGCGACGGAGACGAAAGGCACTGGAAAACCGGGGGCGGAATGCTCCAAACCGGCCGATGGTAATCATCGGAAATGAAAAGAACAACCACTTTCTGGATTTCAATGTTTTTGTCCGCCAAGTACTGGTCGAGTTTGAGCCACTGTTGGAAGCCCGTGCCGAGCACCCCCCCGTTGACGGGCTGATACCCCAATCTCTCGATCGTTGGACTCACGAGCCGAAACCACGGCTCAGCGCCCTGCCCTTCGGTGAACAAATCGCCAAGCAACAGGAGGGATTTTCGGCCCGGCGCGACGTCGGCGTCTTGCGTCAAGCCAAGGTTGTTGGTCCGAAAACGGTAGTCGTACTCGACGGTGAAGTCGTCGCGCGAGAAAAACGCCGTCACGTTCCGCACGGTGTTGCGCGGCAGGTAAGTGAATATGTCTCCATGATTTTCAAATATTGAGTTGTCGCCATCAAAGAAGACCACTCGGTGGTCCCGGCCCGGTAAATTCCACCCAAGGGACGGGACGAACAGCCAGCAGAACAGCTCGATCAACAGGACCCCAATTAGCGCCGACGAGATGGCCAAAAGCCACGGCGCTAACTTGGCGAGAATGGTCGATTTCACCCGCACGCGAGCGAGGCCGTCAGAACTCATCCGCGCGCTCGCGCATTTCGCGGGGGCGACCGGAAACGCGCCTAGCGGCGCTGGCTAAGACGCGCAATGGATCACTGCGCCGAAACCGCCATGCGATCCGCAAGACGGCTTCGCGCTTCCAGGAAGATCTCGTGAGCGGGGCGCACCCCGCAGAGATGAGCTCCGTCCTGCCGGAACACCGTGCATTTGTCGCAGATCGTTTCGATGCGCTCCTCGGTCGGGAGACTGCGGGAAAAGAGCATGCGCGCGGATCGGTATGCGTTATTATTCCAAATTTCCATGACAGAATTGTTGTACAGGTTGCCAAAATCCTGCCTTTCGTCGTGCGCAAAGCAGCACGGCGTGACGCCGCCGCCGGGGTAGATGAACATCGATCGATAAAGATAAAAACAGGGTTGGTCGAATACATATCCCCGGTCTTCGACAAGCTTTGGATTTCTCTCCCAATACAATGGGTTTCTGGGCATCCATTTTTCTTGAAGTTCAAGGTTGTGCATATCCTCCGGCGGCACCCCGGGCGATATGAGACGCAAGAGGTCCACCCCAAGCTCGGAAGCCAGCTTTCTTGCTTCCTCAACTTCGTGCTCGTTATGCTTGAAGACAATAAACTGCCATTCGACAAACGGCGTTTTGGACCTCAGCGTCTTCTTCGCTGAAAGCAACCGTTTCAGATTGTCAAAGACTTCCCGAACGTCGCCGCGCACCCGGTACTGCTGGTAGGAGTCCTGTGTCACGCCATCGAGCGACACGGTAACGTAATCCAACCCGCTGCGGATGAAATCGTTGATCTCAACCGGTTGCGGCCAGTTGAAGTTGGAGCTGATGTTCGTCCCGACTCGATTGCGGTGGGTGTGTTCGATGATTGAAAAAACATCGGGATTGAGCAACGGTTCGCCATGATTATAGAGAGAGACGACCAACGCATACTCTTTGATCTTGTCGAACAATTCTTTATATTGCTCAAGCGAGAGCATCGCCTGCTTACGGGCGATGGTGGTGTTGCCTGTCGGGCAAAGCGGGCAGCGCAGGTTACAGACGTTGCAAGCGTCAATAATATAATAGTATGGCCGGCATAGCAAAGTCGTCTTTTGCCGACGCAGTTCCCATTCCGCAAGCAGGATATTGGCGAATTTTCTGGGCGTGCCGTAATTAATAATTTTCGGTACGTGTCGGCTGTGCCGCTCCAGTTTGCGGAAGTACTGTTGGAGCCGAGGCATAGAACTCATCCTTTTCCCCAAAGAGAACGCTCAGCCGACCCGTTGGCAACCGTTCTCCCGAATAATTCACAGACGACAGGTTCAAAGTCAAGTCTTTAACAACATGCGTAACTGTCCGTCTAAATCCGCCGAGCAATCTTGTCGGTGGCGCGTAGGCTGTTGGCGACAATGGTCAGACTCGGATTGATCCCGCCACTCGACGGGAAGAATGACCCGTCGAGGACGTAAAGATTGTCGAGGTCATGGGCGCGGTTGTCGCGGTCGAGCACGCTCGTGCGAGGATTGTCGCCGAAGCGGCAGGTGCCGCACGCGTGACTGCCGTTGATGTCGCGCAAAGGTTCAAGCCAGCGAACGTCAAAGGCCGTGGCGACCGCGTGATCGAAGCCCTCAATCATCATTTGGGCCCGTCGGCGCAATTCCGACGGGTAACGATAGGCGTAGACGATGTCCTCGTCCGAGCCCGCTTTCGGCATCACGCGGTTCTCGGGGTAGGGAAGATCCTCGAGGATGGCCGAAAACGCTGTCCACGAACGCCTCAAGAATTTCGCCGCCGCGATATGGGATAGGACGCGCCCGGGCAAATGCTTCAGGACAACGGATTGAGCAAGAAGGGCGGTTATTTGACTCCGCACGACTAAAGGGTGGGCATGAAAATTGCCAAGCTTCGCGCCGTTGAATACGTAAAAGTCGTTAAGAGACAGGCCGTAATTCATCCTGCCCTCCATGTCGCCCGAGGCTCGCCTAAGTCTCATCAGGACATGGCTGGACGCGTGCAGCATCAGGTTTCGGCCAACCAGTCCGGAGCTGTTCGCAAGACCGTCGGGGAAACGGTCATTGGCGGAGCGTTGAAGCAGGGTGGGCGTCAGGAAGGCGTTCGCCGCCAGGATGAAAACTCGCGCGCGCAAAGCAACGCGCCGTCCGTTCCAGTCGCAGACCGCCTGCTCGACGACCCGGGCTCTCTCCTCCAGTCGAACGGCGCGGCAGTTCGGGAGGATCTTCGCGCCATATTCCTCGAGCGCCGGATAGAGACAGATTCTCGCGGCGTCGTTACGGCACGGACGGGGACAAAGCCTGCCGGCACAGCCATCGCAGCCGGGTATCTGCTCGAGCGCGTAGTGGATCCGGTACGGGTGAAGCCCTGCGGCATTCAACGCGTCAAAAACGGCGAGCTCTCGACCGGAAGGAGGCGGCGGTTCGAGAAGGCCGGCGCGAGGCGGCGCAAGGGGGTCTTGCGTGCCCCTCACCCGATACAAGCGCTCCGCCCGCTCGTAAAAAGCCACCATCTCCTCGTAGCTGACCGGCCACGCTTCAGGAAGCGAGGCGTCAGGCGCGTCCGGAAAGAAACGACGCGGAGAAAAGTCTTGCGGCCGAAACCGGTCCATGACGGCATTGAAAAGCGCCGTCGATCCCCCGGCGCCGCATCCGATTGGCGCCTTGGTCGGAACCAGAGCGCCATCGTCTTGCCGGTAGAAAGGACGAGGCCACCAGCCCTGATTGAGAGCGTTTTCGGGGTCGCCGGTCCACGAAAACGGATTCCCTGGCGCGAGGGAGTGAGCCTGGCGGACGAGTTTCCCGCGCTCGACAAACAACACCGACCGACCGAGCCGCGCAAGGTTGAAGCCGGCCGTTGCGCCGCCGGCTCCGGTCCCGATGACGATGACGTCCCAGACATGATCTTCGGGATGCGGCGGAATGGCCTCCTGTGGAAGCGCCTTCATGGCGTGTTGCGGGCTCCTCTCAAAACGAGACCCGCCTTCTTGTAGAGCGCGTCCAAAACCCGCGCCGTCGACACGGGGTCATCAGGCGGTTCACCCGACCTTTCGCCCCGAACGCGTCTTGCAAAAGATTCAAGCTGGAGCTGGTACGTCGATGGCTGTGCTAGGCTCTCACGAGTCTCCTTGCCTTTTCTCTCAAGGACAAGACCTTCGTTCCGCCATCTGATCCGCCCTTTCTCGCAGGTCGCCACGACGCCGCCGCGCGGCAGGTAAAACCCGCGAAATCCGAACTCGATGACGCCGTCCGCCCCGGATGGAAATCGAACTGAGGCACGCATCCAGCGATCGACTTGAGGGCGAATGCATCTGTGGCTCACCTGGAGGACTTCGGGCTCCTCCCCTGCCACGTATCGCAGGCAGCTCACGGCATAGCATCCGACATCGAGCGCCGCGCCGCCTCCGAGTTCGTGCCGTAGGCGGAAGTCATCCTCGCTGAACCGGACGTAGGGCGTCCGGAAGCAGGATTCCAAGTGAATCAGCCGGCCGAACTCTCCGCCAGCTACGAGCTCTCGTTGGCGACGCAACCTCTCGAGGTTGCGAATGTGCATGGCTTCAACGAGAACGAGGCCGCGTTGTGTAGCCAATTGGAACAAGCTCTGCGCCTGGTGCGCATTCTCCGCCAGCGGCTTCTCGCACAACACATGTTTGCCCGCTTCGAGCGCCCGACGCCCCCATTCGTAATGGAGGGCGGTCGGAAGCGCGATATACACGGCATCTATGTCTTTGGACTCCAACAGCGCCTCGTAGGAGCCGAAGCGGCGCTGAATTCCATGGCGTGTAGCAAACTCTTCGGCCTTCTCCCGCGTTCGCGAGGCAATTGCGGTCACTTCGACGCCTTGCGTTTCCTTGGCCGGCGCCACGAGTCCGTATGGCACAACTCTGGCCGTTCCCAACACGCCGATGCGAACCACACTATTGCCCTCCGCAAGAAACCGTCCCGGACGCAAGATCCTCGCTGGCGTCCTTGCAAGCGAAAAATGCTTACGTCTCAGCTGCGACCTTGTCGATCCACTACCAGTACGTCGTCGACCGAAAGGGCGACCGCTTCCGCGGTTCATGCCAGTCCGGTTTGGAGCTATTGAACTCTTGAGTACGAATGAGCGGAGCGCGACGCTGATCCGCACGCCTGCGTTCTTGCAAACAGTGAACCAATCTGTTCTCACTGCTTGCTGGCGACATCCGGGGGCGCAAGCGTCTGTCGGAAGGCGACAAGGAATGCGGCGGACTGCGCGCTGCTCCAGGTTGAGCGCGAGCGGTTAGGCGCATAGTTTGCCGCGACGATTGGAACTTTGGCTCAGCGCCCAGATGAATTTGATCTCACCCGACGGAAAGCACACCCCTGTATGCGTCTGGCACCGCTGACGTCCATTCTCCCTCTGGTTGTTGTTCTGACCGGGTGCGCCCCTGGTCAAAACATGGTCGACCAGCAGGCGCTCCAGGCCCGGCTCGAATACCAAAGCGCGCATCCGACTGCGACCGCAACTGAGTTTGCCCCAACTCCGCCCAGGGGGAGCTTGGCGTCGGAAGCCTCGTCGTTCTTGCTAGGTCCAGACGACGTCGTGAAAATATCCGTGCTCAACGACCCCGACCTCGAAACGACTTAACCGGTGCGGCCGGACGGCAAGATTGCGTTCTTCCCGGCGGGAGACCTGCAGGCGGCCGGTCGCACCGTCGAACAGCTTCGAGACGAGATCGTCAGCCGGCTACGAGCCAAGACTGGCCGATCGTATCGACTGGGCATTCAAGACGTCATCGAAATAAAGGTCTACGGACACGGGGATCTTGACAGCACGCAGACCATCGGTCCCGACGGCACGATATCGATCCTGCCTGGCGGGTCCATCCGCGCCGCGGGCAAGACTGTCGACGAACTGGCAGACGAAATAACAAAGCGTGTGTCGGACATTGTGCAGAATCCAATTCTCAATGTTTCGGTAAAGGAATACAGAAGCCAGCCGTTATTTATCTCGGACCCTTTGGTCAACGTCGTTATCCAGGAGATCAACAGCCGGCGGATTTCTATCCTCGGCGCGGTGAAAACTCCAGGAATTGTCAAGCTTCGCACGCCAACAACCCTCCTCGACGCGATCTCCCAAGCCGGCGGACTGAGCGACGACGCTGACCTGCGGGATTCCATCGTGTTGCAGGACGGGAAGATCTTGCCGGTCAGTCTGGAGAAGCTATTCAAGCAGGGGGACCTTAGACAAAACGTTTACTTGCGGCCTTTCTCGTCGATCTACGTGGGAAGCGTCCGCTACAACTACGCCTATGTGGTCGGCGAAGTGCTGCACGCCGGCAAGGTGAACTGGGACGGAAATTTGAGCTTAATGGACGCGGTCAGCCAGGCGGGCGGGATCACGCTCAACGCGAAGACGGATCATGTGCTTGTCATCTCTGGCGGTATTGCGGAACCGAGTTTGAAACTGGTCGACATCGGCGGGTTCCTCTATCGCGGCCAACTTGAGAACAACATCCCCCTGGGTCGCGGCGATATCGTCTATGTCCCGAAGAACGAGCTCGGGACTGCGGAGCGATACTTCGATTTCGCCATCAAAGCGATCGCGCCGGTCGTGTCCGCGGAGAGCGCGATTGTGCTTGGAGGTTCCGCAATCACCACCCTTCAAGGTCATGGCGCGACGACCGGCACGAGCATCAATATCAGCAACTAGTAGCGTCCAGCGGGTCGATTGCGAGAGTGGGTTGATGGGCAGCAAGAAACCGTTCTACTTCGGGAACGCCAAGGCCGACCAGGTACGCGGTAGCGGGTGGTTTGTCGGTCAGTTCGTTTCTCCCGAACTTGGGCTCAGGCACCAGACTGACGTCGAACTGAAGTGGGGGATCCACCCGGACGGGGAAAAACGGCCTCAGCCTTGGGCAAATCGAAACGGCACTACGATTTCCGTGCTCATCCAGGGCTGCTTGAGGGTCACGTTCCACAGCGACGGCAAACACGAAGAGGTCACGCTTCAGACGAAGGGCGACTACATCGCTTTCGGGCCAGAGGTTGTTCACTCTTGGGAGGTTGTTGGCGACACGATCGTTCTGTCCGTGCGGTTTCCGTCTGTCGAGGTCGGATCGCGCGCCGGCGCATGACGCCCCGGAGCCTACGGCCGATGGACGGGCGCCGATCAAGACGGAGGCCGATCAACGCGAGGATCAATGCGCCGGCCCGGGACTCGACCGGACCAATCGCTCAAAGCGATACGGTCGCTGGGGGACAGCATCAGCGCGGCAACGCCAAGTCCGATGCCGGCGCCGAGGTAAAGACCGGCAATGACGTCTGAGACGAAGTGATAGTTCCCCGCGATCAACCCTGTGACGACGACAGCGACAGGCGCCGCCCACGCGACTTTCAGTTCCGGGCAGACAACCCAGAGGATGGCCGCGGTCGCGGTGATGGTCGTCGTGTGGCCTGATGGAAATGAGGCCCAAGCCAATCCACCGTGAAAGGGAAAGAAGCCGAATACGCCGTCGCGGATCCACGATGGATTGTCGCCCAGCCAGCTTTCTGGCCAGGTCCGTCCAAACAAGCCTTTGAGGGAGCCATTGACCTCGTTCGCGGCAAAAGCTGACAAACACAGAGCCAGAGCGATTCGGCCGCGAGTTCCTCGACGCCAGCCTGCCAAGGCGGCTATCGCGAGGACCCCGAAGGCGAAAGCAGCGAGCGGTCCAAGCGCTTGAGCGGGGCTCGCCATAAGGCTGAACGGACCGAGCCTGAGCAAATGACCGTGGTAGTTTCCGGTGACCCAGCCAAATCGCTGATCCCCGAGATGCTCGTGCACCCACGTCGCGACCGGTCGGTCTATCAACGCCACTGAGAGACCCGCTAACAAGGCGCATGTCGTCGCCGCGCCGGCGATCAGCATGAGCGGGCTGCGAAGGCCTGGCGCCCAGATCGCCCCCGCCTCGTGATGTGGACGATCCGCAGCCAGGCGTTTCTCGGCGACGTCCTGGAGCAACCCTGATTCCCTTAACGCCATCGACGCTCCTTTGGACTTGTCCGCAATATGCGTCCAATCGCCGGCGCGAAACGCACTGTCGCCCTTTGGCGCGATCGCTTTTTCCTCAGCAGCCTAACCGATCTGTCGCCGGAACCCAGCCGCATCAGCCTATCGGATCAAGGGCGCCATCGCATCTCTTTGATTCATCGTAACCCCCAACCTAGGACTCCTCCGTCACCGTCGTCGCGAGTGGAGCGAGAGAGCGACTGCAGAGCTCGCCGCCCGCCTGGATGGCGCCGTCCATGGCTGGGTTTCCGATTCTTTCCGCAACCCTTCCCAACGCTTCCTTTTAGCGTCCAAACGCTTCCTTTTTCCTTCCTTCTATTTCCTTCTATTTCCTTCCATTTCCCGGAATCGGGACTTATCAAGGGGTTACGCGGAATTGAGCCAGAAAAAAAATTTCGATCGATATTTTCCCTGCCGGGGCCGTCCCGCTTGAAGCGATGACGGCCGAGCTTGCGGCGGGTTCGAAAGGACCGGACAAGGAGCGTTCTCCGCGAAGGCGTGGAGAACAAAGGTAGAACGAAGGCCAGCGGCTCGTCAGGATAATGTTGACCTTTCACGGGCGCCGCCCCGAAGCGAGTCCGGCCTGTCGGTCTTGGCGGACTCGTCGTCGTAACGTCCGCGACAGGTCGACCAGCGCCACTGAAAGGCCGACAGAAACGGCGCAAGTCAAAGCCACACCAATGATTCTGAGATGCCGCCCGCGACCAAAGCCTTGCCCCTGACCCTCCGAGGCGTCATCAGGCCACATCGAGGGGCGAAGGATTTGTTCCGCGATGTCCTCGAGCGCGC
This sequence comes from uncultured Alphaproteobacteria bacterium, assembly GCA_963721905.1. Classification (GTDB taxonomy): domain Bacteria; phylum Pseudomonadota; class Alphaproteobacteria; order Rhizobiales; family Beijerinckiaceae; genus Roseiarcus. Next base: position 154,732 of record CAVRMF010000015.1, read on the forward strand.
CCAGTTCCCTGGAAGCCCTTCAGGCTCCCGCCGGCTTTTTGGCGTGAAATGCGGCGCGCGCGATACCTCGGAGCTCGGCGAAAACCTGCGCCGACGCCAACGCCAAAAAGTGAAACGAGAGGCCAAGCACGACGACGATCTGCATCGGGCTCCACCACCGTGTCTGGATGTGTTTGCGATAGTACCGATAGCTCCCGATTTCGAACATCGTCAACGACCGAAAACGCTCCAATAGAGTTGTCATGGTGCCGCCTCTGTGATTAAGGTGAATTATCTCGGCCGTCGGTAGGTAATAGCATTTGTAGCCTGCATCTGCAATTCGTTTACAGTAATCGGCATCGATGTGATAGAAAAACTGGTCATCGAGGTAGCCAACTTCTTTGATAACCGACCGCGGCATCATCTTAGCCGCACCGGACACCAAACCGGCGACGAAAGGCTGAGTCATGTCCCGGCCGATGTGCAACAGGTGTTGTCTCGAAAATCGGTTGTTCGGAAACCACTTGGTCAGGATGGAGCGGGCCCCGAAAATCGCGGCGGCCGGGTTCGGCAAAGATTTGACCGACCATTGAATTGTCCCGTCCTCATTCAGCAATTTGCAGCCGACCGCGCCTGCGTCTGCGTGCTCCCGCAGGAAAGTGACCATGGCGTCGAGGGCTCTTGGCAAGACGAGCGTATCGGGATTCAGGAGTAATACATAGCGACCAAGAGCGTGATCCAGAGCCAAGTTGTTCGAATAGGCATAGTGAAGGTGGGTGTCGTTTCGCAAAACACGAACTTCGGGAAACGCCGACCTCACCATCTCGCCCGTCCCATCGCTCGAGCCGTCTTCGATGAGGATGATTTCATATGGCTCGTGGGCCGGATTCTGGTAAATTGTCCGCAGGCAATCTGCGACGAGATCGCGTGTGTTGTAGCTGGGAATGATTATTGACAGGACGATTTCAGCATCCGGCGTTTCGCCGCCTATCGGCTTTGAGTTGAGCATCGGCTTTCTCCCCTTGTAAATCGGCGTCAGCGTTCGCGCGTTACGTTCAATCTCTCGTCGACCGTTTAAAACTCCGCCTATGGGGCGGCTTGAGGGAATCCTCATGGCTTACACGGAATTCACTTTGTGGCTCACGCCCGGCGAACCGCATCGAACGTTGCTGCGCTCGACGATCTCTCAACTTGCCGCACGTTTCGACGCGGTCGAGTTCGAACCGCATGTCACAGTCTTCTGCGGGCCGTCGACCGACGCTGAAGCGCGCGCCGTCGCCCGCCGGGTCGCCAGGCAGTTTTCCCCGATCGAGTTAACCGCGGCTTGGTTGGACCATACGGAACATTATACCAAAACTCTATTTGTTCAATTCCAGGAGTCTTCTGGCTTACAGCGGATCTTCGAGACCGCCGCCGCGCACTATTCCAGACCATCTGATTATGTCCTGAACCCGCATCTAAGTTTGATCTACAAGAAGTTACACGACGAAGACATCCAAAGGAAGCTTTGCAAGACCCTCGATGTTCCGATGGGCAGCTATAGGTTCGATCGGGCCCGGATGATCGAAACCGAACTTCCGATCGAGGATCCCGGTCCCGTACGGCGTTGGCGCGTCGTTTGCGACGAGCCGCTGGATGGATCTTATCCAGGCCGCATGACATGAGCGCGTGGCGCTCGCCGTCGGGATGTGCCGCTTCGCGCACTTTAGAGCTGCGGGTTAGGCACGGGCGCGACGCGTTTGCCGATCACACTTTGCTCGTCTGACGCCCGCTGAGGTACCCGCGCCAGCGCCAGACGCGCCAAAGGCATGGTCAACGAAGCGCTGAAGAGCGCCATGAGGATCATGGCCGTGAAAATCCTCGGCGAAATGATCTGGGCGTCCAGGAGAATGGTGAGAACGATCAATTCCGTGAGGCCCTTGGATTGCAGCAGAGACCCGAGCCCGAAGGCTACCGGCCATGCTTCGCCGTTCAGTCGGGCAGCCGCCGCAGTCCCGCCGACAATTCCGACCACGGCGACTGCCGTCGTAACGACGAACATTTCGAGCAAGACAGGCGAACTTGGATCGATCAGGATTCGCATGCCCGTCAGCGTAAAGAAGAATGGCATCAGCAGCGCGACCGTCATGACCTGCAAGCGATCGAGAATAGGCTCGTGCAACTTGGCGGGAATAATCGCCCCGATGACGAAGGCGCCGCTGATGTAATGCAGTCCCATGAGCTCGGTCGCGAGCGCGGAAGCGATCGTCGCCGTCCCGACCACCACTAGAGCTCGCGTATGGACAAGCTCATCCCGCATCCGGGCCATTATCAGGTTGGCCAACATCGGCCGCACGACCCGGATCATCACGAACAGATACGCCGGCGCCAACGCCAATAGGGCCATGGGCGGCAACCCGTGACTACCGCCGGAATGTCCTGCAGCCGCCGTGAGAAGAACGCCGAGCATGGTCCACAATACCATATTGTTAACGCCGGCGACTCCGAGCGCGAGATGGCCAATACGACTGCCGAGCAGGCCCATCTCGCCCAGAATCGCTCCAAGAACCGGGAGCGCATTCATACTGATGCAAATCCCGATCGCGGCGATGAACTCGACCGAACTGACGCCGGCGAGGAGTTCGTCTGGATGGCGCGCCAAAATCCAACCGCCTGCCAGACAACCAAGGGTCATCGGAACGGAGATATTCGCTACCGCTACGGGCCAAAACGCCCGTTCATTGCCACTGAAAACGCCGGGGTCGAGATGCAAGCCGGATATCAGGCCGAAAATCAGCACGCCAACAAATGCCAGTCCGGAGAGCGAAGACAGCATTCCGGGACTGGCGAACATCTGAAAATAATCGGGGGCAATCCTCCCAAAAACCGACGGGCCCAAGACAATGCCGACCATGATTTGGACGACCACGAGGGGCATAAGCGCCCGCAGTCCCGATGCGCGCAGCAACACAACTGGAACCACTACAATAACAAACGCCTGTAGAAGGAAGATGGCGCTAGGGGTCAACAGGTCGGAGCCCTCCCTTTGCTCTCACAATGCGCCGTGTGCTGTGACGACTCGCTTGATCGTCAACAAGATGATCTTCAGGTCTAGCGCGATAGTGCGCATTCGAACATATTCCAGATCCAAGGCCATCGTTTCACCCCAACTCAGCAATTTGCGACCGTTGATCTGGGCAAGGCCGGTGATTCCTGGCTTGCAGGTGAACCTGATCATTTCCTCCGGTGTGTGATACTGCAGCACTTCAAGCGCCTCAGGACGCGGCCCTACGAGCCTCATATCCCCCACCACGACGGACCAAAGGTTCGGGAGCTCGTCGACGGAGAGCTTGCGCAGCAGGCGTCCGACCCGGGTGATGCGTGGATCGTTCTCGACGTGCGGATACTGGCTGCGGAAGTCCTCTCCCGCATATGCGCCGGGGTAGTACGTGGGAAAGCGCGTAGGCGCGTCCCGGTACATGGTCCGAAATTTGACCAGCGTGAAATAGGCCGGCACATAATATTGGGCGTCCCGGTCGTAGCCGCCCGGCGGGGGATGAAGATCCGTCTGTCCCTCGAGATCGCGCCCGTGCACGCGAACCGAGCGCGCAGGCCGTCGATGCCGGAAGAGCACCGGTCCGGGAGAGTCCAGACGAATCAGGACCGCTATCGCCAGCATCAGAGACGTCGCGACGATCAGTCCGATCGATGCCAGCGCGATCTCGAAAACGCGGTAGGCGGCCTCGGCGATACCGCTCGAACTCAGCCTTTGAGGCGGGAACCCGGACGACGGGAACTTTTCGCAAACGCCCAGGTCTCGGATCAGGCTCAGCACCAACGATCGCCCTCGGTTGCTCGCGCGGCACGGCATCGCGACAGGCCTCCGGAATCGCCTTCACATGGGACATTGTCGACCCCAATCCCCCCAGGGCGGATAGTGTCCGCCTTGCTGTTCGCAGTCACGCCGCCGCGTCGCAGTCCTGATACTCCAAGGGCTTGCATCAACCCCGCGCCATTTGGGCACCACGCCAGATATTCGAGCAAGCCGCAATCGTCCACCGCCCCGCACAATTCAGCTCCAGCATATCGCGGAGCTACCTCTGTGCACGCGAACAAAGGGCCCCCGTCGGGCGCACGACCCGCGGGCTCCCGCTTCATCGGCGGGCCCGGCCACCCCTATTGCGCCAGAGACGCCGACCACTTGTCGAAGTACGACTTGCTCAATCCGGACAACGGCAATCCAATGGGCAACCGGGACTTACCGTACTTGGAGAACTCAAGATATTTCTTGATCTCCTTCAGATCGTCGGCGTTGGCTAGTTGCAGGTCCTCATTCACGAAATGAATGACCCCGCCCCGCTTCACAGCCGTCTCGAGCATCCGGTTACGGTCGTTCTCATCCTCCGGCAGCGCGAAGATGCTGTACATGATGATGTTGCACTCACGGTCTTGGACCAGGTGCCACAACGTCGGCAGGTGCATCATATCCTCAAGGTCAAACAACTCATAGTTGAACTCGAGGTTTTTCTTTTTGGAGTAGTCCACCAGCATATAACGCTGCAGGTGGACTGGTATTCCGTAGGTCGACGCCGTGTTGTTGGCGACATAGAAGATATTCGGTTTACCGTTGGCGAAAGCCTTTTCCCGGGGCGGCCGGGCGGCAAGCGCCTCTTCCTCTTCTTCGGTGTCCGGAATCAGGTGGAAATACCCAGCCGGAATCTTGCGGCCAAGATAGTCGCCATAGATCCCTTCAGCGATGCGGAAATCCATGCTGACCCTGGTTTTTCCCGTGTCGTTGGGCCGGCCCGAACCGTGGATGTTTTCCTGCGTGAAGAAGCAGCCGCTTCCCGGACCAGCCTTGATCTGCCAGCTTTCCTTGGCGAAGAGCTCGGTCATCTGATGCATGTTGAGGCGGTTCTCGATCGCTTGTTTGATCAGTTCACGCGACCTCTTGATGCCAATGATCTGCATGGACCGGCTTCGGTCTTCGTCCGCCGTCACGTCGACGAACGGCAACCACATGCTGCGCGAAGCGATGCCGTGACCGTACAGCAATCCGGTATGATAGGGGAAAAACAGCTCCGGCGTGGTGGGGAGCATGATGCGGACGTTCATGAAACGCTGCACGGCGACCGGAAGTCGCAATTTGCCCTGAGTCACGACCTGCTCGCGCACAAAGCGGTTCAGCATCCGGCGAAACTCCGGCAGGTTCGTATCCGAGCAGAGTTGCTTCGTGACGGTGTACACTTCGCTGAGTGGGACGGTCTCGTGCAGGTAGCTCAGATCGTTCAGATCGTAGCCCATGCCGCGGATCCGATTCAGGATCCACTCGTTAAACGGGTATTTCGAATTGTCCCACGAGTAGACTTTCGCGTCCCAAACCGTCGTGAGGCTAAGTTCGAGCGCTGCGTCGATATCGTTCGCGGCGACAAGCGGTTCAGTGATGTGCTGAGTCATGCGTTACCCCTTCCCTAATGCTAAACCATTCCCCTGGCAAAAGGCAGACCATGCTTACAGTCGAGCGCGCGGCTTACAGTCGAGCGCGCGAAGATGGCCAGATTAAGACCAAATTGACCGTTTTTTGACAAATTTTACGCGTGCTCGTCAGCAGGTAATAGAACACGCAACCTCAGTTGTGCAATATGATTCTCTCAGCTGTTATACTTTATTTCGAAAGCACGAGAAAAATATAACATGGTTAACTCGAAGATCATCTCAAATCTGACCCGATACCGTTCCAATTACCGTAGCGGTCTACCTGCCATAACATTGGTAAGTTGAATCAGCGATCGTGTTCATGCATTCCCCTCCGGTCGAAGGCGGGTAACTCGCGGTTGACGAATTATCGCCAAACTTCGAATTGTTCATCTGCTCCAATCATGTGGGATTGGTTCACACTGCGGTCGCGATCGAGATTGCGGCCGGGTGCCTCACCGCTGGGCTCTATACCAGATCAAACCATTGAAATATTTGAACGCGGGACTTGGCTTGGCGGCGGGATTAGACTTGCTCGACCTAACGCCACCGCGCCACATCTCAACTCTACCGAGGTTGTGTGAAACCGTCTTTGCCGAAGCGGGCCGAGGGATCGCTGCCCACCGTCCGCTGCGGCTGCGACCGGCGTCTGAACGGTCACCATTGGGATGGCGAGCCGATTGCGCTGTCTCAACTCCCCGCGGACAAGGCCTCGTCACTACCACGGCCGCCCTTTCGTCTGGTGGTGCCTTGGTGGCTCAACCGAGCTCCGTTTCCACGCCACGCGCATCGGTAGGGTCGGGGGCAGGGCGCCATACCGGCTGAGATCGCGCGCGATGCTTCGAGAACCAGCGCGCCAAGTTGCGCCATCCGCTACCAGCGCTTCTCCATGATTTGGCCGCTTCTCGCTTTTCGTGCTGCTTCAGACGGTTGAGTTTTGGTTCGCTTTCATTCCGGCAGAGTCTTGTGGATCGCGGTCGCCCGATGGGGGAAACCGGAATGCCCGGAATCATGCGCGGACCCATCCGGAGCATCCTCCGCAATTTCAAGGAGTTCTGCTGCTCGCAGAGGGTTCGAAGCGTTTGATTCTATCCACTAGGTAGGTAGGCTCTCTGAGAATGGCTGGGTAGGCTCTCCCTGAGAAGGGCTGGGTAGGCTGCGGCAATTCGGCGATCAATTTAAAGGTTGAATTGGCGTCTGCGTATCTGGTGCGCAAAGACGACGTACGATTCTCTCCGACCTTTGGGCTTTACCTGAACTAGAACAGGACCTTTAACGAGATTGACGCAGTTGTCTTGAGTCGATAAGAGCGACTTTAGGGCCAAAGAGGAGCGACGATGAATATCTTTGTCACAGGGGTGGCCGGGTTTCTCGGCAGTCATTTGGCCGACGCCATGATCTCCGAAGGTCATCGAGTTATTGGAGTTGACAATTTGATCGGTGGAGAGCTTGATAACGTTCCTTCTAGGGTAATATTTCATTAATTTGATTGCAACGACCTCAGTCATATTCAAAAGGTGTCAGAAGGATGTGATATTTATTATCATTGTGCCGCGACCGCATATGAAGGACTCTCGGTTTTCTCACCCCATATCGTCACGCAGAACATTGTCGGCGCCTCAGTCGCAGTTTTTTCAGCAGCCATCGCAAATCGTGCGAAGCGAATCGTCTTCTGCTCCTCGATGGCCCGTTACGGCGCCTTGAAGCCGCCGTTTACCGAAGACCAGACCCCAAAGCCCCAGGACCCCTATGGCATCGGGAAGCTGGCAGCAGAGGAACTATTGCGAAACCTTTGCACAACCCACGATGTAGGCTACGCAATCGCCGTTCCACACAATATTATTGGACCCAGACAGAAATGGGACGATCCTTTCCGCAACGTTGCATCGATCATGATCAATCTCATGCTGCAAGGACGCCAGCCGATTATCTATGGCAACGGAGAACAAAAGAGGTGTTTTTCCTTTATCGATGATTGCTTGTATTGCCTAAAGGAAATGGCGTTTCGCCCCAATGTAATTGGGGAAGTCATAAATGTCGGGCCGGATGAGGAAACGATTACAATAATTGAACTTGCCGAGAAAATCGCTAATCAACTGAAATTTAATTTGGATCCAATTTTCATGCCCGGAAGGCCGCAGGAAGTCGAACACGCCACGTGTTCGTCGGACAAGGCCAGGAAGCTTTTGCAATATAAGACGACGGTCGATCTGGATACCGGTCTCGCCCGGATGATCGAAGCGATCCGAAAGAAAGGCGTTAGGGACTTTAAGTATCATCTCGACCTTGAGATTATCAACGAAAAGACGCCGAGCACCTGGAAGGATCGGATTTTTTAGTGTGTTAAACCGGCTAAACGTCAGCGGCGCCCCGGACTGGCGCCCATATCGGCCGAGATCGCACGCGAGGCTTCAAGGACCAGCGCCCCAAGTTGCGACATCCGCTCGTCGCTAATGCGCGCCATCGGGCCCGAGGCCGAGACCGCGGCGACAACGTCGCCCGTTTCGTCGAAAATCGGCGCGGCAATGCAGCGGAGCCCGATCGCGTGCTCCTCGTCATCGACGGCGTAACCGGTCGCACGCACGCGCTCCAGGTCGGCGCGCAACCCCGACGGCGAGGTGATCGTCTTGACCGTCAGGCGCGGCATGCCCCGTTGATGCAGAATCTTGGACAGCCTCTTGTCCGAAACCGCTGACAGAATCGCTTTGCCGACAGCCGAACAATGCAGCGGCACGCGCGTTCCGGGCCTTGCGAAGGCGCGCATCATCTGCCGGCACTCCACTTGCGAGAGGTACACCGCTTCGCCTTCGTCCTCGACCGCAAGATTGACCGTTTCTCCGCCGTCTTCCATCAGATGGCGCATATGGCGTCTCGCGACGCCGGCAAGGCTGCGGGTCCTGGTAAACGTGCAGCCGACGACGAAGGCCTGAACGCCCACCGACCAAAGCCGCCCTTCATGAGTGAAGCGGACATAGCGCTCCTGCTCGAGCGTCGTCAGCAGCCGATGCGCCGTCGACGCCGGCAGCCCGACCTGTTGGGCGAGATCGGTCAAGCTCGCTCCATCGTCGGACAATTCCGCGATCCGGTTGAGAAGCCCCAACGCGCGAACGAGCGACTGCACCTGATCGCCGCCGGTGCGCGCGAGCGGCCGCGCGCGAATTGGTGTTCCCGCGGAAATTTTTTTCACGACCTGTCGCTCCATCAATTCCCTACCCCGCCGGACCTGAATGTCCCGGAAATGCAAAACAGCGCGGAAACACCAACTAGGGCACGGCTGCTTTCCACGATACGGGAAAATAGCGATGGGGGCCGTTCTTCAAGCTCATCGGAAGTGATGAAGCCATTGTAATATAGTGATTATTATGGAGTTTTCCGGTATACGGAAATCATCCCACAATGCCGACGGAATCTGTCATGCTGTCTTCGAACGTAGGCTCACGGGAGGATCGAGATGGCTCGAATGAACGCAGTGGACGCCGGCGTGCTCGTGTTGGAGCGGGAAGGCGTTTCAGTCGGCTTCGGCGTGCCGGGCGCCGCGATCAACCCGTTTTACGCGGCGATGCGGAAGCGCGGCTCCATTCGTCACATCCTGGCGCGCCACGTCGAGGGCGCTTCGCATATGGCCGACGGCTATACGCGCGCTAAACCCGGCAATATCGGCGTCTGCATCGGCACCTCCGGGCCCGCCGGCACAGACATGATCACCGGGCTCTATGCGGCCGCCGCCGACTCGGTTCCGATCCTTTGCATCACCGGACAGGCGCCGCGCGCGAGGCTCTACAAAGAAGACTTTCAGGCGATCGATATCGAAGCGATCGCCAAGCCTGTCGCCAAATGGGCGGTGACAGTTCGCGAGCCGGCTCTCGTGCCGATGGTCTTCCAGCAGGCGTTCCACGTGATGCGCTCCGGGCGCCCCGGCCCGGTGCTGATCGACCTGCCGATCGACGTGCAAACGGCGGAGATCGAATTCGACATCGAGACCTATCAGCCCCTGCCCGTCTATAAGCCCGCCGCGTCGCGGCCGCAGGCGCGACGGGCAATCGAGATGCTGAACGCGTCAGAGCGGCCGCTGATCGTCGCAGGCGGCGGCGTCATCAACGCCGACGCCAGCGACCTCCTGGTGGAGTTCGCCGAGCTGACTGGCGCGCCGGTGATCCCGACCTTGATGGGCTGGGGCGTCATTCCCGACGACCACGATCTGATGGCCGGCATGGTTGGGCTGCAGACCAGTCACCGCTATGGCAATGCGAATTTCCTCGAGTCCGACTTTGTGCTCGGGATCGGGAACCGCTGGGCCAATCGTCACACAGGCTCCATCGACGTCTACACGAAGGGCCGCAAGTTCGTGCATGTCGATATCGAGCCGACACAAATCGGGCGCGTGTTCGGTCCTGATTTCGGCATCGTCTCCGACGCCCGCGCGGCGCTCTTGCTGTTCATCGAGGAGGCCCGCGCGATGAAGGCCGCCGGCGAGCTCAAGGACCGCTCAGCCTGGGCCGCCAAATGTCTCCATCGCAAGAAGAACATGCTGCGGCGTAGCCATTTTGACCACGTCCCGCTCAAGCCGCAGCGCGTGTATCAGGAGATGAACGAGTGCCTCGACCGCGACACGTGCTATGTCACGACCATCGGGCTGTCGCAGATTGCGGGCGCCCAGTTCCTGCATGTCTATAAGCCACGCAACTGGATCAACTGCGGACAGGCGGGTCCTCTTGGCTGGACGCTTCCCGCCGCGCTCGGGGTCCGCGCGGCGGATCCGGAACGGAAGATCGTGGCGCTGTCCGGCGATTACGACTTCCAGTTCATGATCGAGGAGCTGGCCGTCGGCGCGCAGCACAAGCTGCCCTATCTGCATGTCGTAGTGAACAATTCCTACCTCGGCCTGATCCGCCAGGCGCAGCGCGGCTTCGAGATGGACTTTGAGGTCAGCCTCGCGTTCGAAAACATCAACGTCGAGCCCGAAGGCGACGCCGTGCCGGGCTACGGCGTCGATCATGTCGCGGTCGCCGAAGGCCTCGGCTGCAAGGCGATCAGGGTGAAGAGCGCCAACGAATTCAAGGACGCCTTCGCCAGGGCGCAGGCGCTAATGGAAGAGCATCAGGTGCCCGTCGTGCTCGAATTCATTCTCGAGCGCGTCACCAACATCTCGATGGGCACGGAGATCGACAGCGTCAACGAGTTTGAGGAGATCCTCTGTCTCGATCCCTCGCTGTCGATCCGCAAGGCCCAGGACATGCGAACCGTCGAGGCGCCGGCCAAGCTGGTGGACGCTTTCGCCGAGAAGCGCTGAACGGAGGCCGATTTTCTGCTCCCGGCCGGTCGCACAGCCGAGGGCGAAGGAGGAGAGATGCCGAGATTCGCAGCCAACCTGACCATGATGTTCACCGAACTGCCGTTCCTCAGCCGCTTCGCTGCGGCCGCGGAGGCGGGGTTCGACGCCGTCGAGTTCCTGTTCCCGTACGAGTTCGATAAAGCCGAGCTCGCCAGCCTGCTCGAAGCCAACGGGCTGACGCTCGTGCTGCACAATCTGCCCGCCGGCGACTGGGCCGGCTGGCGAGCGCGGCATTGCATGCCATCCCGACCGGGTCGCGGAGTTTCGCTCGGGCGTCGAACGGGCGATCGACTACGCGTCAGCGCTTCATTGTCCGAAGGTCAACTGCCTCGCCGGCATCCTGCCCGACGGCGTCCCTGCCGATGCGGCGCGCGCGACCCTGATCGAGAACCTGCGCTATGCCGCTGGCAAGCTCCAGGCCGCCAAAATCGGCCTGCTGCTGGAGCCGGTCAACACCCGCGACATTCCAAAATTCTTCGTGGACCGCACGCGCCCGGGGCTGGACATCATCGCCGCGACCGGCTCCGACAACATCAAGCTCCAGTACGACATCTATCATGCGCAAGTGATGGAGGGCGATCTCTCCCGCACCATCGAGACCGAGTTCGACCGCATCGGCCACATCCAACTCGCCGACAATCCCGGCCGCCACGAGCCCGGCACCGGCGAAATCAATTACCCGTTCCTCTTCCGCCGCATCGACGAGCTGGGCTACCGCGGCTGGATCGGCTGCGAATACAAGCCCGCAACCACGACGACGGCGGGCCTCGGCTGGTTCGCTCCCTACCAACCCAAACGGCAAGCCAGGCAGGCTGCGCAAGCCCACTCTTCCTGAATTCGGAGCAAGACACATGAGCAATATCGGATTCATTGGCTTAGGGATCATGGGGCGCCCCATGGCGGACCATCTCATTGCCGGCGGGCACAAGCTCTTTGTTCATGGTCATGGGACGCCGCCGAGAGAGCTGCTGGAGAAGGGCGCCGTCGCCTGCTCGAGCGCTCGCGACGTCGCGCGCGGCGCCGATGTCATCATCACCATGGTTCCCGACACGCCGAATGTGGAAGACGCCCTCTTTGGCCCCGAAGGCGTCGCCGAGGGCCTTTCATCGGGCAAGATTGTCGTCGACATGAGCAGCATTTCGCCGATCGCGACGAAGGAGTTCGCCAAGCGGATCAACGCCCTCAATTGCGACTACCTCGACGCGCCGGTCTCCGGTGGCGACGTCGGCGCCAAAGCGGCGACCCTGACGATCATGGTCGGGGGTCCCGAGCGGGCGTTCGAAAAAGTGAAGCCGATCTTTGAGCTGATGGGCAAGAACATCACGCTGGTCGGCGGCAATGGCGACGGGCAGACCACCAAGGTCGCCAACCAGATCATCGTCGCATTGACGATCGAGGCGATCGGCGAAGCGTTGGTGTTCGCCTCCAAGGCGGGCGCCGATCCGGCGCGCGTGCGCCATGCGTTGATGGGTGGCTTTGCGTCCTCGCGCATCCTCGAGGTGCATGGCGAGCGAATGGTGAAGCGAAATTTCGAGCCCGGTTTCCGAATCGCGTTGCATCAGAAGGATCTGAACCTCGCCCTTCAGGGCGCGCGCAGTCTCGGCGTCAGCCTGCCCAACACCGCGACCTGCCAGGAGCTGTTCAACGCCGCCGTCGCTGCGGGCGGCGCGGCCTGGGACCATTCAGGAATGGTGCGGGTTCTGGAGCGCTTGGCCTGCCATGAGATCGGCCAGCCGGTCGCGGGCGAATAAGCCGGACGCGGCCATGGGCGCCGTCCCTGGCCGCGTATTGCGAAGGGAGAGACCCAACGCCATGGATGAGCGCGCGCTCCTGCGGCGGATGTTCGATGCGGCTGTGGAATCGGCCGCCGCGGACGCGGTTGTCCCTCCCAATCTGCCTCAGCCGCCGCGCGGCCGCACGATCGTCGTCGGCGCCGGCAAGGCCGCCGCCGCGATGGCGCGCGCGGTTGAGGCGAACTGGCCAGCGGAGCGGCCGCTCAGCGGTCTCGTCGTCACCCGCTATGGCCATGGGGTCGGGCGGCTCGCTCGCATCGAGGTGGTCGAGGCCAGCCACCCGGTGCCTGACGCGGCCGGCCAGGCCGCGGCGGCCCGCATTCTCGATCTCATGCGCGGCCTCAGTCCCGACGATCTCGTGCTTTGCCTGATCTCCGGCGGCGGTTCCTCGCTCTTGTCGCTTCCCGCTCCTGGAATCGAGCTCGCAGACAAGCAGGCGCTAAATCGCGCCCTTCTGCGCAGCGGCGCGAGCATCGACGAGATCAACTGCGTCCGCAAACATCTCTCGGCGATCAAGGCCGGCCGGCTTGCGGCCGCGGCGGCGCCGGCTGAGGTCGTCTCGCTCATCATCTCCGACGTGCCCGGCGACGATCCATCAGTGATCGCCTCAGGTCCAACCGTGCCCGACGCCACCACGCTCGCAGACGCGAGGGCGGTGCTGAAGCGCTACGGCATCGACCCGCCGCCGTCCGTAGAGGCCGTGCTCGCCGATCCCAAAGCAGAAACGCCCAAACCCGGCGACCCGGTTTTCGCGCGCTCGGTGACGCGCATCATAGCCGCGCCGCAGGCCTCGCTGGAGGCGGCCGCGCTCATCGCCCGTAAAGCAGCGGTTGAGCCGCTGATCCTCGGGGATTCCATCGAAGGCGAAGCGGTCGAGGTTGGCCGGGTCATGGCGGGCATCGCCCGTCAGGTCGCGCTGCATCATCAGCCTGCGCCGCCGCCCTGCGTGTTGGTCTCCGGCGGTGAGACGACCGTGACTGTGCGCGGGCATGGGCGCGGCGGACGCAATGTCGAGTTTCTGTTGGCCCTGGCTATCGAACTGAACGGATTGCCCAACGTCTATGCCCTGGCTGGCGACACCGACGGAGTCGACGGCGCCGAGGAGGTCGCCGGCGCCGTCGCCGCGCCCGATACGCTCGCGCGCGCCGCGGCGCTCGGCGTCAGCGCCAAGGCCCGCCTCGCCGACAATGACGGGCATGGGTTCTTCGAGGCGTTGGGCGACCAGGTGATCACTGGCCCCACGCTGACCAACGTCAATGATTTCCGCGCGATCCTGATCACAGCGTAACGGGTGGTCGACAAACTTGCGGTGGCGTAAGGCCTTCAAACGGCAGAAACTGGATCGAAACAATAATAAGGGACGCCAGGGAGAGCACAAATGTTCCAACAACTTCTGAACCCGGTCGGGGACAGCCTCGGCTTGTCGTTTCTCGTCGCGATCCTGCCGATCGTCGCGGTGCTCGTCCTTCTCGGCGTCTTGCGGCGACCGGCGTGGCAGGCGGCCCTGGCCGCCCTCGTCACCGGGCTGATCGTCGCCGTCGCGGTCTGGCAGATGCCGGTCGGGCTCGCGCTCAACTCGGTCGCGGCCGGCGCCGTCCTTGCGCTTTGGCCGGTAATGTGGATCGTGGTCAATGCGCTGCTCCTCTACAACATCGCGGTGAAGTCCGGCAGGTTCGACGCCTTCCGCGCCTGGGTCATCGAACATCTTCCGAACGACCGGCGCGTGGTGCTGGTGGTCATCGGCTTCTGCTTCGGCGCGCTGCTTGAGGGCATCGCCGGGTTCGGCACGCCGGTGGCGATCACCAGCTCGCTGCTCATTCTCGTGGGCTTCCCGGCGCTCGAGGCGCTGGTCTTCGTGCTGATCTTCAATACGGCGCCGGTCGCCTTCGGCGCGCTGGGCGTTCCAATCACGGTGCTCGGCGCGGTCACCAGCCTGCCCGCGACTGCGCTCGGCGCGATGGTCGGCCGTCAGTTGCCCGTCATGGCGCTGATCCTGCCGTTCTATGTCATGGCGATCTACGGCGGCATGCGCTCCGTCCGCGCGCTGTGGCCCGTCCTCCTCGTCGCGGGCGGTAGTTTCGCGGTTTCGCAATTCATCACCTCGAACTTCCTCGACTACGCGCTGACCGACGTGCTCGCCTCACTCGGCTCGCTCATCGTCACGCTGCTGTTCCTGCAGGTCTGGCGTCCGGCGCCCGATCCGGAATTCCGGATCGCGGAAGCGGCGCTTGCTCAGGAGGCAGCGTCACCGGTCGCCCCCTGGCAAGGGTGGCTGCCCTGGCTCATCGTGTCCGCGGTCGTCATCGTCTGGACGCATTTCGGCTGGGCCGCGATTGGCCAGCAGAATATCCAGTGGCCGGGGCTGCACAATGCGATCTCGATCACGTTGTACAACAACAAGCCCTATGCCGCCGTCTGGGCGTTCCAGCCGCTGGGCACTGGAACCGCGATCCTGGTGGCGGCGATCATCACGGCAGTCCTCGACCGACTTTCGCCGATGGCGTTCTTCGAATGCGTCGCCAAGACCTTCGCGCAGTTGTGGCTTGCGATCATCACCGTGATGCTCATCGTCGGGCTCGCCTATCTGATGAACTATTCCGGGCTCGCTTACACGCTTGGTCACGCGGTCGCCTCCACCGGCTATCTCTTCGTCCTGCTGTCCCCCTTCCTCGGATGGGTCGCCGTGATGCTGTCGGGCAGCGATACGTCGGGCAACGCGCTATTCGGCAATCTGCAGGTCGTCGCCGCGCGTCAGCTGAACCTGAATCCGATCCTGTTCGCCGCCGCCAACTCCTCCGGCGGCGTCATGGGCAAGATGATCTCGCCGCAAAACATCGCAACCGGCGTTTCGGTGACCAACCTCAAGGGCCATGAGGGCGTGGTGTTCGCGCGCACCTTCATTCACAGCGTCGTCCTGACTCTGCTGCTCAGCGCGCTCGTCGCGCTCCAGCAGTTCGTCTTTCCCTGGGTCATTCCGACGGTGGGGGGCGTGCATTGATCGCGATGCCTCCGCCGGACCAGGCGGTTCTGGTCCGTCGCGCAGAGATTGTGGCGGCCCTACGTCGGATCGTGCCCGGGGAAGGGGTGATCGACGCCGAACATGAGCGCCGCGCGTTCGAATGCGACGGACTGACCGCATATCGCCAGCTGCCAATGGCGGTTGTGCTGCCGGATGCGACCGCGCAGGTCATCGAGGTGCTGCGCTACTGCTCGGCAAACGATGTGAAAGTGGTGCCGCGCGGCGCTGGCACCTCGCTCTCCGGCGGCGCGCTGCCGCTCGAGGACGGCGTGCTGCTGGGGCTCGGCAAGTTCAACCGCATCCTCGAGATCGACATCGCCAATCGTTGCGTGGTCGTGCAGCCGGGGGTGACCAATCTCGGCATCACCCACGCCGTGCAGGCCCATGGCTTGTACTACGCCCCGGATCCCTCCAGCCAGATCGCCTGCACCATCGGCGGCAATGTGGCGGAGAATTCGGGCGGCGTGCACTGCCTGAAATACGGCCTTACCACCAACAACGTCATCGGCGTCGAAATGGTGACGATGGATGGCGAGGTCGTGCGCCTCGGCGGCAAGCATTTCGACGCCTCGGGTTACGATCTGCTCGGCGTCATGGTCGGCTCCGAAGGGATGCTCGGCGTCGTCACCGAGGTCACGGTGCGCGTCCTGCCGACGCCGCCCGGGGCGCGGGCGTTGATGATCGGCTTCCCCAGCGTCGAAGGCGCCGGCGATTGCGTCGCCGCCGTGATCGGCGACGGCATCATTCCGGGCGGGATGGAGATCATGGACCGCCTCGCCATCGAAGCGGCCGAGGCTTTCGTCCACGCCGGCTATCCGCTCGACGCCGAAGCGCTGCTGATCGTCGAGCTCGATGGATGCGAGGCCGAGGTGGATCATCTGATCGCCGCCGTCGAGGCGATCGCCACGCGGCACGGCGCAACCTCCTGCCGCGCCAGCCAGTCCGAAGAGGAGCGGCTCCTGTTCTGGGCGGGGCGGAAGGCAGCGTTCCCGGCGGTTGGACGTATCTCTCCGGACTATTACTGCATGGACGGCACGATTCCGCGCAAGCGGATCGGCGACGTCCTCCTTCGGATGAAGCAGATGGAGGCGCGCTACGGCCTGCGCGCCGCCAATGTGTTCCACGCCGGCGACGGCAATCTGCATCCGCTGATCCTCTATGACGCCAACAAGCCTGGGGAACTCGAACGCGCGGAGGCGTTCGGCAGCGACATCCTCCGGCTTTGCGTCGAGGTCGGCGGGGTTCTGACTGGGGAGCACGGGGTCGGCGTCGAGAAGCGCGACCTCATGGACACCATGTTCAACGAGATCGATCTCAACCAACAGCAGCGCCTCAAATGCGCTTTCGATGAAAGGAGCCTGCTCAATCCTGGAAAAGTGTTTCCGCAACTCTGCCGCTGCGCGGAGCTGGGCCGCGTGCATGTCCGCGCCGGGCAGCTCCGCTTTCCAGATCTGCCGCGTTTCTGAACGAGAGTAAGTTTCATGTCCGTCTTCCAACCCTCGGACGCCGCCGAAGCTGCGGAAGTCGTCGCCTGGGCGGCCGCCGAGGGCCGGTCGCTCGAGATCGTCGCCGGCGGCAGCAAACGCGGGCTGGGTCGTCCTCCACGCTCCGATCATCGGCTTGACGTGTCGCGATTGGCTGGAATTGTCGACTACGATCCAGCGGAACTCATTCTCACCGCGCGCGCCGCGACGCCGATGGCCGAGATCGAGGCTGAGCTGAAGGCAAAGCGGCAGATGCTGGCCTTTGAGCCGCCGGAATGGGGAAGCCTCATCGGCGGCGACGGCGAACCGACGGGCGAACCCACCCTTGGCGGCGTTCTCGCCTGCAATCTCGCAGGGCCGCGTCGGGTGCGCGCCGGGGCTGCGCGCGATTACTTCCTCGGCTTCTCGGCGATCAACGGTTGGGGCGACATATGGAAGGCCGGCGGCAAGGTGGTGAAGAACGTCACGGGCTACGACATGTGCAAGCTGCAAGCCGGCGCCTATGGCACTTTGTCCGTGCTTACCGAAGTGACGCTGAAAGTCATGCCGAGGCCGGAGACGGCCTGCACCATCCTGCTTCAGGGGATGGCGGACGAAATCGCCGTCCCCGAACTGTCGAAAGCCCTGAACACGCCTTACGAGGTGTCGGCGGCTGCACATCTGCCGGCGCCGGCCGCGCGCCGCTCGGCCGTCGAGGCCGTGGCCGAGGGCCTCGGCGCCGTAACCGCGCTTCGCCTCGAAGGCCCGGCTCCCTCAGTCGCCTTTCGCGCCAAGGCGATCGAGTCGCTCTTCGGACACGGGCTCCGCCTGGACGCGGCTGAAACCGTGCGGCTCTGGGCGGAAATTGGCCAGGTGCGGCCTTTGTTGCCGTCCGGCGCACAGTGCGTTTGGCGACTCTGCCCGACGCCAACGTTGGCGCCCGCCGCAGCGAACGCTTTGCGCAGCCAATTCGCCTCGGCCGAGGTTTTCTACGATTGGGGCGGCGGCCTCGTTTGGCTCAGCCTCGAGGCCGACGAAGCGGGGCCGGATGGCGGAGCGCCTCGGGTGCGGGCGGCGATGCGTGAGGCTGGCGGCCATTCGACTCTCGTCGTTGCGCCCGATGACGTTCGCGCCCGAGTGGCCGTGTTCGAACCCCTCGAGGGCGCGCTGGCCGCTCTCACGAAGCGGGTCAAGAGCGGCTTCGACCCGCGGGGCGTGCTCAATCCTGGCCGGATGTACGAAGGTCAGTAACCATCATGCAGACCAACTTCACGGCGGCCCAGCTGACGAATTCCGATGTCCAGGAGTCCGAGAAGATTCTGCGGGCGTGCGTGCATTGCGGCTTCTGCACCGCCACTTGTCCGACCTATGTGCTGCTTGGCGACGAACTCGATAGCCCCCGAGGACGGATCTACCTCATCAAGGACATGCTGGAGAATGATCGCGCGGCGACGGAGGACGTCGTCAAGCACATCGACCGCTGCCTCTCCTGCCTGTCGTGCATGACGACCTGCCCCTCCGGCGTCAACTACATGCACCTCGTCGACCACGCCCGGCATCACATCGAAAAGACCTATCGCCGGCCCTGGCTTGACCGCGCGTTCCGCCGCCTCTTGGGCTTCGTCCTGCCTCGGCCTCGATTATTCAGGGCGGCGCTCAGCGCATCGCGCTTGGCCAAACCGTTCGCCCGATGGGCGCCGGGTCCGTTGCGGGCGACCCTGGCTCTCGCCCCGTCACATGTGCCGGCGCCCTCCCCTGTCGACCGGCCGCAGGTCTTCGCCTCGCCGACGCGGACCCGGCGGGTGGCGCTGCTCAGCGGCTGCGCCCAGCAGGTCCTGGCGCCTGAAATCAACGAGGCCACGATCCGTCTCCTGACGCGGCACGGATGCGAAGTCGTGGTGTCTCAGGGAGCAGGCTGCTGCGGGGCCTTGACCCATCATCTCGGCAATGCGGGGAACGACTTTGCCCGCGCCAACATCTTGGCGTGGACCCGGGAGATCGCCGCGGGAGGGCTGGACGCGATCGTCATCAACGCCTCAGGCTGCGGGACCACGGTCAAAGACTATGGCTTCATGTTCCGCGACGATCCCGAGCTCGCGGAGACCGCCCGGGCGGTCTCCGCGCTGGCGCGCGACGTCTCGGAATTGATGAGCGAGATCGGCCTGCAGACGCCGATGAGCCCGACCGGACGGCGGATCGCCTATCACAGCGCATGTTCCTTGCAGCACGGACAAAAGATCCGAAACGAACCGAAGCGCCTGCTGAAGGATGCAGGGTTTATCGTGCTCGACCCACCGGAGGGACACCTCTGTTGCGGTTCGGCCGGCACCTACAATCTGTTGCAGCCGGAAATCGCCACCCGACTGCGCGACCGCAAAGTGGCCAATATCGAAAGCATCGCGCCCGACCTGATCGCCGCCGGCAATATCGGCTGCATCACCCAGATCGCGGCCGGAACGACCCTGCCCGTCGTGCACACGGCGGAATTGCTTGACTGGGCCACCGGCGGGCCGAGACCCCGCGGTTTGCCGGCATGACCAACCAACGCCTCGGAGCCCTCCGACTTCGTCAGTCGGGCAGGCCGGCCTTGCGCAGGCCTTCGACATATCGCTCCAGGACGACATTGTCGCGGTAGGGGGGGCGCTCGCGCCACTCGCCGATCGTGAATTTCGGATGAAGCCGCATGACTTCGTACGCTGCGCCTTCCGCCTCTCGCATCATTCCGAGATGGGCGAAATTGGCGGCGAGCAGCCGCTGACCCTCTGACGGATCGTGCATGCGCCGGACCGTTGCGATCACGTCTTCGGATCGTCCCATCGCATCGTAGGCGTCGGCGAGGCACCAGAGGTACCAGTCCGGAAAGTGCGGATTGAGCCGCATCGCTTTCTGAAACAATTCGACCGCCCGCTCGGGCTGCTCGGTGTAGACGAGCGCGTCGCCATATTCAACTATGATGTCGCTGTCGTTGGGGTTGAGCGACAAGGCCTGCACATATTCTGCGAGCGCCTGGTCTAGCTGCCTGGAATAGAGCATCGCATAGCCGAGTTCGGCGAAGCCGCGCGCGTCGAGAGGGTCGAGCGCTTTGGCGCGGCGGGCATAAACAATCGCCGATTCGAGCGATTCCTTCGGTGACTCCGACCATGAATAGCGCCAGTCGTGATTGTATGTTTTTGACTGCGCGCTATGCGCGCGGCTGTAGTCGGGCGCGATCTCGATCGCTTCCTCGAAGAGCCGGCGCGCGTGCCAGTTCGCCTCCTTGGTGAACTTGAGGAGCAACTGTCGGCCTCGCAGCACCAAGCCGTAGGCGCGCATGTCCAGCGGGTAGTACGATTCCTGCCGTTGCTCCGCGATGTCGATCTGAACCGACATGCGCGCGGCGACGGCGCCGGCTATCTCGTCCTGAAGGTCGAACAGGTCGTCAAGTTCGACATTGACGCGATCGGACCACAGCGCGCTCTCGGACGCCGCATCGATGAGTTGGACAGCGATGCGAAGATGCTTGTCGGATCTGCGCAAGCTGCCGCTGAGAATGTAGCGGACGCCGAGGCGCTGGCGGACCTCTTCGGTTGGATGCTCCTTGAGATTGAACAGGAAGGCCGAGTGCCGCGCGATCACCATCAGATTGCGGAACCGCGCGAGGCTGCCGATGATGTCCTCGGCGATCCCCTCGCAGAGGTGATCGTTGCGCGGGTCGCCCGAGAGGTTGGCCAGGGCCAGCACGGCGATCGTCGGGTGCCGAACGGGCTCGACCTTCGGAGCTTCGCGCGCGACGATCGCGAGCCGCCGTTTGCTGTCGCCGGTCTGCTCGACCGCGAACACTTCGATCGATTCGGAAATGTTCTTCAAGTGCGGCTGTCCCAGCGAGCGCAGCGAAAAGCCCGGAACCTCACCCGCCGCCGAGCGGAACGCGCCGGTCACCAGGATGCCGCCGGGATCGGCCATGGACTGGAGACGCGCCGCGACATTGATGCAATGGCCGTACGCGATCGAACTCGTGAAACGTCACCTCGCCGATATTGAGCCCGACGCGGAACTGGATCGGCTCGCCGTCGCCCCAAACCGATTGATCTCGAAATTCTGTCTGGATCTGAACGGCGAATTGCAGCGCCTTGTCTGCGCTTTCGAACAGCGCGAGAATTCCGTCGCCCGACAGGTTGGCGATCTGGCCGCCGTAGTCGCCGATCAGCGCCCGGAAAAGCTGAATCGACCTTGTCACTTGACCAACGCTGCCGGCCTGGTCCTGCTCCATGCGTCGACTGAACGCGACCATGTCGGCGATCATCACGGCGGCGCGCTTCGCCTGCCGCTCGGTCGACGCCGCAACAGTCATTTGCTCCGGGGATGTCATGGCCTCGCCGCCAGAGGGACAGTCTGCAAGACGACATTATACGAATTGCGACGGCGCGTAACCGCGCGTCGAGCGAACGCTTGCAATTTGGGCGCCGCTATCTTGCGGCCCGCTTGCTGGAGGACGAAAATGACGAAAAACTGACATGTCAGGGACCGCTCGGCGGGGGGGTAATGACTGGAGAGCTGCGGGAGGACGAAATCCGGCTGCGACCGGCCAAGCCGCGCGATTATCTCTTCGCACTCTCGCTTTATCTCGACGGGGCTAAGAGGCATCTGTCAAGGATCGGCCGATGGAGCCGGCCTCGCCTCGCGCTGAAGTTCCGAAATGGCTATAAGCAGGCGCAGGCGCGGGTTATTTCCGTTGGCGGCAAGGACGTCGGCTGGATTCAGGTCGCCGAATTCGTCGGCCGGCTTCATCTTCGTCAGCTTCATCTCGCCGCGCGGGTCCGCGGGCGCGGGATCGGCACGCGCCTGATCAAGGATCTGCTCAAGCGCGCAACCGCGCTCGGCAAGCCGGTGACGCTCGAGGTGATGCACGGCAATCGGGCGAAGTCCCTTTATCGCCGCCTGGGCTTCCGGCAGACCAGCCAGGACGCGGACAAGATCCAGATGATCTGGCGTCCGCGGCGCGGGTGAGCAGCCTGACGCGCGACAGGCCGGCGGCCCGCCGCAACTTGGCCGAAAGTGAAACACGGCGGCCGCGCTCGGGACAAGCGCGGTGGCCAGAGACGAGTCCTGCTTCCGTTCCGTTCAGCGTCCGCTGCGGGACGGACCGCCGACGCTCATGCCGCTGACGCTCATCCCGCTCACGCTCATCCCGCTCACGCTCATCCCACTCACGCTCATGCCGCTCACGCTCATGCCGCTTCGGCTGCGATCGGCCATGTCAGCGCCGGCGCGCACCGTCGGCGCAAGCAGGATCTGCTCAAACTGCCCGGCTTCCGAGTCCAGGCGCAGCGAGAAATCGCCCTTCTCGTACTCCCAATAAACCAAACTGCTGTCCGCGGAGAATTCCCATTCCCTGGCCGCCACCCCTGATTGATCCATGTCGGACCTGAAGCCTGCCTGGCCAGTACCACTTCCAAAGCCACGGGTGCCGCCAAACCAATGGTCGGGATCAAGTGTGGTGCCAAGTCCTTGGAGGATAAAGAGCGCCGGTCTTGGCAGACTGTAGAAAGCGCCCTCGAAGCTGAATCCATATATCCTCGCCAAACTCACGCCCGGCGTCCATGCTGTCATGGAACAACCAGCTTGGTTTGGAAGAGGATCCGAGGAGACGACGAAT
This sequence comes from uncultured Alphaproteobacteria bacterium, assembly GCA_963721905.1. GTDB lineage: Bacteria > Pseudomonadota > Alphaproteobacteria > Rhizobiales > Beijerinckiaceae > Roseiarcus. The sequence continues at coordinate 177,407 of CAVRMF010000015.1, forward strand.
TTTGTGAAGGCCGGGAGCGGCACAGGAGGATGAGGATCTGCCGGGATTTGCGTAACGGATACGATGTATGTTCCTGGATTGAAAACTTGGGCCGACGGTGCGGCGGTGAGCCCAGTGACCAGCATACCCGGCAACAATGCCTCGGTTTGTGCTGTGAGTATTGTTCGGGCATCACGGATAGCCGACGAGCTTGGATTTAGACCCGCCGGCGCAGGAGTCCCGCCAACAAATGGCGTTCCAGGAATTGGAGGTAACGCAAGCTGCTTCTGAAGAAAATTATTGTTGCCGATTGTTGTCGTGTCATCAGCGTACTGTAAACTGCTCATGACCCGTCCAAATAACTTAATACTAGATGGAGTAAGTAAGGTCTCAGGCATAATTCGTCTCCTCTCGACTCCGAGCGAACTATCGTAATATCCCCGCCGCGATCGCCCGTTCGCGGTAAGTCATCTTCGGCGACCATTGGCCAAATTGCGGCACAAGCGTTCGCACCGAGTATGTGTGGCTATGCGGGCCCGGCGGCTTGAGGCGCGGGCCGACGGTTGCGCGGCCGATCTCGCGCCACACGAAGCTCTCGACGACCGCCCGCCGATAGCGCCCTCCGCTCATCATCTGGTCCATCGCAACGAATGTGTCGGCGACCTCGACATAGGAAAAGTCGTCGGCCTTGAGCCGCTGCCAGGTCGCCGCCAGCGCGAGGCCCATATAATCGCGGGCGTCGGCGAGCGCGGCGCGCAAGCCGTCGTACTGGTCCGCGAAGGCGGCCTCGAAGGCCGGCTGAACCATCGTTGCGATCTGAGGCTCGTCCCTGACCCGGCGCGTCGCCTCGGCGATCTCGCGCGGGATCAGTCCGCGCTCGACCAGCAGCTCCTGGAAAATGTCGACGCCGATGTCAAAAAGAGCGCCGGTCAGCGGCTGGGATAGCTTGTGCTCATCGTCCCATCCGGCGGTGAATTTCGACAGCTTGACGTCGTTGCTCGCCAGCCGGATCTCGTCGTGCGGCGAGAGTTCGGCGAAGCGGTCGAGCTCGTTGAAGACATAGAGATTGCCGTGCGTCTCCTCGAGCAAGTGCGTGATCAGCGACTCGAAATGCAGCGCCGCGATGAGGGCGGTGGTGTCGGCGGCCGATTCCTGAAAGCCGAAATATTCTGCCCTCTGCGCCGACGGCGAGGGGACGCCGATGGTCGAATAGATGATGAGATGGCCGAGCTCGTGGGCCATCACGTCGAAGTTCAGCGCATAGGGCAGCAAGGCTCCGTTGGGGTCGGGGTGGGCCCCGATCTCCATGAAGCCGTAACCGGCGTAGGCGTTGTCGAGATTGGGCAGGATGGCGATCTCGAGCTGGCGGTAGTCGCGGGCGAAATGCCACTCGATCGGCCGGCCGAAATAGCGCTCCCAGATGTCGAGCACGAACCGGACCGTGCCGAACACATGCGCTTCGGCGAATTCCGGCGTGCCCTCCGGGATGCTGTCGAAGTTCCCCTCGTCGTCCGGACAGACGGGGCGATGGATGGGGCCGCGGAACGGCGGCAGGTCGAGCCGCGGCGTTCCGAGCGGGCCGGGATTGACGCCGTAGGAATAGCGCTTTTCGACCGGGAAGATGAGCCGCATCCGGTCGTCTGCCGGCCCCGGCCCGATCGAGCCGGGCGGGCTGGAAACGCTGATCGTTTCCGGAGGCCATTCTGGATGCACATAGGGCGGCTTCGGGAAAAGCCTGAACCGTACGCCGCCCGCGCAGCACTGCCCGTCCACGTTCCCCTCCGGAAACGAGCAGAGCCTGTTTGTTCTTTACAGTCAAGGAGAATTCGTTGATCCCGCGTTGACGAACCCCCATTCCCGATGAATAGCGGCGTCGAAGGCCACTAATGTTTCAAAGCCGACCCGGCGCGCGAAGCCTGCGACGTCGTCTGGCATCGGCCGTCCGAGCCGTTTCTCAAAATACCACAGCCGTACGGCCGTGCTGCGGAGAGCGGACGGCGCGCCGGCGCCCTCGGTCAGACTCGCAGCGGCGAGCGCCTCCTCCTTCTTCAGCGCCCGGTCCGCGAGCCGCGCATAGGCGCCGCTCAGCCGCAATTCGTCGAGAAGCGCGGACTCGATCGATCGCCGGAATCGTTCGCGCAGCGCCTCGAGGCGCGCCTCGTCCTCGACCAGCCTCTCCGTCGAGGCCGGATCGAGATCGTTGGCCAACATCCAGCGGTCGAGATCGGCTCGCGCGAAGAGACCGAGCCGGCCGCGAATCCCAGCCAGCGTCGCCCGCGCCGCGTCGCGCGACAATTCGCCCGGGCGCGCCGCGCCGTTCGTCCCGACCAGTCGCAACAGCGCCCGTGTTTCAACGGGCCCGTAGGCGTCCGGACCTTCGATCCTCAATTCGTCGAGGATGCACTGAGCTGAAGGAGACGGGCCCGCTTCAACTTCGGCGGACCGGGCGACGAACAGGTCCCACAAATAGGTCCATTCGAAATGAAACGCCGGGCGCGTCGGCTCGCCGGCCGCGACCGTCTCCCGCATCGCCGCGAGCATTGCGAAAGCGTCCAATCGCTTCTGATCGACGCGCCCCGCTGGCAGCCAGTCGCGCAACGCCGCCACTTCGGGCTCTCCGACGCCCTGCCCCGCGGCGCCATCGAGCAGGCCCGGCCAGCTTCGCTCGCCGAAATAAAGCGACTTGGCGAAGCTCTCGAGCGATCGCCGGGACTGCGACCCGAGGATGCCTTTCGTCTCGGCGAGAGACAGCGTCTCCCGGATGTTGACCATCGGCTCCGAAGCCGCGAGGTAGCCGATCTCCGCGGGACCGTGCACGACGGCGACTTCATCGTCGTCTTCCAGCGCGCCGTCGCGGAACGCCTCGAAAATCTTGCCGACGCCCCGCATCCCGAAGACATGCAGTTCGGCCGCCCGTAGCGCGCCCATGCTGGCGCTGCCGAAGACCGGAACGCCCTCGGACATCGCCCACAAGATTTCCTTGTGCCAGGCCGAGGGAGCGCCCGAGAAATAGCCGTCGATGATGCCGATCACGTGCGGGCGCCGCCGCGCGGCGCGATAGACGTCGCCCTGAGAGACTGGCGGCAAAGCCGTGAAGTCGCCGGCCGCAGCCAGATCCTTGGAGTTGAGGGTCGGGCCGACGAAGACCACGCTCGTCACAAGCGTCGCTCCTCAGCGGCGCGTGCCCGCGTTCCCGGCCAATATTGCGCGTGATGATGATCCGAGCCCTCGAGTCGGGGAACGACCATTCGGACCACCGGGATGCCGAACTCCGGGCGCGTCAGATCGACTGCGACGGCCTGCGTCAGCCCGATCGATCGCAGCCTGTCGAGAAGCCAGGCGACCTCGGCCTCCGCAGTTTCGCACTCCGCGTTTGCGGCCGACTGGAAGCTTCGCGTGCGGCCGGGCGGGCGCATCAGCGTCCGCGCTTCGGCGTTTCGTCTGGCGAGCGTCGCAGGATCGTAGTCGCCCGGCTCGATGTCTTCGCGCGAACCGATGATGTAGGTCGTCCGCACTTGCGCCGCTTCGAGGAGCGCGCGCCGAAGCGCGGTCGCCCGCGCAGGATGGCAGGCGGCGCCAACGCCCACATGGCCGATGTCGCCGGCGCGGTCGACGAGGAGGCACTGGAACGCAGAGACGCCCAGGTCGGTCGTGATCTCCCAGACGCCGACCTCGAGCTCGGCCCGCGCCAGGAGATCGAGGATGGCGAGCGGCGTCGCATCGTTCACCGTCGCGAGATCGAGGCGCCTGGCGTCCTGTTCAGCGGGCGGGCTTCGATGCCAGAGGCTGGTCGCGTCGCGTTCGATGACCTCGCAGAGGGCGTGGCTCACCGCCTCCGAAAAGTGATTGCCCGAAGCAAGCCCATTGGTGCTCATCGCGAAGCAGCCGCTGAGCGGCGGACCCGACATCCTCGAATTCGGCGTGGACGATCTCGAACGGCAGCCAGATCGCGCTGTCGTCCATGAGGTTGCGCCCCTCGACCCAGAGGATCGGCAGATGTGGGTCGAACTGCGGGGTCGGCGTCCGTGGCAACCCGTCGACATCGATGACCGGAAACTGGCCTTCAAGATCCGCGAACGACGCGAATTGCAGCGGCAGGCGGATATTTTCGGCGTGCCAAGTCTCCGCGGCTTCCATCAGCGCCGAGGCTTGCGCTGAGGCGACGTCGACGCCTTTGCCGTTGAACACGGCGCTCGACCGGGCATTGGGCCGGCAAACCATGACGACGGGTATGCCGGTGCGATCGAGGCCCGTAAGATTGGCGACGCGGGTGATGCCGAACGCCGGCGCGAAACGCTTGACCCGCGCGATCGTCTCCTCCGGAGCGAGACGCCGAATGGCGTCGAGACGATTCGTCCCGGAACTCACGCCGGCGTCGCGAGGGCCGCGAATTTGCCTCACTCTCGAACCGCTCCTGCGTTCTTTCCCCACGGTCGGGTGAACCGTGGGTTGCAACTTCCTTTTCTGTTGCTTGGCTTATCAATATCGGCATCAATTACAAAGCGACGAGACGTCGCCCGGCGCGGCTCGTGATTCGGGGGCGAGCCGGGACGAGTGAGCCGATATCCGTCGCCGCCCGTCAGCAAAGGAAAAGCCATGCCGACCTACGTCACACTGGCGAACTTTACCGAGAAAGGCCTTCACGACATCAAGGACACCGTGAAGCGGGCGGATGCGTTCAAGGCAACGGCCGCCAGTCACGGCGCGCAGGTGAGGGAATTCCTCTGGACGCACGGCGTCTACGACATGGTGTGCGTCATCGAGGCCCCGGACGATACGACGATGTCGGCTTTGATGCTGAACGCGCTCAAGCTCGGGAACCTCAGCGGCCAGACGCTGCGGGCGTTCACGCCGGCGGAGATGGACAGGATCTTGGCGATGGTCGCTTAGAGGTCTTGAAGCGGCCGCTGGGCCAGCGGCGGCAGAGAGTGCGATGAAGAAAGGATCGGTCGGAGTGACCCAATCGAGCGACATTGTCCGCGATCTCAGCGCCTGGCTGGACGACGCTTCGGCTCGCCAGCGGGGTCAGAAGCTCGAAATCGACGTCAGCCTCGTGCGGCGGGCGATCGCCGAGATCAACAGTTTGCGCGAAACCCTCGGCTCCCGCCGCTCGACCCGTTCCATCGCCGCGGAAGACCTGAACGCGAGCAACGACGAGTAGCGCCCACGGCCAAGTCCGGACGTACGCAGGACAGGCCGCTCGCCGGCTGCGCGACTGCCGGTGAAGCTAACGTAACAGTGGTTGTGCACACGCCCTAGTTGTGTCATAGTTTGACGGTGAGTCGATGGCGGCGCACGGAGGGACGGCGCGACCGTGTTTGAGATCGAACTCTTAAGAGAAATGAAGACTCAGTTGGGGAAGGCTCGAGAATTGGCCGTCGAGGGCGGTGGGTTAACTCTGTTCTATTTCATTGATATGGCCATTATGGAGACGGATGACCTGACAAAAAAACCTGGAGGACGAAGCCTTTAGCCTATGTGGGCCGGCCGGACGGCGAGAAAGTACCAGACCGCGAGCCTCGACGGCTTGGAGGTCGAACTCGAGCGCGCATCCTAGCCGGCGAGCGCCCACGGAGCAGCCGCGCGACGATGCCGGAACCGGCGCCTTTGGGGGCTCATCAAGAGCCTGACGACGACAGCAAAGGTCATTTCGTCCGCGTTCACCGTGGGTTCGGCGTTCCCGTACGAATACCCTTCGCGCCATCACCCATATCGAACGCTCGGGCAGTGAAGCGCTCCGCGTGACTGCCCGGAGGGCGGCGTCGCGGCGTGAAAGCAACGCAGCGACAGGGCGCCATCAGGCTGGTATAAGTCGCGGCCCGGCCGGACGTGGCCGCGCATGGAGCCGAAAAGCGGCGAGCGATGACGGAATCGACCTCTCCAAAGCCCGCGGGCGGGGGCGGAGTCCGCCGCTTCGCCGGCCTCATTCGCGAAACGCCGTACCTTCTGCTCATTCTTCTGACCCTAATCGGCGTCGGCTGGACGAGCGTTTCCAGAACGCCGACCTCGACCTATTGGATCGTCCTGACGCCGGTCGCCTCGCTCATCTGCATCGCCGCAGGCTGGCGCCAGCGCGACTCGAACGCCGAACGTCTACGCATGGTCGCGTCGCAGGTGCTCCACTGGGCGGCGTTTCTCCTGGCGATGATCCTGGTCACGGTCAGCGACGTTCACGGCACACTTAATTTCGACGCCACCGCTCTCATGCAGCTGACGCTGCTGGCGCTCGGCGTTTTCACCGCGGGCCTGAGCCTCTGGTCATGGAAGCTCTGCCTGACGGGAGCGTTCCTCGGCCTCGCGGCGCCGATGCTCGCGTGGGTCGAGCGGGCCGCGCTGCTCCTGATGCTGATCGGCGCGGCGCTGATCGCCTTCTTTGTCGTCAGGTGGAGGCTTCGGGAACGAGGCCGGAGGACGATTGCGGAGGTGGGGGAATGATGGAAATCTCTTCCGGAAAAATGGAATCCATGATATCGTGCTCCTCTTTCTCGGAAGGGGTTGCGAGCTGACCACGGGCAAAGAATTTTCTCGCCGCAATCGGTCATAACCCATTGAAAAATTTCAATTCGGAGGAGAAGATTCTAGTTAAAAAGGGCAACGTTCTAGTTAAAATCGCGTCCGGGCGGCTAACGCGTGCCGAGCGGAGCGAGTTTCCATTTGCGCAGAGGGTTCGATGACCAACCACCCGGCTTTCGCCGCCAATCGCGCCGCAGTCATCACCGGCGCGGCCAGCGGCATCGGGCTTGCGGCCGCGACCAAATTCGCCGGTCTCGGCATGAAGCTCATGCTCGCCGACGCCAACGCCAGCGCGCTCAGCGCCGCTCGAGACCGGCTCGCGATGCTGACCGGGCGGCGGGAGGACGTTCACTTTCTCGTGGTCGACGTCAGCAACGCCGGCGATGTCGCGCGCCTGAAAGACGCGTCTTACGACGCCTTTGGCGAAGTCGCTGTCCTGATGAACAACGCCGCGATCGGCGGCGGGAGCGGCGTCCTTGGCGACAGGGCCAAATGGCAAGATATTATCGGCGTCAATCTCTGGGGCGTCATCAACGGCGTGCAGGAGTTCGCGCCCGCAATGATCCGGCAGACGGAGCCGTCGGCGATCGTCAACACGGGCTCGAAACAGGGCATCACCACGCCGCCGGGCGACGCAGCCTACAACGTCTCCAAGGCCGGGGTGAAGGTCGTGACCGAAGCGCTTGCGCATGAATTGCGCAACATCGAGTGCTGTCGCGTCAGCGCCCATCTTCTGATCCCAGGGTTCACCTTCACCGGCCTTACGGCCGCGGCCGGGGCGACAAAGCCGGCGGCGGCCTGGACCCCGGAGCAGGTGGTCGACTTTCTCCTTGCCTCGATGGCGGCCGGTGCCTTTTACATTCTGTGCCCGGACAACGACGTGAGCCGCGACATGGACGAGCGCCGGATCCTCTGGGCCGCGGAGGACATCATCGAGAACCGGCCCGCCCTGTCGCGCTGGCATCCCGACTATAAGGCCGCTTTCGCGGAGTTTATAAAGGCCGGTTCTGTCCGGCGGCAGAACTAACGGTGGGGCGCCTTCCCGGTCAAAACAAAAGCTCCGCGCTATTCCAATAACGTCCCGGTAACACATCCGTGGAATTGTCTGCGGGTTCGAATGACTCGAACGTCCCCTGCCGCAATCGATGCGACTGCATCGCGCAGCCATGACGGCCGCTCTAGCGCATAACGCGAAAGAAGCGTCTCGATGGCCATTCCGGTCCCGGGCGAGCCGGGCGCGCGTCGTTCGGCAATCTGCAGCGTTGGCGAACTTGAACCGGCGAATGGCGACAGACCCGGCCGCCCCTCGACGCGGCGGCCCCTCACGCGCGCGCGCGGCCCCGAGGGCGTGCGGCGCTCGTCCATGATCCTGATCGCGCACGAGTCGCTGTCGCGCGTCACAAGCCTTGTGTCGCCTCTGCGCCGATTTGTCGCCGATTTGGCCGCCGCGCGCCGGCGTCGGAACACGAACGGGACCGTGCCCACGCGCACGCCTCCCCGCGACCGGAATTCCGCCGACGCCCGGATCGCCGGGATGCTCGCCGGCAATGGCGCTGAGCCTACGCGCTGGAGCGCATGGTTCGGCGGTCGCGCGGCGCCCTTCGGCGAGGGACGCCCGCCGCCGCGCGGCGCCGCTCCGCAAGCCGGCGGACTGGAGCGAATCCGGTCGGCGGCGGCGAACGGCGCGCGGCTTCTCCGGCAATCGGTGGTCGCCTTCGGCGCGGCGCTCATCGTCAGCTTCTGGATCGCCGCCTTCACGCTCGCCTACCAGGATCGGGCGGCCCTGCACGTCCAGATGCAGCGGGACGCAGGCAACCTCGCGCTCGTCTTCGAGCAGAACGTCACGCATACCGTCGCCGATCTCGACCGCGGCATTCAGTTTCTGCGGTGGGCGCATTCGCACGCCCCGCCGAACGTCGAATGGCCGGACATCCTCGCCCAGGACTTCGTCTCGAACCGCGAAACCGCGCAGACCTCGGTGATCGACGCCAACGGCTACATGGTGACGAGTTCGGCCCTTCTGCGTCCGCCAGCGCCGATGTATCTCGGCGACCGCGAGCACTTTCAGGCGCACCTGAATACGAAGGGCGATTTTCTCTTCATCAGCAAGCCGGTCATCGGGCGCGCATCGGGGAAATGGTCGGTTCAGTTCGCGCGCAAACTCATCGACAACGCCGGTCAGTTTGCCGGCGTCGTCGTGATCTCGCTCGACGCGGCCCAGCTTGCGCGCAACTACCGCGAATTGAATCTCGGCCCGGGCGGGGGGCTGGCGCTTGTCGGCGACGACGGAATCTTGCGCGCAGGATCCGGCATGTTCGCCGATCTCATCGGAAAGCCGTTCGGCGCGGGCGGGGACGCTACAATGCCGGCGACAGGGCCGGCATTTGCGGGCGACGCCAATCGCAGCGGTCTGGTGACAGTGGAGCGGCGCATCGACGGAGCGCCGCTCAAGGTCGTTGTGGCCGTTCCGAACGAGGAGAACAACGCCCGCTGGCTCACGAGGCGATATGCCTATTATGCGGGCGCGCTGGCGTCCTCGATCCTGGCGGTGTTCGCCACGTTCGCCGTGGCCATCAGACGTCACCGGTCCGAGGCGCGGATCATGTATCTCGCGCGTTACGACGCGCTGACCAACCTGGCCAATCGCAGGCATCTTGGCGAACATCTCGACGCGCTCTTCGCGCTGCCCGCAAGGGAGCGCGCCTTTGCGTTGCACATCATCGACCTCGACCGGTTCAAGTTCATCAACGACACCTACGGACATCCTTTCGGCGACATGGTGCTCAAACGGGTCGCCGACCGCCTGCTTGCGCTCGCGCGACCCTCCGACCTCGTCGTTCGTCTCGGCGGCGACGAGTTTGCGATCGTGCAGTCGCTCCGCTTCGCCAAAATCGAAGCCCAGGCGCTCGCGGAACGCATCTGCCGCGAACTGGCCCAACCGTTTGAAGTCGGCAACGCCAAAATCGTCATCGGCGCGAGCGTTGGCGTCGGCTCGGCGACCGAAGACGCCAACTCGGCCAGCGAACTGCTCAAGGCGGCAGATCTTGCGCTCTACGCGGCGAAAGCGGACGACAAGGGTGGCTTTCGCTTCTACGACGCCGGCATGACGCGCGCTGTGCATGAGCGCGCCGACATCGAAAACGGGCTCAGGTGGGCGATCGACAACGAAGAGCTTCGGCTATTCTACCAGCCGATCATCTGCCTGAAGGAACAGAAGACCATCGGCTACGAAGCGCTCATACGCTGGATCCGGCCGGAGCACGGAATGGTCTCTCCGCTGGACTTCATTCCAGTGGCAGAGGAAACCGGCATGATCGTCAAGATCGGCGACTGGGTGTTGGAAAGAGCCTGCGCCGACATTGCAGCCCTGCACACGCCGATGCGCGTCGCGGTCAATTGCTCGCCGCTCCAGTTCGAACTGTCGGACGTCGCGGCGAGCATCCAAAGAGCCCTTTCCCGTTCGGGACTCCCGCCCGACCGGCTGGAGATCGAGATCACCGAGTCGGCGCTGATGAAGAACAACCAGCGCGTCCTCGACCAGCTGCGCCGGCTGAGGGCGATCGGGGTCCGCGTTTCGATGGACGACTTCGGCACCGGCTTCTCGAGCCTGAGCTACCTCGAGCGCTTTCCGATCACGACGATCAAGATCGACCGCGCGTTCGTTCAGAAGCTCGGAGAGCGTGACGGCGCGCGGGCGACGATCCGCGCGATCGTCGAACTCGCCACGAGCTACAAGATGGCCGCCCTGGCGGAGGGCGTCGAGACCGAGGGCCAGCTCAAGGCGCTGGTCGAGCTCGGATGCGTCCTCGCCCAGGGCTACCTCTTCGGCAAGCCCCGGCCGATCTACGAAATCTGGCAGAGCCAGGCGTTCCCGCCAATCAGCGCGAACGAAAAGATGCGGGGCGCGGCCTGAGGCCTCCGACGCGCCACGCCCTTTCGGAGCGGCTGTCCCGGTTCGCCCGGATCGAGCCTGCGCGCGCCTCCCTCGCCAGGAGCGCGAGCCCCGCACAAACGACGACGCCCGAGCCGATCAGCAGCGATGCAGTCGGCCTGTCGCCCCAGACGACAAAGCCGATAAGAATCGCCCAGACGAGCAGCAGATAATAGAACGGCGACACGGCGGCTGTCGGCGCGAGCCGCAGCGATTTCGTCCAGAAATACTGGGCAAGACCGTTGGCGACGCCGCTCGCGACGAGCAGCGCTGCGTCCGCCGGGCTCGGCCAAGTACAGCCGGAAACGAGAAGCGCGGAGTGGCATAGGGCGACGACCGCCATCTGCCACATGAGCAAGGTCGTCGTCGATTCGGTCCTCGTCATGCCGCGGACGGCGACCGTGACGCTGCCGTACATGACGGCGTTCATGAGCGCGAAGAGGGCGCCGGTCTGCAGCGAATCCGCGCCTGGGCGGGTGACGACGAGAACGCCGACAAAGCCGACTGCAAGCGCGGCCAATCGCGCAAAATCGGCGCGCTCCTTGAGCCACACGAGCGAAATGAGCGCGGCGAACAACGGCGCGGAAAAGCTGATGGCGATCGCGCCGGCGAGCGGCATGAGCCAAAGCGCGATGACGGTGAATGTTTGCGAAACCGCTTGCGACAGTCCCCGGGCGACATGCGCGCCCGGCCGGTGGGTTGCGAACGCCCCGAAACCCACCGTCGGCAGCACCACCGCCACGCAGACCACGAGCGAGCTCAGCGAGCGGGCGGCCATCACTTCGCCGATCGGATACTGCGCCACCTCGAACTTCATGATGGCGCTGGAGGCGGCGAACATCAGCGTCGCGCCCGTCATGCAGGCGATGCCGAGCGGGATGTTGTCCCCCACGCGTGCGGCGACGGGAGGCGCTGGTCCAATAGAACGAATTGCAATTGTATCGATCCGCTCGTCCGCGCTTACGCTATCTCGAAGGGCGCCCTCCTCCCCCCTTGTGGGGGAGGTTCGGGAGGGGGGTCTCACCATCCCGATATCGATCGCGGCGGTCCGCGACGCCTGCGGCCGGTTTAGACCGGCCCGCGCGCCGCACAGCTGTTCTTGCGTCCGCGCGACCCCCCAGGGCGGCCCTGGAACCCGCCTAGCCCGCCCCTGAGATAGGTCGAGACGCTGCCCATCACGGGAGCGATGTCGAAAAACCGCCTTCGACCGCCATGTAGAGGGTCGCCGCGCCCCGGAGCGACCCGACGCGCAAAATGTCTCCGCGTCGCAGAAGCATGCTTCGACTGACGCCGATATCGAACGAGGAAAAGGGCGCTTCGCCCGCCGCGGAGAGATCGGCGTCGGCGCCGACGAAAGCGACGCGAGCGCTTTCGGCCTCGACTGCGAGCGTCGGGCCGGAAGCGATGATCTCCAGTCCGCCAACGTCGGGGGGATTGCCGACAAGCAGGTTGGCTGCATGCAGGCTCAGCGCGTCGAGCGCGCCTCCGACCGGGATGCCGAGCCGCTGATAGCCGATCCGGCCGAGGTCCTGGACGGTTGTCATGAGGCCGGGCGTCAGAGCGCGCAAGGCCGCGCTCATGGCGCAGGCTCCGCCGGTTTTCCGGCGTCGGACGGCGTGAGGATGAGCTCGCCGCGCTCCGCAAGCTCCATGAGCCTTCGATAGTCTTCGAGCTTCACCGGCTCGAACGCGACGCGGTCGCCCGGGGCCAGCAGCGCCGCCTCGCGGCGGCGATGGTCCCAGAGGGCCACCGGGGTGCGCCCGATGACGTTCAGTCCGCAGGGCGTCTCCCTCGGGAACACGCAAGTCATGCGCGAGGCGACGCCGACCGATCCGGCGGCGACCTTCATTCGCGGTCTTTCTCGGCGCGGCAGCGCCAGCTCTTCCGGAAGGTCGCCGAGATAAGGCTGACCCGGCAGAAACCCCAGCATATAGATATGATGGATCATCCCGCAGTGGCGGGAGACGAAGCTTTCCGGCGACATGCCGGCGCGGCGGGCCGTATCCGTGAGGTCTGGAGCGACCTCCGGGTTGTAGCAGACCGGCAGCCTCCAGAGCCGGCCCGGATGCGGGCGCCTCTCAGCATCCGCGAGCAAGACCGGAACGCGCCGTGAGAGGACGCCGAACGCGATGCGCGACGGATCGAAGCTGATCAGCAGCGATCGAAATGTCGGGATGGTTTCGAGGATCCCTGGGATCGCGGCGGCGGCGATCCGATCGGCGAGCGCAAGGAACTCTTTCGTTGAGCGTCAAGTCGATCCGATCGCCAAACTCGACCACCAGCGCAGCGTCGCCGTTAGCGAGGATTCGGCATTGCTCGCCCACGGTCCCGGCAAGCGCGGGCCGGGTCATCGGACCGTCTCGGGCTGGCGAGCCGCCTCCTCTGTCTCCGACTGCATGAACCACGGCTTGACCGCCACACCGCGACGAACCGAGTACATGTAGAAGATCGGCATGCGGTCGGGGAAAAGCGGACGGAGATCGCTCCCGTTGAACGTGATGAAAATCGCGTCCGGAAAAGCAGCCTCGACCGCCTGCTTCTCGATCATCTTGGCCCGGTAGTAGAGCCCCGCCCCTTCTTCCGCCGAATGCGGTCCCGCGTACCACTTGGCCGCGGAGGCGATCAGTCCTCGCAAAATCTCCGGCGATGGACGCTCGAGCGCCCGCCCCTCGTCGATACAGTCCTCCGCCCAGGCGACGAGATCGCTAAGCAGGCGCGCGCGGAAGCCCCGCTCAGCCGCCTCCCGCTGAACCTCGGCGAAATATCGGCGCGTGGCCAGCGGCGGATGTCCGTTGAGCTCGGCGTGCGTGTCGGTGCAAATGATCGTCACCTCGGCGCCCGGGGCATGCTGGCTCTGCACTCGGTGGGCGAGCCCCGCGAGAAAATCGAGGCACTGACGCTCCGGCGCCGCCACGTGGGCGCGAGGCCCCCGGCCCCAATAAAGGACAAAGGCGAGCGGCGCCTCGCGCTCGATCGCTGCCCTCGCGACGCGGTTCAGCTTCTCAAGATCGTCGGGCTGTTCGCGCTTGAAAGCCCAGGAATTGAAGGACTGGACGAGGGCGTCGGCGCCTGATCGTTCTGGCGGACGACCGCGCGGGGGCTTGGCCTTGCCGGAGCCGCCGTCGAGCAGACGCAGAACCGCATCCGGAGGCGGTGTCGCCGCCCCGACTGTCAAATTTCTCATCGCCGCATCCTGATGGTATTTATTAAATGTTATATTTTTTAAAAATTAACCTGTTTCAATGCTGCGCCGCCTCATGCGCTGTCTTAACTGCTCATTAAGGTTAACGGCGGCCCTGGCCCGCTTCGCACCATGACGAACTTTCGGCGCAAGCGGGCGCGCGTCGGAGCGTCGGTCTCTCGCCCACGGGGGCAGCCACCCTCCTCGACGAACGTAGGGCTGTTGTCATTCGTACCGCCCTGCTGAATAGTCCTCTGTGATCGAGAGAACCCCCGCGCGTCGCCGCGCGGAGGTGGCATGCGTTCCGCGCGATGACTAATGGGCGCGATTGGGAGAGAACCGGCGTGGGGTCGGCGCGCAAAGGACAAGACGCGAATGACACCTTCGCCAAGCTGCTGCGGGCGCATGCCGCGGAGCGCGGCTCGCGTCCGGCTTTCCGTCACAAGGATTTCGGCATTTGGCAGACCTGGACCTGGACTGAGGTCTTTAATGAGACGCGCGCGATCGCTCAAGGGCTGCTCAGCCTCGGTCTTGATCGTGGCGACACAATTGCCATCGCCGGCGCCAATCGTCCACGGCTCTACTGGTCGATGACGGCGGCGCAGATGATCGGCGCTGTCCCGGTGCCCGTCTACGCCGAATTCGGTCGCGGACGAGATCGCCGCTGTACTCGGCCACTCAGAGGCCGCCATCATCGTCGCCCAGGATCAGGAGCAGGTCGACAAGATCCTCTCGGTCCGCGACCGGCTGCCGCGGCTTCGGCATTTCCTGTACGATGAGCCGCGCGGCCTGACGGACTACGACGAGCCGAGCCTTCATGCGCTGGAGGCGATCATGGCCAAGGGCCGCAGCGCCCTCTCCGATGCGCGCGTCGCAGCCGAACTCGACCGGCGCATCGACGTGGTCGCTGGCGCGGATCCGTCCGTCATCCTCTACACTTCGGGCACGACCGGCCGCTCGAAGGGCGTGGTCCTGAGCGGCGAGCGCTCCATTGCCGCAGCGCGCGACACTGTCGCCTTCGACAATCTGACCGACCGCGACGAGGTGCTCGCCTACCTCCCGCTCGCGTGGGTCGGCGATCACTATCTCAATTACGCGCAAGGGTTTGTCGCGGGCTTCTGCATCGCCTGCCCGGAAAGCGCCGACACTGCCGCGACCGACCTGCGAGAAATCGGCCCGACCTATCATTTTGCTCCGCCCCGCGTCTTCGAGGCGCTGCTGACGCGCGTACAGATTCGGATGGAGGACGCAAGCGCGCCCAAACGCTGGCTCTACCGCCGTTTCATGGAGGTGGCCAAGCGCTGGGGCGAAAAGATCGCCAACGGCGAGCGCGTCCCATGGAGCGCGCGCCTCGCCTACGGTCTCGGCGACCTTCTGATCTACGCTCCGCTGAAGAACGCGCTGGGATTCTCCCGCGTACGCGTGGCCTACACGGCTGGCGAAGCGATCGGCGCTGATCTTTTTGCCTTCTATCGCTCGATCGGCCTCAATCTGAAACAGCTCTATGGGCAGACGGAAGCCTTTCTGTTTGTGACCGCCCAGACTGACCGAGCGGTCCGCTCCGACGCCGTCGGTCCGCCTGCGCCCAACGTCGATCTTCGCATCGCGCCGGACGGCGAGGTGCAGTTCAAGTCGCCCGGCATGTTTGTCGGTTATTTCCGCGAGCCCGACAAGACGCGCGAAGCCATGACTGACGACGGTTATGTCAAGACTGGCGACGCCGGCTTTTTCGAGTCCGACGGCCAACTCAAGATCGTCGATCGGGCAAAGGATGTCGGCCGACTCAAGAACGGGCAGATGTTCGCGCCCAAATATATCGAGAACAAGCTCAAGTTCTTCGCCGACATCCGCGAGGCGGTGGCGATCGGCCACGGTTGCGCTTTCGTCACCGCGATGATCAACATCGAACTTGCTTCGGTCGGCAATTGGGCGGAGCGCAACAATGTCTCCTACGCCTCCTACCAGGAGCTTGCCGCCCATCCTCAAGTCTATGCGATGATCGAAAAGCACGTCGATGCGGTCAACCGCTCGCTGAGCGAGGAGCCGACAATGGCGGGCGCGCAGATCAGACGCTTCCTCATCCTGCCGAAGGAGCTCGACGCGGATGACGGCGAACTGACCCGCACGCAGAAAGTGCGGCGCGGCTTTATCGCCGGCCGCTACGCCCCTCTCGTCGAAGGCTTGTACAGCGGCGCCGGCGAAGCCTCGATCGCGGCCGAGATCACTTTCGAGGACGGGCGCAAAGGCAAGCTTGTCGGAACCTCGCGCATCGTCGACATGGCCCCGTTTCCGCGCGCGAAAGAGGCATGCGCGGCATGAGCGGCGACATCCTTCTTTCGGTCGACAACGTATCGCTCTCCTTCGGCGGCGTCCGGGCGATTGCGGACGTCTCGTTCGACATCCGCAAGGGCGAGGTCTGCGCCATCATCGGCCCGAATGGCGCCGGCAAGACGTCCATGCTCAACGTGGTCAACGGCTTCTATCATCCGCAGAAAGGGGAGATCACCTATCGCGGGCGGACCCGGGCCCGGATGAAGCCGCACGAAGCAGCCGAGCAGGGGATCGCGCGCACCTTTCAGAACGTCGCGCTTTTCAAGGGCATGACGACGCTCGACAATATCATGACCGGACGGAGCCTCCGCATGAGGCGCAACATCTTTTGGCAGGCGCTGCGCAAGGGGCCGGCGCTCGACGAAGAGATCGAGCACCGGCAATTCTGCGAGGAGATCATCGACTTTCTGCAGATCGAACATATCCGCAAGACGCCGGTCGGCGCCTTGCCCTATGGTCTGCAAAAACGGGTCGAACTCGGCCGTGCGCTGGCGATGGAGCCGGAACTGCTGCTGCTCGACGAGCCTATGGCCGGCATGAACCTCGAAGAAAAGGAGGACATGAGCCGCTTCATCGTCGAGGCCAACCGCCTTCGCGGCGCCACGATCGCGCTGATCGAGCACGACATGGGCGTGGTGATGGATCTCTCCGACCGGGTTGTCGTGCTCGAATATGGGCGCAAGATCGCGGACGGCGTCCCCGATGCAGTCAAGGCCGATCAAAAAGTCATCGACGCTTATCTCGGCGCGGGACGCTAGTCTTATGGACGTCCTGCACGCCATTTTGGTCGATCCCTTCGCCCAGATGATCCGCTCCCCCGATCTCTTGGCGCAGACGATCTGGGAAGGCCTTGTCGGCGGAGTCCTCTACTCGCTGATCGCGCTCGGCTTCGTGCTCATTTTCAAAGCGTCCGGCGTCTTCAATTTCGCCCAAGGGATCATGATGGTGTTCGCCGCGCTGACGCTTGTCGGCCTCCATGAAAAGGGCGTCCCAGCCTGGATCGCGTTGATCATCACGATTGCGGTCATGTATGCGCTTGCGGTCGGCATCGAGCGGCTGGTGCTGCGACCGCTGGTCAACCAGCCCGACATCATTCTTCTGATGGCGACCTTCGGCATCACCTACTTTCTGATCGGCTTCGGCGAGCTCGTGTTCGGCGGCAATCCGAAATCGATGATCACGAAAGAGCTCTTTCTGCCCAGCGGCTCGATCGACCTGCACATTCTCGGCGGCAAGGTGCAGCTGCAGAAGCTCGACATCGCCGCGGCCGCCATTTCGCTCATCATGGTCGCCGGACTCGCGCTCTTCTTCCAGAAGACGCGCGTCGGCAGGGCGCTCAGGGCAGTCGCCGACGATCATCAGGCAGCGCTTTCGGTCGGAATCTCGCTCGATCAGATCTGGGTCATCGTCTGGTTCACCGCGGGCGTGGTGGCGCTGGCGACCGGCATTTTCTGGGGCGCGCGCTCGGACGTGTCATTCGCCCTCCAGGTCGTCGCGCTGAAGGCTCTTCCGGTGCTGATCCTCGGCGGCCTGACCTCCGTTCCGGGCGCGATCGTCGGCGGGCTCATCATCGGCACCGGCGAAAAGCTCGGCGAGTTCTACTGGGGGCCGCTGCTCGGCGGCGGCATCGAAAGCTGGCTCGCCTATGTCATCGCGCTCGTCTTTCTGCTGTTCCGCCCGCAAGGCCTGTTCGGGGAGAGAATCATTGAGCGAATTTGAGGATCGTCGCGCTGTGGCCGCGATCGCTGATCGCGGCTACCCCGCTCATCGAGCGCGGCTACAGGTCTGCGCCTAGCCGAGGAGCCAATCCGTGTTCTATCGCGAAGCCGGTCAATACAAGACGACCTACGCGGCCGACATGGCGATCTTTCCGATCCGCCAGGACCGCTATGGCCTCGCGCTGATCCTCCTCATCGCCTTCGTCGTGATCCCTCTGTTCGGCAATCAGTTCTTTCTCAACACCATGATGATCCCGTTCCTGATCCTCTCGCTGGCGGCGATCGGGCTCAATCTGCTCACGGGATATACCGGGCTTCTCTCGCTCGGAACCGGCGCCTTCATGGGCGTCGGCGCCTACTCTTGCTACAAGCTCGAGACGTTTTTCCCTCAGGTCAACATTCTCGTCTGGATCATCGCGAGCGGCTTCGTGTCTGCTCTCGTCGGCGTCGCTTTCGGCCTACCGAGCCTGCGCATCAAGGGCTTCTATCTGGCGGTGGCGACTCTGGCGGCGCAGTTCTTTCTCGAATGGTGCTTCGCCCGCGTGCCGTGGCTCGTAAATGACAACGATTCCGGAGCGATCGAAGTTCCGACCGAGACCCTGTTCGGCCTGCCGGTCACCGGCCCGACCGCAACGCCGGTCACCCGCTATCTCGTCGTCTTGACGATCGTCGCCGCGATGGCCTGGATCGCCTCGAACATCGTCCACGGACGGATCGGGCGCATGTGGATGGCGGTCCGCGACATGGACATCGCCGCGGAGTTGATTGGGATCCGCCTCCTGCGCGCCAAATTGCTCGCCTTCGCCGTCTCGTCGTTCTATGTCGGCGTCGCGGGCGCGCTGATGGTGTTCCTGTGGCTCGGCGCAGCGGAGGCCGAAGCCTTCAACATCGACCTCTCGTTCCAAATTCTGTTCATGATCATTATCGGGGGTCTTGGCTCGATCGTCGGCGCCTTCTTCGGCGCCGCCATCATTCATCTCCTGCCGATCGCGCTCCGAGCCCTGCCCGGAATGGTCGGCCTCTCGATCGACGCGGCGAGAATCGACCAGTTGACCTTCATGATCACCGGTATTCTGATTATCCTATTCCTGATCGCCGAGCCGCACGGCTTGGCGCGACTGTGGCAAACCGCGAAGCAGAAACTGCGTGTCTGGCCGTTCCCATACTGAGGGCGCGCGAGAAAACCTGAAGGAGGAGACGAAATGAAAACGATGACCCTGTTCAAGAGCGCGGTCGGCGCACTGGCGCTCAGCCTCGCGCTGCCGGTCACGGCCGCCGTCGCCGAAGACTCGATCTACGTGCCGCTCTTCACGTACCGCACCGGCCCGTTCGCGGGATCGGGCACGCCGATCGCCGACGGCATGCACGACTATCTGACCATGCTCAACGAGCGCGACGGCGGCATCGGCGGCGTCAAGCTCGTCGTCGACGAATGCGAGACCAGCTACGACACCAAGAAGGGCCTCGAGTGCTACGATTCGGTCAAGCCGAAGAATCCGGTGATCGTCAATCCATGGTCGACCGGCATTACGCTGTCGCTGATCCCGAAGGCCGCGGTCGACAAGATTCCGATCCTTTCGATGGCCTACGGCCTCTCGGCCTCCGCCAAAGGCGATATCTTTCCCTGGATCTTCAACCCGCCCGCCACCTATTGGGACGGCCTTTCCGAGATCCTCAAATATGCCGGCGGCGGCTCGATCGATTCGCTGAAGGGCAAGACGATCGGCTATCTCTACTTCGACGCCGGCTACGGCCGCGAGCCGATCCCGATGTTCCAGGCGCTCGCCAAGGAGGTCGGCTTCGATCTCAAGCTCTATCCCGTGGCGCCGGCGAACATGCAGAACCAGTCGGCCCAATGGCTCGACATTCGCCGCGACAAACCCGACGTCCTTGTCCTCTACGGCTGGGGCGCAATGAACCCGACCGCGATCAAGGAAGCGGTCAAGGCGGAATTCCCGATGGACAAGCTCGTCTCCATCTGGTGGCCGAACGACGCAGACGCGGCCTCGGCCGGCGACGGCGCGAAGGGCTTCAAGATGCTCAACTGGCACGGCACAGGGACGAACTTCCCCGCCTTTATGGACATCCAGAAGAAGGTCATCGACGCGGGCAAGAGCCAGACCCCGAAGGACGAGTTCGGCCAGGTGCTCTACAATCGCGGCGTCTATAACTCGATGCTGATCGCCGAAGCCATCAGCGAGGCGCAGAAGATCACCGGCAAGAAGGTCGTGACCGGCGAGGACGTGCGCCGCGGCCTCGAGAATCTCAATATCGACGCCGCGCGCATGAAGGCGATCGGCCTCGACGGCTTCGCGGTTTCGTTCAAGACGACCTGCGCCGACCACAACAGCCATTCCGCAACCTTCGTGCAGCGGTGGGACGGCGCGAAATGGACGAAGGTCAGCGACCTCATCAGCCCCGACGCGGCGAAAGTGGAGCCGTTAATCGACGAGGCCGCCAAAGCCTACGCCGAAAAGAACGCCGGCTGGCCCGCGCGCAGCGAGCCTTGCGACAACAAGTGAGGTGAGAAATCTTCCTTCCCCCCTTGCGGGGGAAGGTGGACGCGCGCAGCGCGGCCGGATGAGGGGTCGCGCAGGAGTAGCCCGGATAGACACGCCGCGCCAGGCGGCGCTTTCGCGCCGGACCCCTCATCCGGCCCTTCGGGCCACCTTCTCCCGTAAGGGGAGAAGGGGCGCCCATGCTTGGAAGCGTAGTACGCGTGACCGAAACAGCTCCCCCCTCCCCCGTCCCGATCCTCGATGTGGTCAACATCGAAGTCGTCTACAACGCCGTTGCGCTCGTCCTGAAGGGCGTGTCGCTGAATGTGCCGAAGGGCGGGGTCGTCGCCCTCCTCGGCGCCAACGGCGCCGGCAAAACCACGACGTTGAAGGCGATCTCGAACCTTCTGCACGCCGAGCGCGGCGAGGTCACCAAGGGCGCGATCGTGTTCGACGGCGAGCGGGTCGACCGGCTCTCGCCGAACGACCTCGTGCGGCGCGGCGCGATCCAGGTCATGGAAGGCCGGCATTGCTTCGGCCATCTCACCATCGAGGAGAACCTTCTGACCGGCGCCTTCACCCGTCGCGACGGACGCGCCGCGGTAATGCGCGACCTTGAAGCGGTCTACGCCACTTTTCCCCGCCTCAAAGAGCGGCGGACTTCACAAGCCGGCTACGCGTCCGGCGGCGAACAGCAGATGTGCGCGATCGGCCGCGCCATGATGTCGCGCCCGAAGCTCATCCTGCTCGACGAGCCGTCGATGGGGCTCGCGCCACAAGTGGTGGAGGAGATTTTCGAGATCGTGCGCGACCTCAACGCGCGGGAGGGCGTGTCCTTCCTGCTCGCCGAGCAGAACACCAATATGGCTCTGCGCTACGCGAGCTTCGGCTACATTCTGGAGACGGGGCGGGTCGTGCTCGACGGCGCGGCGGAGGCGCTGAGATCCAACGAAGACGTGCGCGAATTCTATCTCGGCGTCGCCCACGGCGAGCGGCGCTCTTTCAAGCACGTCAAGACCTACAAGCGCCGCAAGCGCTGGCTGGCGTGAGAGGGTTGAGACGATGATCGACGACGCTCGGTTCGAGGCCCTGCGCAACCGGCTCGGCGAGCTGCACGGGCGAAGCCATGCCCTCGCCCGCCAGCTTGGCGACGTCGATCTGAGCGATCTTCGCCGCCCGGCCGACCTGGCGCTCATTCCGGTCTTGCGAAAGTCGGACGTCGCCGCCCTGCAGGGCGCCGAGCCGCCATTCGGCGGCCTCGCCGCGACGCCAGCGAGCGCCTTCGTGCGGCTGTTCGCCTCTCCCGGCGCGATTTACGAACCGGAATCCGCCGGCCGCGATCCCTGGGGCGCGGCAAAGGCGTTCGCCGCAGCGGGCGTCGCCGCGGGCGAGATCGTCGTCAACTGCTTCTCGTACCATCTGACGCCCGGCGGGCGAATTCTGGAAAGCGGCGCGCTCGCGCTCGGTTGCCCCGTCATTCCCGCCGGTCCGGGCAATACCGAGCAGCTTATCGCGGCGATCGCGCATCTGAAGCCCAGCGTCTATTGCGGACCGCCCGATTTCCTGAAGATCGTGCTCGACAGGGCGCGCGCTGGCGGCGCGGACGTGTCGTCGATCCGGAAGGCGCTGGTCTCCGCCGCAGCGCTGCCGCCGTCCCTGCGCGCCGAGCTCGAAGGCGCCGGCATCAGGACGCGCCAAGCCTACGCCACGGCCGACCTCGGCGTCATCGCCTATGAGACCGACGGGCCCGACGGCGCGCTCCTGCCGGGCATGCTGGTCAACGACGACTGTCTGGCCGAGCTCGTGACGCCGGGGTCCAACGATCCCGCGCCTGCGGGCAAGGTCGGCGAGGTCGTCGTGACCCGGCTCGTCGGAGATTACCCGCTCTTGCGCTTCGCCACCGGCGACCTTTCCGCCTGGGCGGCGCCGGGGCGCCTCAAGGGCTGGATGGGCCGCGCCGACCAGTCGGCCAAAGTGAAGGGCCTCTTCGTCCATCCGGGCCAGATCGTCGAGATCGGCAAACGCCACCGCGAGCTTGGGAGCCTGAGGCTCGCGGTGCGGCGCGAGGGCGAGCAGGACGCGGTGACGCTCTTCGCCGAGACCGCAGGCCCGAGCGACGCGCTCTCGAGCGCGGTCGCAGCGACGTTGCAGGCGCTGACCAAGCTCCGCGGCGAGGTCGCGCTCGTCGCGCCCGGCTCGCTGCCGAATGATGGCAAGATCATCGCCGACGAGCGGCCGGCGCCGTGAGCGTCGGCGACGCCGTCTCGCTCGTTCCGTTCGATCGAAGCCGGGCGCCGTTGTTCGACCAGCAACTCGCGGGGCCGCATACCACGCCGTTGCCCAATCGCCGTGGGCGCGCAAAGGACTCGTCGCCCCAAAGCAGATCGCCCGGCTTCGTGGCCGAGATTGCGCGGAGAAGAGGTCGCAATCAGGGTTCAAGCAGAAAGGGTCCAATCTGGATACAGGAAGATCTGGGGTGAACTGGATATTGCAAATCGAAAAGCTTTTGTGCAGCGTCGGCACTTGTGTAAGAAAAGGTTGCGCCGTTAATTCAGACCGCGTACTTTTCTGCACGTTTAGGATCAGAAAACATTCGATTTGGGCCATACTTAGGCTATGACTGCCGGCAAGGACACGTGTTATGTTTGAAAACACTCGCGATCGGATCTTAGCCTATGCGTTTAGTGTAATGATTGCCGTGTGTATTTCAAGCATGGGTGTCGCAGTTATAGTATTTCTAAAGTACAATTGGCAAATGAATTTGAGCACGATCCTGTTTTTCACGCTCGGTGCCTTTTTTATTGTCGGTGGGATAGCTTTGCCAGCGTCCTTGGCTTGGCTGGACTTCAGTGAGTGGTGGCAGCGGAGGCCACTCGTTCGCAATGTACGTACTGGAGGCGTACCGAAGGAACTGAAGGAGTGGCGGCTGCTGTTCCCGGGCTGCTGTCCCAATTGCGGGTCACGCACTGTGGTCTGCACACAATGGTACGACGTGGATTACTACGACGGTAGCGACGGCATACTCTTTAAATCATCAGGGTTCTCTTGGGAGGAAATAGCCTGTTCGCAATGTAATGCGACGATTAGCGATTATGCCGGTTCTCGACCCGGAACAGAAAAGGGGCAAAGTAAAATAATTACAATTAATTCGCCGTTTCTAACAGCAGCAGAGAACCTCATGAATCCCCTCATTTCGTGAAGGACTCATGTTGGCCCTATTTTGCAGCGAATTCATGAGGATATCGAATCACCTCATGATGAGCCTGCGCCATGAACCGTGTGACCAAGCGCGTTGATTTCATTCAAAATTATCTCGACGGCATATTCGCCGAAGACCTCCATGCGAAGCGTTTGAAGTCGCTGGCCAATGGCACGCTCGGCGTGATGACGAGCGCATCGCTGGCGGTGTCGATCATCGGCCAGTCCTTGGCTCAGGCGCGCGGCCTGCTCAGCAAGCACGCCGTCAAGCAGGTCGATCGGCTGTTGAGCAATCAGGGCATTGTCGTGTGGGACATGTTCGCCCCGTGGGTGGCGGAAGTCGTTGGCCAGCGCAAGACGATCGTCGTCGCCATGGACTGGACCGACTTCGACGCCGACGATCAAACGACGCTGGCCTTGAACCTGATTACCAACCACGGCCGGGCGACGCCTTTGCTGTGGCTGACCGTCTTGAAGGACGAACTGAAAGACAAGCGCAACGACTATGAGGACCTCTGCCTGGCTCGCTTGGCCGAGGTTCTGCCCGAGGGCGTCGCGGTGACGATCCTGGCCGATCGCGGCTTCGGCGACACTAAGCTGTTCGCCTATCTCGAGACGTTGGGCTTCGCCTACGTCATCCGGTTTCGCGGCAACATCCATGTCAGCGCGGCCGATGGCGAAACGCGCGCCGCCGCCGCATGGACCGGGACGGGCGGACGAGCGCGCAAGCTGCGCGACGCCGAGGTCACGGCGGGCCGCCACAAGGTCGGGGCGGTCGTCTGCGTCAAGGCCAAAGACATGAAGGAGGCCTGGTGTCTGGCCGCCAGCAACGCCGAGGCGAGCGCACGCGAGATCATGAACTCTTACGCCAAGCGCTGGACGATCGAGCCGGGCTTTCGCGACACCAAGGACCTTCGTTTCGGCATGGGCCTAAGCGTTCTTCGCATCGCCGATCCGCAACGGCGCGACCGGCTTCTTCTCTTGAACGCCTTCGCCATCGTTCTCCTGACGCTGCTCGGCGCCGCCGGCGAAAGCCTCGGCATGGACCGCCACCTCAAGGTCAACACCGCCAAACATCGGACCCATTCGCTGTTCCGGCAGGGCTGTATGCTCTACGAGTTGATCCCGAACATGCCGGAGGTCCGCCTGCGGCCGCTCGTCGAGCGGTTCAGCGAATACATCACCCAAAACAGAGCCTTGGCTCAGACTTTCTCGCGCGTATGAAAAATGAGGGGATGGCTGAGGCAGAGAACGAGAGATTGCCTAATAAAATATAATATAATCAAATCGACGTGACAATTAACTACGATAACGGCCACAATTTAAGCGCTCTATTTCGACGTCTTGGCCGTTCTTAAGAGCGGAGGCACGGAGCGCCGCCTGATCGCCACAGGCCCCGCAAGCGTACGGTGTCGTACCCATGATTGTCACCCGAACGCCCCCACATGCTCCTCCCGCAGCTCGCGTTTGAGAATCTTGCCGCTCGGGTTCTTCGGCAGCGCCTCGGCGAAGACGAGGTGGATTCCGGCGCGAAGTGCAACCCCGTCGACAGCATTGGTTCCTCAACGAAAAGTCGGGTTTCCCATTCCGAACGCCGGCCTTCTGCTCGGTTTCCAGGGGACAAAGACGGCTCGGCGAGAAGGAATATCGAGCCTCAGCCATCCCCTCATTTTTCATACGCGCGAGAAAGTCTGAGCCAAGGCTCTGTTTTGGGTGATGTATTCGCTGAACCGCTCGACGAGCGGCCGCAGGCGGACCTCCGGCATGTTCG
Source organism: uncultured Alphaproteobacteria bacterium (assembly GCA_963721905.1). Classification (GTDB taxonomy): domain Bacteria; phylum Pseudomonadota; class Alphaproteobacteria; order Rhizobiales; family Beijerinckiaceae; genus Roseiarcus. Next base: position 202,527 of record CAVRMF010000015.1, read on the forward strand.
GGATCAACTCGTAGAGCATACAGCCCTGCCGGAACAGCGAATGGGTCCGATGTTTGGCGGTGTTGACCTTGAGGTGGCGGTCCATGCCGAGGCTTTCGCCGGCGGCGCCGAGCAGCGTCAGGAGAACGATGGCGAAGGCGTTCAAGAGAAGAAGCCGGTCGCGCCGTTGCGGATCGGCGATGCGAAGAACGCTTAGGCCCATGCCGAAACGAAGGTCCTTGGTGTCGCGAAAGCCCGGCTCGATCGTCCAGCGCTTGGCGTAAGAGTTCATGATCTCGCGTGCGCTCGCCTCGGCGTTGCTGGCGGCCAGACACCAGGCCTCCTTCATGTCTTTGGCCTTGACGCAGACGACCGCCCCGACCTTGTGGCGGCCCGCCGTGACCTCGGCGTCGCGCAGCTTGCGCGCTCGTCCGCCCGTCCCGGTCCATGCGGCGGCGGCGCGCGTTTCGCCATCGGCCGCGCTGACATGGATGTTGCCGCGAAACCGGATGACGTAGGCGAAGCCCAACGTCTCGAGATAGGCGAACAGCTTAGTGTCGCCGAAGCCGCGATCGGCCAGGATCGTCACCGCGACGCCCTCGGGCAGAACCTCGGCCAAGCGAGCCAGGCAGAGGTCCTCATAGTCGTTGCGCTTGTCTTTCAGTTCGTCCTTCAAGACGGTCAGCCACAGCAAAGGCGTCGCCCGGCCGTGGTTGGTAATCAGGTTCAAGGCCAGCGTCGTTTGATCGTCGGCGTCGAAGTCGGTCCAGTCCATGGCGACGACGATCGTCTTGCGCTGGCCAACGACTTCCGCCACCCACGGGGCGAACATGTCCCACACGACAATGCCCTGATTGCTCAACAGCCGATCGACCTGCTTGACGGCGTGCTTGCTGAGCAGGCCGCGCGCCTGAGCCAAGGACTGGCCGATGATCGACACCGCCAGCGATGCGCTCGTCATCACGCCGAGCGTGCCATTGGCCAGCGACTTCAAACGCTTCGCATGGAGGTCTTCGGCGAATATGCCGTCGAGATAATTTTGAATGAAATCAACGCGCTTGGTCACACGGTTCATGGCGCAGGCTCATCATGAGGTGATTCGATATCCTCATGAATTCGCTGCAAAATAGGGCCAACATGAGTCCTTCACGAAATGAGGGGATTCATGAGATATCGAGCCCCTTCAGTGACGCCGGGGGTTGCACTTCGCCCCAGAACTCAAGCGACGCGCTTCGGCGCCTTGAAGTGCGCCAGATGCGCGTGGGCGAATTCGAGCACCTCGCGCTCGACGAGGATCGCGCCCGCCTTCGGCACGACGACCGCGACCACCGCCTCGATCCAGTGCGGGTGCGGCACGCCGATCACCGCGACTTCGGAAACGCCCGGCAGCCGGTAGATGGCCTCTTCGACCTCGCGGCTTGCGACATTCTCGCCGCCGGTCTTGATCATGTCTTTCTGGCGGTCAACGACGCTGATGAAGCCCTCGGCGTCGATGGTCGCCAGATCGCCTGAATGGAACCAGCCCCCGCGGAACGCCTCCGCCGTCTTCTTCTCGTCCCTGTAATAGCCCGTCATCAGATGCGGGGAGCGATGCACGATCTCGCCGACCTTGCCGGGCTTGACGTCGCGCATCTCGTCGTCGACGACCCGGGTCTCGACGTTGAGCACGGGCCGGCCGCAGGAGCCGGGCTTGCGCAGCTGATCGTCTGGGCCGAGCATGGTCGCGAGCGGCGCGATCTCCGTCTGGCCGTAGAGGTTCCAGAGCCGCACATTCGGCATCCGCCTCGCCATTTCGCGCAACACCTCGACCGGCATGATCGAGGCGCCGTAGTAACCTTTCCTGAGGCTCGAGAGATCGGCGGCGTCGAAGCCTGGCGAGCGCAGCATCGAGATCCAGACGGTCGGCGGCGCGAAGAACGAGGTCGCCCGCTCGCGCTCGATCAGGCGGAAGATATTGTCCGGAACGGGCTTCGCGGTGACGATATTGACGCCCCCCGCATAGATCGCGGGCCCGAGGAACACATCCAGCTGCGCGCAATGATAGAGCGGCAGCGCATGCACGGCGGCGTCGTCGCCCGATATGCTGGCGTCGACCATGCAGCTCACATATTGCCAGAGGATCGCGTCGCCCTTGGGGCGCGATTCCGTGCCGCTGGTGTAGACGATCTGCGCCACGTCGCCCGCGTCGGGTCCGTCGGCCGGCGGCTCGCCGCCCGTCTCCAGCAGGGCGTCGAAGCGCGTCATGCCCTCAACCGGCGCGCTCTCCTCTTCCGACGGCAGCCATAGGAATTCGCTCACCTGCGGCGCGAGCGCGGCGGCCTTCCGCGCGACCTCCGCCATGCCGCTGTCTGAGGCGAGCATGCGCGCGCCCGAGTGGTTGAGAATGAAGGCGACGTCGTCGGGCTGAAGCATGAAATTGATCGGGACCATGACCGCGCCGAGCCGCATCAGCGCATATCTCAGCGCCACGAAGCCATGCGAATTGCGGGCGAGCACAGCGACCTTGTCGCCGCGCGTGATCCCGCGCGAGGCGAGGCCCGCGGCGAGCCGCTCTGAGACGCGGTGAAGCTCGACATAGGTCCAGCGCGTCGCGCCGCAGGCCAGGCCAAGCCGGCCCGGAACGCGCCCCGCGCTGCGCCGCAAGGTGTCGCTCAGCGTCTGCCGGCGCAGATTGGCGTCCATCGTTCCTCCCCTAAGCCTGCGCCGCATGTCTGCGCGCGTTGCGAAACCGTAGGGCGACAGACGGGAGTTGTAAATCGGCGCGCGACTGCGCGTTCCCACCTACCTTCGCGCATGCGATGTTTGTTGAAGATGCCGCCTCATTATCCTCCCCTGCGAAGCGGGGGGAGGGGGACCAGGTGAAGCCCGGTGGACGGGGTGACCCGACGATGAGAGCGCCGCCGCCCACTATCGCCGCCGCCCGAAAGCTGCGCCGCAATCTCTCGGCGCCGGAAGCCATGCTGTGAAGCCGGCTGCGGACTCGCGCCCCCGGACGCCCATCGTTTCGACGGCAGCATCCGATCGGACCCTATGTGCTCGACTTCTTCTGCGCCAAGGCGCGGCTCGCCGTCGACCCCCGGACTGCGATCCGGGGGGACGGCATGAGCCACGACGTGGACGACCGGCCGGAACGCGATCGGCGCAGGAATGCATGGCTGGAGACGCAGGGCGTGACGGTCATGCGGATCGCGGCCGCCGACGCGTTGGCCGCGCTCGATGACGTGGCCGACGGGATCGCGCGGACGGCGACGGCGATGACTGAAGATCGAGCCTCGCGCCCCCTCCACCATGCTTCGCATGGTCCCCCCCGCTGCGCGGGTGAGGATAGCGCCCGTCCGCCCTTGGCCATCTCTCACTCCGTCTCCGCGATGAACGCCGCGAGCAGCGCGTCGAAAGCCTGCGGCGTCTCCCATTGCGGCGCGTGGCCGGCGCCGGCGATCGTTTGCACCGCGCCGCGCCACAGCGTCGGCATGGCGAGCGAGGCGAAATAGGCGCCGTTGATCAGCTGATCGTCGGCGCCGTGCAGGACGGCGAGCGGCGCCCTGAGATCGCGGACGACAATCGCCTCGTCGGTATAGCCGCCCGCCGCCAGGCTTGCTCCGATCCCGCGGCGCGCCCGCCCGTCGGCGCGCAGGGCGTCTTCGAGGAAGAATGCGGCAACGTCGGCAAAACCGGGTTTGAAAAACGACGTGACATAGGCGGAAGCCTGATCGCGGGTGCGCCTTTCCGCAAAGCCGAAGCCCATGACCGGATTGGGCATGAATGCCGCCGCCATCGCCGGCGGAACCGCGATCGGCGGCGCGCCGAAGATCATGAACCCGCGCGCATGCGGCAGATCCGGCGCCATTTCCAGCGCGAGATGCCCCCCGAGACTCCAGCCGACCAGAGGCGCGGCGTCGAGCCCCAACGCCTCGATCGCCGCACGCAGCGTCTTCGCCTGGTTCCCGACCGAATAGAGCGCCGGGTCCTTCGCGTCGGCCGAGGCGCCGTGTCCGGGCAAATCGACCGCAACGAGCCTGAAACGCTCGCCGAGCGGCCCGTCGAGCTGCCGAGAAAAGGCCCGCGAGGACGAGGAATTCCCGTGAATGAGCACCGCCGGGGACCCCGCCCCTGCGGAACTCGTGGACGGCGACGGCGCCGTTCGGCGTATCGATTGTGCGTGTTCTCAAAAACGCTCCTCCTGCTGCGCGAGCCTAGCCCGGCGCAGGCGCCGGAGAAAGCGCACTGACGTCAATCGTTAACAGGCGGGAAAGCCGACCGGGCGACGTAAGCGCACGGTGTGACATTTCTGCATCGCCCGTTCCAAAACGCGCTCCACCGCCCTTTATGGCGTCAATGCGCCATTTACTGCGCCATTTCTTTGCGACATTGTGGTCTTCCATTTGGGATTCGGGGCAGGGTGGAGACCGTTTATGGCGACCCTTCAAAAGCGATTTACGGGCAGTTTCGGTTCCGCGAGCCTCGCCGTTTCCTCGGCGATGGAGCGTCCCCATTCCCATCGGGCGCTGCTTTCGACCAGCGCGCTCGCCGGCGGCGCGCTGCGGGGCCTTGTCCTCGCCTCCGGCGTCGCGCTCGTCGCCAGCCCGGCCGCCGCCCAATATACCGCCGGCGGCGGCACCGCCAACCCTCCCAACACCAACGCTGTCGCGATCGGAACCGGGGCGATGACGACCGGGGCCAACGCCACTGCGGTCGGCGTCAACAGCAACGCGGTTGGCGACAGCGCCAGCGCCTTCGGCAACTTCTCCCTCGCGAACGGCGCCAGCGCCAGCGCGTTCGGCGACGCCGCCACCGCCAACGGCAACCTCGCCACCGCGACGGGCGCCTCCAGCACCGCCAATGGCGCGCAAGCCGCCGCCTATGGCGACAATAGCTTCGCCAACGGCGCCAGTGCGACAGCGACCGGGGATTTCGCCAACGCGAACGGCGATTTTTCGACAGCCACCGGCGGCGGCTCCGTCGCGAACGGAGGGCAGGCGACCGCGACCGGCGTCGACTCCAGCGCTAACGGCGCGTTCGCCACGGCCACCGGCGTGCACGCCTTCGCTAATGGCGACCACTCGACCTCGACCGGCGCGAGCTCCCAAGCCAATGGCTTGAGCGCGACAGCGACCGGCGTCGGCTCCGTCGCCAACGGCGCCAACGCCACCTCGACCGGTACTTCGAGCTTTGCGAACGGCGACAGCGCCACCGCGACCGGCCTCAGCGCAACCGCCAACGGCAATCTCGCCACCGCGACCGGCACGGACAGCAGCGCCAACGGCTTCGATGCCACCGCGAGCGGCGCCGGCAGCATCGCCAACGGCATGAACGCCACCGCCACCGGCACGTTCGCCAACGCCAACGGAGCCTCGGCCACTGCGACCGGCTTCAGCAGCACCGCCAACGGCGCCAACGCCGTTGCGACAGGCTCTTTCAGCACCGCCAATGGCGCCCAGGCGATCGCGACCGGCTTGTTCAGCATCGCCAACGGCGACAGCGCCATCGCGACCGGCGTCAGCGCCAACGCCAATGGCCTCAACGCCAGCGCGTACGGCAATGGCGCCAACGCCAACGGCGCCAACGCCACCGCGACCGGCGTCTTCAGCAACGCCAACGGCGCCAACGCCACCGCGACCGGCGCCAACAGCAATGCCAACGGCGACAGCGCCAGCGCGTTCGGCAACGGCGCCAATGCCAATGGCCTCCAGGCCACCGCCACCGGCTTCATGAGCAACGCTAACGGCAACTACGCCAGCGCTTTTGGCCCTGAGGCCAACGCCAACGGCAACACCGCCGTCGCGATCGGCGCGGGAAGCGACGCCAATGGCGACCAGGCCACCGCCACGGGCAATTATGCCTTCGCCAACGGCGGAGACGCTACCGCGACGGGCGTGCTCGCCAACGCTAACGGCACGAATGCGACCGCGACCGGTTTGTTCGCCAACGCCAACGGCGCCAACGCAACCGCGACCGGCGTCAGCAGCAACGCCAACGGCGAGTTCGCCACCGCGACCGGCGTCATGAGCAACGCCAACGGCGTTGGCGCCACCGCCGCGGGCGCTTTGAGCAACGCCAACGGCGTGACCGCCACAGCGACCGGCGCTGAAAGCTTCGCCAACGGCTCCAACGCGACCGCGACGGGCGTGCTAAGCAGCGCCAACGGCGCCAACGCCACCGCGACGGGCACAAACAGCGCCGCCAACGGCGAGTTCGCCACCGCAGCCGGCGCGTCCGCCACCGCCAACGGCATCGGCGCCACCGCGACCGGCGCCTTAAGCGCCGCGAATGGCTTTGCCGCCACGTCGACGGGCGCCCTCGCCGTCGCCAATGGCTTTGCCGCCACCGCCACCGGCTACACCAGCGTCGCCAACGGCGCCAGCGCCACCGCGACGGGCGCGGGCGCCAACGCCAACGGCGCGGACGCAACCGCGACGGGCGAAATGGCCTTCGCCAACGGCGCGAGCGCCACCGCGGAGGGTTTTTCCAGCTTCGCCAACGGCGCCAACGCCACCGCGTTGGGCGCCGGCTCCAACGCGACAGGCGACAGCGCCACCGCGGCCGGCGTGAACAGCGTCGCCAACGGCGTGACCGCCACCGCATTCGGCGCGGGCGCCAACGCGACCGGGCCAACCGCCACCGCGCTCGGCGCCAACGCCAACGCGAGCGCCGATATGGCGACCGCGGTCGGCAACGGCGTGCAGGCGACCGGCATCCAGTCGACCGCTATCGGCGTCGGGGCCGTCGCGTCGGGCTTCCAGGCGAGCGCGATCGGCGGCAACAATATCGCCAGCGGCAACACCTCTTCCGCCATCGGCTGGGAGAACACCGCGAGCGGTCCGCTCGACAGCGTCGCGGTCGGCACGGACAACATGTCGACCGGCACCAACTCGACGGCGCTCGGCAGCTTCAACACCGCGTCTGGCACGAACAGCTTCGCCGGCGGCTTCAGCAGCATCGCCTCCGGAGCCTCGTCGGTCGCCATCGGCGACACCGCCTCCTCGACCGGCACGAACGGCATCGCGATCGGCGCCGGCGCGGTCGCCGGGCCGGGCACCAACGCCATCGCCATCGGCACGGGCGCAATCGCAACCGGATCGATCGCAATCGGCGCCGCGGCCATGGCGGCGATGGGCGACACCGCGATCGGCGACGGCGCCGTCGCGATCGCGAACCCCGGCTCGTCGGCCTTCGGGCAGAATTCGCTGGCCTCCGGCCTGAATTCGACCGCGCTCGGCGCGCAGGCGATGGCGACCGGGGCCAACAGCACCGCGATCGGCTACGGCGCGGTCGCCTCTGGAACCAATTCGATGGCCCTCGGCGCCAACTCGGTCGCCTCGGCCCCCAATTCGGTCGCCGTCGGCGACAACTCCGTCGCGAACCGGCCGAATACGTTTTCGGTCGGCTCCGGGACACTCGATCGCGACATCACCAATGTTGGGCCCGGCATCTACCCAACCGACGCCGTCAACGTTGCCCAGCTGCAGAGCGTTCAGAACAACGTGAACTACATTCGGAACGAAGAGCGCAGCGGAATTGCGGCGGTTTCAGCCATGCCGCCGATGATCACGCCCACCCTGCCCGGGAAGTTCACGGTCGCCGTTGGCACCGGCGGCTTCCAGGGTCAGTGGGGCTTGGGCGTCACCGCGACCTATCGGCTCCCCATGGCGACGCCGGCTTATATCGGGGCCTCGTACGGCAACGGCGGCGGCAACGAGAACGTCTGGCGCATCATGGGGGCGGTGGAATTCTAAGTCCGGCACGGATCGGATGCCGGAGCAGGATTCCGGGCGTCTGCGGCTTGAGGTTTGCGGGGCGGATGACGAGGGCTTCGTGTCCTCCCGCCTGCTTCGGCAGCGCGTGAGGCGCGCGGCGTGCGGTTTGGTTTGCGCCGCTTTTTTCTGCGCCGCCGCTGCGTCGTTTTCGGCGGGCGTTGCGGCCGTCCCCCGCGGGCTTCTCATCGCTCAGGCTGAGGATCAGAATCAGCCGGCCGAGGCCCCGGCGGGCGCTCCGCCCGGCGCCACGCCAGAGACCAAGCCCGCGCCGAAGCATCCGCGCAAGCCCGCGCCGAAGCCGCAGGCCGCGGCGCCGGCGAAAACGACCCCCCAGCCGCCGCCTGCCCCGGCTGCTGCGGCGCCCGCCCCCCCGGCCGCTGCGGCGCCCGCCGTCGCGCCAGCGGAGCCGGCGCCGCCCAAGCCGCCGCCGTCGACGGCGTCCGAACCGCAGCCGCTGCTCCACGCATCCCAGGCCGGCGTCAAGTCCTGCCTCGACGGCATCGCGCGCGCCGCCAACGGGACCATCGACACGCAGCACGCCGCCATGTCGCAATGGTTCACCGGCGCGGCGGATTCCCACCTTTTCGAATCGATCGTCTCGCTCGCCTATCCCAACAAGATCGCCCCGCACGCCGCCGCGGTCCTGCTCGCCGCGCCGACCCAGGGGCAAAGCTGCGACACCTCGACCGTGCAGATCTTTCCGACCGCCCGGCCGTGCAACGCGGTTCTGGCCGACCTGCTCAAGACCGGAAAGGTCATCGCGGATCTCGCCGGGATGCCGGTCAGCCAAACTCCAAACGGGGCGCGCCAGCTCCTCATGCCGACCGCCGGCAATGGCTGCGTGATGATCGTGGTCAACCTCACGTTTGGCAAATAGGGCGGCCGCTGGGGCTGGACGCCGGGACTGGACACCTGGCAAGAGCCGGTCGCTGCGACCGCCGAAACAGCCGTCCGGCGCGTGGTTCACCTCCGCGTCGAGCAAAGGGTAGTCGGGTCTGAAGGCGACACACGTGCGGAATCGGACGGACGCTCCGTGACCGGCTCCGCGAATTCCTGTACCCTGTTGAAGACGTCCGGCGGACACCGCCGCCGTCCAGCCAGGGAGGATAAGCGATGGCGCTCGACATGTTTCTCGAACTCGCCGGAATCGCGGGCGAGTCAACCGACCCGGTGCACAAGGGCGAGATCCAGATTTCCAGTTGGAGCTGGGGGCTTTCGGAACCGGCGTCCGCGGCCAGCGGCGAGTTCGGCGCCGGGGCCGGCAAGGTGTCGATCCAAAACATCGTCATCCAGAAAAATGTGGACATTGCGTCGCCGCTGCTCATCCAACACTGCGCGCAAGGCGCCCGTATCGCCTCCGGAACCGTGAGCGTCCGCAAGGCCGGCGCCACGGCAGGCGCCGTCGGCAAAGACTTCCTGCTCTTCAAGATGACGAACGTGCTCGTGATGTCGGTTACTGAGGACGCGGCGGCGGCGAGCGACATACCGACCGAAACCGTGACCCTTGCTTTCAGCAAATTCGAGTTCGACTATTCCACGCTGTCGGCGAGCGGCGCCCTTGGCGCCCAAAAGTCGGTCGGTTGGGACCTTGCGACTGCGAAAGTAGTTTAGAATCGTTTCGGCTCGCCTTGCCAATGCAAGGGAGACGAAGCTCTATGGCCAGGTTTAGCGCCGACGGGAACGCGCCTCCCAAGCGCAGTCCCGCCGAAGCGGCGCGTCTCGACGCGATGTCCGACGACGCAATCACCGCGGCGGCGCACGCCGACCCCGACGCCCGCGCCTTCCATATCCGCGCCTTCCATATCAATGTGACGCGCCTTGCGCGATCTCGAGCAATTGCTTGCGGAAAATCTGAATACCAATTATGCTGAGTTCAAGAACGACCGGGTCGAAACCTGCCGTCTCTCGAAAGGGCGTCTCGGCGGCGGGGATTTAACGCATTGTTATCAGTTCGTTGCCCCGGAGCGAGCGCGGGGAATTTGCTTCGCCGCAGATCGCCCGTAACCCATTGAAAAGTCTGGATTCTGAGGAGGGAAAGCAAATAAATTCAAGGAATATCAAGGGGGAATCAAAGGAAAGGCAAGGAGAAACCAAGGAAAAGCAAGGGTTAGCTAAATTCAGGGCGCCAGCCGGCGCCATAAGCCTTTGAAATCATGGAATCCGGCGATGGAAATGGGGCCTCCGGCCTGACGCCACGGGAGCCGGTCCTGCCCTGCTCGAAGCCCGCCCTTCCCTTTCCGCGGCCTTTCGCGCACAAATCGACGGAATGCGGGGCTGATGCGCCGCGCCGTCGCATTCCCGTCACCTTTGCGACCGAGGACAGCGCCGGCCCCCTGCGCGGCCTCGACGCCGCTTCCGCCAGAAGTCCATTAATCCCCATGAAGCTTCGCAATATCGCCATCATCGCCCACGTCGACCACGGCAAGACGACGCTCGTCGACCGCCTCCTGCAGCAGTCGGGCGCCTTCCGCGACAACCAGCGCGTCGCAGAAAGGGTCATGGATTCTAACGACCTCGAGCGCGAGCGCGGCATCACCATTCTCGCCAAGGCGACCTCGATCGTGTGGAAGGGCGTGCGCGTCAACATTGTCGATACGCCCGGCCACGCTGACTTCGGCGGCGAAGTCGAGCGCATCCTGTCGATGGTCGACGGCGCGATCGTGCTCGTGGACGCGTCCGAAGGGCCGATGCCGCAGACCAAGTTCGTCGTCGGCAAGGCGCTGAAGATCGGCCTGAAGCCCATCGTCTGCATCAACAAGGTCGACAAGCCCGACGCGCGCCCGAGCGAAGTCGTCAACGAGGTGTTCGATCTCTTCGCCGCGCTCGACGCGACCGACGAGCAACTCGACTTCCCCATCATCTACGGCTCGGCCAAGCAGGGCTGGATGGCGGGATCGCCGGACGGGCCCAAGGTCGACATGGCGCCCCTGTTCGATCTCGTGCTCAAGCACGTCGAGCCGCCGAAGGTCGGCGCCGGCGGCTTCCGGATGCTCGGCACGCTGCTCGAGGCCAATCGCTATCTTGGACGCATCATTACTGGGCGCGTCTTCTCCGGCTCGATCAGGACCAACGCGGCGGTCAAGGTGCTCGACCGCCACGGCGATCTCGTCGAAACGGGCCGGGTGTCGAAGATCCTCGCGTTTCGTGGCATCGAGCGTTCGCCGATCGACGAGGCGGTCGCGGGCGACATCGTGGCCATCGCGGGCTTGGAGAAATTCAACGTCGCCGACACGCTGGCGAGCCCCGAGGAGGTCGAGCCGCTGCACGCGCAAGCCATCGATCCGCCGACGCTCTCGATGACCTTCTCCGTCAACGACAGCCCGCTTGCGGGGACCGAGGGCGACAAGGTGACGAGCCGCGTCATCCGCGACAGGCTGTTCAGGGAGGCGGAGGGCAATGTGGCGCTGCATGTGGAGCCCGCGCCCAACTCCAACTCCTACATTGTCTCCGGTCGCGGCGAATTGCAGCTGGCCATCCTGATCGAGACCATGCGGCGAGAGGGTTTCGAACTTGGCGTGTCGCGCCCGAAGGTGCTCTTCCGCAAGAACGACGAGGGCGAAATTCTGGAGCCGATCGAGGAAGTCGTCATCGACGTCGACGAGGAGCATTCGGGCGTCGTCGTGCAGAAGATGAGCGAACGCAAGGGCGAGATGATCGAGATGCGCCCCTCGGGTGGCGGGCGGCTTCGCCTCGTCTTCCTCGCTCCGACCCGCGGCCTTATCGGCTATCTCGGCGAGCTTCTGACTGACACGCGCGGCACGGCGATCATGAACCGCCTCTTCCACCACTGGGGTCAATGGAAGGGCGAGGTCGCCGGGCGGCGCAACGGGGTCTTGATCTCGAACAATTCCGGCGAAGCGGTGGCTTACGCGATGTGGAACCTCGAGGATCGGGGGCCGATGATGATCGAGCCGGGCTGGAAGGTCTATCGGGGGATGATCGTCGGCGAACATACCCGCGACAACGATCTCGAAGTCAACGTCCTGAAGGGCAAGAAGCTCACCAACATCCGCACCCACTCGAAGGACGAAGCGGTCCGCCTCACCCCGCCGATCCAGATGACGCTGGAGAAGGCGCTGGCCTATATCCAGGACGACGAGCTCGCTGAGGTGACTCCGAAGTCAATCCGGCTGCGCAAGGCCCTCCTAGACCCGAACGACCGCAAACGCTCCGAGCGGGCGAAGGCAGCGGAGAGCGCCGCCTAGTGCGAAGCGCCTTTGGACCGGCTTGTGTTTATCGCGTTGAGGCAGCCTCCGCGCGGCATCCCGCGAAGGCTCACGCCGTTCGCAGCCGCAGGCGGCATCCTTCTCGGTTACGAAAGTCTAAACGCGCTTCGGTCACCCTAGGCCCACGAACCAAGCCGGGCTAAAGGACCCGAGCATGAAAATCCATCATCTCAACTGCGGGTCGATGTGCCCGCGCGGCGGGCGCCTGTTCGGAGGCGTCGGCGGTCCATGGGCCCCGGCGCCGATGTGCTGCCACTGCCTGCTGATCGAGAGCGAAGACGGGCTCATTCTTGTCGACACCGGGATCGGCGTCGAAGACGTCGCCGATCCGAAGCGGCTTGGATTCATGTTCTGCATCGCGACGCGCCCACGGCTCGAGGTTTCGGAGACGGCGCTTCGGCAGGTCGCGGATCTGGGTTTCAGCGTGGCTGACGTCCGTCACATCGTGCCGACCCATCTCGACCTCGATCACGCCGGCGGTCTCGCCGATTTCCCTGGGGCGACCGTGCATGTCTTCGCCCCGGAACTGCACGCGGCCCTGAACCCGTCGACCCTCGTGGAGCGCCACCGCTATCGCGCTGCACAGCTTTCCGGCGTCGCGAAATGGGCGCCGGTTGACGCTGGCGGAGATGACTGGTGCGGCTTCTCCGCCGTGCGGGCCCTGCCCGGAGCGCGGGACGACGTGTTGCTGATTCCGCTCCCCGGCCACACGCGCGGTCATTGCGGCGTCGCAGTCTGGACCGGCGACGGCTGGCTGCTTCATTGCGGCGACGCCTACTTTCATCATACCGAAGTCGCGCCCGCGGGCGGTCGTACGCCATCGGGATTGCGATGGTTCGAATCGATCGTCAACGTCGACAAGAAGGCCCGACTGGAGAACCAGAAGCGACTACGCGAGCTGGCGCGAAATCGCCGCGGCGAAGTGAAGCTCATCTGCTCGCACGATTCCGCGGAATTTGCGGCGCTCCGAGACTGAACGTCGGCCTCGTTGCCCCCGGCTTCAACCGGCGAAGCGCGCGCCGAGCCCTCCGTCCACGCGCCAATTGGCGCCGGTCACGAATGAGGCTTCGTCCGACAGGAGGAAGGCGACACAATTGGCGATCTCCGCTGGCGAGGCGATGCGACCCATGGGATGGACGGAAAGCACTTTCTCACGCAGGCTCGCATCGGCACGCGCAAAAAACTCGGTGACCAGCGCGGTCTCGACATAGCCCGGCGACAATGCATTGACTCGAATCCCATCCCTCCCCACTTCGAGAGCCATCGAGCGGGTAAGCCCGACGAGCCCCGATTTGGCCGCGGCGTAGGGGAACATGCCAGGATAGGTCAGGTCGGCGTGGAGCGAAGCGATGTTGACGATCGCGCCCTTTTTCGCGCCCTTCATGCCAGGTAAAACGGCGCGCGCGACGAGCCAGGCTGACTTGAGGTCGACGGCGAACACATCCTCCCATTCGTCCTCCGTCATCGTGACGGGATCGGCATAGACGTTGCGCCCAGCGTTGTTGACGAGTCCGCTGATCTGGCCAAACTTGTGCGTCGCCGTCTCGACTGCCTGCGCAATGTCGGACGCGCGCCGCACGTCCCCAGCACAGAAGAGGGCGCGTTCGCCGGCGTTGAGGGCCAGCAGCAGATCGCGCCCTGCTTCGTCGCGATCGACGATCGACACCTGTGCGCCCTCGATGAGGGCCTTCTCGACGATGGCCGCACCGATACCGCGGGCGCCGCCGGTCACAAACACATGGTCGCCCTCGAGCCGTCCCACCATCGATTGCTCCTACCAGTCCGCGACCGCGCCGTCGTGGTGGCGCCATTGGATCGGCGGCGCGTCGACGTACGGGCGACGGGCGGCGGCGGCGAAATCGATCTCGACACCGATCCCTGGCGCCTGGCTCGGCTCGACATAGCCGCCGACGATCGGCGTGACGCCGGCGACGATCTCGTCGCGCCATGGAACGTCGGCGCGCATGACCTCCTGAATGAGAAAGTTCGGGAGAGCAAAACCAAGATGGATGTTGACCATCGTCGCGATCGGCCCCAGGGGATTGTGCGGCGCCATGCTGACGCCGAACGTGTCGCAAAGCGCCGCGATCCTCCGGACCTCGGTGAGCCCGCCCGCATGACAGACGTCCGGCTGAGCCACCGCGATCGCCTGCGATTGGAGGAGCGGCAGGAATTCCCGTCGGTGGGTGAGCCGCTCGCCAGAGGCGATAGGGATTGGCGTTGCGCGCGCGACGCGGGCGATGCCTTCGGGGTCCTCCGGCTGACAGGGCTCTTCGAGGAAGAACGGGCGATAGGGCTCGAGGACCTTGGCGTATTGGATCGCCATGGCGGCGCTGGTGCGCCCGTGCAGGTCGACCATGATGTCCATGGCCTCGCCTGCGCCCTCACGCGCCGCCGCGATCAGACGCTCGGCGCTCTTGAGCGCTGCGAGACCGTCGAGCGGCGCCGTCTTGCCGACGGCGAGGATCTTGACCGCCGAAAATCCGTCTGCCCGAGACCGCGCAGCCTTTTCGGCGAATGATCCCGCGACCGCGTCCTCGTACACCGACGTAGAATCGCCGCCGCCAAGATGATCGTACATGCGCAGCCGATCGCGGCTGAGCCCTCCGAGCAATTGCCAGAGCGGAACGCCGAGGTCCTTCGCCTTCAGGTCGTACAGGGCTTGGTCAATGCCTGATAGCGCCGACATGGTGACGACGCCCCCCTTGAAGAAGGGATAGCGGTACATCGCCTGCCAGAGATGTTCGATGCGGCGCGGATCCTGGCCCAGCACCAGCGGCGCAAGATCCTCGATCGCTCCGACGACCGCGCGCGTCTGGAATTCGAGCGTCGCCTCGCCGACGCTGTAGAAGTCCTGGAACGTCCGTCTCGACGCGCACGAAAATCCAGTTGCGCAGCTTCGCGTTGACGACGACTGTCTTGACCGCGGTGATCTTCATTTGCCGCTCGGTCACCGCCCGGTCAGCGATTGACGCCGGATGCGCCGGTCGATCAGCGTCTGCAGGACGACAGAGATCACGATCACGAGGCCGAAGGCGAGCTGGGTGTAGAATGCGTTGATGCCGGCCGAGACGATACCGGCGTTGATCGCGCCGATGATGAAGGACGCCACGAACGTGCCGACGACCGATCCGGTGCCGCCGAACACCGATGTGCCGCCCAGGAACACTGAGGCGATCGTATTGAGGAGCGACCCCTCGCCGGTGCTCGGCCAGAAGTAATATCCGTAGATCGAGCTCAGGAGACCGGCGAAGACGGCGGTGACGCCGACCAGCACGAAGGCCTTGATTTTTACCTTCGCGACATTGACGCCCATCAGCCGCGCGCTGATCTGGTTGTCGCCGACGAGGAAGACATGGGCGCCGAACTGGGTGCGGTTGAGCAGCACCCACTCCGCGATGAGGATGGCGACCATCCACATCGTCTGGACCGGCACGCCGAAATAGGTTTCGCGCAGGAGCGCGTGCATCTCAGGGTACTGGTCGGCGGTCAGCGGGACGCCGGTGCCGTTCATCAGCACGAGTTCGAGCCCTCGGAAGAGGAACTGGGTGCCGATGGTGATGACAAGCGAAGGAATGTTGAGCGCGGCCACGAGGAGGCCGTTGACGAGGCCGCAGACGGCGCCGGTGGCGAGAGCGCAAACGAGGCCGACCCACCAGGGCGCGCCGGCGTGGGCGGTGACGAGGCAGAACGCCGCCGTGCCCAGCGCCATCACGGAGGGGAACGAGAGATCGATCTCGCCGGTGATGACGACAAAGGTCAGCGACAGCGCGACGATGCCGAACTGCGGGGTCGTCTCGGCGAAGGCGCGATAGATGTCGAGATCAGAGAAGAAGACCCTCGGCGCCGCGATGACGAACCCGAGCCACATGGCAAGGCCCACGCCGATGATGCCGAGCTGGCTCCCATAGCGCACGAGTAGGGAGGGCGGAGCGACGCGGTTGTCGGAAGGCTTTGCGGGGAGACCTGCCTCGGCCATCGAATTACTCGAGCGTTCCGGTTCGAGCGACGTGATAGAGCCGCTCGATCAGGGAATCCATGGAGATTTCACTTCGGTTGTAGACGCCCGCGACCTTGCCGCGGTCGAGCACGTAGAGTCGGTCGACCACCGGATAAACGTTGAAGATGTTATGGTCGATGAATATCGCCGATTTTCCTGCGGCCTTGATTGAGCGGACGAAATCGAGCGTCTTCTTGGTCTCACTGAGCGACAGGCCCATCGTCGGCTCGTCAAGTATCACGAGTTCGGCCTCGAAATAGAGAGCCCGGGTGATCGCGACACCCTGCTTCTCGCCGCCCGACATCGTCGCTACGACATTATCAGGATGCACAGCGGCCGAGGTGAAGCCCATATGCTCGCTCATCAGGCGGGCGCTTTCTGCTCGCATCTGGTTGACGTCGAGCAGACCAAGACGCGTTCGGAGCTCGCGCCCCATGAACATGTTGCGCCAGATCGGCTGCTTCTCGGCGAGCGCCCGTTCTTGATAGACCGTCTCGATGCCGAGGCTGCGCGCCTTGGCGACGGACCAGCCGTCCATGCGCTCGCCATGGAAATAGATCTCGCCTCCGGGATCCGGATTGTGAAATCCCATGACGACCTTGACGAGGGTCGATTTGCCCGAGCCGTTGTCGCCGAGCAGGCCGACGATCTCGCGTCGGTTGACTTTGAAGTTGATGCCCGACAGCGACCTCACTTCGCCGAACGACTTGGAGACGTTCCTGAGTTCGATGACCGGCGGTTCGCCGGCGCCGGACGCCGCAAGCTCCGCCATGTCGCCCCCGCACAAATTCGAGACAAGCAAGGACGCCGCGGCGCCTCGACCAGACCTAGCGGATTTCCTTGGCCGCCAGCGGCGCGACCGCGTCGACATTCTTCTCGTCGACGAAGGCGCCTGCGGTATTCATATTGAGGCCCGAGAAGCCGAACTTCTTGGTCAGGCAGATGTTGAGGAGCGGGATGTAGCCTTGCAGGAAGGGCTGCTGATCGATCACGAGGTCCTGATAGCCCGCCTTGATCGCCTGCGCAGTGTTCGGCGACATGTCAAAGCCGGCGAAATAGACTTGGCCCGGCTTCAGCGACGCAGCGCGCGCGTAAACCCCAACGTTCGATGTCAGGCCGCCGTGATCGGTGACGACGATCTTGATGTCCGGGTTGGCTTTCATCACCCCGACGAAGGTCGCCGTGCCCGCGTTCGGATCGGCGTTGGTCGCCGTATCGATCTCCTGATAGATCACCTTGGCGCCGGCCTTCTCGAACGCCTCGATCACGCCGACCGTGCGCTGGCCGCGGTCGCCCCCCTGGCCCTTTAGCCCCCAGACAAAGACGCTGTCCCCAGCCTTGAGGCCGGCCCGCTTCGCCGCCTCGGCGCCGAGCGAGAAGCCGGCGGAGTAATTCGGCGCGCCGACGTAGCCGAACCCCTTGGACGCATATTTCTTTTCGCTCTCCGGAAGAGCCGTGTTGAGCGAGGTGAAGATCGTTCCCTGCGCATAGGCCTGATCGACAAGGGGCGCAGTCGCGGGCTCGCCGCCAAAGCCGTAGGTCGCGATGCCGTCGACTTTGGTGGCCAGAGCCTGCTGAATTTGGGTGAGCATCTTTTGCGGATCCCAGTCGGAGAAATAATAGGTCACGCTGGGCCCGAGATCGAGCTCGGCCTGCTTGAAGCCGTTATAGACGTTGTTGGCGAACACGCCGCCCTGCGGTCCGCCCGGGAAGGCGGCGATCTTGACGCCCTGGCACCATTTGGGGGTCGGATCGGTTGCGTGCGCCGACGTGGCGGCCAGGCAGGCGACGACCGCAACTCCTGCGCCCCTTGTCGTGAACATTGGCATTTCAACCCCTCCATGTCTTCGTCTTTGCTCGGAGCGGTCCATTTGGCGCGCCCTAAGAGCTGGCGGCAAAGCCTTACAGGAAGACGTGACCCGAGTAAAAGGACGGTCGTCGACGCATCCGCCGCCGGCGCGCGCTAGAGCTTGGCAGCGAACTGCATGCACCGCATGAACAGCGACTCACCGGCGTTGGCCGTCGCTGCCCCCGCCACGCCGCCTCCGCGTTCCGTCTCGAAAAAGAGCGAGGCGCCGCCGCGGCGGCGCCTCGGCCACCTTTAGCGGATTTCCTTGGCCGCCAACGGCGCGACGGCGTCGACGTTCTTGGGATCGACGAAAGCGCCCGCCGTGTTGACGTCCAGACCGGAGAAGCCGTACTTCTTGGTCAGGCAGATGTTGAGGATCGGCAGGTAGCCCTGAAGGTAGGGCTGCTGGTCGATGACGAGGTCCTGATAGCCGTCCTTGATCGCCTTGGCGGTGTTGGGCGACATGTCGAAGCCGGCGAAGAACACCTGTCCCGGCTTCAGCGAGGCGGCGCGGGCGTAAACGCCGACGTTCGCGGTCAGCGCCCCGTGGTCGGTGACCACCAGCTTGATGCCAGGATTGGCCTTCATCACGCCGACGAAGGTCGCGGTGCCGGCGTTCGGGTCGGCGTCGGTGGCTTTGTCAATCTCCTGGTAGATCACCTTGCCGCCGGCCTTCTCTATCGCCTCGATCACCCCGACCGTGCGCGAGCCCCTGTCGCCTCCTTGGCCCTTGAGGCCCCAGACGAAAGTTTCGTCGCCCGACTTGATGCCCGCCCGCTTGGCCGCCTCGGCGCCAAGCGCGTAGCCGGCGGCATGATTGGGCGCGCCGACATAGCCCATGCCTTCGGGCCCGTATTTCGCCTGCGCCTTGGGCAACGCGGTGTTCGCCGTCGTGAAGATGATGCCTTGAGCGAAGGCCTTGTCGATCTGAGGATCAGTGGCGTCGTCCCCCGGATGCCCCATGAAGGCGATGCCGTCGACCTTGGTCGCGATCGCCTGCTGGAGCTGGTTCAGCATCGTGTTGGGATCCCAGTTCGAGAAGTAGTAGGTGACCGACGGCCCGAGGTCGAGTTCAGCCTGGCGATAGCCGTTATAGACGTTGTTGGCGAACACGCCGCCCTGTGGTCCGCCTGGAAACGCCGCAATCTTGACGCCCTGGCACCACTTGGCCACCGGGTCGGTCGCGTAGGCCGACGTCGCCGCGCCGCAGACGAGCAACGCGACGCCGGCTGCCCTCAACATGAGATTTCGCATTCGATCCTCCCTAGGGGTATTTTCGCCTCGAAAGAGGCTCGCGGCGCTCCTTCGGCATGCGGGCAGAGCTATAAACTCATATGATATGATCTGTAAAGAATTGCGGAAGCCTGCGATAGCGGCTCCTGCTCGCACGGGCGAAAGATCAAACGCTGATGGGAAGACGCGACGCGGGAAACGGCGTGTCAAGGAGGCCCCGCACGCCGACATTGAAGGCGAAGAGCGCGCCCGCGTGAGGCTCGGCGGCGAGCGCGGCCGCGTCGAGACCGGTCCTCGCGCTCGTTACAAAAAGTCGATCGAGATTCGCCCCGCCAAACGCGCAACAGGTGACCCGGGAGCATGGGAGCGCAAGGACGCGATCGACTCGCCCGTCGGGCGTGTAGCGGACGACGCGGCCGCCGCCCCATTCGGCGTTCCAGAGACAACCTTCCGCGTCCACGGTCGATCCATCCGGAAAACCGGGCCCCACAACCATGGCGAACGTCCGCTCGCGGGATAGTTCGCCGCTATCGAGATCGTAATCGTAGCAGCGGATGCGCTTCTCAGGCGTGTCGGCGAAGTACATGCGTCGACCGTCGGGCGAAAAGGCGATCGAGTTCGATGTGCGCACCCCGGAAACAAGCGCCCGCGGCCCAGACCCCGAACTGTAGCTCCAGATGTGGCCGATCGGATTTGCGCCATTCGGGTTCTCGTCCATCGTGCCGAACACGAACCGCCCTTTGCGGTCGAGTTTGCCATCGTTGAGTCGCGTCGTCGGGAGGTCATGTTCGACGGGCGCGATCGGGCGGCGGACGCCACTTTCTAGGTCGAAGACCTCAAGTCCCCCTGCAAATCCGGCGAGCAGCGATCTCCCGCGGAGCGGTGCGAGACATGCAAGACGATCGGGCAACGGCCATGATCGTCGCTGGCCCTCCTCCGGACGGTAGGTCCAGAAACGGCGGCCAAGAATGTCGGTCCATTGGACCTCGCCATGCGCCGGCGACCACACGACGCCCTCGCCGAGTTCGTTCGCCACATCAGCGACGACTTCCAGCTCCGACCGCATTGAGACTCCTTCAGCAATGGGCGGCGCCCGCTCGACGGGGGTTGCCCCGAACGGCAAGACCGCATCCGGCCGGGCCGCGAATCAATCCGCCTCCGCCTTCCCTCTCAGCGCCTTGATGGTCCCGCGCCGTCCCTTCTCGTCGAGGCGGCGAATCTTCGAGGCGAGCGTCGGGCGGGTCGGACGGCGAGGCTTTTCGCGTCGCTGCGCTTTCGTCAGCAGCGCGGCGAGCCGGGCGCGCGCGTCCTCGCGGTTGCGTGGCTGGCTCGCGAATTTCTGGGCGAAGATGACGATGACGCCCTCCTGCGTCACGCGTGAGCCGGCGAGCTTCATCAGCCGGACCGCGACGTCACTGGGGAGGCTTGGGCTGCGGCGCGCGTCGAAACGCAATTCGACCGCGGTCGCGACCTTGTTGACGTTCTGTCCACCGGGGCCGGAAGAACGAACGAAAGTCTCGACGATCTCGCTCTCGTCAATGAGGAGATCGCCGACCTTCATGGGTCTACCGCCACTCCCTAACATCGACAAACCGGCCCGCGATCGCCGCTGCGGCGGCCATGGCGGGCGACACGAGATGGGTGCGGCCCCTATAGCCCTGTCGGCCCTCGAAATTGCGGTTCGACGTCGAGGCGCAGCGCTCGCCCGGCGCAAGCTTGTCCGGGTTCATCGCCAGACACATCGAGCAGCCAGGCTCACGCCACTCGAAGCCCGCGTCGAGAAAGACCCTGTCGAGCCCCTCGGCCTCGGCCTGCGCCTTCACGAGCCCAGATCCCGGCACGACCATCGCATTGACCCGCTCGTTGACCTTGCGACCTTCGACGACCTTCGCGGCAGCGCGCAAATCCTCGATGCGGCCGTTGGTGCAGGAGCCGATGAAGACGCGGTCGATGGCGACGTCGGTCAACTTCTCCCCGCCCTTGAGCCCCATATAGTCGAGGGCGCGCTGGATCGAGGTGCGCTTCTGCTCGGTCTGGCCGTCCGAGACACGCGGCACATAGCCGAGGATCGAAGCGACGTCCTGCGGGCTCGTGCCCCAGGTGACAAGTGGCGGCAGGTCCGTGGCGTTGAGCCTCACCTCGGCGTCGAAATCGGCGTCATCGGCCGTGCTCAGCGTCTCCCAATAGCGGCAGGCCTGGTCCCACAGCACGCCCTTCGGCGACTTCGGCCGGTCCTTCAGAAAGTCGAATGTCTTTTCGTCCGGCGCGATCATGCCAGCGCGGGCGCCAGCCTCGATCGACATGTTGCAGACGGTCATGCGGCCTTCCATCGAGAGCGCTTCGATCGCCGAGCCGCAATATTCGATCACATGGCCAGTGCCGCCCGCCGTGCCGATCTCGCCAATGATGGCGAGAATGATGTCCTTGGCGGTGACGCCTTCGGGAAGCGCGCCATCGACCCGGGCGCGCATGTTCTTCGCCTTGATCTGGATCAGCGTCTGCGTCGCCAGCACATGCTCGACTTCCGATGTGCCGATGCCGTGCGCGAGCGCGCCGAACGCGCCGTGGGTCGAAGTGTGGCTGTCGCCGCAGACGATCGTCGTTCCCGGCAGGGTAAAGCCCTGTTCCGGTCCGATGATATGCACGATACCCTGACGGCGATCGAACTCGTCATAATATTCGATGCCGAACTCGCGCGCGTTCGCTGCGAGGGTCTCGACCTGCTGCCGGCTCTCGGGGTCGGCGATGCCGTGGCTGCGGTCTGTCGTCTGGATGTTGTGGTCGACGACGGCGAGCGTCTTCTCCGGCGCCCGCACCTTGCGGCCCGTGATGCGGAGACCCTCAAAGGCCTGCGGGCTCGTCACTTCGTGGACGAGATGCCGGTCGATGTAGATGAGGCTCGAATTCGCCCGCCGTCTCGATGACATGGTCCTCCCAGATCTTGTCATACAGCGTTTGCGGCCTGGCCATAGGGGTCTCCGGCGCCGGACCGGCGCAAATTAAGGGGGATTGCGCGCTATCTATGCCGAAAGGCGGGAAGAAGGAAGGGGTTGGCGCCAATCGCGGGGGGGGCGGCAACGAAAGCGGCTCACGCGGCTCGAATCGGCATGGTCGGCAGGCTGCCCCGTTCGCGGCGCCCCGCGCTTCCGCTCGGCCGATTAAACGGGATCGGCCTAGCCGCCCTGAGGTCCGGACGGAGGAACGTGCTCTTCGTACTGCGGTAGGTCGTCGGCGATCGTAAACCACGGCGCTTTGGAGCCGACGAAAATATGGTGCGTAGGCCTTATGGTCGGATCGTCGATGAGGGTCCCCATGGCGACGTGAACGAAGGCCCCGTCGCGGACAACCGAGAAGAGAAGCGAGCCGCAGACCCTGCAGTGCGTGTTGTTGGCGTCTTCTTCGCCGAAGATCATAAGCTCGGACTCGCCCTTTGTAATCGCGAGCTTCTCGCGCTCGATTCCCGCGAACGGCTTGAACGCTGAACCTGTCGTCCGCCGGCAGTTTGAGCAGTGGCAGTGTGCCGCATAGAGGAACGCGTCCGCCACGGCGTATTCCACCGCGCCACAATAGCATTTGCCGGCAAGAATGCGGCGGGTCGGTTCCTCGTGGCTGATCACGGGTTCTCCTCCCGGAGGCTGGCGGAAGCGGCAGGGCCATGCGACGTCATGACTTAAGCCTCCGACAATATATGAGCAGTCCACCCATGCGATCCTCAAAAATCATCCATGTCGTCTCCTGCCATGCCGAGGGAGAGGTCGGCGACGTGATCGTCGGCGGGGTCGCGCCGCCGCCTGGCGACACTTTGTGGCAGCAGTCGCGGTTCATCGCCCGGGACGGGGCGCTGCGCGATCTTGTCCTCAACGAGCCTCGCGGCGGCGTTTTCCGGCACGTCAATCTGCTCGTGCCGGCCAAGGACCCCCGGGCGCAGATGGAATTCATCATCATGGAGCCGGAGGACACCCCGCCGATGTCGGGCTCCAATTCCATCTGCGTCGCCACGGTGCTGCTTGAAGCCGGCATTCTGCCGATGCAGGAGCCCCAGACCCGCCTCACGCTCGAGGCGCCGGGCGGCCTGATCGAGGTCGTCGCGGATTGCCACGACGGCAAAGCCGAGCGCATCAACGTCGAGAACGTGCCTTCGTTCGCCGACCGGCTCGATGCGCCGCTCGAAGTCCAAGGCCTTGGAACCCTGACCGTCGACATCGCTTATGGCGGAGACAGTTTCGTCATTGTCGACGCAAAGGCGGTCGGCTTTACGATCGCGCCGGACGAAGCTCGCGAGTTGGCCGAACTGGGGGTCAGAATAACCGGCGCCGCCAACGAGCAACTCGGGTTCACGCACCCGGAAAACCCCGGCTGGGACCACATTTCGTTCTGTCAGTTCGCTGGTCCCCTCACGCGTAAGGGCGCCGAAATCAGCGGCCCCAACGCCGTCGTCGTCCGCCCGGGCAAGATCGACCGCTCTCCGACCGGGACCGGATGCAGCGCCAGAATGGCGACGCTGGTCGCGCGAGGACTACTGGGCGTCGGCGAGGTCTATCTGGCGCGCTCCATCATTGGCTCCGAGTTCATCTGTCAAGTCGCCCGCAAGACAACAATCGCCGGGCGGGCGGCCATCACGCCAGTCATCTCGGGCCGCGCATGGATCACAGGCGTTCACCAACACATGCTGGATCCGGCCGACCCCTGGCCGGCGGGATACCGGCTCGCCGACACGTGGCCACGGCTCACACCCAAAAGTCGTACTTGAAAGAAGGAACCGCGCTCCCTACCTATCGGAAAGTTGAAGAGGTTTCAAAGAGTTAATATAACTTTATCATTGTTCTCGCTTAACTCGCCGACGAATCGGGTTTGAATGCGCGCCAAGCAATTCTGACAAATTCCGGTTGAGGACGGCAGGGAGACTACGGCTTCGTGCAAGCGACTGATATCTCGCATCCCGATTACTTCCACAGAGTGGTCGATTGCCAGTGGGCCTGCCCGGCGCACACGCCCGTCCCCGAGTACATTCGCCGCATCGCCGATGGCGACCACGACGGCGCCTATCTCATTAATTGGGAGTCGAACGTCTTCCCGGGAATCCTGGGACGAACCTGCGATCGTCCATGCGAGCCCGCCTGCCGACGCGGACGCCTGCAGGAAGAGCCGGTCGCCATTTGCCGCCTCAAACGCGTCGCCGCCGACCGCAAGAGTGACATTACTGATCGCCTGCCGAAGGCCCCCGCTACGCGCAACGGAAAGCGCATCGGTTGCATCGGCGCGGGGCCGGCCTCGCTGACGGTCGCCCGCGATCTCGCCGCAATCGGCTATGACGTGGTTGTGTTCGATTCCGACTCGAGCGCCGGCGGCATGATGCGCAGCCAAATTCCGAAGTTCCGTTTGCCGGACGAAGTGATCGACGAGGAGGTTGGCTACGCGCTGTCGACCGGGGGAGCGTTCGTCGCCTCGCGACGCATCGAGAGCCTCAAGGCGATGCTCGCCGAGGGTTTCGACGCGATCTTCGTCGGCTGCGGCGCGCCCCGCGGCCGCGATCTCGACGCGCCCGGCCGCCGCGAGGCGGCCAAGAACATTCATATCGGCATCGACTGGCTCGCAAGCGTGTCATTCGGTCATACGCATTCGATCGGACGCAGGGTCATCGTGCTTGGCGGCGGCAACACGGCGATGGATTGCTGCCGCACCTCGCTCAGAACTCGGCGGCCACGACGTCAAGGTCGTCGTGCGATCTGGCTTTGCCGAGATGAAGGCCTCGGCCTGGGAAAAGGAAGACGCGATGCACGAGGGCGTCGCGATCCTCAATTTTCTCGTGCCCAAGGCCTTCACGCACGAGCGCGGCCGTCTGACCGGCGTGATGTTCGAAAAGGTGACGGCCGAGAAGGATGACCGCGGACGACGCATCCTCGCGTCGACCGGCGAGCCCGACGTTCACATCGAATGCGACGACGTCCTCGTCGCCGTCGGCCAGGAGAACGCCTTTCCCTGGATCGAGAGCGACGCGGGGCTTGCCTTCGGCAAGGACGGGCTGCCGGCAATCGATCCGGTCACGTTCCAGTCGAGCCTTCCGTACGTCTTTTTCGGCGGCGACGCAGCTCTCGGGCCCAAAAACATTATAACCGCGGTGGCGCACGGCCACGAGGCGGCGATTTCCATCGACGCCTACTGCCGTGGCAAAGACCCGCGCGCGCGGCCGGCGCCCATGACCAATCTCATCAGCCAGAAGATGGGCCTCCACGAGTGGTCCTACGACAACGCCATCACCCTCGACCGCCGGTTCGCAGTGCCGCACGTCGAAAACACCAAAGCGCTCAAGAACGTTAAGACCGAAGTCGAGCTCGGGTTTACCGACCAGCAGGCCTTGGCGGAAGCGCGCCGCTGTCTCAACTGTGACGTCCAGACGGTCTTTTCCGCGCCCGCCTGCATCGAGTGCGACGCTTGCGTCGACATCTGCCCGTTGGACTGCATTTCCTTCGTTCCCAATGCGCGCGAGGAAGAACTGCGCCGCTCGCTCAACGCGCCGGCCCTCAATCTGACGCAGGCGATCTATGTGTCCGAGCCCGTCAAGACGGGGCGGATCATGGCCAAGGACGAAGATCTCTGCCTCCACTGCGGGCTTTGCGCCGAGCGCTGTCCCACGGGGGCGTGGGACATGCGGAAGTTCACCATCGAGTTTCCCCGGGCGGGGCGCACATGCCAATCCACGCTGTAAACGACTTCGTCATCCGCTTCGCCAACGTCAACGGCTCCGGGTCCGCGAGCGCGAACCTCCTCTTCGCGCGTTCGATCATGCGCATGGGCGTGCCGATCGCCCCGCGCAACATCTTTCCCTCGAACATTCAGGGCCTGCCGACCTGGTACGAGGTGCGGGTGAGCGAACAGGATCGCCTCGGCTCACGCGGCGGCGCAGATATTCTCGTGGCGATGAATCCGCAGACCTTCGTCCAGGACATCGCCGCGATCGAACCGGGCGGCTATCTCTTTTACGACTCGACGCGGCCGATGCCGCCCTCGGCGCTGCGCGACGACCTAACGGTCATCGGCATGCCGCTCACCGAAATCTGCGCCGCCGAATACGACGATCCCAGGCAGCGGCAGCTCTATAAGAACATCATTTATGTCGGAGCGCTGGCCGCGCTCCTCGACATTGACGTCGCGGTCATGGAGACGCTCGCCGCCGAGACCTTCAAAGGCAAGGAGCGGCTGCTCGACGCCAACCGGCGCGCGCTGCATATCGGATACGACCATGCCAAAGAGCGCTTCGACTGTCCGCTCGGCATACGCGTGCGGCGAAGCGAGGCGGTCGGCGATCGCATTCTGGTCGAAGGCAATTTCGCCGCCGGCCTCGGCGCGGTCTATGGCGGCGCAACGGTCTGCGCCTGGTATCCGATCACGCCATCCACTTCGCTCGCGGAGGCGTTCGAGCGCAATTGCGCGCGCTTCCGCATCGATCCCGCGACGGGCAAGAAGAACTACGCATTCGTGCAAGCCGAGGACGAGATCGCGGCGATCGGAATTGCCGTCGGCGCGGGCTGGAACGGCGCGCGCGCGTTCACCACGACGTCCGGCCCCGGCATTTCGCTGATGCAGGAATTCTTCGGCCTTGCCTATTTCGCGGAGATTCCGGTCGTGGTGTTCGACGTCCAGCGGGGCGGCCCCTCGACCGGCATGCCGACCCGCACCCAACAGTCCGATCTTCTCTCCTGCGCCTTCGCCTCGCACGGCGATACGAAGCATGTCCTGCTCATGCCCGATGGTCCGGGCGAGGCGTTCGAATTCAGCGCGAGCGCGTTCGACTTCGCCGAGCGGCTGCAGACGCCGGTCTTCGTCATGCTGGATCTCGACATCGGCATGAATTCGCACCTGACCGAGCCGTTCCGGTGGGACGATTCCCGCCTCTACGATCGCGGCAAGGTTCTGTCGCACGACGACCTCGAGCGCGCCGTTAATTTTGGCCGCTACAATGACGTGGACGGCGACGGCGTTCCCTACCGAACGATGCCGGGCGCGCATCCCACGCGCGGCGCCTATTTCACCCGCGGCACCAGCCGCGACCGCTTCGCTCGCTACACCGAGGACGCCACCCCGTACATCGACAATATGGAGCGACTCCTGCGCAAGTTCGAAACGGCGCGCGGCCTGCTGCCCCGCCCGATCTTGAGGAAGGCCGCGAGGCCGACGCGCGTCGGCGTCATCCACTACGGATCGACCACGGACGCGATGGACGAGGCCGTCGAGCTGTTGGCCGCGAACGGCGTCGACGTCGACACGTTGCGCATCCGCGCCTTTCCGCTTAGCCGCGAGATCACTGATTTCGTGCAGAATCACGATCAGGTGTTCGTCGTCGAACAGAACCGCGACGCGCAGATGCGCACGCTCATGACGGCCGACCTCGGCTTGGATCCAGCGCGTCTGACTTCGATCCTCCATTACGGCGGCATGTCGATCACCGCCCGTTACATCGTACGCGAGGTTTCCGGCCGGCTGCCGAAGCCGGTCACCAAGAAAACTGTCGAGGCCGTATCGTGAGCTATCTCGCCAAGCCGAAGTTCCAGCACCCCTCGCTCGAGGTCAATGCGCTCGGCTTTACCCATCGCGACTATGAAGGCTCGATGTCGACGCTCTGCGCCGGCTGTGGGCACGATTCGATCAGCGCGGCGATCGTACGCGCCTGTTTCGAACTTTCGCTGCCGCCGCACCGGATCGCCAAGCTCAGCGGCATCGGCTGCTCCTCGAAGACGCCGACCTACATGCTCGGCCAGAGCCACGGCTTCAACTCGGTGCACGGACGCATGCCTTCCGTGCTCACCGGCGCCAATCTCGCCAACCGCGATCTCATCTATCTCGGCGTCTCCGGCGACGGCGACACCGCCTCGATCGGCCTCGGCCAGTTCGCCCACGCCATGCGGCGCGGCGTCAATATGGTCTATATTGTCGAGAACAACGGCGTGTACGGCCTGACCAAGGGTCAGTTCTCGGCAACCGCCGACCGGGGCTCGAAGAGCAAGAAGGGCGTCGACGCGACCGACGGGCCGATCGATCTCGTTGCGCTAGCGATTCAGCTCGGCGCTTCGTTCGTCGCCCGCAGTTTCTCGGGCGACAAGGCGCAGCTCGTGCCGCTCATCAAGGGGGCTTTCGAGCATCGCGGCGCGGCCTTCATTGATGTCATTTCGCCCTGCGTCACCTTCAACAATCACGCCGGCTCGACCAAGAGCTTCGACTACGTTCGCGAGCACAACATCGCCGTCAACGCGCTTGACGTGATCAGCGGCCGGACAACGATTGAGGTCGACTACGCCGAGGGTGACCGGCAGGACATCTTGATGCACGACGGAACGACCATTCGCCTGCACAAGCTCGAGGCCGGTCTCGACGTCTCGGAGCGTTCGGCGGCGTTCGTGACGCTCGAACGCCATCACGCCGCCGGCGAGATCGCGACCGGTCTCCTCTACCTCAACGAAAACGCCAGGGACCTGCACGAGGGCCTCGACACGACGCCGCGTCCGCTCAACGAACTCGGCCAGGAGATCCTCTGTCCCGGTTCGAAGGCGCTCCAGGCGATCAACGCGTCGCTGAGGTAGGGGCGCCCCAACAACCTGAACGCATGCGGCGACTCATCGCTCCGCCGCGCGCTCACCCCCGCCATCCCAGCCTTACGAATGGCCGGGATCCTCCCTCGCGGACAAAGCCGAGGCGCTCCCAGAGCCTCAAGGACGCGACATTCTGCTCGAGCACATTGACCCGCGCCGGCAGGCCAAGACGCCGCGGCTCTTCGAGCGCGCTTGTCATCAGACGCGTGCCCAGTCCACGCCCCTGCGCTTGCGGCAGGAGCGCGATATCGACATAGGTGACGCAGCGATCCCCGACGTCTGTGACGAGCCGCCCGACCGGCTCGCCCATCAACTCGACCACTTCCCACCGCGCGTTCGGAAACTCGTGCCGATAGGTCGCCGTCATCGACCGGTATTGCGCGCTGAGCAGGAAATCCTTGGCCGCCGCGCCGATCGGCATCGCCGCCATGTCCGCCGCCTTCCTCGCAACGAACAGCGCATAGAGAAAGGCTCTGTCGGCTTCGTCGTCGCGCACAGGGCGGAGCGTCAGGGCGCCGTCCGCCGGCGAGCTCATGCGTCACTTACCGCTCGACAATGCCGCCCATTTTGTCCACGGTCGCACGAACTTGGAAATGGGGACGAAATGCCATGACCGAAGGCGTCGGCGCAGACAGTTTTTCGCCACACGTCGGTAAGGAAATTCTCTTGCCGGACGGGCATAGGCTGACGCTCGTTGCTGTTGACCGGCGCGGCTCGCCTGCGCCAGGCGCCCCGCGCGCCGCTTTCACCCTCATCCTGCGCGGCGCCCCCGCCCCGATCGTCCCGGAAGGCATGCATCGGCTCACCCTCGAAGACGGCGCGAGCTTCGATCTCTATCTCATCCCCATCTACACGCCATCGCGCGATCGCCAGGACTATCAGATCGTCTTCAATTGATGGCGTTCCGGCCGCGCCCGCCTCAACTGCGCGACGGAAAAATTCCTTGCAGCGCGATGCAATAGTTCAGCCCAAGGAACGGCATGCGGTTCTCGTGCGGCTGCCCGCCGGTGGACGCAAGCGACCCCATGGCAACCGTCGGCGCGGCAGAACTATAGATGTTAACCAGCGGCGAGCCTGTTTCGCTCGCATAACCGCTGCCCAATGTGACCCCACTGCCTGGTACGTTCGTGCCGCCCGTCTGGCCGTTGTTCGTCGCGTTGACGGTGTGGGTGTGGCCGCCGGACTGCATTTCGGCCAGGACCAGGGTATGCAACTCTTGGCCGCCCGTTTGCCCGAGATTGTACAGCGCTAGGCCCGGCCCCTCGCCCGATGCGTTGGCGATGCGGCCGCGAAGATCCGGCAACGCAAAATTTGAAATCCCGTCGCCGCCGTAAGTGGTGCCCAGCAGCGAGAACAGCGCCTGGTTCTGGTTGATTGGCAACAACTGGCCCGCGCAGAGCGCCCATCCCTTCGGCGCAAAGCCGAAGGAAAAGGCTTCAATCTCACCAAGGTATGGCTGTGCCATGGTCGCGTTCTCCGTCCGGGCGCATCCGCGCCGCTAGTCGATCGGCCCTAACTGCGAGACGGGAAAATTCCCTGCAACGCAATGCACCAGTTCAGCGTCAGATAGGGTTGCAAATTGTTGTGAGGCGCGCCGCCGCTCGTCACCGGGGCGACCTGGCCGGCCGCGGCTAGGCTGGCCGCGGTTCCGGAAGCGCTATAGGTGTTGACGGGGAAGGCGCCGCCGCGACCGGACCCTTGCCCTTCGGCGGGCAGTGCGCCGTTTGGCGCGTTGGTCGTCGCCGCAACTGCGAAAGCCGGGAACGCGTGCGAATGGGCAGGAACCGTCGCCGTCGTCAGCGTGACGGATTCCTGGCCCTGCTGACTGCCCATGTCGTAGACCGAGAGGCCCGGCCCCTGGCCCTGCCCGATCGGAACTCGGCCACGAAGATCCGGCAGCGCAAAATTCGACGTGCCGTTGCCGCCGAACTGCGTGCCCAAGAGCGAGAACAACGCTGTGTTCTGGCTGATCGACAACAACTGGCCTTCGCACATGGCCCACCCGAGGGGGGCGAAGTTGTACGGGAAGAGCGTTATCTGGCCGAGAAATGGACTGCTCATTGGTTCTCCCCCTGATGCGGCGCCGCCAGTTCGTCACGCCTGCGATGGAAAAATTCCCTCGAGGGCGATGATGTAATTGATCGTCGTGCTGGGCTGCCGGTTCTCATGCGGACCTCCGGAGCCAGCGCTCGGCGAGACCGTGTTGGTCGCCAGGACTGTCTGGGTCCCTGCGGTCGCGTAGATCGGCGTGCCCGAGCTGGGCGTGCCGAGGACGACCCCCGAACCGGGCGTCGGGGTGGTCGCCGTCGCCGCCGCCTCGAGCGCATGCGTATGGCCGGCGAACTGGCTGCTCGTCAGCGTGACGGATTCGACGCCTCCGGTCTGGCCCTGAACGTAGGACTGCAACCCCGACCCCTGTCCCTGCCCGAGCGCCGCGCGTCCGCGAAGATCCGGCAGCCCGAAGGTCGTCTGCCCGTCACCGCCAAAGGTCGTGCCGATGAGGTTGAACAGCGCCGAGTTCTGAGCGATCGACAACAGTTGGCCGTTACACATAGCCCAGCCCACCGGCGCAAAATTGAATCCCACCGCAAGCACTTGACCAAGAAAAGGCTGGCTCATGCGTGCTCCCTCCCCGCTTCAATGTCCGGGCGCGTTAACCCGCGCCGAGGCGTATTACCCGGCGCGCCTCAGCCCGAAGCCGCGCCCATTCGCCGATAGCCCGCGACGCCCAGCCCCGCAAAGCCCAGCAGCATCAGCGCCCACGTCGAGGGCTCAGGAATTGAGGGTGTTGTCGGAGGATTGACGTCGAGGGTGAGTACGTCGCCCAAGTTTGGGGAAAGTCCGGCGACATTCACGAATATCTCTGTCGAAGTGAAGGTGACGCCGCTCGGGGCCAGGCGAAAATCCGCTGCGCTCGTCGGGTCCACGCTGACGCCCGTAATGGCCTCCGCGCCGGAGAAGACGAACGAGAAGCCATTGAAAACATCCGGACCTGGACATGTCACCGTCGACACCACGCAGAACGGTCCCGACTCCACGTCGGTGATCACGATTTGGGTGTCGTAGACAGAGATCTGCACCCCGCTAATCGCGCCCTCATTGAACATCACAGGAACTTGCGCCGGCGAGGCGGGCTCCCCCGGCGGAACTTCGCAAGGCAGCATGGTCGTGCAAGGTCCCGAAGGAGGCGCGGACGTCGCCCCGAACCAGTACGTCGCCGTAACAGTGCTGCCGTCCAGTCCGGCGCATGCCGGCGCGCTGGCCAGCGCGATCAACGCAGCCGCGGCGCCGGCCGTCAATATTCGAAGCGGCACCCTCCGTTCCCCCTAATTTCAACTGGACGCAAGAATTGCAAACCAATCGTTCGCGTTTATTACTATAACTCTAGCAGGATGTCAGACCTTGCGCAACTTCGAATCGAAAAAAAGCGATAACAATGGGATAAGAACGGGCAAATGTCTGTGCACATTGTTTACATTTGGAAGCTCATCTCTGCGCAAGCGCCTGGGGGATCAATACGGCGCCACGCAAGGGACCCGACAGGGTTTCCCTCTCGCATCGACGGAGACGCGATGTTTCACCCAATAACAGCTCTTTGATCAGCGGGCGCCGTCCGGACCTGACAAAGCCTCAACAACCTTTGCAGATGCTGTTGTCGATGCGGTCGTCCGAGCGGCGTCTCGCCCGCCGACTGGGGAAGGCCGGGCCGCGGAACAGTCGCGCCGGTCGACGTCAGATAATCCTGATCGAGAAGACGCCCCGGCGTAGGCTTGCTGAGCTCCGGGGCGACATACCGGCCCTGGTTTTCGGCATTGGCCGCAGCGCCCGCCATCAGCGTCAAGAAGATGATAACGATAAGCGCAAGTCTGACCATTGTATCCTCCTCCGTCTATTGGCCGCCGACGCCAGCGATCTGATTCAGCTTAGGCGCCACCGGACAAGCCCTTGACGCGGCTCAACGCGTATCTAACGGATCGTCAGGAGCGCCGCCTCCATGGCGTGCGTCCAACATGGTCGCGTTCCGCCGGAGTTTGCGAGACCAGGCGAATCCTCACTGGCTAGCGCAGCATCTTGAACGCGTGCGGCGACCAGTCGCCTTTGCCGACGCCCGGAATGCACCAGAGCATGCAGAGCGGCTGGATCGCGCGGGCCGCCTCGACTGCGCCCATGTCCTCGGTATCCCAGCCGAACTGGTCGAGAATCTGCGTCACGATGCGTTTGGCGTTCGCGTCATTGCCGCAGATGAACATGGTCGGCCGTCCGCCGGCGAAATGCGGATTGACCATCTGACCGTTGCCGACCGAATTGAACGCCTTGACGAAGTGCGCCGGCGGATAGGCCTTCTGTAGCCGCTCCATCAGCGAGTCAGTCAGCGTCGTGAAGTACGACAGCACGCCGTTGACCGGCGGGCCGCCGCCGATCGGATTGCAGGCGTCGATCACCGTCTTGCCGTGAAGCTCCTTGGGTCCGACGAGCTTCAGCGCCTCGAGCGCGACCTGGCCAGCGACCGCAAGCACGACGACCTCGCCAAAAGCCGCGGCTTCTGCGAAGCTCTTCACCTTGATCCCGGGATTCTTGCCCGACCATTCCTTGAGCTTGGCCGGATCGCGCGTGCCGATCTCAACCTCGTGGCCATGCTTGAGAAACCCTGCAGCCAATGTCTGCCCCACAACGCCCGAGCCGATCACGCCAACTTTCATGATGTCCTCCGACGGCGCGTCTGCGCCTGTTCGCCAAGCCAATCGGGATAGGTGGGACCGCGAAAGTGCGTCGACAAGACCAATCCATTGCGGAGGACGGCCACGCGGTCAAAAATTGCCTCCGAGATGCCGGCCTCGCCCTGTTCGATCCGTCCCGTTAGGACCGCCGACCTCCCGCGCCTGCGCCGCTGGCTCAGCACGCCTGAAGTCGCGCGGTGGTGGGGCGAGCCGGATTGAGAGTTCGAGATTCTTCGCGCCGACCTCCGTGAGTTGCGCATGAGGATGCGGATCGTG
This sequence comes from uncultured Alphaproteobacteria bacterium, assembly GCA_963721905.1. Lineage (GTDB taxonomy): Bacteria > Pseudomonadota > Alphaproteobacteria > Rhizobiales > Beijerinckiaceae > Roseiarcus. The sequence goes on from CAVRMF010000015.1 coordinate 236,146, forward strand.
TCCTTCCGCGGCCGCGCCTTCGCCGGACTACGAGGTCCACGCCTGGCCGCAGGCCCATCTCGCGCATCTGCCCCAGGGGGCGCGCGCGATCGACAGCTTTATCGGGCTTCCGTCGATGATCGGACATGGCCACGGCGCGACCTTCCTCCGCCTGCTCGCGGAGCGGCTCTGCACCGAGGGGGCGCCGCACGTCGCCATCGATCCGGACGTCGACAATCTTCGCGCCCGGCGCGCCTACGCGAAAGCGGGCTTTGCCAAAGAGGCGCGGGTTGCGACCGAGGGCGGGTCGGCGGTGCTGATGATCTATGACCCCGGGCGCTCCACGAGCTACTTCGCCTTCCCCTCGGCCGGCTTCAACGCCCCTACAATCCCCAACGGGGCGAAATAGACCGCCAGCACGAAGGCGAGGCCGAGCCAGAGAAGCCAGCGGTCGGGATGGAAGAGAGCGGGCAGCAGCGGCAGATGCGCGTCGGCGGCAAGATGCGAGAGCGCGCCCATGGCGTCTTGCAAATAGCTTTCCGCCACAACGAAGAGCGCCGCGCCAATGATCGCGCCATAGAGCGAGCCCATGCCGCCGACGACGACCATCACAAGCACGTCGACCTGGATCGAGAAGCTCAGCGCCGTGTCGGGCCCGACATAGCGCAGCCAGAGCGCGCTCAAACCGCCGGCGAGCGTCGCCCCGAGCGCCGAAATGCAGGTCGCGAGCGTGCGGTGAAAGACCGTGCGATAGCCGAGCGCCTCGGCGCGAAACGGATTTTCGCGGATCGCCTGCAAGACGCGTCCGAACGGCGAGTTGACGACCCTGAGCAACACCAGGAAAGCGACCAGCACGACGGCGAAGACGACATAATAGGTCAGGAGCTTGCCGTTTGGCTGCACGCCGAAGATCGGATGATCGAGCCATTTGAAGCCTGGCTGCAATGCTGGCGGGACCTTGAAGGAGCGGCCGTCCTCGCCGCCGGTCAGCGAGGAGAGCTGCGAAGCGAGGACGTTGAAGGCGTAGGCGACGGCGAGCGTCACCATGGCGAAGAAGATCGACTGCACCCTGAGCGAGAAAAGGCCGATCGCCAGGGCAAGCGCGAGCGAAAGGGCGAAGGCGGCAACCAGCCCCGCCGCAAGCGCGCCCCAGCTCGCGCCGAGCCCATAGAGCGCAAGCCCGACACCATAGGCGCCAACACCGAAGAACATCACATGGGCGAAGGACACGATGCCCGTGTAGCCGAGCAGCAGATCGTAGGAGGCGACGAGCAGGATCATCACGCAGGTCTTGGCCGCGACGTTGAGCGCCTTCGCCCCGGGGAAGAGGAAGGGCGCCAGCGCCAGAGCGAGGACGATCGCGGCGATGAGGATCGTGAGCGCCCGGCCGCGCGGCGGATCGCCGGACAGCAGGGTCATCGACCGCTGACCGGATAAAGGCCTCGCGGCCGCCAGAGCAGCACGACGACCATCGCCAGAATATTCGACACCAGCGCGAGCTTCGGCGCGACAAAGCCGGCGTAGTTCGCGATGAGTGCGACCAGGATCGAGGCGACGAAGGAGCCGCCAACCGAGCCAAGGCCGCCGATGATGATGACGATGAAGCAGAGCACGAGGAACTCGCCACCGATCGTCGCATGCACCTGGCCACGGTAGAGCGCCATCATCGCCCCTCCGAGACCCGCCAGCGCCGATCCCGCCATGAACACGCCGACGAACAGGCGATCGATGCGATAGCCGAGCGCCTCGACCATCTCACGGTTCTCGACGCCGGCGCGGATCAGAAGGCCGATCTTGGTGCGGTTCAAGATCAGCATCTCGCCCGCGAACACCACGAGGCCGATCAGCGTCGCCAGCACGCGATATTTCTCGACCGCCGCCTCGCCAAAGATGAAGGAGCCCTGCAGCGTCGCGGGGAGCGCGAGCGGAATCTGGTCGGGGCCGAACAGCGCATAGAGCAGCTGCTCGGCGATGATCGCACCGCCGATCGTTGCCAGGATTTGCCTCAAGTGCTGCCCGTAGACGGGCTTCACGATCAGCCGCTCGAACACCCAGCCAAACGCGCCGCAGACGAGCGCCGCCGCGATGACGGCGAGGAGAATGACTGCGAGGTTGAGCGTGACGGAATCGGCGCTCGACCAGCTTGCGAGCGGCGCGAACACGAGCGTCGCGACATAGGCGCCAAGCGCGATGAACGCCCCATGGCCGAAGTTGAGCACGTCCATCATGCCGAAGACGAGCGTGAGCCCCGAGGCCATGGTGAAGATCATCATGCCCATGGCGAGGCCCGCGGCGGTCAGCGTGAAGAAGGTTGATAGCGACCCGACGAAGGGCGCGGCCACGAGCGCGACGATGAGGGGCGTCAGCGCGGGCAGGATCTCCACCTTGCGCCTCGGCAGGGCGGCGCTGGCGTCGAGCGCGCTCACTGGTGCGAATCCAGGCTGAGCCCAAGCAGCCGGTTCTGCAGCGACTCGTCGGCCGCGAGCTCCGCCATCGCGCCCCGATGCACGATGCGACCACTATCCATCACGCGAACCTCGTCGCCGACCTCGCGTGCGACGCGGAAATTCTGCTCGACCAGCAGGATCGTCACGTCCGTCGCCTTGATCTCCTTGAGGCAGTCGATTAGCGAACCAACGATTGCCGGCGAGAGCCCCTTGGTCGGCTCGTCGATCAGCAGCAGTTCGCGGGGTTCGACTATGGCGCGCGCGATCGAGAGCATTTGTTTCTGCCCGCCTGAGAGCGCGCCCGCCCGCGACAGCCAGAATTTGCGCAAAGCCGGGAAGAAGCTGAAGATCCAGGCGAGCCGCGCATCGTCGAGCGGACCCTCGCGCGCACCGAGCGCGAGGTTCTCCTTGACTGAGAGATCGGAGAACACCGCCATCGTCTCCGGCGCGTACCCGACGCCGAGCCGCGCCACATCGCTCGCCGGAAGGCCTTGCAATGGAGTCTGGCCGAGAGAGATCCGCCCCTTCGAGGCGCGCCAAAGCCCCATGATCGTGCGCAGCGCCGTGGTCTTGCCGGCGCCATTGCGGCCAAGCAGCATCGTCGTCCTGCCGGCCGGCGCGGCAAAGTCGACGCCCTGCAGGATGTGATAGCGGCCGATGTGGGTGTGGACGCCCTCGAGCGTCAGGGCGATGCTCATGCCGCCTTCCCCGGCGCGATTCCGAGATAGGCCTCCTGCACGACCGGCGAAGCGATAACCGTCGCCGGGTCGCCGTCCGCCGCGAGCTCTCCGTTGGTCAGCACAATGATCCGGTCGGCGAGCGAACGCACGACGTCCATCTTGTGCTCGACGAGCAGGATCGTCTTCGTGCTGTCGGTTTTCAGTCGCGCGATGAGATCGAGCACGACCGGCACTTCGTCGACGCTCATACCCGCCGTCGGCTCGTCGAACATGTAGATCTTGGGCTCGAGCGCCATCATCATCGCGACTTCGAGCTTGCGCTGGTCACCATGTGGCAGGGCCGAAGCGAGCGCCTCCCGCTTGCCCGAGAGGCCGACCGAGTTGAGCACGGCGTCGGCGCGCCTGATAAGGTCCCCGCTCGCCCGCCATGGCCGGCGCATGTCGTAGTGCACGCCGGCATGGGCCTGAACCGCGAGCCGCACGTTTTCGCCGACGCTCAGGCGCGGGAAGAGGTTGGTCAGCTGGAAGGCGCGGCCGAGGCCAAGGCGAGTCCTTCGCGGCGCGCTCAAGCCGGTCACGTCCTCGCCCTCGATCAGAACTGCGCCATCCGAGGCGCGAAGCTGACCCGACATGAGATTGAAATAGGTCGTCTTGCCCGCGCCGTTCGGTCCGACGATGGCGGTGAGCTCGCCGGGCCGAAAAGCGCAGGAGACGTGATCGACCGCGACATGGCCGCCGAAGCGGATGGTCAGCTCACGGGTCTCGATCGAAGGCGTCATCGCTTGTTGCGGATCGGGATGTCCATGTCCTCGATCTTCAGCTCCCGGGTTAGCTCGGGGATCGCCCAGGCGACGTTCGGATCGACCTTGATCTTGAAAGCGTACATCGATTGCAACGCCTGATGGTCCTCCTTGCGGAAGATCATCGTGCCCTTGGGCGTCTCGAACGACATGCCTTCCATCGTCGAGATTAGCTTCTCGGTATCCGTCGACTTCGCCTTTTCGACCGCTGTGACAATCGCCATCGCCGCGGCGAAGCCGCCGGCGGTGAAGAAGTCTGGCGGCGCGTTGAAGCGCTTCTTATGCTCGGCGACTAGCCAGTCGTTTACCGGGTTCTTTGGGATTTCGTAGTAGTAGTAGGCAGCGCCCTCGAGGCCGGGGAAGCGCTTGTAGGCCGCAAGCGCCGGCAGGATGTTGCCGCCGGTCGAGAGTTCGATGCCGTATCGGCCGGGGTCGAGGTCGGCGAGCTTACCCAATGGATCGGCGCCGCCCGCCCAGATCACCCAGATGATCTTGCGGCCTTGCTTGTCCTTCAGCGCGTCAAACAGGCGCTGGGCCGGGGCGGTGAAATCGGTCGTGTTGGCGGGAGCGTATTCTTCGGCTTCCAGGGTCGCGCCAGTCTTGGCGAGCGCCTCCTTGAACGCGGCGACGCCGTCGCGGCCAAAGGCGTAGTCCTGCGCGAGCGTCGCCACATGCACGCCCGGCTTTCCGATCGCGACCGCGTTCGAGATCGCGTCCTGCGAGGAATTGCGTGCGGTTCGGAAAATGTAGCGGTTCCACTTGGCGCCGGTGATGTCGTCGGCCACCGCGGGTTCGACGACGAGAATCTTCTTGTGCTCCTCGGCGACCGGCAGCATCGCCAGCGCCGCCGCGGACGAGCTCGTGCCGACCGCGATGTCGACGCCGTCGTCCTCGTAGGCCTCCGCGAGCGCGGTCTTGGCGAGGTCGGGCTTCGACTGGTCGTCCTTGGTGATGACGACGATCTTGCGCCCGTCGACCTCCATGGTCCCCTTGGTCGCATATTCGAGCCCCATCATGAAGCCGGTCTCGGTCTGCTTGGCGTAGGCCTGCAACGGACCGGTGAGGCCTCGAATCAGGGCGATCTTCAGATCGTCCGCAGAGGCGGCGCCCGCCGAAGCGACGAGCGCCGCGGCGAAAACCAGGGATTTGAGGCGAAAGGTCATGGGCGTTCCTCTAACGCGTTGCGGTTATGCTGTGAACCTTAGCCTTCGCGCGGCGCGGGTGACAAGACGGAACTGACGGGTTCTTCGGCGAGGAATTGTCGCATCGTCACTCCGGAAAGTTCTGTCGTATGCGGCGTCCAGACGTCCTCTGACGTGGCAGGGTTGCGCGCGCCGTCCACGACACTATAAGTCCGGCCGAATTTCGCTCACCCGACGGGTCGCCGAGCCGATGTCCAGCCCAAAGTCCAAGATCAAGCGCGTCGTTCTCGCCTATTCGGGCGGGCTCGACACCTCCATCATCCTCAAATGGCTGCAGACGACCTATGGCGCGGAAGTCGTCACCTTCACCGCCGACCTCGGGCAGGGCGAGGAACTCGGGCCCGCGCGCAAGAAGGCGGAATTGCTTGGCGTCAAGCCCGAGCACATCTTCATCGAGGACCTGCGCGAGGAATTCGTTCGCGACTACGTGTTCCCGATGTTCCGCGCCAACGCCCAATACGAAGGGCAATATCTGCTAGGCACCTCGATCGCGCGGCCCCTCATCGCCAAACGCCTCGTCGAGATCGCGCGCGAGGTCGGCGCCGACGCGATCGCCCACGGCGCGACGGGCAAGGGCAACGACCAGGTGCGGTTCGAACTCTCGGCCTATGCGCTCGAGCCGGACATCAAGATCATCGCGCCCTGGCGCCTGTGGAGCTTCGCCTCGCGCACCGCGCTCATCGCCTTCGCCGAGCAGCACCAAATTCCGATCGCCAAGGACAAGCGGGGCGAAGCGCCATTTTCGATCGACGCCAACCTTCTGCACGTTTCCTCCGAGGGCAAGGTGCTCGAAGACCCGGCGGAGGAGACGCCGCACTACGTCTATTCGAGGACGGTTGATCCCGAATCAGCGCCGGACAGGCCGACAGTCATCGAGATTGCGTTCGAGAAAGGCGATCCGGTCGCCATCAACGGCAAGGCGATGAGTCCCGCGACGCTCCTGACAGCGCTCAACGCGTATGGTCACGACAACGGCATCGGCCGGCTTGATCTCGTCGAGAACCGCTTCGTCGGCATGAAGTCGCGCGGGATGTACGAGACGCCGGGCGGCACGATTTTACTGACCGCCCATCGCGCGATCGAGTCGATCACGCTCGACCGCGGCGCGGCGCATCTCAAGGACGAGTTGATGCCGAAATACGCCGAGCTCATTTACAACGGCTTCTGGTTTTCCCCCGAGCGCGAGCTGTTGCAAGGGCTCATCGACAAAAGCCAGGACCTAGTCACGGGCCGGGTGCGGCTCAAACTCTACAAGGGCGGGGTCTATACGATCGGCCGCGACAGCCCCCATTCGCTCTATGACCAGGACCTGGTCACATTCGAGGAGGGCGCGGTCGCCTACGACCACAACGACGCCGCCGGCTTCATCAAGCTCAACGCGCTGCGCTTAAGGACACTTGCCAAGCGCAGAAAGAGGGCCGCCGGGAACCTGTGAATGTCCGGCGACTTCCTGTCGTCAAATGGCCACATGAAACGCAGCTTGTTGCACAGGCGTCACATTTGCGCGTCAAATACCGGTCAGGCGAGGCGAATTGCCGGCTTCAGTCCGATGGTTCGCTCACGCGACAAGGCCCGCTCATGCCACCGAAAGCCGCCAAAGAGACCGACGAACTGCGCGGCCTCCTCGTCGAGGTGAAGGCGCTTCGAGACGACATCGAGACTAAGGGGGCGGAACTGAGGGCGGAGTGGGGCGCGACGGCCGACAAGGCCTCATCCCGCGCGCTGAACCTGTCTCAGTATATCGCACTCCGCGGCCACGACCTCACCGATCTGCAGTACCGGCTCGCTGCGCGCGGCCTGTCGTCGCTCGGCCGCAGCGAAGCCAGGGTCGCGCCCGCTCTCGATGCGCTGATCGCAACCTTGCGACGGCTGACCGGCGATACGGGCGCGCCCTACCCGGCCGCCTTCGCCGGACGCGCGGGCGCTTCCGAACTCGAGGCCGAAGCCGACCGCATGTTTGGCAAGCGACCCAAAGGCGCGCCGCGCGTGCGCGTCATGGCGACGCTGCCCACCGAGGCGGCGACGCAGCCCGAACTCGTCGACAGCCTGATTGTCGCCGGCATGGACTGCGCGCGCATCAATTGCGCCCATGACGACGCCGAGGCCTGGGGGCAAATGGTCGCCCATGTGCACGAAGCCGCGCGCCGCCTCGAGCGCCCGTGCAAAGTGCTGATGGATATCGCCGGTCCGAAATGCCGCGTTCTTCGGGTCAAGGCGCCGCCGAAGACGCGCTTAATGCGTGGCGATCGGGTCGTCCTCGTCGACGAACTGAGGGAGAAGACCAAAGAGCCGATCGCTTTCTCGCTCAATTTCCCGGAACTGGTCGATCAACTCGCCATTGGCGGGGAAGTGTTCATCGACGACGGCAAGGCCGCGGCGCGGGTGGTGTCGAAGAGCGTCGGCCGGGCGGAAATCGAGGTTTATGCGGCGCGCGAAAAGGGCGTCCGGCTGAAGCCGGGCAAAGGCGTCAACTTCCCCTCGACCGAGCTCGACCTGCCGCCGCTGACCTCGAAGGATTTCCGCGATCTCGACTTTGTCGCCGAGCACGCCGACCTCGTCGGTTTTTCCTTTGTGCAGCGGGTCGACGACGTCGAACTCCTGCAGGACCATCTTGTCGCGCGCGCCCCCAAACGCGAGGCGCACGGACTGGTTCTCAAGATCGAGACGCCGCTCGCGGTGCGCAATCTCCCTCGCCTCATCCTGCAGTCGGCCACGCATAATCCGACCGCGGTGATGATCGCGCGCGGCGACCTTGCGGTCGAGCTGGGCTTCGCGCGCCTGACCGAAATGCAGGAGGAAATCCTCTGGCTCTGCGAGGCGGCGCATACGCCGGTCGTTTGGGCGACCCAAGTGCTCGACAACTACGTGCGCGACGGCATCGCGAGCCGCGCAGAAATGACCGACGCGGCGATGGCGCAGGGGGCCGAATGCGTCATGCTCAACAAGGGTCCCTATCTTGCCGAGGGCGTCGCGTTCCTGCGCGACGTGCTCGCCCGCATGGACCGCCATTTCGCCAAGAAATTCGTCCGCTTCGGCTCACTGAAGGAGTGGAGTTGAACGAGCCGCGCTCCCGACCCGAGCGACGACGCCAACGGAAGCAGACCGCGCGCAAAGCGCGCGGCCGCAATACTCAGCCCATCAGCAACTCTCCGAACTGCTCCCAGCTCTCGCCGTTGAACGAGGCAAGCCTCATCTGACGGATAGGGCTAAAATTGTCGGGCGACGTGTTGATCTTGATGCCCGGTAGCAACATTGGCAATTCGAGATCCTTGAGGTTTGCCGCCTGCTTCATCACATTTTCGCGCGAGAGATCATTGCCGCACTGCTTGAGCACCTGAACCATCGTCGCCGACGTTCCAAAGCCGTAGGCCGCGTTGGAGTCGACCAGATCGTTGGGCGACATGTATTTGGCGATAAAGGCGGCGTACTGCTTGTAGCCCGGGTCGTCTTTCCATCGCGCGTCGGTCGGATCCTTGCCGTAAACGGCCGTGATCACGCCCTTCGATTTGTCGAGGCCTGCCGGCTTCATGACAGCGGCGATCGACTGGGATACGTCGGTCATATAGCGGACCGCGTTCCATCCGAGATCGTAGGATTTGCGGATCGCCTGGGCGGCGGCTTTGGGCGTTGCCGCGATGAAAAACACGTCAGCGCCCGAGCCTTGGAGCGTCACGACCTGGGAATCGATGGTCGGCTCGGTCGTCTCGTACGACGCTTCTTTGATCACCATGCCGGCGTGGTCGGCGCCGAGACCGTCTTTGAGCCCGATCAGATAGTCCTTGCCGAAGCCGTCGTTCTGATAGAGCACCCCGATCTTCGCGTCGGGCTTGGTCTTTAAGATGTGCTGGGCGAAGATTTTCGCCTCGGTTTGATAATTGGGCTGCCAGCCGATGGTCCAGGGGAAATTCTTGGGGTCGCTGAACGTGGCGGCGCCGGTGGCGACGAACAATTGCGGGATCTTGTTGTCGTTGAGATATTGCCGGATCGCCAGGTTCGGCGGGGTGCCGAGCGTGTTGAAGAGGAAAGCGACTTTCTCCTCTTCGACGAGCCGGCGCACCTGCTCGACCGTCTTCGGCGGGCTGTAGCCGTCGTCGAGGCTGATCAGGTTGATCATCCTGCCGTTGATGCCGCCCATCTCGTTGATCATCTTGAAATAGGCCGTGTCGGCCTTGCCGATGACCCCATAGGCTGAGGCCGGGCCGCTATAGGGCATCGTCTGGCCGATCTTGATTTCCTTATCCGTCACGCCCGGTGTGTCGGCGCGGGCCGAGCCGGCGCTTGCGGCGAAAGCCGCCGCGGCGGCGCTCGATTGCAGGAATGAACGTCGTGTAAGCATGGAACTCCTCCTTTTCGACTTCTCTTCGCAACGACGCCGAGCGCCGCCTGTCCGAGTTTTGCTCGCGATCTCTAATTGACACGAGCGCGACGCGTGCTCCGCGCTCCGCAAGATCAACCCGACAAAATCTCGCCGAACAGATCCCAGCTCTCGCCGTTGAATTTCGAGAGCTGCATCTGTCGGATCGGACTGTAATTGTCGGGCGAGGTATTGATTGTCCCGCCGGGCAGGCCCATCGGCAATTGGAGGTCCTTGATATTGGCGGCCTCCTTCATGGTGTTCTCGCGCGATAAATCGTTCCCGCACTGCTTGAGAACCTGTACCATGGTTGCCGCCGCGCTGAAGCCATAGACGGCGTTGAGGTCGGTGAACTCGGTCGGGGACAAATATTTAGTCGTGAAATCCTTCCATTCCTTGAGGCCCGGGTCGTCCTTCCAACGAGGGTCAGTCGGATCCTTGCCGTAAGTGGCGGTGATCAGCCCCTTCGACTTCTCGAGCCCGGCGGGCTTGAGCGCCGCGTTGACCGAGGACGTGACGTTGCTGACGATGCGCATCGCCGTCCAGCCGAGGTCGAAAGTCTTGCGGATCGCTTGAGCGCCGAATTTGGGCGTCGCGGCGATCAAGATGACGTCGGCGCCCGAGCCTTGCAGCGTCACGATCTGCGAATCGATCGTCGGCTCGGAGGTCTCGTAGGAGGCTTCGTTGACGATCATGCCGGCGCGATCCGCGCCGAGCGAGTCTTTCAGACCGATCAGATAATCCTTGCCGAAGCCGTCGTTCTGATAGAGCACGCAGATTTTCGCGTCTGGTTTGGCGCTGAGAATATATTTGCCGTAGATGTGTGCTTCGGTCTGATAGTTCGGGTTGAACCCCATCGTCCACGGAAAATGCTTGGGGTCAGAGAACGTGCTGGCGCCGGTCGAGACGAAAAGCTGCGGCACCTTGTTGTCGTTGAGGTATTGCCGGATCGCCAAGTTCGGGGCGGTGCCGAGCGTGTTGAAGAGGAAAGCGACTTTCTCCTCTTCGACGAGGCGGCGGACTTGTTCGACGGTCTTTGGTGGGCTGTAGCCGTCGTCGAGGCTGATCAGGTTGATCTTGCGGCCGTTGATTCCGCCCTGATCGTTGATCATCTTGAAGTAGGCGCCCTCCGTGCGGCCGATCACTCCGTAGGCGGACGCAGGGCCGCTGTACGGCATGGTCTGGCCGATCTTGATCTCGGTGTCGGTGATGCCGGGCGCGTTCTCCGCGCGAGCCGGCCAGGCGCTTGTCGCGAAAGCGGCGGCCGCAGCCGCGCTCGATTGCAGAAATATGCGACGCGTCGTCATGGAACTCCTCCCTCTTGGCTTCTCGTTGTGGCGGAGCTTATACACCACTTACTTCAGTGTCCCTCGACCTGTGGTTTCAAGCGCGTGCGGCCCACGGGCGAAGAAGTGGATGGCCGTCCGCAACGCCCCCGCCACCCCTGTCGGCATCGCCGCCATGATCAGGATGAGCAGCAGCCCATAGATCGCGCCCGGCAGCGCCTTGGCGCTCTCGCCGAAATTGACTGAAAGCTGGTCGGCGAGGTTCGGCACGAATTCGATGAAGAGCGCGCCGAACAGCACGCCGCCCAGCGAAGCGAGGCCGCCGACGACGATGCCGACCAGAAACGAGAGCGAGAGCGAGAGCCCGAAGCTTTCGGGCGAGACGAAGCCGACCGCGATCGCGCTCAAGCCCCCCGCCACGCCCGCATAGAGCGCGCTGACGCCGAAGCAGGTCGTCTTGTAGAGCGCCGCGTTGACGCCCATCGTCTCGGCCGCGATCGGCTGGTCGCGAATCGCGATCAACGCCCGTCCGATGCGCCCGGTGGCGAGGTTTCTCGCCGCCCAGTAGAGCGCGGCGGCGCAAATGAGGCAGACGAGATAAATCCACTGGTCGGCGTTCAAGAGCCCAAACGGGTCGTGCGGCTTTGCCAGCAACACGCCCTGCGAGCCCCCAGTCCAGGCGTCGAAGCCCTTGTAGCTGAGGATCTGCGGGGTCGCGACAGCAAGCGCGAAGGTTGCAAGCGCCAGATAAAGGCCGCCAAACCGCAGCGCCGGAAAGCCGAACAGGAATCCGGCGCCGAAGCAGACAAGGCTCGCGATCGGGATCGCCGCCCAGTAGGGCAAGCCGAGCTTCGCCGACAAGATCGCCACGCCGTAGCCGCCGATCGCGAAGAAGGCCCCGTGGCCAAGCGAGATCTGACCGTTGAAGCCGGTCAGAAGATTGAGGCCGAGCAGCGCGATCGCCAGGATCAGCACTTGCGCTCCCTGGTAGAGATGATAGCCCGACGCCAGAAACGGAAAGGCGAGCGCACAGGCGAAAACGGCGAGCGTGAGGCCGCGGCGCTCAGCGCCGCTCGAACCGGACACCGTCAAACCCTCGCCACGAGACGCCGTCCGAACAGACCAGACGGGCGCCATACCAGAACGCCGACGATGATCGCGAGCGCGACCGAGAGCTTGACCTCCGCCCCGACGACATAGGCGCCCATGAGATTCTCAAGCACGCCTACGGCAAATCCGCCGAACGCCGCGCCGAACGGGTTGTCGATGCCGCCGAGCACCGCGCCGGCGAAAGCGTAGATCAGAATGCCGGCCATCATGTTGGGATCGAGATAGACGATCGGCGCCGCCATCATGCCGGCGATCGCCCCGATCGCCGCGGCGAGGCCCCACCCTATCGCCAGCATCCAGCCGACCCGGATGCCGACGAGGCGGCTCGACACCGGGTTCTGCGCTGCGGCGCGCATCGCCAGGCCAAGAGGCGTGAAACGGAAGAAGGCGTAGACAAGCGCCAGGACACAGAGGCTCACCGCGACCGCGCCCAATTCGTGAGCCGACATATAGACGTTGCCGAACCACGGCCGGCCGGAGAACGGCGTGTCGAAAGATGTGACCGAGTAGCCGTAGAGCCATCCGGCGAGCGCGTTGAAAATGAGCGCAAGCCCGATGAACACGATCACCGAGGCGAGCACCGGCGCCCTGGCGAAGGGCCTGACGACGAGGCGCTCGATCACGACGCCGCCGACGAACGAGATGAGCACCGTCGCGGCGAATGCGCGCCAGTAGGGCCAGCCGGAGTCCATCAGCTTCCAGGCGAAATAGGTCGAGAACATCGCCATCTCGCCCTGGGCGAAATTCACGAGCTGCGTCGCCTGGTAGATCATCACCAGCGCGAGCGCCATGATCGCATAGACGCCGCCGAGCGCCAGTCCGGACGCCAGTTGGTGAAGGAATTCGTTCAACGATCCCTCCGCTCAATAGCCGAGATAGGCGCGGCGCACCGCGTCGTCGCACCGGATCGCGTTCGACGGGCCGCTCAGCGCCACGCGTCCCGTTTCGATGAGAAGGGCGGAATCGGCGAGATCGAGCGCGAGCGAGGCGTTCTGCTCCACGATCAGCATGCTGACGCCTTCGTCGCGGTTGATCGCGCCGAGGATGCGAAAAATCTCCGCCACGACCAGCGGGGCCAGGCCGAACGACGGCTCGTCCAGCATCAGAAGGTTCGGCCGCATCAGGAGCGCGCGGCTGATCGCGAGCATCTGCTGCTCGCCGCCCGAGAGCGTTCCCGCCTGCTGGGGCCGGCGTTCGGCAAGCCTCGGAAAATAGCCGAACACACGATCGAAGTCCCGTCGGACGCCGCTCCTGTCGGAGCGGACATAGGCGCCGAGGCGCAGATTCTCTTCGACCGTCAGATCGGTGAACGTGCCGCGTCCGTCGGGAACATGGGCCACGCCGAGGCGGGCGATATCCTCCGCCGAGAGCGCGCCGATAGGCTTTCCCTGGAGGCGAATGTCGCCCTCGCGGCGAATGAGGCCGCTGAGCGCGCGCAGCGTCGTCGTCTTGCCGGCGCCGTTCGCGCCGAGAAGCGCGGTCACGCCCCCCTCTTCGACGGCGAAGTCGAGCCCGAACAGCGCTTGCGCCGAGCCGTAATAAGCCTTGAGCCCCTTGACCTCGAGCATGGGCGCACTCACGCGGCGCTCCCGAGATAGGCGCGCACGACGTCCGGGTTGGCCCTCACCGCATCGGGAGAGCCATCGGCGATCACGCGGCCGAAATCGAGCGCAACGACCTGGTCCGAGACCCGCATGACAAGGTTCATGTGATGCTCGACGAGCAGGATGGCGACGCCGCGGCGGTCGCGGATGGCGCGGATTTCCGCGCCGAGCGCGTCGACTTCCTCGTGATTGAGCCCAGCCGCCGGCTCGTCGAGCAGGAGCAGCTTCGGACCAATCGCCAGCGCCCGCGCGAGCTCGACGCGCTTGCGGACGGCGAACGGCAGTTCGCCCGCCGGCCGGTCGGCGACGGCGTTCAAGCCGAATTCCTCGATCAGCGCGTCCGCCCGCTCCGCGACGCGCCGCTCCTCGCGCCCCGCCAGGGGAACTGCGAGCGCGCTTGAAAGAAACCCGCCCCGCGCCAGCGCATGAGCGCCGATCCGCACGTTGTCGCGCGTGGTCATGGTGGCAAAAAGCGCGACATTCTGAAACGTGCGCGCGATGCCGAGCGAGGCGATCTCATGTCTCGCAAAGCTCGCAAGGGGGCGGCCGCCGAAGCGAATCGCGCCCGCGTGCGGGTCGTAGAGGCGAGAAATGCAGTTGAACAGCGTCGTCTTGCCGGCGCCGTTCGGCCCGATCAGCCCGCAGATGGCGCCCTTGGCGACGTCGAAGCTCACGTCTTCGAGCGCCGTCACGCCTCCGAAGCGCATCGTGACCCCTTCGACCGCGAGCAGCGCGGAATCGCGGGGATCAACGCTTTCGTGAGCGGTTCCGGCTTTCGCCTCCGCCAGCTCCATGAACATTCCGTTCCCATTGCCTAGGCCGGACTACCGCCGGCTCTTGCTGGCAGTGTTGACGTTTCCGGCCGCGTTGTCACCTGCTTTGTTCGACCCGCGGCCCGGGCCGCCTCAAGCGCGCCGCTCCAGGAAGGCCAGCACGCCTTCCTTGTATATCCTGTCGCCGACGGCGAGATTGTGGTCGCGTCCGGGAATGTCGAGCGCCTCGGCCTGCGGCATCATTCCGGCGAGCTTGTGCGGATCGCCCGCCACGGCGTCGCGGGTCCCGATCGCGATGAGCGTTGGCGCGGCGATGCCCGCAACTGCCGCTGGCGTCAGGCTCTGCCGAGAGCCCCGGATGCAGGCAGCGAGGGCAGCGCGATCGCTCTTTGTCTGGTCGGCGAAGGCGCGGAACATGCGCTGCGTCGGATCGGCGAGGCTGTCGAGCGACGGCGCTTCCATCGCTTCCGCGATGCCCTCCGGCAGGCCAGCGCTGTGCACGAGCCGGTCGCCGAGGCCGCCGAGGATCAGCGAGCGCACAAGACCCGGCTTCGCCAGCACGAGGAAGCTCGCGATCCGGGCGCCCATCGAATAGCCCATCACGTCGGCCCGTTCGATCTCGAGGAAGGCAAGCAGATTGGCTGCGTCTCCCGCCATCAGTTCGGTGTGATAGTCATGCGGCTGATAGAGCTTCTGACTCGACCCGTGGCCTCGATTGTCGAAGGCGACGACCCGCCGGCCCCCCCTGGTCAGCGTCTCGACCCAGCGCGGATTGACCCAGTTGATGCGATGGTTCGAAGCAAAGCCGTGGATCAGCAGAATCGGCTCGCCGCGGTCGCGCCCTTCCGGCGGGACGTCGATGAAGGCGATTTCAACGCCTTGGGATGAGAATTGCCGCAACATGCCAAGCCCTTGGAGGCGTCCGGCATAGGCGCTCTCGCCCGGGCCGAAAAGAAGGCGGCAGGTTTGCGCCGGTCCCCGTCACAGCGACGTCGCGAACGTCGTCAGCCAGTCTGGCATCGCCGCAACCAGAACGGATTCGAAACGGTGGTCCAGTCCGGTAAGGATGGCCGCGCCGATGACCGCAAAAGCCGCGCCGAGCGCGGCCCGGCCGCCCGCCCCGGCGGCGGCGAGGCGCGCTTTCCCCACAAGGCCCCCAAGCGCGAAGCCCACGGCGATCAGCGCCCCGGCTGCGCCCAGCGCATAGACCGTCATGATGGCGATTGCAGCAGCAAGCGATCCGCCCTTCGCCGCGAGAATGAGCGCCGCGCCGAGCGTCGGACCTGCGCAGGGCGCCCAGGCCAAGGCCAGCACCGCCCCGGCCGCCGCCTGGCCGACGAGGCCGGCCGTGGGTAGGCGCTCGCTCGCAACATCGGCCGTGCGGCCGACAAAGCCGAGCCGGCGCTCGAGCGCATTGCCGAGCGTGGGAAAGACCAGCGCCGCGCCGATCAGGACCATGACCGCGGCCGACGCAGTGCGCACGACGCCGGAATCGCCAAATTCGACTCCGAACGACGCGAGCGACCCGCCGACGATGCCGAAGGTCAGCGCAAGTCCGAGCCCGAGCGCGATGGGGCCTCGGCGATCGTTCGCCCGCGCCCCTGCCACGACAATCGGCGCCAGCGGTAGCACGCAGGGACTTAGAATCGTCAGCACCCCCGCCGCGAGGGCGAGGGGCAAGGCGATCAAAGGGTTCACATCGCCGCTTTCAGGACATTGACCACCAATTCCTGCGAAGTTCCCCACGACATGCGCGCGACCTCCTTGCCGCCCTTGTAGGCGATCAGCGTCGAGCGAGGACAATTGAGCTTCGCGACCACGTCTTTCTGGTTGTCGTAATCGACCCGGAAGTAGATCGCGTGATCATAGTCGGGGTCGTTCTTCAGCTTGTCGAGGATCGAGGCCTGCATATGGCACTGCAGGCACCAGGAGGCGTAGACATGGACGATGACCGGTTTTCCCGAGGCGATCGCCTTCTCGACGGCCGCCGGGTCGTAGGGGTGAAACTCGAACGCGCCTGCAGGATAAGCGAGCGTGACCGACGCGAGGCCCATGAGAGCCAGAAACGATCTACGGGTCTTCATTCGTGCCTCCTGATCGAAGTGTGGTACGCCTGAGAAGTCGACGCGGATCAGTCTAGCGCGACTCGATCGCGCGCAGGAACCGGTCGCGGTAGGCGTCCAGCACCACTGCGAGAACAATGACCGTCCCGATGACGATCGGCTTCACGTTGTCGCCGGCTCCAAACAGCTGCAATCCGGTGCTGAGCACCTGGAGAATGCAGGCGCCGACCAGCGTCCCGATGATCGAACCCTTGCCGCCGGCGAGGCTGGTGCCGCCGATGATGACCGCCGCGATCGCATTGAGCTCATAGCCGACGCCGGCGATCGGACTCCCGACGTTGAGGCGCAGAAGATAGACCATCGCCGCGATGCCGGCGGTCAGTCCGCTGATGGTGAACGCCGCGATCTTGAAGACTCGGGGTGAATGGCCCGACAGCCTCACGGCCTCCTCGTTGGTTCCTATCGCGTAAATGAACCGGCCGAAAACCGTGAACCGCAAGATGAACCAGCCGATCAGGATCACTCCGACCGCGATGAGGAAGATCGACGGAAATACGCCCCAGACGATCATGTTGCCGAAATCGATGAAAGGCTGCGGAAGCCCGGTAATGGTCGAGTTATTGCTGGTCACCCGCGCCGCGCCGCTCGCCACGTTGAGCATGCCGAGGGTGACGATGAACGAGGGAACCTTCCACTGCTCGATGACGAAGCCATTGATCGCGCCGCAGAGCGCGCCGACGCCCATGCAGCCCAGGAGAGCCAACGGCACGGAAACTATGAAGGGCAGATCGTTGTCGGTCATGATGAGGGCGCCGAGGACCGTGCAGAGAGCCAGCACCGAGCCGACGGAAAGATCGATGCCGCCGGTGAGGATGACAAAGGTCATGCCCGAGGCGAGCACGGTGTTGATCGCGATCTGAACGAAGATTTTGAGAAAGTTCTCCGGCGTCGCGAAATAGGGAGCGGTCAGGCAGAAAAACAGCACGATCAAAACGAGCGCAACCGCAACGCCCGCTTCGCGCATCGAAAAGCGCAGGACGTCGTTCCAGAGAGCGGCGGCGCGGCCACGCTGAACCTCAGTGGCTTCGCTCAAGTCCAAATTCCTCATAAGCCAACGACAGGATGCGGTGTTGGTCGAACTCGTCCCTCGGGACCTCGCCGACCACCCTTCCTTTGGCGAAGACGATGATGCGGTGGGAGATGGCGATGAGCTCCGGCAAGTCGGACGATATGAACAGAACGCCGCGGCCCTCCGCAGCCAGATTCCACAAGAGATCGTAGATCTCGGCTCGGGCGCCGACGTCGATGCCGCGCGTCGGCTCGTCGCAGATGAGAACCTTAGAGCCCCGGAACAGCCACTTCGCGATGACGACCTTCTGCTGGTTGCCGCCGGAGAAGTTCCGCACCATCTGGTCGATCGAGGGGGTCTTGATGCGGAGCTCCTCGACCAGCTTGCTCGCCGCGCCGCGCTCGGCGTCGCGCTCGAGAACGCCGTAGCGCGAGATCTTCCTCAGATCCGTGATGGTGATGTTGTGCGCGCAGGACATGGTGAGCAGCAGGCCCTGCCCCTTGCGATCTTCCGTCATGAGGCACAGCCCATGCCGGACCGCGTCTTTGGGCGACGAGATGTCCACGCGAACGCCTTCGACAAAGATCTCGCCCGCGATCTTCGGATCGGCGCCGAAAATGGCGCGCGCCGTTTCGGTCCGGCCGCTGCCAACCAGGCCCGCGACGCCGACGATCTCGCCTTTCCCTACGCGGAGCGAGACCTCCGGCGTCTTGGCGCTGCGCCGCAATCCTTCGACCCGCAGCGCCTCGCCGGAGACCACGATGTCCTCGCGAAAAGCGTGCTCGCCCTCCATGCTGCGCCCAACCATCATGTGTACGATCTCGGGGATGGACAGCCCAGCGAGCGGCCGGGTCGCGACGAGCTGACCGTCGCGCAACACGGTCACGCGGTCGCCGATCTCGGCGATCTCATGCAGCCGATGCGAGATGTAGAGGATCGTCACGCCTTTGGCTTTGAGCCGCCTCAGGATCTCGAACAGCCGCTCGACCTCCTTCGAGGTTAGGGTTGCGGTCGGCTCGTCGAGAATGAGGAGCTTGCTCTCGTAGCAGAGCGCCTTGGCGATCTCGACGAGCTGCATTTGCGCGACACCGAGGCGGCTGACCAGCGTCGTCGGCGCCGTGTCGAGACCGACCTCATCCAGGAGCGCCGCCGCGCGCCGGTTCGTCTCGCGATAATTCACCAGGCCACGACGCTGCGGCAGGCTTTCGAACAGGAGATTTTCGGCAACCGTCATTTGCGACAGCATGCTGAGTTCCTGATGCACGACGCGGATGCCGGCGCGATAGGCGTCCGTTGGCGTCCGGGGACGGTAGGGTTCGCGGTCGAACGCGATCTCGCCCTCGTCGGCCGGATAGAGGCCCGCCAGCAGATTGATCAGCGTCGATTTGCCTGCCCCGTTTTCGCCGAGCAGCACATGGCCTTCGCCCCGGCCAATCTCGAGCGAAACGCCGCGCAACGCTATGACGCCGGGGAAGCGTTTGCCGACCGCTTTCATGCTGAGGATCGGGGCGTCCATCGCTCGCCTGGCCTTCGGGGCGGGAGCGGCGCGACAAGGGCGCGGGCCTAAAGCCCGCGCCCTCCGGCCGAACCGTCCTTGCGCCCGAGACTACGTGAGGTCTTTGGCCTCGATCAACTTGATCGGCGTCTTCACCCATCCGCTGAATTTTTCGCCAGCCATCTCCTTCAGGCCGTACTGGATGCCAAGCACCGCCATGTCGGCGCCGTACTGCTCGATAGTCGCCAGCATCGCGCCGCTCTTGACCAGCGGCTGCACCGCCGGGATGTTGTCGAAACCGACGACCTGGATCTTGCCGGTCAAGCCCGCGGCGTCGAGCGCCTTGACCACGCCGAGCGCCATCGAGTCGTTGGCCGCCATCACGCCCTGGATGTCGTGATACTGGGTGAGGTAGTTCGTCATCAGGGTGTTGGCTTCCTCGGTCTCCCAATGCGCGGTCTTGCTGTCGAGCAGTTGCAGCTTGCCCTCGGCGACCGAGTCCATGAATCCCTTCTTGCGCTGCACGGCGTTGTCGGCCTCGGGGTTGCCCTCGAGGATAACCACCTTGCCGCCCGGCCCGAGCTTCTGGGCGAGCGCGTCGCCGGCCATCTTCGCGCCGGCGCGGTTGTCTGGCCCGAAGAACGCGAGGTCGATCCCGGCGGCCTTCTTGGCGTCCGGATCGAGTTCGACGTCGATGTTGATCACCTTGACGCCCGCTTTCAACGCCTTGGCGATCGGCGTGACCATCGCCTTCGAGTTCGGCCGGCGCGACGACGATGATGTCATACTTCTGGGTGACGAAATTCTCGATCGCGTCGACCTGCGCGGCGAAGTCGCGCTCGTCTTTCATTCCGACCGCCTTGAAGTCGAACTTGTCGGTGTTGGCGGCGGCGTATTTCTCCGCGCCCGCCTGCATCTGCTTGAAGAACTCGTTGGCGAGCGACTTCTGCACCAAGCCGATCTTCGGCTTGTCGGCCGCGTGCGCCGGGTTCAGGCCGCCGGTGAGAACCGCGACCGATCCGGCCGCGCCGACGACCACGAAACGACGGCGGGTGAGACGGTTGGCGCCGACAACAGAGATCAGATTTTCATGGGACATGGTCATACGCTCCTCCCTTCGGGGCTTGCCAAAATGGCCGCCTGACGGGACATCCGCCACGGTCGGGCCGTTCAACGAAGACTGACCGAATTGTTTTTCTCGGAAGCCTCTTTTGGGCTCCTCGATCCATCCTAGCGCTTGTTGGCGTGGCTTGTGAACTTGAATCGCGGATTGAGGCCACAGCGACTGATCAGTCAGCGTCTGTCATCTCCCGCGACGTTAACTGCAACAAGAACGTCGTCGCCGCGGAATATTGCAAAATGCCCTGGTCTGGCAGATTGTCCGGACCCAAAGCGGCCGAGGTCCACGAGTGGCCGCTTTGGGAAAGCGTCCGAGGCCATTCTGGCCGCCGAAGTATTTGGGGGTACGCAAGCGCGGCCGGCCTAGGGGTCGGTCCTAGTCGAGAGGGTACGCCATGAAAGGATCAGGTGTTTTCAAAAATGCGCTGTTTGCGCTCGCGCTCTTCGGTTTCAGCGCTCCGCAGGCCGACGCGATCGAGATTTTCAGCGGGGCAAGCCCCGCGGCTCACATGAACGATGATATGATCACGCAAGTGAGGGGCGGTCGTGGCGGCGGAGGGATGCGCCACCACGGCGGCGGTCATCGCGGCGGGGGCATGCATCGCGGCGGGGGCATGCATCGCGGCGGGGGCATGCATCGTCCGGCGGGCCGGCCCGGCGGCGTGCACGGCAGGCCAGGCGGCGTGCACAGGCCCGGTACTCGCCCCGGCAACGTCAATCGCAATGTCAACAATCGCAATGTCAACCGAAACGTCAATCGGAACATCAACCGAAACGTCAATGTCAATCGGGGGGTCTGGGCCGGTCGTCCGGGTTGGTACCGCTGGAATCCGGGCGGCGCCATTGCTGCCGGCGCGGCGATCGGCTTTGTCAGCGCGGCGACGGCAGCGGCCTGGGCCGGCGCGGCGCCCGCTTCGGGCCTCTGCTGGTACTATACCGACCCGAGCCGCCACCAGGGCTTCTGGGACTCCTGCCCGTGAGGCAACCAAACAGAGCAGCAATATCAGAGGCTTATGGAACCTGCGACGAAATGGTTCCCGGTTCCTGCCTGTCTCTGTTCCCCGACGCTGCCAGGGGTCCGGGAACGGGGCCAGCCAGGGCTAAGAAAGGGCTTGCGAGGCCGCTCGGGCTGTGCATTGATCGTCGGGCGATGAGCAGGAACCGCAGCGAAACGCCCACGAGACCCCTCAAACTAACCGGGGGGTCTTCCGCGTAGCCTGACCGGCTGGAAGACCCCCAACCACAACGGGGTCTTCCATGCCTGACGTCGCTCTCAGCGAGCTTGACGAGCCCGATCTGCACACGCCTCAGGCGTGTCGGATGCTGGGCTTGTCTAAAAAATCCCTCTACCGGCTAGGTGTCGCTGGGGAGATCGATAGCTATCTGATGCGCGGCTCCCGGCGCTGGCTGCGGTCATCACTCCGCGCCTACAAACAGCGCCAGATCGCCAAAGGCCCGCAGTTCAGCGTGCCGCCTGTGGTCCGCAAGCGCGGCCGACCACGCAAACCCAGACCTGAGCAGGAGCCGTCATCCGCCGCCGCCGAATAGGCGCGCCGCCATGGCGCGCCCCGCTCGAACTCCGACCCCAAAGACAAAAGCGCCCGCACGGCGACGAACCGCGCGGGCAAGACGACGACCACCAATTCGAAGGACCAAGGCCGCAGCAGCAGTCTACCACCGGGGAGGGTTCAATGAATGATCGTAAGACCGATCATGCCCCGGCGGGATGAAACTCAAGGCCGTCAACCTGACGCCGAGCCGCTGCCACGAGCAAAAGGGGCGAGGCTGTTCATAGGAAGGACAGCGGGTCGCGCACCCACCTGCTTCTCGGCTCGTGGCTGATGCGCGACATCGCGCTCCGCGACTACCTGCTCGGCAGTGTTCTCTGCACCACTTCGCGATGGCTGATCTTCGGCGAAACCGGCGTCGGCAAGAGCCTGCTGGCGGGCGACATCGGCGGTGCGGTGGCACGCGACCGTCGAGAATGGTCCTCAAGCCATCAACCAGCACGCGCATCATGTCGAGGTCGAGCAGACCCGCGCGGCACGGCTCAGCACGTCGAGCCGCGCCCAGTCGACATTGATATCGAGCGCCGCCCCGGCTTCCTCCATCCAGTGCGCTTCGCCCCCCGAGCCCGGTCGTTGAGGGTCGGGTCGAGATACTGAGCGATGGCCGCCTCAGCCATGCGGTTGAGTTCGGCAGGGTTGATCGCGGCGAGCGCGTCGATCTCGACCTGCGCCAGTCCGCCAGCGTCGACCTGCGCCTGCGTCAGGAGTCCAGCTTCGATCAGCGGCCCGAGTGGATCACAAACTCGACGTCGGGGAATTGCAGCGCCTGCTGCGCCATCAGCTTGACGCCGATGCTGAGCCAAGGACGATAAGCGGGTCGACGGTGGCAGGAGGCGTTCGCCGCCATTGATGACGTGGTGCGGCTGAAACTGCCGACCGCGATGGTCGCCTGAAAGGGTCTTCCCGGCGTGAGGCGCGGGAACTCCCTCGGCGATGCGCCATCCTAGCTGACATGCCTGCTCCGAACGTCAGGCTGGTCGGCGGGAACCTTGGCTGACGGCTTCTCCACGGCCGATGCCGACATGTCGCGAACAGATGCCACAGCGGCCTCTCAGTCTCGCGTTCCGACCGCGACATTGATCGGCAGGTTCAGCTCGATGAGACGCCCCTGCAACAACGAGACGGTCAGATCATTCTGCAGTTCGACCCAGGTGTAGGAATTGCCTGGAGATCCTCCGAACTCCTGGAAGATGATCTGGCCAGCTTGCCTTAACGCGGATCCGGCGTGGCACAGATCGAGATCCTTGAGCAGGTGGTGCGCCTTCGCCTGGGGGCCAGCGAAATTGTCCCATCTGTCCTCCCATCCGAAGCCGTTCAGGCGGGCGTCGAGATCTTCCTGGGGCAGGTCATACTCTTTGCAGGCGCGCTCGATGTCGTCGTCCGTCTCTAGGGGGTGGCCAAGGCTGCGCAGATGCTCGCGCCAGGTCGGGGCCGGCGGAGCGAAGGGTTGGTCCGGGCCGAGCGACACGCGCCATTCGCCACCGTGGTCGTTCCATTCCTTCTGTGAGTAGACGTAGAGGGTCTCCTCCGGCTTTCTGGCCGGCGACAAAATCAACGGCTCGCCGGCCTTTCGGGAAAAGGCGGACGCGCGCCGGACGAACGACGCGGTCAGCAGCGCCCCAGCCCCGATCAGGAAATGTCGACGATCAAACATGGATGCTCTCCTTCGTTTGCACGCATCGGAGAGCAAGGACGACCTATTGTTGCCCGCATGGGCCACATCGTCATTCCACCGTTGCCGGTTAGGCTGGTTGGCGGGGCGTAAAGCCCTCTCTGGATGCGTGACGAGATATGGCAACACTGTATCGGGTTTTCAAGCCGACGCGATCGCAAACCTGGGATAGAACCGGAGGAGCGATTTTTTCCTCGCCGGGTTCGTTTAGCTGCCTCTCTACCGGCCATGGCGGGGAAGGTAATCTGTGAGGCCGAACGGGCTAATTATGGGAGCGGCAGCGTGAAGCCTGCCGGGTCTCCTGTCCTTCAACGTCGTCGATTACGCCGCTCCCGTTGCACCCGCCAGTTCGGAGCCTACTCCGTGAGGGCTAATCCCGATTGGACGAGTCGCGCGCTAGGTCAAAAAACCAGCCAGCATGACTGGTTTCGACGTAAAGCACCCGTTGCGGATCGCGGCCCTGGACGCCTCAATTGGGCGGAAAGCGACCGTTGGCTGAACGGCTGGAATGCGCAGGATAGCGGGCATACAAGCCCAAGCCTGTACTTGTAGAGACCGCCGAGCGGTCCTCGACCGCGGCGTCGCCAGAACGTTGTGAGGCCGGAGAGCGGACCATCGTCGGTACCCTCCAGCCTTGATCTCGCGCGCGCTTCTTAGGAACGGAGCAAAGACGGCCACCCTGTCTCGCGTATATTTCCGATTTTCACCTGTTGCCAGCGAGTGCGGGTCTCCAGCCGCGCAACAATAAAGCTGTCGCCATAGCGGACCGTTATGATACGGACGAACATCATCGACAGGGGGCGGCGCGCGTTTCATGTCGGTCGAACGAGTTGAAACCCTGATCGCCGGCGGCGGCCAGGCTGGGATCGCGATGAGCCACCAGCTGAGTCGGCGCGGCTGTGGGCATCTCGTGGTTGAGCGTCACCGCATCGCCGAACGCTGGCGGACGGAACGGTGGGACGGACTACGGTTCCAGTTCCCGAACTGGAGCGTACGCTTTCCAGGTTTCCCGCTTCCTCATACCGACCCGGACGAGTTTGCAACGGCGGCCGAAATCGTCGACTTCATAAATGCGTACGCTGATGCCGTCGCGGCACCGGTCCGTTGCGGCGTCGCCGTGACCGCGCTCAGGCAGCGCGATGACGCGGCCGGCTTCCTAGCCCAAACCTCGGAGGGGCTCATCGAGGCAGCGAACGTGGTCGTGGCCACCGGACCTTACCAGCGTCCCGTAATCCCGCCGCTATTGCCGCGAGAGTGCGGCATATTCCAGGTGCATGCTAGCGGCTACCGCAACCCCGACCAACTTCCTGGCGGCGCCGTGCTGGTTGTCGGCGGGGGGTCCTCCGGCGCGCAGATCGCCGAAGAACTGATGCGCGCGGGTCGCCGCGTCTATCTGTCCGTCAGCAAACATAAACGCCGGCCGCGCCGTTATCGTGGACGCGATCTGACGTGGTGGTGGACTGAGACGGGAGCGCTGAACCTCCCGGTTGAGCAGCGCGGCCGAGATCAGTCGCCGATGGTGTTCACTGGCGCATATGGCGGCCACACCGTTGATTTCCGGCGTTTCGCCTCAGAGGGAATGGTGCTTTTGGGTCGAACGGAGACGGTGCAGAACGATGTGATGTTTTTCGCGCCGGACCTGTTGCTCAGCCTGTCGCATGGTGATGCTGCTTACAGGTCGATGCTGGACTCCTTCGATGCATATGCCGTGGATGCCGGCCTAGATCTGCCTGAAGATGTCGACGCAAGGGCGACGGAGCCAGACCCGCCCTGCGTCACCGAACCGATCCGCCAACTGAATCTTCACGACTCTGGTATTGGCGCTGTCATCTGGGCAACCGGCTACGCACTCGACTTTGGCTGGATCGATGTCCCGGTACTGAACGAAGGCGGCATTCCGGTTCACCGCGCGGGCGTGACGGCTGTGCCGGGACTCTATTTCTTGGGGCTGCATTGGCTGACTAGAAGGGCCTCCTCCATGCTGGTCGGTGAGGGCGTGGCGGGCGATGCAATCTATCTCGCCAATCAGATCGCCGCACGCAGATAAATGTCAGAGGGGCGACATGAGCACTAGCGATATCGTCGGCAGATCGCCAATTCCTGCCAGCTATATTCTTGGGCGCAAGCTCGACAGCATTCCCTTCAGCGCCCATCACATGATGGTGATCCTGGTGCTTGGCACAGTCGGCTTTGTCGAGGGCTACGATGTGTCGCTTAGTGGCTCGCTGCTGGTGTTGGCCAAGGAGCCGTTACAGCTGGCCGGTGAGCAGATTCGCTGGCTGGCGGTTGCCCCAATCCTCTTCTTAGTTGTCGGGGCCTTCACGGCCTCTGCAATTTCCGACCGCATCAGCCGCAAGACCGTGATGCAGATCGGCGTGATCATCACCACCTTCCTCACTCTCCTAGTAGCGCTGGCGCAGAGCGGCACGCAACTGATCATCATCCGTGTCCTCACCGGCTTTGGGGCGGGCTTTGCTGTCACGGCGTCGTTCCCGATCGCTGTTGAGCTGATGCCGAAGCAGCACCGGCGCACTTTCGGCGCGATCTATGAGGTTATGCTGGCGAGCGCCTTCACGCTGCTACCGTTCCTCGGCTACCTGCTCGCCGGTAACCCGGACGGCTTCCGGCTGATCGCGCTGCCGGGCGGGCTTGCGTTGGGGATCGTGCCGTTGTTGGTGCATTTCGGCCTACCGGAGAGTGCGCGCTGGTATCTGCGCAGGGGCAAGCCCGAGGCGGCGGTCGAGACCGTCAATCGGATGATCGAGCGCTGTGGCAACCGTGTGTCGCCGCTGACCATCCACGACCTTGGGCCAGATCTCGACGCCTCGCGCGAGGCTCTTCCCCCGTTCAAGGCGCTGTTCCACACAGGCCAGCTGCGCCGGACCGTGGTGGGCACCCTATGCTGGGCCACCGCATCCACCGCCTACTTCTGTTCGGCGGTCCTGCTGCCAAAGGCGCTGGTGGACCAAGGCGCCGCCGTCACTTTGAGCTTCGGGCTGAGTACGTTGCTGTTCATGGTGACGATTCCGGGCAAGTTTTTCACCGGCTTCATTATGGAGATCATCGGCCGCCGTTGGACCATCACCTATTGCCTCGCCGGGGCAGTCCCCGGTCTTGCGCTGATGGGAGTGGCGCATCGCGCGGGTGCGCACGCGACGGCGGTGATGACCGCGGGAGCGATCATCACCGGCCTCACCGTGCTGTCCTCCTTCACCGCGGTGCGGGTTTATCTTTCCGAGCAGTTTCCCACCGCACTGCGGGGCCGTGGGCACTTTTTCGGCGAGGCGACCGGGCGGCTCTTTTCTGGCGTGCTAACGCCGTTCCTATTGGAACCGCACACCGGTTCCCCGACGATCTTCTTCGGCACGATCATGGTCGTGGTGGCGGTGGGCGCCTGCGTGCCCCTGCTAGTCGGCAAGGAAACGGTCGGCCAGCTCGAACTGGTCACCGAGGCGAGCGAGGAGCCCGCCTTCTAGTTCTACTGTGTCACGACGATCCTCGATAGGGTGGTCGTTGTGGCATAGGTGGTCGAGCTGGGAAGGCTTGGCAACACGGGCAGCGCAAGAGGGTTCGGGCCAGCGCGACCGTGAGTTGTCTTCGGATTGTCGCGATCGAGTTTTCGATATGCCGTTCGGGTCGGATCGGCGGCGCCTCGGGGTCTGGGACGGGTGGATATGTGAGATGTTTGGCGCCGCCGGGGGCCTGAGGGGGGAATCGCCGCTCGTTCGCGGATAAGGAATCCATAAGCGGCGATGCACAGAGTTGCGTGATGATGGAAGCCGCGCCAGCTTCGCCCTTCGAAATGGGCGAGGCCGAGTTCGCTTTTGAGTTCCTCGTAGTCGCGCTCGATGCGCCAGCGCAATTTGGCCGTGTCGACGAGAACGTCGATGGGCGTGTCTTCGGGCAGGGTCGAAAGCCAGTATTTCGTCGGTTCTTTTTCGCCCTCGGGCCATTCGATGAGAAGCCATTCCAGCGGATGGGGCGTCGAAACCTTCCAGTCCCGCGAAGCCGGCCGAATCCGCACGGCCGCGAAGCGCGAAGACAAGATTTCGTTAGAGCCCTCCCGCCATGGAACGATGCGCCAAGCCTCCTCGGGAAGCCTCCTCGCCAGTGTCTTGGCGGAAACAGGGATATGTTCGCCGTCGCGGCGCATGCGCGATGGCGGGCGGCCCCGCCCGCTCCAGGGTTTGGGCGGCAGCGGTTCGGCGCCGGGGGGCCAGACGCTCAGCGTCGACTGCACGCCGACTACATAGGCCAAACCGCTGGCCGTGACGTCGGAGCGGAACGCGCCGTCGGCGCCATACCCAGCGTCGGCCAGCAAGACGCCCGGAGCGACGCCTGCTGCCAGCGCGGTCCTGATCTGAGCGAGGGCGATCTCCGGTTTGGTCCGGAATTTCACTTCATCCGGGACACGAACCTTCTTGCGCCGCGCCTCGTCCCCAGCCCAATCTTCCGGCAGATACAGCCGATAGGCGATCGGCAGGCTGGCGGTGTGATTGGCGATCGAAAGCGTCACCGCGATCTGACAATTGTCGGTCTTGCCGAGCCGCCCGCAATATTGCCGCGCGACGCCCACCGAATGAACGCCTTTCTTCGCGAAGCCCGTGTCGTCGACAATCCACGCCTCGATCTTCCCTTGCGCCTCGATCGCCGACAGGACGAGTTCGCGCACTTTGGCCAGAACCGCCTCATCCGACCAAGCCGCCTGACCGACCAGATGCAGAAGCGATTGATGCTTGGCCGAAACCCGAGCAGGCGCAACGACCGCCGCCATCGGCTCCACGCTCTTGCGTTCACCGGGCATCAACAGGCCAACGCAATAATCCTTGAGAGGCCCCGCCCGGTCCCCGCGCCCCACAACTGTCGTCAAGGCATCGACATAATCAGCAAAACGCGCTTCACTCGATTGCGCCAAAGGCTCCATTGTCCCCGCCATTCGCCGTTCAGCCGAAGCCGAAATCAGCAAAATAGCAAATCCAAAGGCGCCACGAATCTGCGAAAACGTGACTCAGTAGAACTAGGAGCCCGTCCACTTGGTTTGATTTGACTTCACGTTGCAGTTTCGCGGCTCACTTGGCTGCTTTGGCGAGCAGCAAGCTACGAAGGTCGACCGGAGTTTGCGCAATGCGGTCGAAGAACCGGAGTCGACATCGAGCGGTCATGCAAATCGCGGTTTATAACTCGCAGTTGGAAAATTCTTGCAATCGCGCCGAGCGCAAATAACCGCGGCTTGATCGCTTTCGAGATGGCCGAGTCGCCGTGCCGCGACGATCTTCGGCGTAATTCCGGCTCGGGGCGCTATTTGTCGATCGCCTCAAGCGTCTGTTGGACTGCCGACGGCGAAACCCGAAACAGGCCGGAATAGGGCTGGGTTAGATCGAGGATCAGGAACATTGCGCTCGCTACCGAAATCGCGCCGAACGCCAGCGCGACGATAGTCGTCGGGTTGGTCCCCGAGAGAACGCCAAAGCCGCAGAAGAGGAACATCGACCAAAGGATCACGCTGGTCACCAGAGACCAGGGACCGGGCTCGACAGCTGCAGGGACATCAAGAGCCGAGTTTGCTCCATCAACGCGAGATTGGCTTTGGCCGCGGCGAGCGCATCCTTCTGAGCCGACGTCTTGGGATCGAGCGCGCCGAGCGCGTTCGCGATCGGCTCCCAACGGTCGAGAGCGACCTCGACCTTGAGTTGCACAGGGTCGGCGTCCGCGCCCCGCCAAAATAGGTCGTAGCTTTGAGCGAGCGCCTGTTTCATCAGGCTGCGCGCTGGCTTGGCTCGGGACCGTATTCCGCGAGCGCCTGATCGACCAGCAGCGCCCGCGACGCCATGGTTTCGAGTTCGGACTTTTGCATCGCGAAGAACGCATAGGTGTTACCGACAAGGGTGCCGAGGACCAGCGCCAGGAACAGCGTGAGAAGACCGATGACGGCAAGGATCATGTTCTTCGAGCCGCCGGATGCATATGGAAAACTAAGGCGCGGCTGCAGTCGTGCAGTGAATGAAGAGAGGGGGTTGGATCCATCGGCGCGGTGAAACGCGATACGGATACAATGGCCGAAGAAGAGGTCAAACTTTTCTCGCCGGGCTCGTTTGGCTACCCTGCTGGCTCTCCCAAAGCGGACATTGACCAGTGCGTCGCTGGACACATTGCCGAGTCTGGGCGACTATCCAGAAAAGCGGTGCGGAGTTCTCCCATGGACGTGGGCAAGTGGCTTCGCGGCCTCGGCCTTGGTCAGTACGAGGAGAAGTTTCGAGACAACAAGATTGACGCGGACCTGCTTCCGCGGCTGACGGTCGACGACCTCAAGGACATCGGCGTTTCTGTTGTTGGCGACCGCAGACGGCTGCTTGACGCGATCGCTGCGTTGGCTGACGCAAAGCCTGCAGACCTGCCCGCTTCCCCGCCGAAGCCCGTGCCGCCCAAGGGTCCCGAAGTCTCGGCCGAGCGCCGTCCAATCACGGTGATGTTCTGCGATCTCGTCGGCTCGACGAGCCTTGCTGCGAAACTTGACCCGGAGGACTGGCGCAACCTCGTCAACGCCTATCTCGACGAGACTTCGGCGGCGGTGACCAACCTAGGTGGCCATGTCCTGAAGAAGCTCGGCGACGGGCTGATGGCGTTGTTCGGCTACCCGCGGGCGCAGGAGAACGACGCCGAGCGCGCCGTTCGCGCTGCTCTCGCCATCCAACGCGCGCTCGCGGACCTCAATGCAAGGAACGCCCGAACAGGCGCGCCCGAGCTTTCCGCGCGTATCGGCCTTGAGTGCGGCTCCGTCGTGGTCGACGCCGCCGGCGAAGTGTTCGGCGAAGCGCCGAACGTCGCGGCGCGGGTGCAAGCTGCTGCTGAGCCAGGGTCGGTCCTAATCACGGGAAGCGTGCAGCGCCAGGTCGCCGGGCTCTTCGTCGTCGAGGAGAACGGCGCGCACGAGTTGAAGGGCGTCGCCCAGCCCCTGTCGCTTTATCGAGTCCTTCGCGCTAGCGGCGCGGGTCGACGGGGCAGCGGGAAGGCGCTGACGCAGTTCGTCGGCCGAGAGGAGGAACTAGCCCTGCTTGCGCGCCGCTGGGAGCGCGCTCGGGCAGGCGAAGGCCAGCTTGTGCTCATTGTGGGCGAACCGGGGCTGGGCAAGTCGCGTCTCATCGAGGAGTTCCATCTGGGGCTCGCAGAAACGCCGCACACCTGGGTCGAATGGAGCGCCTCGCAGCTCTTGCAGAACACGCCGCTACATCCAATCGCTGAATGGGGCCGGCAGCGGTTTGGTGTGGATGCTCCTGCGGAACAGCGTCTCGCCGACCTCGAAGGCACGTTGCGTTTGATCGGCCTCGACCCGGCCGAACATGCGCCTCTGCTCGCACCGCTCGTGGACATTCCGCTTCCGCCTGGCCGCGCGGCCCATTTCCCGCCGGAAGAGCTGCGGCGAAGGCAACTGGCGGCGATGACCGCTTGGGTTCTGGCTGGGGCGCGGTCTCAGCCGGTTGTCGTGGCTTTCGAGGACCTGCACTGGGCCGACCCAACATCGCTCGACCTATTACGCCCGCTCGCTGAGCGCGGCGCGCAAGCGCCGCTGCTTCTGTTGGCTACGACCCGCCCTGAGTTTCGCTCGCCCTGGAGCCTGCGGTCGCATCACAGCGTGCTCTCGCTCAGTCCCCTCGATCGCGCCGGCGTCACGCGCATGGTTGGCGAAATCTCGGCCCGCCACGCCCTCTCTAAAGAGCTGATCGAGGGGGTCAATGAACGAACAGGCGGCGTGCCGTTGTTTGTTGAGGAAGTGACCCGATTGCTGGTTGAGCGAGGCGAGCAGGGCGGTGTTCAAACCATCCCGCCGACCTTGCAGCAGTCTCTTGCTGCGCGCCTCGACCGGTTGGGGACCGCGCGCGAGGTCGCACAGGTTGGCGCGGTTCTTGGACGCGATTTCGTCTATACGCTGCTGCGCGATGTCGCCGAAATTGATGAACCAACGCTGCAAGCATCATTGGATCGGCTTGCTGACGCCGACCTGCTGTTTGTCGAGGGCGCTCCGCCTGAGGCCAAATATCGCTTCAAGCACGCGCTGATCCAGGACTCGGCCTACGAGAGCCTGCTCAAGAGCCGCCGCCAGGCGCTCCATCGCCGTGCGGCCGAGGCGTTGCGCGAGGCGAACGCCGAGCCCGAAGCGATCGCCCATCATTTCACTGAGGCCGGTCTCGACGATCTCGCGATCGAATGGTGGGGTAAAGCAGGCGATCAGGCGCTGCGCCGCTCGGCCTTCCAGGAGGCGATCGCGCACCTCGGCAAGGCGATCGCGATGGCCGACAAGGCGGCTAATCCGGGAAGACAGCAATTGATCAGCGGCGTGGGCGGTTCAAGCCCGCGATCGAGGTTGCAGAGCGATTACGCTCGCGCGGTGATGTGGTCCAGAGGCTACGCCGCTGAGGAAACGAAGGCCGCGTTTGCCCGGGCCAGCGAACTTGCCGGCCAAACAGAAAATGCCGCCGATAAATTCGCGGCCTATTACATGAAGTGGACGCGAAGCCAAATGCGGGCCGAACTCCGCCTGGCGCTAGCTACCGCTGAAACCTTCCTGCGGGAAGCCGAAGAGGGCGGATATGTCACAGAAGCTATCGTTGCCCGTCGTGCTATCGGCTCAACCTGCTTAGCTCAGGGCAATTTTGTACAGGCGCGAACCTACCTGGAACGGGTAGTAAACGAATTTGTGCCCGCGGGTGACACGCAGGCGCGCCTCCACTTTGGCCAAGACCCCAGAGCCGCCGCCGCTGCGTATCTCGCGCTGGCTGCTTGGCACCTGGGTGAGGTTGAGCGCGCTCGGCGATTGGCCGAACAGGCGGTCCAACTAGCAGCCGAATTGGGGCACGTTCCGACCAGCGCCAATGCCCTTACTTGCCAAATCATTCTTGAAGCCCTCCGCGACGACCCTCGCGCAGCGCTTCGCTCCGCCGAAGTGCTGCATGCGCTGGTTCAAGGGCGAGGCATGGACCTCTACGTCGCCGCGTGCGAGGCCCTTGCCGGGTGGGCGCGCGGACGACTTTACGATGCGCAGGCTGGAGCGGAGCAGTTGCGGAAAGCGTTGGCGAACTATCTAGATCAAGGTAACAAATTCCTCGCGCCAACATTCTACGGGTTGCTCGCCGAGCTTGAAGCCGTATCACAGGGTCCCGATAGCGCCGTGACGCTGATCGACCAGGGCTTGGCGATAGCGGGCGAGACCGACGAGCACTTCTCGGACCCCTACCTCTATAGGCTACGCGGCGACATCTTGCTGAAACGCGATCCCGACGATCTCTCAGCCGCCGGAGAAGCTTATCAGACAGCAAATTAGGATCGCGAAGGAACAGGGCGCACGCAGCCCAGTCCTTCTAGCGTCGCTGTCGCTCGCCAAGCTCTATCAATCCTCCAACCAGCCCGGCGACGCGCACGCCATTCTCGCACCCGCGCTCGAAGGTTTCGCGCCGACGCCGGAAATGCCGGAGATCGCCGAGGCGCTGGCGCTGCTGGCGGCGTTACGGGAGACGGACGAGGTCAGAGCGCAAGTTGCCCAGCAGCAGCGACTAACGCAGTTGCACGTGGCCTACGGCAATGCGCTCTTTGCCGCGCGCGGCTACGGCGCGTCGGAAACAACAAAAGCCTTTGCCAGAGCCCAAGCGTCCTCTTCGGGAGACAAGGACGTGCCCGAACGATTGGCAGCCGACTATGGTCTATGGGCCGGCGCCTACGTGCGGGCCGAGTTGCCCTCGATGAGGGCGCATGCGTCCGCCTTTCTTCGCGTCGTCGAGGCTATACCCAACTCGCCCGAGGCCGGAGTCGCCCATCGCACTTTCGGGATCACATGCTGGTTCGCTGGCGAGTACCGCGAGGCGCGAGATCATCTGGAACGCGCGCTCGCCTTGTTCCAGCCGGGTCGCGGCGACGATCTGGCGTTTCGGTACGGAACCGACGCAGGCGTAACTGAAATGGCCTATCTGACGCTTGCGCTGTGGCCACTCGGAGAAGTCGATCGGGCGATTTCGTTCATCGACCGCATGCAAATGCGGATCGCGGACCTCGCGCATGTCAGCACGCTCGCGGCCGGAAGTACGTTCGCGGCCGTGTTCGCATTGATGCGGGCCGACCGTGCGCGCGCCGCTCCGCACGCGGTTGAGGTTGCCCGGCTCGCGCGTGAGCATGAACTCCCCATGTATCGCGCGGTAAGCGCGTTTCTTGAGGGTTGGGCCAGCTCTGCGAGCAGCGTAACCGGTGCCGGACTCGACGAGATGCGCCGCGGCGTCGCCCTGCTGCGCGAACAGAATGTTCTGTCCTTCGACGGTCTAGTGAAGATCGCGCTGGCCGAGGCCGAAGCGCGTGCGGGCGATCCGGCGCGCGCGATTGCGATCCTCGACGAAGCGCTCACGACGTCTGACCGCACGGGCCATCGCGCGTTCGAAGCGGAACTGCATCGGGCGCGCGGCGACACCCTGCTCAAGCGCGATCCAGCCAACCCCGCGCCCGCCGAAGAGGCCCTCCTGACCGCGATCGCGGTCGCGAAGCAGCAAGGCACGCGCAGCTTCGAACTGCGCGCGGCGCTTTCGCTGGCCAAACTCTACCGGTCGACTGGCCTTCCCGCCGTCGCCCACGGTGTCCTTGCGCCGGCCCTCGAAGGCTTTACGCCGACGCGCGAAATGCCCGAGATCGCGGAAGCGCAGACGCTGATCGCGGCGCTTGAGGAGACGGACAAGGTCAAGGCCGTCGTGGCGCACGGGCAGCGACTGACGCAGTTGCACGTCGCTTACGGCAACGCGATCGCGCATGCGCGCGGCTTCGGCGCGCCGGAGACCGCGGACGCGTTCGCCAAAGCACGCAAATCGATTTATGGCGCAAATGACGCGCCCGAACGGCTGGCGGCCGACTTTGGCCTGTGGGCCGGTAGCTACACTCGCGGCGAGCTGTCCGCAATCAGGGCGCACGCGGCGGCTTTCCTCCGCGACGTCGAGACGCGGCCCGATTCTCCCGAGGCCGGAGTTGCTCACCGCGTAGCCGGAACGACGCATTGGTTCGCCGGAGAGTACCGCGAAGCGCGAAGCCATCTCGAATGTGCGCTCGCCCTGTTCCGATCCGGGCGCGACGACGATTTGGCCTTTCGCTTCGGACAGGACCCGGGCGTCGCGGCGATGCTTTACCTCGCGCTCACGTTGTGGCCGATGGGCGACATCGGGCGCGCGGTTTGCCTCGTCCGCGACGCGGATGCGCGGAGTGCGTCCCTCAGCCATGTCGTCACGCGCGCATACGGGAAAAGCAACGCGGCGATGTTCGAACTGATGTGCGGCGACCTCACACGCGCCGCACTGAACGGCAGTGAACTCACCCGACTTACGCGCGAGCACGATCTACCGATGTGGCGAGCGTTTGGGGTCCTTCTTGAGGGTTTGGCGAGTGCCCAAAGCGGCGCGGCTGGCGGGCTCGACGCCATGCGTCGCGGGATCGAACTTCTGCGCGAGCAGAACGTCCTGATCTTTGACGGGCTCTTCAAGATTGCGCTCGCCGAAGCCGAAGCCCGAGCAGGCGACGTCGATCGCGCGCTCGTCTTCATCGACGAAGCGCTGGCGACTGCCGATAGCCTCGGCCATCGCACATTCGAAGCCGAACTGCATCGGGCGCGTGGCCAACTCCTGTTAAATCGCGACCATGCCAACCCCGCGCCGGCAGAAGACGCATTCCTGACCGCCATCGCCGTTGCGAAGCAGCAAGGCACGCGCAGCTTCGAACTGCGCGCCGCACTTTCGCTCGCCAAGATGTACCAGTCGACCGCTCGCTACGCCGACGCTCATGCCATCCTCGCGCCTACCTTCGACGGCTTCATGCCGACTCTTGAAATGCCTGAGATCGCCGCGGCGCAGGCACTGCTTGCGGCGCTGGCGGATAGCGACGAGGTCAAAGCCGACGCGGCGCGCCGTCAGCAACGGCTTCACCTACAAACCGGCTACGCTCAGGCTATGGGGTTTTCACGAGGCTTTTTGGCCAACGAAACAAGGGCGGCGTTCGAACAGGCCGGCCGGCTAGCAAGCCGGGAAGGCGGGAAGGAGCGATTCGCCGCGTATTACGGGCGCTGGGTGGTGAGCTTCGCGCGCGAGGAGATCGCCGAATCGCTACGAATCGCTGGGGAATTCCTCCAGGACGCAGAGTCCGAAGGTCGGGACATGGAAGCCGGGGCTGCCTGTCGTGCGCTCGGGCTTTCACTTTATGTCGCCGGCGACTTCGAATCGGCTCAGGCGAGGCTCGATCAGGCGATCCGGCTTCGCAAACCCAACCACGACGACGATTCTCGGCGCCTGTTCGGCTACGATCCGCAAGCCGGCGCGATGGCCTATCTCGCCTGCCTCAAGTTGGCTCGCGGCGAGCTTTCGGCCGCGCGTGAAATGATCGAAGCGGCGGTCGCTCGCGCGGACGGGCTAGGTCACATTCCGACCCGCGCAAACGCTTGGTTGTTTAGGGCGACCTACGAAGCCATGCGCGGCGACCCGGAAGCGACACTACCTGCGGCGAGCACGCTTCTCGCAGTGAGCCGTCAAGGCGGCCTTGCGCTCTACATCACCTGCGGCGAAGCCATTCAGAGTTGGGCGCGGGCGCGGCTCGGCGAGTTGGAGGCCGGAACGGCGATCTTCCGCCAGTCGCGCGCGAGGCTCATCGAACAGGGAGGGTTGGTCCTTTCGCCCTTCTTTGCGGGCCTCCTCGCCGAACTCGACGCCGAACGGCGGCGCCTCGACGACGCCCTGGCGCTCGCCGAGGAAACTCTGGCGCGCGCCGCAACAACGGGATCGCATTTCAACGACTCGACACTGCACCGATTGCGCGGCCAGGTTCTGCTCCTGCGCAATTCCACCGATCCCGTTCCCGCCGAAGGCGCCTATCGGACTGCCATTGCCATTGCCAAGCAACAGGGCGCACGCAGTTACGATCTGCTTGCCTCCCATTCGCTCGCCAAACTTTATCAGTCGACCGGCCGTCTGGCCGAAGCCCGTGCCGTCCTCGCCCCCGCAATAGAAGGCTTTACTCCGACGCCAGAAATGCCGGAGATCGCTGAGGCGCAGACGCTGCTGGCGGCTATCGAGGCCGGCGCGCAGGTGAGGCATGAATAAGCACCGCTATGGACTGGCTTTCATGCTATTCTGAGTGACGCCCAGAGGGTGCGCCATGGGGGGAATGCGTAAAATCGCAGCGATCCTGGTCGCGGATATTGTCGGCTACAGTCGTCTCGCTGGCGCGGACGAGGATCGCACGCTGTCGCGGCTCCGGGGTTTAAGAAGCGACCTGATCGATCCCGCCATCGACGCCCATCATGGACGCATCGTCAAGCGAACCGGCGACGGCAGCCTCATCGAGTTCCGCAGCGTGGTCGACGCCGTGCGCTGCGCGTTCGAGATTCAGAACGGCACCGTCGAGCGCAACGCGGGGCTTCCGCCCGAGCGCCGCATCGAGTTCCGCATTGGCATCCATCTCGGCGACGTGGTCGAGGAGGCTGACGGCGATTTGATGGGTGATGGGGTCAATATTGCCGCGCGGTTAGAGGGGATTTGCGAACCCGGTGCGGTCTGTTTGTCCGAGGACGCCTACCGCCAGGTGAAAGGGCGGCTTGATCTCGCGGTCACCGATCTCGGCCCGATCCAGCTCAAGAACATCGCCGAGCCGATCCACGTCTATTCGCTTGACGTGGGCCAGCCCGCCCACGCGAAGCTCACACCTGCCCCGGCGTCCGAAAAATCCGCCCCGCCGCGCCTTTCGATCGTCGTCCTGCCGTTCGCCAATATCGGCGGCGGCGCGGAGCAAGAGCATTTCGTCGATGGGGTCACCGAGAGCCTGACGACCGACCTTTCGCGTCTTCGCGGCTCGATTGTGATCGGGCGCAACACCGCCTTCACCTATAAGGGCAAGCCCGTCGATCTGAAGCAGATCGGCCGCGAGCTGAACGTGCGTTATGTGCTGGAGGGCAGCGTCCAGCGCGGCGGAAACCGCATGCGCGTCAACGTCCAGCTCATCGACGCCGTAACCGGAAATCATCTCTGGGCCGAGCGATTCGACAAGCCGCTCGCCGATCTCTTCGACATGCAGGACGAGATCGTCGCGCGGCTGGCAGGCGCGCTCAACGCCCAGCTTGTCGCCGCCGAGGCGCGACGGGCGGAACAGGCTCCGACCCCCGACTCGACGGACCTCTATTTTCAGGGTTTGGCTTGGTTCAATAGGGGTGTAAATCCTGATCATGTCGCAAAGGCGCGCGGCTTTTTCGACCGCGCGCTGTCCGCCGACCCCGACAATGTCGACGCGCTTGTTGAATCGGCGCGCGCAGACGCGGTCGCGGGCGCAAATGCCTTTGTAACCGACGCCAAAGCGGCCTTCGCGGCGGCGGAAGCGAAATTGACCAAAGCCTTGTCGTCGGTCCCGGACCATGCGCTTGGCCACTTGCTGCTAGGACATGTCGAGATACTCACCAAGCGCCCTGCGGAGGGCATCGCCGAATGTGAACACGCGCTGGAGCTGGATCGAAATCTCGCCTTCGCCCATTTTGATATTAGATTGGCTAAGGTTTTTATGGGCCGCGCCGAAGAAACAGACGCTCACGTTGTCGAGGCCCTGCGCCTCAGTCCGCGCGATACGTTGGCATACGTCTGGATGAGTATCGCGGGCATGGCCAAGAACCAGCTTGGCAGTTGGGAGCAGGCGGTCGTGTGGTTTCGGCGGTCAATCGAGGCCAATCGAAATTGTCCGACCGCGTGTTTCAATTTGGCTGCAGCGCTCGCGCAGCTTGACCGGCTTGACGAGGCGCGTTCCGTAGTCAAGGCCGGTCTCGCGCTCAACCCGACCCTTACCGTCTCCCGCGCCCGCGCTGCGTGGACGGCGAGGAGCGACGACCCGACATTTCTGGCCAAGGTTGAACAAATTTTCGAAGGCATGCGCAAGGCGGGAGTCCCCGAGCAATGACCGCAACCCGCCGGCTCGCCGCGATCCTCGCCGCCGACGTCGTCGGCTACTCGGGCTTGGTGGGCGACGGCGCGGGCGGTGCGCGAGCATCGCGAGACGGCGCGGCCGATCGTGGCGGGGCTCGGTGGCCGCATTGTCAAAACGACTGGCGATGGCCTCTTGTTGGAGTTTCCGTCCGTCGTCGCCGCCGTCAAACGCGCGATCGCGATCCAGTATGGATGATCGACCGCAGCGCGGGCACGTCGGAGAACGAGCATCCTCTATCGCATCGACGTGAACCTCGGCGACGTCCTGATTGGGGGGACGATATTCTCTGGCGACGGCGTCAATATCGCAGCGCGGCTCGAAGGGCATCTACGCATTTCCTGTTTAATTGATCCGACGAATTGACGGAAACCCTGCAACGTGATCCCGTTAAATATCGACCTGATATTGGGGTCGCCCAGCATTCACGCATACCAGAGGCAAAAAATGTCGAAGATCGTCGATGAGGTCGTCGGGGCTAATCAGAAATATGCGCGAGAGTTCGGAGCGAAGGGTGATCTCGCGCTGCCACCGGCTCGACAGTTTGCGATTCTCACTTGCATGGACGCGCGGCTGGATCCGGCCAAATACGCCGGGCTCGCCGAGGGCGACGCGCATGTCATCCGCAATGCCGGCGGTCGCGCCACGGACGACGCGATCCGGTCCCTCGTCATCTCTCACAAGCTGCTCGGCACCCGCGAGTGGTTCGTGATCCATCACACGAACTGCGGAATGGAGCTGTTCTCCGACGAGGTGATGGCGGATCTCCTCGACGACGATCTGGCGACCGCCTCCTTTGACGGAAAGTCCTGGTCGAACCCGCATCATCACGGCGGTCACGCGGCCGGCCATTTCATCAAGTGGCACACGATCAAGGATCAGGAGTTGAGTGTGGTCCAGGACGTGCGTCGCATTCGGGAGCATCCGCTGGTTCCCTCGAACATCCCCATCTATGGCTACATTTACGACGTGAAGACCGGGCGTCTCAACGAGGTGAAGGCGGCAACCAAAGCCGGCAAGGCAAAGACGGCCTGACGAGTTGGCGTGGAAAATGCCCGTTGTGCACGCGCCACTTGTGCTCCTGCGCCGTTCTTGGCGACCCCGCGGCCGGCTGCGCAGAAAGAGAACGCCAATCAGTCTGCCGGATGTTGGAACGTGTGGGATCCGACCATGAGCGCGCTCACCCCAGAGGAAGCGAAGAGCCGCCCGATCGAGATCAATGGCTATGCCATCGTCTCGGACGACGACAGGATCGCTAGCCCTGACGGGCTCATTCCGGCCTCGCTGCGCAACGAAAAGGATTGGGATTGTTTCCAGCGGGCGCTTGCGGGTTCTGACCTTGTCGTGCTCGGCCATCGCAGCCACCAACTCGCGCCTAACGTCAGAGGCGACCAACGACTCGTAATTTCGCGACGTGCAGCCGGTCTCGAGCAACGCGCAAACGTCTGGTGGTGGAACCCGGCGCGCATGAGCTGGGTGGAGGTCGCAAAAGAGCTGTTGCCGCGTGGCGGCGAGGTGGCGGTGCCGGGCGGCCAGGTCGTGTTCGATCTATTCTTGACGATCGGATTCGACGCATTTCATTTGTCGCGCGCGCATGGCGTAAGGCTCCCCCGGGGGCGAGCGATTTTTTCGCGTTGCGACGACGGACTCTCAGCCGAGGCCGTACTCGCCAGCGCCGGATTGCGCGTCAACGAAAAAATCGTGCTCGATGCAGAGCATGGCGTCGACATGAACGTCTGGCGCGCGGTCCACGTACCGACACCGCCCAGGGCGAAAATGGTGAACACGGGTCGTGTTGACCAGTTCGCCACACCGTCGGCGAATGGTCGCGATTTGGCGTTTGAGACGTTCGAGGCGACGGTCTGGCGAAGGGCCTGACGCATGTCCATAAATCGCAGGTCTCCGAATGAGGTATCGCTGCCTCCGCGCTGGGTCCCGCCCCAAC
This sequence comes from uncultured Alphaproteobacteria bacterium, assembly GCA_963721905.1. GTDB lineage: Bacteria > Pseudomonadota > Alphaproteobacteria > Rhizobiales > Beijerinckiaceae > Roseiarcus. Next base: position 276,279 of record CAVRMF010000015.1, read on the forward strand.
TCTGCCAGCTCGTCGAGACCGCTCCCTCCGGGCCGCAATGGCTCCATGAGATAAAGCTCGACGGTTTCCGAATGTCTGCCCGCATCGAGCGCGGAAACGTACAATTGCTGACGCGGACGGGACTCGATTGGAGCGACAAATATCCGAGCGTCGTTGAAGCCCTCGCGAAGGTGCCGGCGAATACCGCCTATCTGGATGGTGAACTGTGCGGCATTGGAGTGGATGGCTTGCCGAGCTTTTCGCAAACTCAGGCCGCGACCGACGGCTCAAGCGGGGTTCGCCTCGTCTATTTCGCTTTCGATCTCCTGCATCTCGATGGCCGCGACATCGCAAGCCTGCCGCTCATCGAGCGTAAGGCGCTGCTGCAGCCGCTGGTCGCGGCAATTCCCCGCCTTCAGTTCAACGGCCATGAGACGGGCGATGGAGAGCTAATTCGGAAGCACGCCGGCCAACTTGGCTTCGAAGGCGTCGTTTCCAAAACGATCGATGCGCCATACGCACCCGGAAACCGGGGCCTCTGGCGCAAATCCAAATGTCTCAACCGCCAGGAGTTCGTTGTCGTCGGCTGGACCGACCCGGAAGGCTCGCGGCCTTATCTCGGCGCGCTCCTGCTCGGCTACTATGATGACGACGGCAAGCTGATCTACGCCGGCCGCGTCGGCACGGGAATGCCGGAGAAAGTGCTTGCCGATTTGCGGCGACGCCTCGATCCGTTGGCGCGGGCGAGTTCGCCGTTAGACGCGCCGCCTCCGTGCAAGACCCGCTTCGGCTCGCCGCTCGTTCTGTCCCGTGTCCACTGGGTCGAGCCGCAGCTCGTCGCGGAGATCACTTTTTTGACCTGGACCGACGACGGGCTCTTGCGCCAAACCGTTTACGTGGGTCTCCGATCCGACAAGCCTGCCGCGGAGGTTCGACGGGAGATCCCGCGAAAGGGATAGGGGGACACTATTTCACTCACGCGTAGACGGCGCGGTAGGCGACTGAATTGCGCAAAATACCGGACGTTCCCCGCGGCGCGGCGAACTGGTCGGATCGGACATGCAGCGGACGGTCGCGGACGCGGCCGGTAGGCCGGGTCTTGCTTTGTGATCGGCCGCATTGGCCTCCCGGTATCAACTGCGGTGATGCGTTAGCTCCAGTCCGTAGACGGGCGTGGGGATTCCCTCCAGTCGCGCCTTGAGCTGGAGCGCCAGGAACTGCGAATAGTGGCGCGACTGGTGCAGGTTGCCGCCATGGAACCACAGCGCCTCTTGCTGGGTCGGCTTCCACATATTGCGCTGCTCGCCCTCCCACGGACCGGGGTCCTTCGGCGTGTCGGAGCCGAGGCCCCACACCTTGCCGACCTTGTCGGCGACTTCCTGACTAATGAGGTCGGCCGCCCAGCCGTTCATCGACCCGTAGCCGGTGGCGTAGACGATGAGGTCGGCCGGCAACTCCGTCCCGTCGTCGAGCTTGACGCCTGCCTCCGTAATTTCGGCGACCTGCCCTCGTTTTAGCTTGATCTTGCCGTCGATGACGAGCTGGCTCGCGCCGACGTCGATGTAGTAGCCCGAACCGCGGCGCAGATATTTCATGAAGAGGCCCGAACCGTCGGGACCCCAGTCGTGCCAGAAACCCGCCTTTTCGAGGCCCGCGTAGAACTCCGCGTCGCGCTCCTTCATCTGCTGATAGAGCGGGATCTGGAACTCGTGCAGGATGCGATAAGGGATCGAGGCGAAGATGAGATCGCCCCTATGGTGGTCAATACCGGACTTTACCGCCTTCTCGGAATAGAGTGCGCTCAGGCCGATCTCCATCAGAGTATCTGAGCGCACGATGTGGGTCGACGAGCGCTGCACCATCGTCACGTCGGCGTCGTTCTCCCACAGCGCCGCCGCGATGTCGTGGGCGGAGTTGTTCGAGCCGATGATGACCACCTTCTTGCCCGCATAGGCGTCCGGACCCGGATGCTTTGACGAGTGGTGCTGGTCGCCCTTGAAGCGTGCCATGCCGGGGAAATTGGGAATGTTGGGTTTGGCCGACATCCCGGTCGCGAGTACGAGATGTTTTGGCCGCAGTGTGATCTCCTTGCCGTCCCGCTCGACGACGACGGTCCATTGCTTCTTCGCGTCGTCGTAGCTCGCCTTTTTGCAGGTCGTGGAGCCCCAGTAGTTCAGCTCCATAATCTTCGTATACATCTCGAGCCAGTCGCCGATCTTGTCCTTAGGCGAGAACACCGGCCAGTTCTGCGGGAAGGGCAGATACGGCATGTGGTCATACCAGACCGGATCATGCAGGCAGAGCGACTTATAGCGGTTGCGCCAGCTGTCGCCCGGCCGCGCGTTCTTCTCGACGATGATAGTTGGTACGCCGAGCATCCGGAGCCGCGCGCCGAGCCCGATGGCGCCCTGTCCGCCGCCGACGATGACCACGTAGGGCTGCTTCGTGAAGCCTAGCGTACGCGCCTCTTCCTCCCGCTCCTCCTTCCAGGTCGGCCGATGCTTGCCCGCGCCGTGCTTGGCCCCGAGCGGGCGCTGGAAGCCGAGCGGCTCCTCGTGGCCCTTAAGCTCCGCCGCGGTGGTGAGCAGCGTCCAGATCTTCCCGTCCTTCAGTCGCACGAGGCCGTAGCCGCGGGCAGCGTCCGTCTCGAAGGTGAACCAGCCCGTCGTGACGCCGTTCTCCTCCGAGACGCCCGCCCCGGAGTTGACGGTCCAGGCCGAGGGCTTGACCGAGGGAAGCTGCGACTTCAGCATCGCGCGGACGCTGTCCTTACCCTCCACCGTCTTGATGTTCCAGGTGAAGCTCACGAGATCGCGCCAGTAGCAATCGTCCTGAAAGAGCGCGAGCGCGCGGTCGAGGTCAGGGGCCGCAAGCGCCTCCCCCAGATTCGTCAGGACGTGGCTGACGCGGCCCTCCGCCGTCACATCGAGCATCATTCCCTCCATAATTGTCGAAACGCTGTTCGTTCGATCAAACGCGTCGTCCAAGACAACGCTAATGCGGCCCTCGCGCCGACGCAAACAAGCGGCCAATGTCGGCGGCGGCGAAGCGTCCGAGCTGGATGTACTATCGACGCCTCGACCTCGTGGCGATGGCGCGTGGCCGCACCCGGCGCATGATCTCGGCCGCCCTCAGGAGGGCGCTGTGGCTCCCATGGACGCGCCCTGAGCATTAACGTTCGTCTTGTGTTTTTAGATCGCAGGGCCGCTCCTACGCCTGAGAGTTGATCGGTAGCTGCAGGGCGAGACGGAGCAATCGTTGCCAGACGAGAGCTTAAGGATTGAGGGGAAAGGGAACAGGTAGTCGTTAGCCTCAGCTTCGGAGACTGGAGGATGGCGACGGCGTTCCCCTAGGGAACGACCAACGGGCCGGTCTTGGCGTGCTCAAATTGCCTTGATTTCCGTCTTTTTGGCTCTCGCTGCGACGGCGGTACCGTATCGGCCTTGATGGAATATTTCGCTGCGTTCTGAGAGGTTGAACCCGCCGCAGCGATCGTATGTCGGCGGGACTTCCTCCGAAGGACGGAAACACCGAGCGAGATAGGTGATCGGCAGCATCTCGGTCGCCAACCGCCCTATGGCCTCGTAAGCTCGGCCGGTGTGTAATCTATACAGCATCACGAAAGGCCCTCAGGCGATCCGCGATTTCACGCGGGCGATGCGCGGCGACGTCGGCAATATGCCGCCCCTGCCCGGCGTCTTCCCGGACTATTTTGCGCCGATCGTCCGCAATGGCGCGGAGGGGCGCGAGCTGGTGATGGCGCGCTGGGGCATGCCGTCGCCGTTTGAAATCCTTAAGGGCAAGAACCGCGACCCCGGCGTCACAAACATCCGCAACGTGTCGTCACCGCACTGGCGGCGATGGCTTGGCGTCGAGAACCGCTGCGTTGTGCCTTTCTCGTCCTTCGCCGAGAACGAGGTTCTGCCGGACGGCTCCCGGCCGCCGGTGTGGTTCGCCTTCGATGAAAGCCGTCCGCTGGCCTTTTTCGCCGGCCTGTGGGCGCGATGGACGTCGGTCCGCAAGGTGAAGGAGGGCGAGACCACCAATGACCTCTACGGCTTCCTCACCACAGCGCCGAACGTCGAAGTGAAGGCCATTCATCCCAAGGCCATGCCGGTCATCCTTACGACCCCGGCTGAGGTCGACGCATGGCTGACCGCGCCGACGCAGGAGGCGCTGGCTCTGCAACGACCGTTGCCTGACGGGTCACTCAAGATCGTCGCCCGCGGGGACGGAACGGGCGATGGGGCACCCACCTGACTTGCTTCCGTCGTCAACGGCGAGCAAAACCCGGACTGTGGTCAATGTGGCGCTAAGCATCGCTGAGCCGCCAGCAAAAGTGGCACCGGCAACTACGACCGTCTTCCGCCTGCCCGCAACCCATTGCAGTCTCACGCGCGATGCGGACGACCGGAATGCGCAAATACCGGGCGTTTGCCGAGGGCGTGCTGAACGGGCAAAATCGATCTGTTTTCAGACGTTGCCGTTGGTGCAACCGCTTCAAAAACCGCAGGTTTTGAGAGAGCTGCCCAAAGATGGAGTCTCGCGGGCGAACAGAGGATGCAAACTATGCGATCGATCGTCATGGCTAGTGTTATCGCAATATGCGGGTTGACGGGGAGCGCGGCGATCGCAGCGCAACGGCCGGCCCTGTGCAAACTTGTGGTCAAGGGCAAGACCTATATCAACGGCCGGTGCAATTTCGAGGATTTTGGGGACGGATCATTCGCCATCGGCGTTCTTAGAGATGATCAACGAATCCCCGTCGGGGGGTTTTATTTCGCTTACGTCGATGTGCATGGAAACACGGCGGAGGCCAAGTGGAACGAGGATCGAAGAGATTCACATGCTAACGCGCCTCTGGGAACGCTCACTCGCAACGGTGCATGCTGGGAGAACGCCATCGCACAAATTTGCGCGCGGTGACTTGCTTGCGATGGCGGCGGGGAGCATGATTTCGGGAGCATCGAGTTCAAGGGCGAGCGCCCGGACCGCCGTGAAGGCCCGCGCACCTCGCTCTCCCGCGCTTAAGAAGCTCCCGCGTTCCGCTATTGTCGTTCTGACGCGGCCATGAGCAATCGGAGCCCGATGGTGCGAACGAGGGCGATCTCTATCGCTTCTAGCCGTTTCGGCCCTATCCAGCGCCGCCTACGGCGATGACCTTCGTCCCTACCTCAATGCCCGCTTCGGCTCATACGCCCTCGTGCCGAAGGATTGGCCTTCCCTGCCGCCGCCAGAGAATGGCGACGGGCTCATTTTCGTCTCACCCGACCAGCGCGCCCGCATTACCATTTCTGGCAGCTTTAACCTTTCGCCGGGCGACGACGGACCCGTGCTATCCACCCAGTCCGCAGACGGCTTCCAACCGACCTACACGAAACGCGGCAAAGGTTGGGCCGTCGCTTCCGGTGTGAAGAACGGCACGATCATCTATCGCAAGACGCTGACCAGCTGTCATGGCACGATCTCGAACGACCTGGACATCGAATATCCGGTTGCCCAAAAGGCAGCCTATAACCGACGTGTAGGCCGCATCGCCGCGTCGTTGGCGGGCGGTTGCGGCATCTATCAATAGCGCGCCGCAATGCGAACCGGCGGCAGGAGCGCGCCGCGCAGAAAGGTCCACGCTACCGACCATCTGGACTTTTGTGCTATTCCACATGGTGCGTGAGAGCGCGCCGTGAGCAAGCCCGAAAAATAGCGGCGATCCTGGTCGCAGACGTGGTCGGCGCGGACGAGGATTGAACCCTGTCGCGGCTTAGACGTGCTGTGCGCCAATCTGATCGATCCGGCCATCGCCGCGCATCACGGCCGTGACGCTGAATACTTGATGATCGACGCCACGAACGTCCACGCTCATCAATACAGCGCCAGGGCGCTCATTCAGGCGAGGGCGAACGTCTGTCCAGGCGTTCCGGTTGCCCTTGGGATCCTCCGCCGGCGGCCCCATTCATCCGGCAGACCTAGAAAGCGTCGAACTGCTGGCGCTCGGCACTGTAGTCGGCTCCCTTTCGTCGGGTCGCCGGCGTTATCGTACATCCACCACATAGGTCAGGGACGAGCAGCCGCTTCGCCCCCGCACGATGGCGCAGATCTTGATCGCGTAGCTATCCTCGCCCTTATAGCCCGTGAAAGGCAGATACAGGAATTTGGTCGCGCCGGTCTTGGCCAAGACGCCGTGCGGGGGTGCCTTCAGGAACGAGGCGCCGGTGAATTTATAGCCAGGCCCTTCCTTGAACGCCATGGCGCAGGATTGTCCCGATTCGGTCGTCACCTGGATTTGGACCTGGTCGTTCTGATCGGGGGAGAAGCTGAAGGGGCTAAATTGGCAGGCGGCTTGTGCAGGCATTAAGCCCGTCAGTGTAAGGGGCACCGCGATCGACGCCGATTTCCAAAATGTCATGTCGCCACCTTTGAAGCTGAACTAGATGGTAGCGTGGCGCGCCACGCTGATGCGAGAAAAGCCGCGAGCGCGATCGGGCCTGTCGCCGACGTAGACTGGCCGCCTGGCGCTGTCACCATGCGCGTGCTCGACCTGGACTCAGAGTTAGCGTGTGTAGTGCGGGGACCGCGCGGGGGTTTCCGTTTCCCAAGCGCAGTGGATTTCGGCTTCGCGCAAATTCCGGTCAGCGACCCGCCGACGACCGCCCGTGAGGCAGCGGTGAACGGGTTGGCTTTGGCCGGTAGGCTGCTGATTGCTCAGTCTCGGCTTGCGCGGCAATGCTCCCGTTACGTGGCGCTCCGCCGTACTATTGGTATGTGCAGGTCGCGCCACCGCCGGCCCGTTGTCTCACCTGCGCCGGATCGATCGTGCATTCGAGGTCCTTGACGGTTGAGTAGATCGAGCCGGCCGCCGCGCCCGAATGAACGCCGTTCTCAACCAGGGTCGCGTAGAGTTCATGGGCCAGCCGGCCCCCAAGCGGGACGTTTCGCTTGCCGAAGGTCAGCGTGCATTGTTTTAGTGTGATGTCCACGTCGGTGATGCGACAGTTCACCTCGTCCGCCTTGACGACGATTGTCTTGCCTGGGGGGAAATGCGCCGTGGCGCGACCGCCGAGGTAGGCGTTGAGGACGGCTTTCTCCGCCGTTGTCACCAGTGGCGAATATTGGGCAACCAGAGCAGCCAGCGAAAGGCCGCTATTGCTGGTCGCGGTCGCCGCAAAAGCGGCCGGACCAAAAAACAGCAGCGGAACGGCGAGAACAATGTTTCGCTTCATGCGATTGCCTCCCAATTGCGCCAGCATGGCACGTCAGCGGCCCACTACTTCCAGCTTCAATGCGCCGCCGCGATCGCTCGAAGCGTAGCCTCGGAGGTGCGTTCGGCGCGCAGCGTCGCGACGGGAATGACGATTTCCTCGCGACAAGCATTCGCAATGTGCGGTAGTTCGATCTTAACCGCAAGACCGCCCGCACGCGCGTTCAGGGAAGCGTTGAAATTTGGCGAACTGGCGGACTGGTCGATCACGTCCGCGCACTCTGCATCGGTTGCATGGCTCCCACGATGATAGGCTTCGCGCTAAAGCGCACAGACTGAGACATCGGGCCGCACGCGGCAACTCGCCCCTCAAGCCTGAGTTGCCGCGCCCATCTGGGCGGCCGCTTTTCTCGCGTCTCACTTTGCGCGCTGGCTCGTCCTCGCGAAGCCCCAAAAAGCCGTGCGGCGCAAATGTCCGTCGTCCACCAGCTCGGATGGGTGATCTCGGCGACAAGGTCGGGCGGACCCAATGGACCTTCGACTGCGCCAGCATGCCGGCCGAACCAGCTTGCGCGGCGGCGGTTCGACGAGCGGCATTTTCGCTATTGCCAATGACTAGCGTTCCGAAGGCCAGAGTCGCCATCGTTGCGGGCCTAGCTGTTGTCAAGCCATCGCAAGCGATGCTAGTCGCCATATCGGTAAGTTACTCGCCTGCGGCGGACAGTCAGTCGCCGCACCGCACGTCGACCGTTTGGCAGGAATGATGCGCGGCTCGCCCCTTTGTCCCTCACCCTTCAGGCACGCCCGCCTTGCACAGGGCTTTGAGGATGCGCGCTAAAGCCGGCGAGGTAGCGGGGATTGTCGCTGGACGGGGAGGCGCGGTAGCGGGCGATCGTGAAGGCCGGGTTGAGGGCGAGCCCGCCATGCATGAGCGGTCGCCAAATTACGGTCACGCGCGAGCGCGCGTTCGCATTCGACGATGCCGGGTTCGGCGCGGCCGGTGTTCATGTAGAGCACGCCGAGCGCCGCATGCGCCCCGCGCTCCCCGGACTCAGACGGAGGGCCGTGCGGGTTTCGATGCGGCCACGTTCAGCCGTTCGACACGGTCTTCGGGAAGCCATGCCGCGACAAACGACACCTCGACCCAGGCCCTGCGCACCAGGGCCTCGACATTGTTCGGATCGAGTTCAAGCGCGCGGTCGAAATGCTTGCGGGCCTGATACAGAAATTCGACAACGTTGCGGTGATAGAGACCGAGCCCAAGAAAGTAGTGATCGATGGAATCGGGGTTCGCGGCGACCTTAGGCGGCGCGCTTCGGCGACGGCAAGCTCCTGTCCGAGCCGGTTGGCCAATCGCGAGACGACCTCGTCCTGCATGTCAAAGAGGTCGGCGACTGGCTTATCGAAGCGCTCACTCCAGAGGTGCCCTCCCGTTCCGGCGTCGATGAGCTGCACGCTCACGCGCATGCGTGCTCCACCGCGCTGGACGCTGCCCTCGAGCACGTAGCGGACGTTGAGGTTGCGGCCGATCTGCTTCACGTCGACGGCTTTCCGTTTGTAGGTGAAGGCGGTGTTGCGGGCGATGACGAACGCCCCCGCAATGCGCGAGAGATCGCTCGTCAGGCTTTCTGTGATCCCGTCCACGAAATCGTCCTGCTCGGGTCCGCCGCCGAGGTTAAGGAACGGCAGGACGACGATGGACAGCCGGGGCGCGGCGGCTTCCGCAGGCAACGCTCGCGCCTTGGGGCTCGATTGGCCGTCAACCGCGAGGGCGAAGACCCGGATAGGCTCGGCGATGTTCTTGAGCCGGATGGAGGTCCTCGGCGGGCAGGTCGATCCGCCCTTTCACTTGACGCCACGCATCCTCGGAGAGGCAAATTCCCCCGGACGCTGCGACGCCCTCGAGGCGCGCGGCGACATTGACCCCATCCCCATGAGGTCGCCGTCGGCCTCCTCCACGACGTCGCCGAGGTGCACGCCGATGCGCATGAGGATGCGCCGCTCCTCGGCGACGCCCTCATTCCGTCCCGCCATGGCGCTTTGGATTTCCAAGGCGGAGCGCACGGCGTCCACGACGCTCTGAAAGGCTGCGATGCCGCCGTCGCCGGTGCGCTTGACGACGCGACCCCGACGCCCAGCGATGGCGGGATCGAGGAGGTCGCTCCATAGGGCTCTGAGCCTCGCGAGGATGCCTTCCTCGTCGGCGCGAGCGAGGCGCGAATAGCCGACGATGTCGGCGACGAGAATCGCGGCGAGCTTGCGGACTTCAGACATCAGGGCTCCGTCGCGCAAGGATTAGCACTTCGCGACGGCGTAGGCAGGTTTGGCCCAAGGTAGCCGGGGACAAGAGGCGCTCGAGGGGAGAATCCGATCGATAGTCAAGACCCACGCGACGATGCGCGTCAGCGCGCACGCCATCGTAGTGGCAATCGGCGACAGGCGGGAGTTCCACTCGGCGCGCGACTTCGCCGCCTGAACGGGGCTGTCCATACATGACGATCGAGTTTGGATGCGATCGGCGGCGAGGCCGCGGTTCAACGGTCGATCATGCGCGAGGGGTCGGGCGCGGGCGCGTCCTGCGCGCAAATCGGGTCCTCGACGGCGATGCCGTAGCTCGTCGAGAGGGAGGCCGTGTCGTGGTCAAGCAGCATCTTGCATGCGGCCGCGACGATGTCGGGCGCGACTGGCGGGGCTAACCACACCCGCGCAGTTCTGTCGGCGGAGGCGGTGACCACCCGCGTTCCGTCGGGGCTGAACAGCGCTTTGGTGACGCGATCCTCATGCCGCATGGGTTGGCCGATCGGCGCCCCGGTCGCCGCATCCCACACCCGCGCAGTGTTATCGGCGCACGCCGTCACGACCCGCGTTCCATCAGGGTTGAACGCCGCGCGGTCTTGTCCCCGGACGCGGTCACCACCCGCTTGCCGTCGGGGCTGAACGTCGCGCGGTAGACTATATCCTGATGCTGCAAAGCTCTGCCGATCGGCGCCCCCGTCGTGGCGTTCCAGAGCCGCGCGGTCTTGTCGAAGGACGCGGTCACCACCCGCTTGCCGTCGGGGCTAAACGCGGCGCTCACGACCGCATCCTCGTGCTGCATGAGTTTGCCGATCGGCGCAGCAGTCGCCGCGTCCCATAGCCTCGCGGTCTTATCGCCGGACGCGGTCACCACCCGCTTGCCGTCGGGGCTGAACGCGGCGGTCCAGACCCCATTCCCATGCTGCAAAGCTTTTCCGATCGGCGTCCCGGTCGCTGTCTCCCACAGCCGAGCAGTCTTGTCCGAGGACGCTGTCACCACCATCTTGCCGTCGGGGCTGAACACGGCGCTCCAGACCGCACCCTCGTGCTGCAAGGGTTTGCCGATCGGCGCTCCGGTTACCGCGTCCCACACCTGCGCGGTCTGGTCTTTCGATGCCGTCACCACAAGCAAGCTGTCGGGACTGAACGCAGCGCTCCAGACCGTTTCCGTGTGCTGCAAGGGTTTGCCGATCGGCGCCCCGGTTGCCGCGTTCCACACCTGCGCGGTCTTGTCGTCCGACGCGGTCACCACAAGCGCGCCGTCGGGGCTGAACGCGGCGCTGTAAACCGGACCCTCGTGCCGCAAGGGCGGCGATACCTCCAGCGGTCCCGACAGAGCGTGACCGAGGGCGTCAATCGTCCGGGACAGCATGGGGCGTTTGTCGGAAGCCAAACGAGGCCAGGCGGCAAGCGCCAACTTGACTGCGTCGGCATTGTGGCCTTGGGAGCTTGCCGTCTGCGACAGCGCCGCCAGTGCCCGCAACTCATTCGCGATTGCAGCATTCTGCGCAGACCGCGCCTGTTGCTCGGATCTTAGTGCGCGCGACGCATTCTCCGTTGCTGCCTCTTGCGCGGCTTTCGCCTGCTTTTCCGACTCCTGCGCACGTGATGCGTTGGCGGTTGCGGCGTCCCGCGCGGCGCGCGCTTGCTGCTCCGATGTGACCGCGCGCAACTCGTTTGTGGTTGCGCTCCTTTGCTCCAACACGGCCAAGAGGGCAACGACGGCCAGCACTGCTGCGGCGGCGAGCGAACCAAGCGTAACTAGCCGGCGCGTTCTCGCGTTGCGGAGTTCGTTCGTTTCAACCTGCTCTATGCTGGCCTGGATGAATGTGCGCTCCTGCGCCGTCAATTGTGTTGGATGCTCAACCAGCCAACCGCGCGCGCGGTTCAGCTTCAGGCCAGTCAGGAGAGCCGCGGCCTTGTCCGTCTCCGCCGCCTGATCCCAGTCGCGCAAATCCTGCTCAAGCTGCTGCTTGCCAATCAGGAACGCGCGCGCGGAATCCAGCCAGGAGCGCAGCAGCGGCCATTTGCGCAACAGCGCCTCGTGCGCCACTTCGACGACGCGGGCGTCGCCCTCCTGACGCACAATCAGTAGGCGCGCCTTCGACAATCGCTCCAGCAGCGGCTGGGCCTTGGCCGGCAGCTCGTCCCACCGCGCCGGACGGCGGACATATTCGCCCTCATCGTTGACGCGAACCATCGCCGGCACGAACGCCTCCCGCAGCGCCATGAGTTCGTCGTCGGTCGGCTTCGCTTCGGCGAGCGCCTCGTCGGCGGCCTGGCGGACCGCGTTTTCGAGCGGGGTGAGCCCCGTTTTCTCGTCGCTGAGCGCCTTGTAGCCCGCGAGAGTCAGAGACTTGTTCTGCGACCGGTCCCAAAGCTCGCGCAACGCGAAGGCGAGCAGCGGCAGCGCATCCGCCGTCTCGGCATCGCGGGCGGCCTGAGCCACGAACGCGTCCTCGACGCCGACGCCGGCGACCCTCGCCGGCCCCTGGATGATTTGGGGAATGCGGGCGAGGGGCATGGGTCCGAACGAGAATTCCTCGAACCGCGCCGTGAGCGACTTCGCGGACTGAAGCTGCCCGAGAAAGTCCGACCTCAGCGCCATCACCGCCAGGAACGGCAGGTCTTCGGACAGCGCCTGACTCAGAATCTCCAGGAAGCGCTTGGCCTCGCCCGGATCGGCGACGCCGAACAGTTCCTCCGCCTGGTCGATGGGGATCAAGATCTGCGCTTCGCCCGCGCCCGCTTTGACACAAAGGTCGTTGGCCAAATCCGCGAGCGCGCGCCTGGGATCAGGACCGATGAGATCGTCCTTGACCTTGCGCCAGTCGGCGCCGGGGCCATTGGCCGCAACCAACGCTACCGCCAGCGCGTCGACCGGGCGCTGAGCAGGCCGCATCGGCTGCGCGACGATCCAGTTGCGGCCGGCGCTTCTCAGCCGCGGAACGACGCCAGCCCGCAGCAGCGACGATTTGCCCGATCCCGACGACCCCAAGAGCGCGATCAGCTTGGCGCCGCCCAAGGCGCGCCGCGCCTCGAGCCGTTCGATCAGGCGGCGGATGTCGTCGTCGCGGCCGAAGTAGATTGCGGCGTCCTCCTCCTGGAATGCGAGCAGACCCGGAAATGGTGGGCAACTCGCGTCCCATGTGAAGCCCCCCTGGGCGTCGAGCGCGATGCGCACGAGTTCGCGTGATAATCGCTCAAGTCCGGCCTCGCGGTCGTTGCTGATGTCGAGCGTCTGGATGTCCGGCGCAATCCTTGCGCCGTCGGCTGGCGTCTGGATGATCGGGAAGACCGCCTTGCCGAGCGCGCGGGCCTGCGCGAACTCGGCGAAACACCATTTCGAGGCAAGCCAGTCCGGCGTCTGAAGAATGATGACGGCCTGGGATTGCTCAACTTCGCGGTAAAGCGTCTTCTCCCAGTCGGCCGCCGGGAGGGATGCCGGTCGTCTTGTCCTATGTCGAGAAACGCATTGTCGAACCCCTGGCTCGCGAGCCAAGCTTTCATCCGGTCGGCCGCGTCGTTGTCGCGGCTCGAATGAGAGATGAAGATGCGCGCCATGCGGCGTTTCCAGTTCCCAGCCCGACGCGCTGTTGCGGCTTCCCGCCGGATATCGTGATCTACCAAGAACCGGACGCGCTTGCAAAATGGCAATAGTCCGTAAAAGCGTGGGACACCCGCAATTTCACGGGTTTTCGCCCGGTTGCGGCCATCTCCGTTTTAGAGGCGCGCGACCGATCCTGGCCGAGCTTAACGGCCTCAGCGCTCCGGCTATCGCGGTCGAACTCAACAAGCGCAATGCGCCGACCCCCCAATGGCGGGCCTTGGCATTTGATGACCGTGATCCGAGTCCAACGCCGGTTGGCGTCATAAATCTCAGCTCTCTGATCTCCGTAGAGTTGCATGAACAAGCGGAAGACGCGCTCAACCGGGCGAACGTTCGCCCGGTTTGCCCGGTTGAGCGACCGCGCTGACGTCAGCGCGGTTTACTCGTGGATCATGCCCCAGCACCACGGAAAATTCGTCTCCTATCTCAGGGTTTCCACCAAGCGCCAAGGCGAAAGCGGCCTTGGCCTGGAAGCCCAGCGCGCGTCGGTCGAGGCATGGCTGAACGGCGGCCGACGGCAACTTGTCGAAGAGCATGTCGAAGTCGAGAGCGGCAAGCGCGCCGATAATCGGCCGGCTCTCGACAAAGCGCTCGACGCCTGCCGCGCCTACAACGCAAAGCTTGTCATCGCCAAGCTCGACCGGCTGAGCCGCGACGCGCACTTCCTTCTTGGCCTCCAGAAGGCGGGTGTCGAGTTCATCGCGGTCGACATGCCGCACGCGAACCGGCTCACAGTCGGGATCATGGCGCTGGTGGCCGAGCAGGAGCGTGAGGCGATCAGTCAGCGCACCAAGGCGGCGCTTGCCGCCGCGAAGGCGCGCGGCACGAAGCTGGGCAATCCCAAAGGCACGAAGGTGCAAGGGGCGGCGCTCGGCTGCCTCCGCAGCGTTGAGACCAACAAGGCTAACGCCAAGGTTTTCGCCGAACGCATCCAGCCCGTTCTCGCCGAGCTTAGCGGACTGTCAGCCCGATCCGCCGCCCAGGAGCTGCAGCGCCGAGGATATGCGACTGCCCGCGGCGGCAAGTGGTCAGCGACCTTGGTCATCCGAACCCGCGCCAGACTTGGAATCACGCCATGAACACGAAAGGCGTTCGACCGCGCTGGGTTCAGCGCGCTGAAGCTGCGTTCAAGGCGGCGGAAGCCTATGGATTTTCACAAACCTCGCGCGCCACCTTGCGCTTTAAACACAAAGTTAAATATCTTGAGGCTCTTGCAAATTTATTTTGAATGCCAAGCAAATTGAGGTGGGGCATGTAGGAACGATATGACAGTTGTCAACTACTATAAGATAATATATATCGCTGTACATTGAGAGTAGTTTCGGTATTGTTTTGGCTTATCGTCCCGATTCGTAGCAACAGGCATGTCCGACGATCCCCTAGACGCCATGAAAGCCCGCTGGAACCATATCCAGGGCACTCTGTTTCCTTGGCTGCGCGAGGAAGTCGACCCAATGACCGAAGCGCTTGGGCGTCTCGTCACGACCCTCGACGTGATCGGCCTCGAAGCCTTCGTTCCCGAGCCGCCGCGCGGCCCCGGCCGCCCGCCCGAGGATCGGCGCGCCCTTGCCAGGGCCTTCGTCGCCAAGGCGATGCTGGGCATTCCCACCACTTCCGCTTTGATCGAGCAACTCGCCGTCGACAAGTCGCTGCGGCGTATCCTTGGTTGGGAGCGACGCTCGCAAGTGCCCTCAGAAGCCACGTTCTCTCGCGCCTTCGCGGAGTTCGCGCAGGGCGATCTGCCCGACAAAATGCACGCGGCGCTGATCGAGCGCTCGCTCGGCGGGCGCATCGTCGGCGTGATCGCCCGCGACGCCACCGAGATCGAGGCGCGCGAGAAGCCGGCGGCGAAAGAGGCCAGCGACAAGAAGGACGATCCGCCGTCCGATGGCGCTCAGCCGCCGCGCAAGCGCGGACGCCCGCGCAAGGACGAGCAACGGCCAAAGCCCGAGCCGACGCGGCTGGAGCGACAAACCTCACAGAACGTCAACCAAATGCTCGCCGAACTGCCCACCGCCTGCGATGTCGGCTCCAAGAAAAACAGCAAGGGCTACAAGGAAACCTGGATCGGCTACAAGCTGCATATCGACGTCGCTTGCGGCCAGATCCCCGTCTCCTGCGTGCTGACTTCGGCCTCCGTTCACGACAGTCAGGTCGCCATTCCCTTGATGACCATGACCGGCGCGCGGGTTTCCTATCTCTACGATCTCATGGACGCCGCCTACGACGCCGCCGCCATTCATGACCACAGCCGCACGCTCGGCCACGCGCCGATCATCGACCGCAACTTTCGCGCCCAGCATGAGGTCAAGGCCGAATGGGAACGGGAGGTCGACAGGATGAAGTTCATCCACATGCCCGACGCAAATGACGTCATCTATGATTTCCGCACCATGGTCGAACGCGTCAATGCTCGATTGAAGGACGAATTCGGCGCCAGGTTCCTGCGCGTGCGCGGCTCGATCAAGGTCAAATGCCACCTCATGTTCGGCATCGTCGCGCTCGCCGCCGATCAAATCCTCCGCGTCGCCAGCTTCAGGCCAGCGCCAGCCTGAGCCGCCGGCGCCCGCAATCCAAAACCACGGGAAATTCCTCGCCCTCAGGGAATTCTGCAAGAGGCTCTCTTGACGCTGGATTTGCCGCACCAACGCCGGCCACGCTTCCGTCCCCCACGCCCTCGCCAATCGCGCTCGCGTCCAGTCATTGGACTTTTGGTAGACTGACAAGCGTGTCAATTCCAACGACACTTGCGGCGATCGACCTTCGACCGCTGCAGCCCTGGCCGCCTTGAACGCCGCGGTTCGTCCACTCGACTGAAGCTTCCCCTGCTTGGCCAGCGCGAGAATGCCTCCATCAATTCTCGCACCCGTTGCAGCCTTTCATGGCCAATCGTCGGCATGGGTCGCCATTGCGTTTAGTCGCGCTGCAAAGCCTGCGATTGGCCCGGCCGGGTTTGATCGCTGCAAGTTTAGCCGCCTCAAGAAACGCAGGCGGAGCCGTCTTGCAGCCGCCATAGGGTTTCGTCCGCTTACGCAGTCGGGATTTCTGGCCCGGACGCCATGTAGCGCGCGTAAAGAACTCCGTCACCAAGCCCTCTTTCATGGAAAGCGCGTTGTCGCTCGAAGGCCGGCATCTTAACCGACATTCGCCTGGCGGTGAGCCTCGAATTCCTCAAGGTCATCGACTATCACTACCTCGCCTGGGCGAAGACCTACATGGGCGCGGTCGCCAAGGCGACGCCTAAGCGGTGAAGGGGCAGAAGAAAGAAGTAGAGGACCCGGGAGCGCCGAGCTCGCGCGCGACCATCGCGAAGATCGCCAAGCGCTCATAGCCGGCTGCAGACCCCGGTGCGGGTTTATCTTCTGAGCGAATGCAGCAGCACGGGGAAGCGCGGTCAGGACCGTGCGGCTATCCGGTCTCTCTGCTGCACTTCCACTCGCCACATTGTCTATACCATGTACCGGCGCAGCGGCCAAAAGTGCTAATGCCATTGCACTTCCATTGGCAGGTTCGAGTGCACTTAGCCGCTTCGGTCGGTGACACGGTCGCGGCCATTGTCGCGATTGCTACCAAAGCCGCAATTCCGCCAACTGTGAATTGACGTAACATTTCACGCTCCTATCTGTTGTTGATAAGCACACCAGCCGACATTCATCAGATGACGGCCCTATCGTTGCTGAGAGTGCGTCCATCGCTAGACTTTGACAAGAATAAAATGTCGTTGAGACTCGGCTCTGGCTTGTAGATATGTTCGGGGCAGGTCGGCTCGCGCTTGCGCGCCAGCGTACGCAGGAAGTTGCCGAGATTATAGGCGAGCGCATGAAGTTGGAGCCGCACGGCGTTGGCGGCGAACGAGCGGCATGACAAGCAGGCCGGCATCGGAGGTGACGACCGAACCACGAAATTGAAGGGTCACAGTCGGAGTCACAGTTGTCACGGCTGGAACCCCAGACATCGCCCCCCGTGTGTGTGTGTTTATTTTCAGTTGGGGAAGACCTGATATTTTATATAGATTACATACAATGTATGTAAAAAGTATCGCTATAAGAGACAATAGAGCCAACGGACCCATCCCACTTCCAACACGCACACGCACACCGTGGGGCGATATCTGGGGTTCCAGCCGTGACAACTGTGCCAGCTGTGTGCCACCGGTTGCCGCTTTTTGTATCAAACCGTTGAGATCGCTAAGTTTCTTGGTGCTGAATCCCGATATTCGTTTGAAGACCGGCTCATCGCCCGCCCCCGCAAAAGTTCGCGCCGGCATGCGCACAAGTTGTGAAATGGCCAACTCGTGCCGACCACAGCCGGCATGCGCACACGTTGTGAAATGGCTAACTCGTGCGGACTGCTCGCTAACTTTTAAAACTAAATCTCGTCGTTCATCTCTGCGGCAGCGTTCAAGACCAGCAACGCCCGCGTTCGTCGCGCCCCATGCCCGCTGATGTATGGCTCCTCCCGAAATCGAAATCGGCGCAGGCCCCTGCTGCATGAGTTCGACGATCGCCGCGTCAAAGGGCTTCTTGTCCAGACGAGCTTTCCGTTGAACCTCACGACTGCTGACCGGCTTCATGTCTCCGCCAAGAGCTTTCAGCGCCGCCAGGATGGTTTCGCCATCGTCGGCAAGAATCCTGGTCTTCTTCCGGTCGGCGGCTGTCGCCGCGATGGCGTTGACCGTTCCAGCCGCATATTCGACCCATGCGATCGCGGCTTCGAGCGCCCCTTCCGAGATCTCGTGCTCACCGTTCATCACCGCAAGGATAGCCGCGATCTTCCGCAAGTAGACCGGCAGGCGCTCGATCAGTTTGGCGGCGTTCCTCCCTGCCGCCTTGAGGTTGGCGATGCGGGGGTATTCCAGTTCGTAGCGCTGGTAAGCTCCGGGCGAGAAGTCGATCGGCGTCGACAGGAACGCTTCGGCGGGTTTCAGGACCTCGTAGACACGGAAGATGTTGTCGGCGATCGCGTCCATCATCGCGTCGAGCCCCGGCGTCGCCAGCGGACGCGCCTTGAGCTTGTCGCGCTTAACCCAGAGATAGAGGAGCCGGTTGCCAAGGCCGTTGTCGGCGCTGCTGGCGGCGTCGCGCCTGTCGAACAGCCGCCCCATCAGCTCGCCCGGCGTGATGCTGGCGCTCATCGTCACATACGGCTCCTTGCAGCGTGTCGGCGAATTTTTGTTGACCAGCTCCGTCTTGCGGCAATCCCACATCGTCCTCAGGACCGAGCTGAGCGTCGCGCCCGGCCGCATGATTACCGCCAGCACGCTTCCAAGCTCGTCCAGATTCAGGAACAGGCATTTGTTGTCGACGCCCGGATCGTGGATCGGGCCGTGCAACCCCTGTTTCCGCCCGGGATCGCGGATCAGTTCAATCAGGCCCTCGCCGGTGCTGACGCCTGTGGCCGTCACCGGCCCGTCGGCAAGCGAGGCGAACAGGCCGAGCCATGGCGCTGGCGGCGGCGCTGGCGGCGGCAGCCCGTCGAGCTTCGCCTGCGCCGCGTCGTGAGCCGCCTCAGCCTCAGCCAGCGCCGTCTCCCGGTCCGCCATCACCCGCCTGACCTCGGTCAGCTCGGCCTCGTCCTCGGCGATCAGCCTGGCGATGTCAGCGCGCTTCGCTTCAGCCGCCGCGATCAGCTTCTCCTGCTCCCGCACCGTGCGGTAAGCGCGGGCCTTGGCCTTCAGGCGCGCTTTGCGCTCGGCGATCTCCCGTGCGGCCGCCGCGTGCTCCTGCCGCAGCATGGCGAGCCCAGCCTCGATTTCACTGTCCTGGAAATCGCGAATGCTCCTTGTCCAGCTCAGCTTCCGCGCGGCTTCCTCGACCGCCGCCTCGGCCTCGTCGCGGGCGCTCTCAACTTCGTCCGGGAACGCGATGCGGGCCTGGATCTCATGCGCCAGGCGCAAGAGGGCAGGCCCCAGAAAATCGTCGCCGATGGCCGCCGACGTTCCTTTTCGCCCTTTGCCGGACGGTCCGAGCTGCGGATTCCGACGAAAGCGCCATGTTGTAACGACATGATGCCGCCACCTGTAACGGAATGATGCCGCCATGGTGGTGCGGGCTCGCTGGCGCTTCGATTATTGGCGCTTGGGCTGTTGTCTGGTCAAGCTTTCATCTGCAATTTTTTCACGACTTGGCCGGATGCGTCGCAAGCTTTCGCCAGCCAGTTCGATCCGATGGGCGTTGTGAACGAGACGGTCGAGGATCGCATCGGCGTAGGTCGGGTCGTTGACGACTTGATGCCAGCGGTCCACGGGGAGTTGGGATGTGACGATGGTCGAGCGGCGGCCGTATCGCTCTTCGAGGATTTCCAGAAGATCATGCCGGGCGCCGGCGTCGAGGGGCTCCAAACCCCAATCGTCGAGAATGAGAAGGTCGGCGCGGCCGAGCGCACGCAGGAGGCGCGGATGACGGCCATCGCCGCGCGCCAGGGCGAGATCTTCGAAGAGCTTTGGGATGCGGTGATAGAGCACCGAGCGATTATCGCGGCAGGCCTTGTGGCCAAGCGCTGAAGCGAGCCATGACTTGCCGACGCCGGTCGGGCCAACGAGGGCCAAGTTTTCGTGGGCCTCGATCCAATGCCCCTCGACGAGCTTTTGGAACAGGGGCCGATCGAGGCCGCGCGGGCTTCGATAATCGACATCTTCGGCGCACGCTTGCTGGCGCAATTTGGCGTAGCGCAGTCGCGCCGCGAACCTCTTATCCTGACGCCATGACGCCTCGCGATCGAGCAGAAGCCCGAGCCATTCGCGTTTGTCGAGATTGTCGGCCTCGGCGCCGATTTCCGTAAAGCCCTTGGCCATGCCCTGGAGGCCGAGGGCGTAAAGTTGATCGAGGGTCGGATGTTTGAGCAAGATCGCTTCTCCTAATTGTAATAGCGCGGGCCACGGATATTGGGATGCAGGATCGGCGTTCCGTCCGCGGCGTGCTTTTGCGCGGGGCGCCGATCAAGATTGTTGTCGAGGATGGACTTGACGGAGCCATAGGTGCGCGCGCCGATATCAATGGCGCGTTCCGCCGCCGCTTCGACGCGTCCGACGCCATAGGGACCGGAAAGGCGGACGATCCCCAGACACGCCCGGTAGCCCTGTTCCGGATGCGGTCTATGCTCGAGAATCTGCTCGCAGAGCGCCGCGGTCGCCGGTCCGATCGCGCGCGCGTCCTGGCGGATGCGGTCGATCGTCCAGCCCGCATAGCGGCGGTGGGAGGACGGCATGTGTTCGGGGATCGTCGTATGTTTGCGATTGCCGCTGATGCGCAAATGCGCGGCGATCCGCTCGCCCTTGAGGAATATCTCGACCGTCCTGGCGGTCATCCGGACATCCACCTCGGCGCGGGCGAAGCGATAGGGAACGCTGTAATAGTGAGAGCCGGCGTCGACGTGATAATCGATGCCGACCCGACAGACGCGCCATTCGCTGAAGACATAGGGCTCGGCCGGCAGAGACTTGAGCGCCGGACGGTCGATCTCCCCCAGCAATTGCCGGCGAGTTACGCCGAGCCTCCGGATGGGTCGTTCTTCGTTCAGATGCTTGAGCAACTCGCCGATCGCTTCGTTGACCTCAGCCAGGCTGATGAAGATGCGGTGACGCAGCCGCCCGAGCAGCCAGCGCTCGACAATCAGCACCGCTTGTTCGACTTTCGCCTTGTCGCGAGGTTTTCTCGGGCGCGCCGGCAGGATGGCGGTGTCGTAATGGGCCGCCATTTCGGCATAGGTGCGATTGACCTGAGGGTCATAGAAGCAGGCCTTTATGACGGCGGTCTTGGTATTGTCCGGCACGAGCAAATGCGGAACGCCGCCGATCGCCGCGAAAGCATGCACGTGGGCGTCGATCCAATCGGGAAGCGTCTGCGTCCAGCTCGCCCAGGCAAAGGTGAAGCTCGATGCGCCGAGCACCGCGACGAATATCTGCGCCTTGCGAATTTCGCCCGTCAGCCGATCAATCAGGACTGGAACGCCTTCGCCGGCGTAATCGACAAACAATCGTTCGCCCGCCGCATGCGTCTGGCGCATCGTCGGCGACAATTTTGTCTCGAAGGCTCGGTAAAGTTCGCAGAACCGCGAGATATGTGGATCACAACATATTTCGCGTTATGTTGCGGCCCTGCTTATGTGACTTCCAGACGCGCTTCCTGTTGCCAGCTGGAAGATTGGGACGCGCTTGACGCAACATAAGTCGGGGCTTCGGTTGGTGGACCTCACTCCTTTTGAGGTTCGCCATGGATCATCTATGTTCTTCCGCCAGCGTCGGCGATTGCCGGTTTCAAGACGCACCATTCGCCGACGAGCGGAACCGCTATCTCAGCCACTGCGCGATACATGGTGCGAGGCTCGCGGCCCTAAAGGTCAAGCGCAACGAACTCCGATGGATAGCGCGACGTCTCGGCCCAGACGCCAACCGCGGCGTCGGCATGACGGAGTTGATGCCGATTGCGTTGGAGCGGCAGAACCTTCGCGGGGCGGCAACTGCTGCCCGGCGGGTCATCGATATCGGGCGACCGTGGCTGCGGTTTCTTGGTTGGTGGCGGGAACCCGCCGTCCCGTTTTTGGACTGGGGCCAACTCGACCGGTACATCACCTGGATGCGCGACGAGCGCGGCTTCACGCCGTCGACGGTGGAGCAATGGGGCCGTACGACCAGGAGATTCCTGCGGTGGTGCGCGGAGGCACGCCGCCAACTCGGGGATCTGACGGCGGGCGATATCGATAACTATGTCGCCACTCAGGGAAAGGGCCGCTGGAAGCGCGTCTCGACAGCCAACATAGTCTCGTCATTGCGAGCGTTCTTGCGTTACGCCGCCAAAGAGGGTTGGTGCTCAAACCGATTGGCAGAGTCGATTTCCCGGCCTCGGCTCTATCAGCAGGAGTCTTTGCCATATGCCCCGGATTGGTCTGCCGTCCAGCAAATGCTGGCCGACGTCGACACGGACAAGCCACGGGATATCCGCGATCGCGCCATCCTCCTGCTGCTCGCCCTCTATGGCATGCGGAGCGGTGAAGTTGCTGCTTTGCGGCTCGACCAGATCGATTGGGCGGGGCGAACCCTTAGACTCGTTCGGCTGAAGCGACGACAACTCCAGATCTATCCTCTGCTGCCCGCCGTCGCCGAGGCTCTGGCCCGTTACATCGACACCGTCCGACCGCCGTCATCCTGCCGGGAAGTGTTCCTCTGCATGCAGGCGCCTCTTCGGCCTTTGAAGGCGGGCAGCATCTTTGACGTCGCCAATCGGCGATTCGTCTCGCTCGGCATCGAAGCTGCGCATCGCGGAGGGCATGCGTTGCGTCACGCTTGCGCCGTCCGCTTGCTCGCAGAAGGCCTAACCCTCAAGGAGATCGGCGATCATCTGGGACACCGCAGCACGTCGGCAACCAGCACCTACGCGAAGGTGAACATGGCGGCTCTTCGCGAGGTCGGTGCGTTCGACTTGGGGGACGTCCTATGATGCTGGCCGACGTCATCGATGCCTATCTGACCCGCCAACGGTCGCTGGGCATGCGGTTCGATTCCGCCGGACAGCTGCTCCATCGCTTCGGCCGGGCAATGGGGGATCGACCGATCGAGGAGGTGACACCCGGAGCGATCCTCGACTTCCTCAACGGCAATGGGGCGTTGACCGCGACATGGACGCTCAAGCACCGGGTGCTGACCGGTCTATACCGGTTCGCCGTCAGCCGCGGATACGTCGACAACTCGCCTCTGCCGACAACTCTGCCCAAGCTGCCGCCACAGCAAACGCCTTACATCTATTCGACCGACGAACTGCGCCGACTGTTGGAAGCGACCGCGATCCTGCGCAACGGCCACAGTCGTCAAGTGCCTGCGATGTACCGTACGCTGCTGTTGCTGCTGTACGGAACCGGCGTGCGTATCGGCGAGGCATTGCGCTTGACCTTGCAGGACGTCGACCTCGCCGAAAGGATCATCACCGTCCGCCGCGCAAAATTCTTCAAGACGCGTCTGGTTCCGATCGGACCGAAGCTTGCCGACGAACTGGCCGCGCACCTCGAGCGCCGCGGCTTGCTGCCCATGCCGCTCGGGAAAGCGGCGCCGCTCTTCGCGTCGCGCGGCATTCGAGGATGGAGCTATCCGCGCGTCATCGTGATGTTCCAGAGCGTGCGACGAGCTGCCGGTATCAATTGTCCCGTCGGCGAACCTCGCCCGCCGCGCTTACATGATCTTCGCCACACGGCGGCCGGGCACCGTGTCGTCGCATGGTATCGCACCGGCCAGGACGTCCAGCGATTGCTTCCGCAGCTCGCTACCTACCTTGGTCACCTCGATATCCGATCGACCCAGCGTTACCTCCGAATGACGCCGGAACTCTTGCAGGCGGCCAGTCAGCGCTTCGCCCAGTACGCGATGGAGGGCGACCATGAAGGATGAGACGCTCCTGGGGCCATGGGTCCGGCGGTTCCTCCTCGAGCATCTGGTGGCAGAACGCAATCTGGCTCGGAACACCCAGGTCAGCTACCGCGATACCTTGGCGCTCTTGCTGCCGTTTGCCAGCAAGCACGGAGGGCGTGCCATCGATCGCATGACCATCGAGGATCTGGCGCCGTCCATAGTCCGCAAGTTCCTCGATCACCTGGAACACGATCGCCAATGCAACGGTGTCACCCGCAACCAAAGGCTCGCGACCATACGATCATTGGCGCGGTTCATCGGCATGCGCTCGCCAGCGCATGTGGCTTGGTGCGCCGAAATACGGGCGACGCCGTTCAAGAAGACTGCCAAGGCCGGGATCGGGTATCTCGAAAAGGCCGAGATGGACGCCCTCCTGGCCCAACCGGATCGGCGTACGCCTCTCGGAGACCGCAACCATGCTCTGCTCCTGTTCCTGTACAACAGTGGTGCTCGCGCCGACGAGGCGGCGAGACTGACCATCGACAACCTACAGCTGGGAGCACAATCGTCTGTGCGGCTACACGGCAAGGGAAACAGGTTCCGGACTTGTCCGTTGTGGCCGGTCACCGCCACGTCGCTTTCGCGGCTGGTAGCCAACCGGGACAAGAGCGATGCGGTCTTCTTGAACCGAAGCAACCGGCCATTGACGCGGTTCGGAATCCATCGGCTCGTGACGCAATATGCCGAGCGGGCGAGCAGGACTGTGCCCTCGATGGCGACGAAACGCGTAAGCCCGCACACAATCCGGCACACGACTGCGGTCCATCTTTTGCGCGCCGGGGTCGACATCAACACGATCCGCGCCTGGCTCGGTCATGTGTCTCTGGATACGACGCATGTCTACGCCGAGGTCGACATGGAAATGAAGGCGAAGGCGCTGGCCCGGGTCGATATATCCGGCGTGCAAACCAAGCCGTGGCAGCGGCCGCTACCTTCGCTGATGACGTTCTTGAAAGCCCTATAGTCGGTCGCGCCGCTGCTCGAATTTATGTTGCGGCTCATGCCAGGGCCACCAGCCCTCTCCCTGGGCTTACGCCACATAAGCCGGGCCGCAACATAACGCGAATAGCTGTAGCCGCCTGGGTTCTGCGCAATATACTCGTCCCAGACGATCAGCAGGGTGACGTGCTTGCGTTTCATCTCCCGATGAACCGCCGGCCAGTCCGGTTCGGCATGGCGCCGATGACCCCGTTTGCTGCGCCGGTTGGCGTAAAGCGCAGTTTCCAACCCTTCGTCGCTCAGGCCCTCGGGTAGCGGCCAGATCAAGTCCGAACTCTCGAAACGGCTCAAGGTCTCCCGCACCGTCGAACGCGCCAACCCAAGACGCCGGGCAATCTCGCTCGTCGTGAGCGAAGACAAAAATTTAAGGCGAATGATCACGCGTACATCGCGCATGGCGACTCTCTCGGCTGGCATCGGTGCTCCCTTGGTGGCCCAAAGAAGCGACCTTAAATCTGGCCAGCGAAGAGACGCCCACCCTGGCGGGATCATCCCGTTGCAGGTGGCGCAATCATCTCGTTATGAGTGGCGACATCATCTCGTTAAAGGTGGCGGCTTCCGTCGGAATCAGCAGGTCCGAGCTGAACGAGATAGACGTTGAACGAGATCTTGCCGTTCCCCAGTGGATTATAGAACGGCCGCAGGGTGAGGCTGACATGCGCTATGATCTGCGCTGCGACGCCGACCTTGGTCGCCTCCGAGTCCTTGGTTGTCTCCGTCACGATCCTGTCCAGCGGCCCATAGAAGGCCCGAGGGTCGATCGTGGGCGCTCTTCGCGCCAGCAGAACGTCGTCGTCGTCGTCGTCGTCGTCGTTTTCGTCGTCGTCGTCGTCGTGGTCTGGCGGCGGGTCCGGGAAAGCCGCGGCGGCCTGCGCCTGGCGGGCGGCGGCCTGCGCCTGGCGGATCGCGAAGATGGCGGCCTCGGCCTCGGGCGTCCCCTGCTTCTCCAGCAACCGCATCAGGTAGCCGAAGCCTGCCCTCCCCTCCCCGCGGGTGTCCCACACCCGCTCAGCCTCTTCCTCCGGGTCGGTCCCCTCCTCCGGGTCGGTCTCTCCCTCCACCCATTCAAAGTCGTCCTCTTCCTCCGGGTCGGTTTCCTCCATCCACCGTGCGCTGAACTTAAGGAAGATGTCGCGGCCCGCCGGATCGCCGTCGAGCGACCCGTCGATTGCATGGGCGAAATGAACCCAGTCGATACGGTCGAGATCGTTGACGATCGCCGCGACGGCCTGGCGTGTGAGCGGGACCCGAAGCTCGGGCGCTACGTTGAGCCGCCGTTCTTCCCCACCGGCGGGCGGGCGCGGCCCCGGACGCTGTCTCGACGTGAGCGTGACGCCAATCTCGGTTAGGAGCGCGTCGACATCGACCTGGCGCAGCGCGCCTTTGCACAGCAACACCGGTTTCTCGATCGGGTCGGCCATGCCGGCGGGAAATTCCGGCCGCGTGATGAAGTTGAATTGCGGTATGGCGTAGATCGCCACGTCGAGGCATTGCAGGCCCGGCAGCTGCTGGAGCGCCAGCACGATCTGCTTCTGCTCGGCGAAGGTGAGGGGGCGCTTGAGCCAGAACGCCAGGCGGAACCAGGCGCGCCCGTTGGCCGGCTCGCCCTTCGCGTTGCGCGGCAAGCCGGACGAGCTTGTCGCATAGACGATGTGGTCGGCGTCGAACGCCGCCGGGAGCAGCTTGAGGGCCTCTTCCAGCGCAGCTTCGCCGAAATCCTCCGGGCGGTCGATCCGCATTCCCGCCTTCGTCGCCGTCAGACCATCAAAGTCCAAGAAGAGCACCCAGCACGGGAAGTCGGCGAAATTCTCCGCGGTGCGGCGATGCGCTTTGCGCCGGTCGATGAGCCTGGGCAGTAGCTTCAGGCGGCCCGCCACCAGTGCGGAACCGCCGTCCTTCATGCGGGCTCTGAGGTCGACGGCGAGGGTTTCGAGATCGGCGCAATGCGCGCTCTCGAACAAGAAAGCCTGGCGCTTCACCCCTGGCGTGACCGGCCACTTGCCGGTCGCCGCATAGACCTTGCTGAGACGCAACCGTTTGGTCGGGTCGGCGGAGGTTGAGCCCGAGGTGACCACGATTGACGCTACGTCGGCGTCGCCTTCAACCGGCGGTTCGTCCTGGGGGGTTTCATGGTTCGGGCGATTTGCGCTATGGTCATCCATGTCAGGTTTTTCTTGAAGAGCGGCTTCCCGTCAGGGACGGCCGCTTTCTTTTTCCTGGCGGGCCAGCCGCCTCTGGGTGAACGGTTCAGTTCATGCGTTCTGCCGTCAGGAGCGCCTGCCAGACCGGCGTCAGCAGCAGCAGGTTGGCCTCGTAAGGGTCGCAGGACGCCAACCTCAGCTCAACGCTGCGCGGCCGCTTCGACCGTATCGCCGGGATAAATCGCCCGCCGGGGGTTCAGCTTGACGACGATGCTTTCGATTGCGTTCCAGCTCGGCCCGCGCTCGATTTTATCCTGCAGCTCCTCAAGCTCTTCGATGTGATGATTGACTTCGAACGGCCCGGCTTCGGCGCGGTAAGTGACAACCGCGATCCAGCGGAAGTGCTTTAGGTTCTGTTCTGGCATTGTCATTGCTCCTTGGGCGTCAGTCATTCGAGGTAGCGATCGACGGTGATCCGGTCCCTGCGCGTCAGTGTGTGCGCCTATCGGGAGCCCTTTCCTGCTCTAGGATCTCCATGATGACGTCGCACCGGATCGGGCTCGCCCCCCGGACGATCAGGTCGAACAGAATCGACGCGCCGTGCTCTGTCGCGGCGGCTTCACGCACCTGTTCGGCGCACGGCGAAGCCGGAATCTCGAACGGCGAGCGAACCCTAAGTCCCGTAATGATTTGCTTGACCGCCACCATGTCGAGGGTTGGATCGTCCCTCGACCCGAACTCTTCGCCCGGAAAGCGGTCGCGAACCCGATGCGACCGGTCGGGCCGCCGCTTGAACCATTCGGCGTCGTTCCGCGCCCAGTTGGTCGGTCGAGTGAAGAGACCGACGGTTGCGTTCAGGTATCGCCGCCCCGCTCGGTTCATGCGAGGCGCTCCGCAGCGATCCTTGCGTCGGCATGGCGCTTGGCGGTAAATTCATGGTCGAGCGCTTTGGCCGGCAGCTCTGGGAGGTCGTCGCCCGCATCACGCGGGGGCGGCTTCCCTCTGGGGGAAGCATTCACACCGTCTCCTCGTTCTTGGCCTCGGCTTCAGCCACCACCCTCCGCACATATTCCTTAAGTGAACTGTATATGGTCCGAGACAGCTTTCCCTTGCCGATCGTCTGGATTTCGCCGCGCTTGATCAGGTTAGAATAGTGACCATCGCCAACGCCGATGAGCCGCTTCCCTTCGGCGTGCCTGATAAAAAAGGGCTCCATTTCCATGGACTCCTCCCGCTTAGCTTCATATGAGGGATCAAACCACCAA
Source organism: uncultured Alphaproteobacteria bacterium (assembly GCA_963721905.1). GTDB lineage: Bacteria > Pseudomonadota > Alphaproteobacteria > Rhizobiales > Beijerinckiaceae > Roseiarcus. Next base: position 304,159 of record CAVRMF010000015.1, read on the forward strand.
TTCGGCGACTTTGCAAGTATTAATATGCGAAGATATGCTATATGGTAGGCAACTCGTTCAAATATACAAAGTCGATAAATTGGCTTATTAACAACTAGCCACCAATCAGTTAGCGCATGTGCAACAAGTGCACCGCAATTTGTTAGCCACATCGCAACAAGGCTACCAATCTGTTGGCCCAATCGCAACACAAGGCCACTGTGAACACAGTGAGTTGGCGGTTTAACAACTTAATTGCCAACGCACTTGGCCCTCCTGGCATAGCTTGCCGCGCGTTGGAATCGAAGAGCCAATCGATGGCGTCCTCATCCGGGGGCCAAGGGCGAGCGTGTTGCGCAATCTCGGCCCTTCAGGGCCGAGAGGATTTCAGAGCGTGCGGAGTGCTTCCAGGCCGCCTCCGGCCTGACCGTTCATCCGCCGTCCTGCCCCGCCAGCTGCTGCTGCAGCGCCGCCAGGGCATGCCTATCGAGTGCGCTTTGTGTTATAGCGACGTGCGGGAGGAAAGGTGTCTTCAAGCGAGCGAACCGATGACCGATCCTGATCTCGAAGGTCTACGCCACCCCCCAGTCCCAAGGCGCGCGCCCCTGCTCACGACTGGTCCCATCCCGCCGTCAGCCCGGGCGACGCGGCGCAACCTGGCCGCTGGGCCGAACCGCCACCCCCTCGCCGTCCCGACTTTACCGAACTCATGCAAGCCAAGCGCGGCCTTTTCGCCGACCCGCTTGTCTGCGAGCGACTTGAGGCCCTCCTTGTTCGCCGCATTGCGGAGCGGGACGCCGAGCAGGGCTTGAGCCGCAGCGAGCGGGACCGGCTCGTTTGCACGCGAGCGAAACCGCGACGGCAGGAGTTCGCCGACGCGCTCGGGCTTGGTCTCGGCCAGGGCTTCGACCTCAACGCGATCTCGCGCCGGCCCATTCCCATGGATTGGGCGTGGGGGCTCCTGGAGTGGCGCAGCCACTCTCCCCGTGACTTGAGCGCCGGCTTCATCGACGACGCCGCAGCCTGGCTTCGCGACGGCGACGGCAGGCCGGCCGCGGTCGCGGTGCAGCCCGGCTTTCTCGACTGCGAGGCCGCGTTCCTTTCCGGTTGCGTCGCGCGGGTGGCGTACAGGCGAGGAATTGACATCCTCCAGCTCCCGGAGGAGCTGGGCTGGCACGGCCGTTCCGGCGCTCCGCGCGCGCTTGTGCTCTGGGCTCCAGCCTCCTGACCGCCTCGTCCTGCTGGACGGCGGGCTTTGGCTGGGCGTAAGCCTTGCAGCTCCCGTTATGAAGGGAGCTTCATCGCCATGTTCGTCACTCTGTTCGGCCCCACGAGCCATGAAGCCCGCGATGCGCCCGACGCCGCGGAGCTGGCCGAGGAGGTCATCCTGACGATGGTCGAGCGCTCCAAAGGTCTCGGCGTCGACACCGGCGACGTCGCCTCCCTGGTGGCGCTCGATCTGGTCGCGAGCCTCGCGGCCTACAATCGCGCCCCCTTGGCGGTCATCCTGGCGGCGATCGCCGAAGCCGCCCCGACCCGCGAGGCGCTCCTTCGCGACGCCAACCGGCGCGGCGAGCGGCCGCCGCCCTTGAGTGTCGCCAGGTTGACTGCGATCGCTCCCGACGCCTGCCGGCTGCACTGACTCAAGTCGGGCCAATTGCCCTCTCCGACCGAAAAAGATGCTAGTTTCTGCTCCTCGAACTTAACTCCTGCTGAGCGGCCCCGAGGGCGATCGGGGAAGAAATGTTGCGAAACGAATACCTCACTTGGAGACGCCGGTACGAGCCGGAAAATGTAAGGCTTATAGTTGTCGCTGAGTGAGACGAAAGGTTCGTGTCCAGAAGAGGGGGTAGCCAATGACAGCCGAAATATATCATCTGTCGGTGCCACCGCCGATAATGAAGCCGAACTTTTGGCTTTACGCGTGGCGGGTTGGGCTGCCTTCAGGCGGCTACACCCACTACGTGGGGATGACCGGCGACACCGGGTCTGCTCATGCGCAATCGGCTGCAAACCGTGTTGCCGCGCATCTCGGCTTCGGCATCGCCAATGCGCTTCGTAAATACGTCCATCGGAAAAAACAAATTCATCTTGAAGACTGCCGCTCGTTGGATTTTTTCGCCTTTGGGCCGGTGTATCCGAAGCCCGCGCCCGCTGATTATTCAACTATGCGCGGCAAGGTCGCGGCCCTGGAAAAGCACTTGTGGGAACGAATGCAAGCTAGCGGCTATGAGATGCTGAACGACCCGCCGCGCACAAAGACCATCCTCGACCTGGCTCGTTGGAATGAGGTTTGCGCTTCGTTTCAAAGGTGCTTCGCGGAGCTTCGCTAAAAGCCAGCCCGCGGGTCCCAAACGCTCCGCATGACCGCAACCGGGGTCACAAGCGGCCAATCAGGCGGTGTCGGTGCGGCACACCGGCCATTCTATATGTTGTGGCTGATAGGCACGCATCATTCCTCATGGCAGCCGCCCGAATTGGCCGAGGCCAGACTGGTTGCTCGACCAGGAAATCGAATGAGGGAGGAAGCCGGTTCATGCACGGGAATTTGGTGGAGCTGGCGCAGCGGTTCGTCCGCCTGTCAGGCGAGTTGGACGCGACCGGCGACGCCGAGAAGCGGCTGTTGTTGAACGGGGCCGGGCAAAACGAAACCCCTACGCCAGCCAGGCGGCCCGGCGCGAAGGGGCCGCAGCCGAGCCACCCGAAGGCGCTTCGGGCGGTTCAAGTCGGGCAAACAATCCTCGAACTCTTGCGGTCGTCGCCGGGATTACGAACGGCGGCGACCGCCAGGGCGACGGCGGCGGGAAGGTCGACGACGGTCGAGCGATTGAAACGCCTTCAGGCGAAAGGCTTGATCGAGCGCGCCGGCCACGGCCCCGGCCCCGGGTGGCGAGCGGCGGCCTGACGGCCGAGGAGATCGCCGATCTGCTCGCGCCTGGTCCGGCTTGCGCCCCATGCGAACCCTGGATCAAGCCGCTCACGGCTTGTGGCTTCCGCGGCGAGGCGACGTCGGGCGCACGCTTCGGCTGAGAAGTCCATCGCGAACTCCGTAAAAGGCAAGTGGCAGCCGGCGTGTTTGGTACCGGTTCTTGTGGCTACACACGGGTAGCTCTGAACGTTATGAAAGGCCGCCTGTGCGCCCAACGTTAGGGCTCCGGCCGCGTCCCCGTGGCGGTCACAAGCCCTCGCCGCATGGGCTTATTGCGCGCGCGCTGACGCCTGCATAGTGCCCCTCAAGCGCGGATAGACCGGCCAGTCGATAAGCGACGAGCATCGCACCCGCTCCCGCTTCCGCGCCCTCCCGCATCATCGGCCCTTGAACCGATCGCGGATCGCTTTGGCCTTCGCCAATTGCTCCGAAAAATACGCAGACGATTGCTCCTCGCCGCCCGACCTCAGTGTCTCATATGCTGTCTCAATCTGCCGCACTGCTGTCTCCGCGACGACCAGATCGTTGCTACGGTCCGCGATCAGCATCAGGGCGACCCCCTGATTGCCATAGGTAGCCGCCCATCGGAGCGGAACCCGCTCGCGCGTCCGCTCCTCCAGCGCCGCGCGATAGGCCGCGACCGCCTCCTCAAGCCGCGCCGTGCCGCTCTCCCGCTGGCCGAGCAATGCGAGCGCATTGCCAAGATTGCTCCGCGTCGCCGCCCAGTCGAGCGGAACCCGCTCGCGCGTCAGCTCCTCCAGCGCCGCGCGATAGGCCGCGACCGCCTCCTCAAGCCGCGCGGTGCTGCTCTGCAGCTGCCCGATCATTGTGAGCGTGTGGCCGAGATTGGTCTGCGTCCTCGCCCAGTCGAGCGGAACCCGCTCGCGCGTCCACTCCTCCAGCGCCGCGCGATGGCCGCAACCGCCTCCTCAAGCCGCGCCGTGCCGCTCTCCCGCTGGCCGAGCAATGCGAGCGCATTGCCGAGATGGGTCTGCGTCCTCGCCCAGTCGAGCGGAACCCGCTCGCGCGTCAGCTCCTCCAGCCCTGCGTGATAGGCCGCGACTGCCTCCTCAAGCCGCGCCGTGCCGCTTTCCCGCTCGCCGTGCTTCGCGAGCGCATCGCCGAGATTGGTCTGCGTCCTCGCCCAGTCGAGCGGAACCCGCTCGCGCGTCAGCTCCTCCAGCGCTGCGCGATGGGCCGCGGCCGCCTCCTCAAGCCGCGCCGTGCCGCTCTCCCGCTCGCCGAGCCTCCCGAGCGCATTGGCGAGATTGTTCTGCGTCGCCGCCCAGTCGAGCGGAACCCGCTCGCGCGTCCGCTCCTCCAGCGCTGCGCGATAGGCCGCGACCGCCTCCTCAAGCCGCGCCGTGCCGCTCTCCCGCTGGCCGAGCAATGCGAGCGCATTGCCAAGATTGTTCTGCGTCGCCGCCCAGTCGAGCGGGTTCCGCTCGCGCGTCAGCTCCTCCAGCGCCGCGTGATAGGCCGCGACCGCCTCCTCAAGCCGCGCCGTGCTGCTCTCCCGCTGCCCGATCATTGTGAGCGTGTGGCCGAGATTGGTCTGCGTCCTCGCCCAGTCGAGCGGAACCCGCTCGCGCGTCCGCTCCGCCAGCGCCGCGCGATAGGCCGCGACCGCCTCCTCAAGCCGCGCCGTGCCGCTCTCCCGCTCGCCGAGCCTCCCGAGCGCATTGGCGAGATTGTTCTGCGTCGCCGCCCAGTCGAGCGGAACCCGCTCGCGCGTCAGCTCCTCCAGCGCCGCGCGATAGGCCGCGACCGCCTCCTCAAGCCCCGCCGTGCCGCTCTCCCGCTGGCCGAGCAATGCGAGCGCATTGCCAAGATTGGTCTGGGCTTTGCCTCGCTCATCGGCGGATGCAGCAAGAGCCAATAGCTTGCGCCTCAGGGCGATCAAAGCGACGAGATGCACATTGCTTCCGCGATCGCGGCCGTAGTTTTCGAGCGTCTCCGCTTCCGCATTGAGGAATGTCGCGATCGTCGCCGCATCCTCCCCGTGGAGGGCTTCGGCCAGAGCAACAACAGCGTCGCCAGCAGCTTCGCCGTCGTAGGCGGCAAGCGCTATGTCGCGCTCGCGATTGTAGAGTAGCGTCGCGCCCGCGACATAACGCTCGCGGCGCTCCTCTTCCTCGCGCCGCATCTCCTCGGCGGCCCTGCGCAAAGTAGCGCGGGCAAGGCGCGATTGGCCTTGATCGACTTGCGCCCGCGCCTTCGCCAGGGCCGCGTCGACACTGGCGTCGATATTGGTCTCGATCGGTCGACCGGCGATCTCCGTTTCATAGATTTCGATGGCCCTCTGCACCTGCTGTTTCATGCCGTCAAAATCGAGTGCTTTGTCGCCGGCGACGCGCTTGGCCATTTCCTTGATGAAGCCTTCGGCGACGTCCCGTTCGCGCGCCGTCTGCTCGGCATAATCCTTGACCAGCAAATCGAGGATCGCCGAGTAGGCGATGTGCTTGGCGAGATCGTCGCGGTTCCTGAAGGTGCAGCCGGAATAGCGGGCCATCGCTTTGAGCCGCGCTAGATGCGTGGCTTGTGCGACGCGCGAGGCGTCTGTCGGCGTGTATTTCGGGCCGCGTTTGGCGCTATCGGCCGCTTCCGCGATGAACAATCGCTTGCCGTGGTGAAGCGCGAGCCAAGCCTCCCACTGCGTGTAGGAAACGCCGGACCCATTTCTGAGCGCCTCGCCGAGGGGCGGCAGTTTGTACTCAAGATCGGGATATTTCGCGCGCAACGCATCCAGCGCGTGCTCGCCCGGAGCGGAGCCGGTCATGTCGCCGACGAGATGCACCACGGCGTCGCAATGGGCGATATAGACATCAAGCTTGTCGAGCGTGTCGCCGCCGAGGTCCTTGAAATCCTCCTGCACTTTCACCGAGACATTGTGCCGGGTCAGGTCGGCGCGCAGTTGATCGCGGTAAGCGCGGAACTCATCGGAAACCGCCGAAAGAAAGACGCTTATCGACATGCGCCCTCCCGCCGTGCAATCCGCAAGATAACGTCGCTATAGCTCTCCCCCGGCGTCGCCCGAGTCTGTCGACCCAGACCTCGTCCAGCCAGACGGTGCGTTGACCGCGGTCTTTGAAGTAGGGTTCGACGGCCACCGAGCCGAGCGGGAGCGTTCGGGCAATTGCCTCGTAGGCGGCGACGCTGATCGCGATCTTGATCACGGGTTCCGACAGAGGCCGGCGACACCACTGCAAAGCAAGCCCATACCGGGGCAACAGGTACCGAGCAGGCCCGGAGAAGCAGCAAGGCAAGGCTGGCCCAACGTTCCACAGCTTTGAGCTTGTGCTGGCATCGGCGCGACGATGCTGGCGACGACCGCTCCCGCGCCCAAGCCCAACCGCCCCGCGACCTCGCGACGGCTCTTGGCGGCGCTCATGTCAGGCGGAAACGCGATGGCTTCCGTCAGCAGCTGCGCTTTCGTCAGTTGATGCAGCGCCAGCCAGACCGCGCGTTCGTCCTCGCAGAGCGCGGCGGCGATCTCGGCGACCGATGTCTCGCCGTCGCACTCGCGCCAGACCCGCGCGGCAAACTCGTTCAAGCAACTCGCGGCGTCGCGGCCGCAGTCATAGACCAGCGTTTCGCCGTCGATCTCGCGCACGATCAACCGCTCGGTTTTCGCCTTCGGCATCGGGGTCGTCATGGCGCTCTCGGTTCGCGCCTCGGTCAGGGGCAGGCGCGGGAAGCCGGGACCGAGAAGTCCGGCGTATCGGGGATCAACCTATCCCGCGCCAGAGAGCAGTGTGCCGTCGCCCGCGTCGGGTGGCAACACCGCTCGCGTCACGATGCGTGAATAGGCGACGAGCGCAGCAGCGGAAGCTACGCTGATCTGGGAACTTCCAACCCGCCTGACCCTCTTGCCCCGACCCGCCGCTTCAGTGCGGCTGCTGGTGGAGCCGTCGAACGCATGGGGATCGCCCAGAAGAAAGCCGCGCCATCAAGGACGCGGCCAGTCTCAGGACTTCAAGGTGGATCGAGCTTGGCCCGTGCTGACGCAGTCGTCAAACGGGGCGGGAAGGCTCGGAAACGCGCCGCGCCGTAGCGGCGCTGGATGGCATTGGCGGGTCGGCGGCCACCCCACCTGCCCGGAAGGCCACGAAGGGCGTCCCAGCGCGTCCCTCCAGGCTCCTGTGGCGGTTTATTGGCCGACCAGAAGATGTCATGGTTAGAGCGGGACGACGCAACCCTTGAGATGCTGCGCCGCCCCTGACCACAGCGAGACGGAAGGTTCTCACCGTGGCTGATCTATCCAACGACAATTTGACTCACGTGGGCAACCCCGCGCCAGCTTGGAGGTTGCCGCCGCGCATTCATTGACGCCCTTGATCGTCCCGGGAAAAGGAAAATTCCGTCGTTCCCAACCTGCCGGTCTGGCGCGCGCCGCGCATGCTGGGGGAAAACCGATCCTCCCGCCGCTCCGAGGATGCCCCCAGACGCCGTGCCCTAGCCGCCAGGAGCCCCTTTCTCGGATCGGCCGGTGTCATTCCCTTGGCGAGGCAAGAAAGCCCGTCCTGGAGGCTCTGGAGGCCGTCCACGTCAGCGCTCCCGCGATGTCACCACCGCGGTCGTCTCGACACCCAACCAACGGCTCGATGACCACCTATCGCCGTCGCTGTCCTCTCCGGCGGTGACGCCCATCCGCGTGCTCTCGTGGCTCACGTAGCCGTCGGGACCGGAGCACGTGCGGATGCCCTGCCACACGGAGCACGTGAGCAGGGCGACAGCGGCGATCAGGGTGCGCATGCGCCCTCTATCCCAGCAAGCCTCACGATCGCGTCGCTGGTGCTCTCCCCCGGCCCGCGCATCGCGCCGAGCCTGTCGACCCAGACCTCCTCCAGCCAGACGTGGCGCACGGTGGGGTCGATGGCCTCGATCTCATAGCCCACCGAGCCCAACGGCAGCGTCTTGGCAATCGCCTCGAACGCCTCGGTGGTGATCGCAATGCGGATCATGCGGGCCTATTTTTTTGTGCTCTTCGCAAAAGCTCTAACGCCATGGCGCGAACCTCGTTGGGGCTGTAGTCGTCGCCGTTTTCGAGACGGCGACCGGCCCGGTCCATGTTCTCATGACCGGCGTCGTCGATCCACGCGCCCGTGGGGATGTGGATCACTTTGACGGTGCGAGACCGTTTGTTCTCTGAAATCTCGAATTGCTCGCGCGTCACTTTTTTCATAGCCATCACGCCACCCCCCGCTTCATCGGCACCACGTTGCTGGCGTCGGAGCCGCAGACGTATTCCGCCCAAGCAGCCATGACCGGCTGTCTGCGCTCCGTCATGATGGTTCGGTTATAGGAGCGCGACACGGCTCCGCCGATCTGGTGGCTGAGACAAAGTTCCGCCACTTCAAACTCGACGTGCGCCACCTCCGAGCACCACGTGCGAAACGAGGTGCGGAAGCCATGCACCGTCTCTGACACGCCGAGCTTTCGCAACAGCACCGCCAGCGACGTGTGGCTCAACCGCTGACGCGGCCGTGCGCCGGGGAAGACGTAGGGGTTGTTGGCGATGCGCTGGTTGCATGCGCGCTCGGCCTCTTGGGCGCGCAGAATGGCGAGCACGGCGTCGCTGAGCGGCACCGTGTGCAAGCGGCCCTTTTTCATCCTTGGGCCCGGTATCGTCCACAGCGCCTTGTCGAAGCTGACCTCGTCCCACGTCATGCCCAATGTCTCGCCCGACCGTGCGGCGGTCAGGACGGTGAACTCAAGCGCGCGGGCAGCCCTGTTGTCGGAAGCGCTGAGCTTCGCCATGAACTCGGGGAGGTTGGCGTAGGGCATCGCCGGGTGGTGATCGTCCTCGTCGGGCGTCTTGGGCTTCGATAAGCCCACGCCGTCCAACCAGCCCTTCCACACCGCCGGGTTATGCTGGGAGCGGTCGATCCAGCCTTTGACCTTGGCGCTGGTCAGCACCGCCTCGATGCGCGCCCTGATCCTTGACGCGGTCGCGGGCACCCAATTCCAGATCGGCTTCAGCACCGCCAGCACGTCGTTGGTAGTGACCTGATCGACAGGCTTCGGCCAGATCGGCTCGGCGTAGGTCATCAGCGCCGATCTCCACTGGGTCCGATGTTTGGCGCTGCGCCATTCGCCCTCCTTGGTCGCCACGTACTGGTCGGCGCACTGGCCGAACGTCGGCGTCGCTCCGCTGGGAAACTCGGTAGCGTGGCCGTTGACGCCTACAGCGGCAGGTCTGCCGGTCTTGGCGGCGTGCTTGTCGGCGACCGGGTCGATCTTGGCGGCCACGTCGGCGACGAGGCGCTTATGCTTGGCGCGTGCATCGGCCAGCGACATGGCCGGGTAGGCCCCGACCGATATTTCACGGTCCTTGCCATTGAGTTCTGAACCGGTAGACCCAGTAGACGCGGTGGCCGGGGTCGAGCACCCGCAGGAACAGCCCGTCGCCGTCCAGATAGCGCCCCTTACGCTTGGCGAAGGATGCCGCCGAGCGCGTCGTCAATTTGCCTGCCATGTTCCTATGAATTTCCCTTGTCGGTTTCGGCCGCTGTTCCCCGATGTTCCCATACGCAGACGCGACCTAGACGTGGCCTTCAAGGACATTTCATGACACATATAGATATTTCCTGGCAAGCGGAAACGCCCGCATTTCCAGCGAAAAATGGCTTCGGCCGGGGAAAGAGGTCAGGCGGCGTTTTGAAACCGGGCTTCTGGGACTCCTGCCCGTAAAGAATGCAAAAAAGAGGGCCCGTCCGGGCCCTCGCCTGACATAACGAGCGGCCGCCCCGAAACCGGGGCGGCCTTTGTCATCCGGTCAAGCGGTCATTCACCCTTGACTTCGATTGTCTTGACCGGCTTTTGCGCCTCGACGGTCTTAGGGAGCGTCACCGAGAGGACGCCCTTCTTGAAGCTCGCTTCGATCTTGTCCGCATCGACGGTCTCGGGGATGCGAAGCGCGCGCTCGAACGAGCCGAACCGGCGCTCCCTCATATGGAAGTCCTTGTTCTTCTCTTCCTTGTCCTCCTGCTTCTCGCCCTTGATCGTCAGGACGCCATTCGCGACCTTGACCTCGACGTTCTTCTCGTCGAGCCCAGGCAGTTCAGCAGTGAGCTCGAAAGCCTTCTCCTTCTCGACGAGGTCGACGGCGGGCGCCGCGATCCAGGACTCGGCCTGCCAGAACGGCTCGATATCGAAGGCTGGTCTGCGGAACGGCAACCTCAACGGATTCATGGTGAAGTCCTCGAACAGCCGGTCGACTTCGCGGCGAAGACCCTCGAACGGTCGCCATGCTTGCATGGCGGTTGGCGGAGTGGTGGGTTTGCTTTCCGTGGTGACGGGCACTTTCTCAACTTTTGCCATAGCACCCTCCATTTTCGGGCTGGTTTCTCAGTCCTTAAAAATTTACGATAGTCAGTTCCGCGTGGCCCGCATTGATGCGCCGCAAACCGCCCGGAGCGGCGTTCCTCTATCTGATGATTTTGTTAGGCCCGAGGCCGAGCGCGCCGCTCGTCCGCCGCTCGGTCCTAGCTGTATGAGCAGCGTCTCGGCCGCCGATCCCCGCGTTTAAGGGGGTCAAAGGGGAGCCGCGACAGGCCCGAGACGCGACACGACGCCGCAGCGCATCCGCCCCTCTTGACGCGCGAACGCAGGTTTTCCACCTCCATTAGCACTCGAGGCCGAGGAGTGCCAACAGCCGCTGCGGATCGAAACGCCAGACACGGCCGTTCGCTCAGCGACGCGAAGCCTTCCGCCCACGAGAGATGAGGAGGAAATGATGGCTGCATTTTCCGATCCGTTCAACGCGCTATCGAATTTCCAGCAGGCTCTGGACGCGTTCCGGGCGAGCAGTTGGCTGGACGCAGGTCCGAGCGGCGGCGGGGCCTACCCGCCGATGAACGTGTTCCAAAAGGGCGACGACTTCACCATCATCGCCGAGCTTCCCGGCGTCAAAAAGTCCGACCTCGAGGTGCAGGTGAAGGGGCGAACGCTGCGCCTTTCGGGGACCAAAACCGTCGCCTTTCCTGAGAAAGCAGCGGTGCATCGGCGCGAGCGGCTCGCGGGCCGCTTCGACCGGGCGGTGACCATGCCGGTCGAGATCAATCCGGACGGCGTCAAGGCCGAATATCGCGACGGAATCCTCGCGCTCTTCCTGCCGCGCGCCGAGAGCGAGAAGCCGAAATCGATCAAGGTCGCATGAACCATGAGCAAGCAACCGAACAAGAAAGGGACGACCATGGCTGAGAAGCAAGAGATGGCGGTCCGCGAAAAGAAGGAGCTCGCCGCCAAGGAGGAGAAGACGGTCCCGGGCCGCTACTTCATTCCTTACGCCGACATTTATGAAACCGACGACGCGCTCGCCGTCGTGCTGGAGATGCCCGGCGTCGAGAAGAAGGACCTCGACGTAGCGCTCGAGAACGACGTGTTGCGCGTGGACGGCCGCATCGACTTTGCAAAATACAAGGACATGGAGCCGGTCTACACGGAGTACAACGTCGGCCACTACGCCCGCTCGTTCACGCTTTCGGGGACGATTGACCAGGAGAAGATCGGCGCCAACCTCGAAGACGGAGTGCTGACGCTGACCCTGCCGAAAGCCAAGCACGCCCAGCCTCGCAAGATCGCGATCGGGTGAGGCGGGGCGAGCGCGAACCCCCGGCCTCGCGTCATGTCGAGTTAAGGGCGGCGGGAAGGCCGCCCTTGAGATTTGCCCGGTGTCGTCGAGGGGCACGCCAGGTTGGGCACGGTGCTTGCTGTCCGGGCCGGCGGCGGCGTTGTGCTCAGGTACGAACGCGTGGTCGCCGAACCTGCCGGCCAACCGATCGCGCAGGCGACTCTCATGGCCGTGAGACAGGTCGGGCGACGCTTGACGCTTCGCTCGCCTTCCGAATCGGCGACCACCTTCGCGGTAGCGGGGGGCGTGATGGGCCTCAGCGAAATCGGCGCAAGGAACGTCCCCTCGCAGCGCGCGGCAATTAATCGCAGCAACAATGTCCCAAAGTTATTGCATCACGCGCACGAACTGCAATGTCCGCTCAACATCGGCAACCAAGGGTGCGTCGACGTTATCTCCGAATACACAAGGAGTGCGCCGGGCGCTGCGCACGTCGAACGGGAAGTGCTTTCTGTGACGCCCGGCGGACAGCCGTCGCTACTATCCGGTTGTGTTCGTTCAACGCTAAGCACTTGATATTCGACAACGTTCAAAAATAGGCATAAAACACCCGAGTGGACGACCTCGACCGCGAGAGGATTCAATCAATGGCGACACCGGATTCAATCGAATTGGCTGCTGAAGTTGTAGCGGCATATATCTCCAACAACCCTCTGCCAAGGAGCGAGCTGCCGGATCTTATACTGGCGGTGCACTCAGCAGTTGAGACGCTGGGAAGGGGCCCGGACGCCGCGCGGCCTCAGGCCGCGGCGAAAACTCCGGCAGTGCCGGTCGGGAAGTCCATCACTCCGGACTATGTCATCTGTCTGGAGGACGGCAAAAAATACAAGTCGCTGCGACGTCATCTGCGGCTGTTCGGCCTGACCCCCGAACAGTATCGCGAGAAATGGAACCTGCCTGCCGATTACCCGATGGTGGCGCCTAACTATGCCGCGAAGAGGTCGGCTTTGGCGAAAAAGATCGGACTTGGCCAGAAACGGAAACAGGCTGTTTGACAGCTCTGTCGCACGCTCCCCGCGCCGGCGCCGAAGGCCGTCTAGCGCCCGCTGCTGCCGACGTCGGCAAGGTCCGCCACGCTTCCGCGCAGAAATGACGGGGCTCTGAGAACGGATGGTCAAATGGCTGCGGCGCTGCGCGAGCAAAATCTCGCATGGGGCCGCTGCCCGGCGCGACGCGATGCCCACCGCTGAGACTCGGCTGAAGCGGTCCGAGTCGTCTTTCCGACCGACGCCTGTCGACATGCGCCTCAACCGAGGGCTGGGCGATTTTCTCCTTTGTTCACGTTATGATCTCGCCACATCTGGCGATTGGCAGCGGTGCGTCGCTTGTTTACCCTCCGCGCCGCTGCGGGAAGTAGGGCAAACCGAGGGAAGCATGTCAAGCTCAGAGGCATTGAGGTCAATTGAAACTGAACTGATCAAGGCTCGTAATATGGCGGAGCGTGCTGATTATGGCGTCCTTTGTTATCTGATTGACATGCCTATATCGGAGGCGAAAAGCAAAGTTTGCTCTAACAGCGATGACAAGGATCCACCACACGGACACAATATTCGGAGGTTGACAACGGCGGCCGCTCGCTAAATATCAACTGCGAGCTACGAGCCACGAAGATTTGACGGCTCTTTTACCGGCAGATCAGTTGTCGCCCCGCGGCTCTAGACATTGCTCAATTTGGAAGCGACATGGAACTGGTTCCTTTAGGGCCGGGGTTTGCCGCAGAACTGCGTGGCGTCGATCTGATTGACGTTGCCAGCAGCGACGTTGATTATCGCGCGGTGCGCGAGGCGTTCGAGGAGCACTCCGTTGTCCTCTTTCGCAATCAGGATGTGAGCGATGACGTGCAGGTCGCCTTTTCGCGCGCCTTCGGTCCGCTTGAGCGCACCAAGGTCGGCTCCCTATGCGCCGGCACGCTTTACGTCCACATCACCAATGTGGCGGAGGATGGCTCTCTCGTCTCCCCAACCGACCGCCAGGCGCTCGCTAACCAGGCGAACCAACTCTGGCACACCGACAGCTCGTTCAAGGCGACGCCGGCGCTCGCGTCTGTGCTCTCGGCGCGGATCGTTCCCGAGGACGGCGGCGAAACGGAGTTTGCGTCGACGCGGCTCGCGTGGGACCGGTTGCCCGATGCGCAGAAAGAAGAACTGCGCGACCTCGTCGCCCTACACAGTTACGCCAATTCCCGGGACCAGATCGACCCGGCGCTAATGACGCCCGAAGAGCGCGCCGCGCTGCCGCCGGTGCGCTGGCGGCTCATCTGGCGTAACCCCGCGAATGGCCGAGACGCGCTCTACATCGCGTCTCATGCTGGCGCGATCGCGGGCATGGACGGCGGGGAGGGTCGGGCGATCCTGGCTCGGCTGATCGATGATGCGGCACAAAGCTCTCACACTTATCTGCATCGCTGGCGCACCGGCGATGTCGTCATGTGGGATAACCGCGCCACAATGCATCGCGGTCGTCCCTGGCCTGGGGACCAGGCGCGGCTGATGGTGCGCACCACCGTTTCAGCGCGCGATGCGGACGGACTCGATCAGGTTCGGCCGAACTGAGCCAACGCGCTAGTAGTACCAATGGCGCCAATGATGCCAGTGATGCCAATGCCAATAGTGTCAGTGATGCCAATGATGCCAGTGGTGCCAGTAATGCCAGTGGTGCCAGTAATGCCAGTGGTGCCAATGATGCCAGTGGTGCCAGTGATACCACTGAGCGTCGGCGCCCGTCGTCATTGCGACGAGGCAAACAACCACAGTGGCGACTATCAACAAGCTCTTTGTCATGGCGATCAATCCCATTTGAGAGGAACTCATCGGACGAACGTCGGCCGTCGTCCATAGCAACATGGCGTGCTGTTTTTGACGGGTGGCGATCAGCGCTCGGCCGCTGCCGAAAAGTGGCGCACGCCTCAAGGGGCGTACAAATCAGCGCCGCCAGACAGTGACTTAGATTATCGCCTCCAAGGCCGGCAAACACGCGTCCAGAAACTCTGACGGGACCGGTTTGGTTCCATCCTGGCAAACCTCAAAGGAAAGAGCCGCCGAATTGCTGGAGGCCCGCTTTCCGCGGGCATGACGCCGAACCCAACTTCTGGACAGCGCGGCCAAACGCCGCCAATGTCCGGGGCGACAACTTCCTCTCGTTGGCCCTGCCTCATGATCCCCAACGCCCCCCGCCCGTTCGATTTCGACCTCGGCGACAGCGCCGAGATGATCCGCGAGAGCGCCGGCGCTTTCGCAGAAAAAGAGATCGCGCCGCGCGCCGGGGCGATCGACCGCGACAATCTCTTCCCGCGCGATCTCTGGCCGAAGATGGGGGCGCTGGGTTTACACGGGATCACCGCGCCGGAGGAATACGGGGGCTTAGGGCTGGGCTACCTGCAGCATTGCGTGGCGATGGAGGAGGTGTCGCGCGCTTCCGGCTCTGTCGGCCTCTCCTACGGCGCGCACTCGAACCTCTGCGTCAATCAGATCGCCCGCAACGGCGACGAGGCGCAGAAGGCGCGCTACCTGCCGAAGCTCATCTCCGGCGAGCACGTCGGCGGGCTCGCGATGTCTGAGCCGAACGCGGGCTCCGACGTCGTGTCGATGACCACGCGCGCCGAGAAGAAGGGCGACCGCTACGTCCTCAATGGCGCGAAAATGTGGATCACCAACGGCCCGGTCGCCGAGACGCTCGTCGTCTACGCCAAGACCGATCCCGCGGCCGGCGCGCGCGGCATCACCGCCTTTATCGTCGAGCGCGGCATGAAGGGCTTCTCGCAGGGGCCGAAGCTCGACAAGCTCGGCATGCGCGGCTCCGACACTTCAGAGCTCGTCTTCTCCGACTGCGAGGCGCCGGAAGAGAATGTGTTGGGCGCCGTCGGCAAGGGCGTCAACGTGCTGATGAGCGGCCTCGACTACGAGCGCGTGGTGCTCTCCGCCGGGCCGCTCGGCCTCATGCAGGCGGCGCTCGACGTCGTGCTGCCTTACGTCCACGAGCGCAAGCAGTTCGGCCAGCCGATCGGCATGTTCCAGCTGGTCCAGGGCAAACTCGCCGACATGTATGTGACGCTGAACGCCGCGCGCGCCTATGTCTACGCCGTCGCCAAGGCCTGCGACCGCGGCCAGACGACGCGCGAGGACGCAGCCGGCGCGATCCTCTACGCCGCCGAGCGCGCGACGCAGGTCGCGCTCGACGCGATCCAGGTTCTCGGTGGCAACGGCTATACCAACGACTATCCCCTGGGCCGACTCCTCCGCGACGCAAAACTCTACGAGATCGGCGCCGGCACGAGCGAAATCCGGCGCATGCTGATCGGGCGGGAGCTCTACGCCAAGTCGGCGTGAGCTTGCGGTCTCGACCAGCGCGAAGCATCCTGCAAATATGCGCGGCGCGACACGATCTTAAGGGAGCGGGCAATCCGGTGAGCGACCCATCGAACTTCGATCTCATCTTGCGCGGCGGCCGGGTCATTTGCCCGGCGTCGGGGATCGACGGCGTGAAGGACGTGGGCGTGCGCAACGGCCTGATCGCCGCAATCGAGAACCACGTTCCCGCAAGTTCGGCTCATGAGGTCGTCGACGTCTCGGGCAAGCTTGTGCTGCCGGGCCTGATCGACACCCATGCGCATGTCTACCAGTATGTGTCGGGCCGTTTCGGGCTCAACGCCGATATGGTCGGCGTGCATTCCGGCGTGACCACGGTCGTCGATCAGGGCGGCCCGTCCTGCATGACGCTCCCCGGCTTTCGCCATTTCGTCGTCGAATCCGCGAAAACGCGCGTGGTCGCGTTTCTATGCGCCTATGTTGTGGGCGGCCTCGAGGGTCATTATTATCCCCAGTTGTACAGCCCGGAAGGCGTCGATGTCGCCGCCACCGTTGCGGCGGCGAAAGCCAACAAGGATATCGTCCGCGGGATCAAGGCGCACGCCGAAATCGGCGGCTTTGCCCGCTGGGGCATTCGCGTCATCGAGATGGCCGCGGAGATCGGCCGCCTCGCGGAATTGCCGGTCTACGTCCATTTCGGCCAGCTGTGGGGCTTGCCGGAATCAGGCGCCAACGGCGAGGACGCAGATACGATCGTCGAGCGTGTGATACCGCTCTTGAAACCCGGTGACGTGCTCGCGCATCCGTTCACGCGCCATCCCGGCGGCTTCGTCAATCGCCAAGGTCAGGTGCATCGCGTCATAAGAGCGGCGCTCGATCGCGGCCTCAAGGTGGATGTGGGGCACGGCAGCCATTTCTCTTACCGTCTCGCCAGGACGGCGCTCGACGCTGGCATTGTTCCGCATACCCTGGGGGCCGACATGCACGGCTATAACACGCGCGTGCCGCCGCCGCCGGGAACGCCGAAAGAGCATCCCGACGACGAAAACCACCCCTTCCTCGGCCAGGCCCGCTTCAGTCTGACTCAGGCCATGAGCTCCATGATGGCGCTGGGGCTGTCGCTCGATGAAGTGGTCCCGATGGTCACCAGCAACGCAGCGGCGATGCTCGGCATGTCCGGCGAGATCGGCGCGTTGGCGGTGGGGCGCGCAGCCGACATTTCGGTTCTTGATGACGATCGCGGGCGCTTCCGCCTCAGCGATAACGAAAAGAACGAGGTGGTCGCGGAGCGTTTGTTGCGCCCGGCTTTCTGTCTCCGCGCCCGCTGCCGTTTCGACGCCGACGCGCCGATCCTGCCGGCGGCAGTCGCCGCCTGATGAACGCGTCCGGCCCTGCCGATCCGCGCGAGCGTTGGGGAGAGCTGACGAGGCAGGAGCGCGACGCCGCCTATGACAACAATGCCGCGACCATCAATAGCGCCGCCCTTGTTGCCGCGCGTAACGAGGCGTCGGCCGCCTTTCGCGCCCGCAGAAACTGGCGCCTCGATCTCCCCTATGGTCCCGAACCGTCTCAGAAGTGGGACATTTATCCGGCCGCTGACCCGAAAGCGCCGGTCTTGATATTCATTCACGGCGGCTATTGGCAGCGGAACAGCCGGGAACTTTTCGCCATCATGGCTGAAGGCGCGTTGGCCAGGCGCCTGACGGTCGCAATGCCTGGTTATAGGCTAGCTCCCGCCGCGACAATGACGCAGATCGTCGCCGAAATTCGCGCCGCGCTGGATTGGTTGGCCCGTGAGGGCGCAACGCAGGGCGCAGGCGGCCCGGCAATCGTCTCGGGCTGGTCGGCGGGCGCGCATCTCGCGGCGCTTGCGCTCGATCATCCTTATGTGCGCGCCGGCGTAGGGATCTCTGGCGTCTACGAATTGGGGCCGTTGCGCGACACCAGCCTCAACGCCGCGCTGAACCTGACGGATGCGGAGATATCGCGTTTCTCGCCGCTGCGGCTACCACCGACCCGCAAACCATTCATCCTCGCTTATGGCGGCGCGGAACTGCCGGCGCTCGTTCACGACTCGCGTCGCCTGCATGCGATCCGATCGGCGGCGCAGGCGCCGGGTTGGCTGATTCCGATCGCGGGCGCCAATCATTTCACCGTGCTTGACGCGTTGCGCGAGCCCGCCGGAGAAATTCTTCACGCGATCCTCGCTCTCACGGGGCTCGTGAAATGACCCTAGCGCGGAAGTCACAGGGCGTCGGCGTTTCCGTGCTTCGCAAAGAGGACGATCGGCTGCTGCGCGGCCGCGGGCAATTTGTCGGCGACATCCGTCTGGCCAACATGCACGACGTCGCCTTCGTGCGCAGCCCGCTCGCGCACGCGCGAATCCGGGCCATCCACATCCCGCCAGCCCATCGCGATCGCGTCTTCATCGCTGACGACCTCAAGGGCGTGCGGCCGATCCGCGCCGTCTCCGGTCTCAAGGGTTTCAAGCCGTCGGATCAGCCGGTTCTTGCGACCGGCAAAGTGCGGCACGTCGGCGAACTGGTCGCGATGTGCGTCGCGCCGACGCGCGCCGAAGGGGAGGACATCGCGGCGCAAGTGCAGGTCGACTTTGAGGAACTGCCCGCCGTGCACGACATGCTCGCGGCGCGCCGACCGGATTCGGCCCTGGTGCACGAAGAGTGGGGCGACAACGTCTTTCTGGAAACATTCGTCGACATCGGCATCGAGAAAGCGTTTGACGCGCCGGTCAAAGTCACACGCGAAATCGCCACCGCCCGTCAATGCATGGCGCCGATCGAGGGTCGCGGCGTTGTCGCGCATTTCGATCATCGGCTCGATCAATTGACGCTGCATAGCTCGACGCAGCTGCCGCATATCGTGCGCAACGGCCTCAGCGAATGTCTCGACATGGATCAGGGACGCGTCCGCATCATCGCACCGGACGTCGGCGGCGGCTTCGGCTACAAAGGCATTCTGCTGCCCGAAGAGGTGTGCCTGGGGTGGCTGGCGATGCGCTGCGGTTTTCCCCTGCGTTGGCTGGAAGATCGGCGCGAACATTTGAGCGCCAGCGCCAATTGCCGCGAGCATCATTACCGCATCACCGCCTATGCCGATCGCGACGGGCGCCTGCGCGGAATCGATTGCGAGGGGACCGTCGATTCCGGCGCCTATTCCTCGTATCCTTTCTCCGCATGCCTCGAGGCAGCGCAGCTCGCCAGCATTCTGCCGGGCCCCTACGATTTTCCCGCCTATCGCTGCCGCACCTATTCTGTCGCGACCAACAAATGCCCGGTCCTCCCCTATCGCGGCGTCGCCCGCACCGGCGTCTGTTTCGCCCTCGAGCTCGTGCTCGATGCGGTCGCGCGCGAGACCGGCATCGAGCCGGTTGAGCTGAGGCGCCGAAATCTCGTGCGCCCCGCGCAGATGCCGTTCGACAATATCACCGCCAAGCATTTCGACAGCGGCGACTACCCCGAAGCGTTGCGCCGCGCGACGGCGAACATCGATCTCGCAGCGATTCGCCAACGTCAGGCGCGGGGCGAACCCGACGGCCGGAGGATAGGCGTCGGCTTCTCCATCTACTGCGAGCAGGCAGGGCATGGAACTTCGGTCTATGCCGGCTGGGGCATTCCGATGGTGCCCGGGCACGAACAGGCCCAGGTGCGATTGACGCCGGATGGCGGCCTCGAGATTCGCGTCGGCGTGCATTCGCATGGACAGGGTCTGGAGACGACGCTCGCACAAGTCGCGCATGAAATCCTCGGCGTCGACGTCGGCCGCATCCGCGTCATTCATGGCGACACCGCAATCACGCCCTATTCCACGGGCACCTGGGGATCGCGCTGCATGGTGATGGCGGGCGGCGCAGTGGGAACGGCGTGCCGGGCGCTTGCCGAGCGCTGTCGAGCAATCGGCGCTCATCTGCTGCAAGCCGGTCTCGACGAGGTCCAACTCGCCGATGGCCGCGTCTTGGGTCCGAACGGAAGCGTGAGCGTCAGCGACGTTGCGCGCGTCTGGTATCGCCGCCCGCAAGATCTGCCTCGCGCTGTCGATCCCGGCGGCCTCGAAGTCACCGCTGGCTATAAGCCTGAGCGCGACAGCGGCTCCTTCAGCTACGCCGCGCATGCGGCTCTGGTGGCCGTCGATACGGATCTCGGCGAAGTCGACATTCTCGACTATGTAATCGTCGAGGACGGCGGCGTGCTCGTCAACCCGATGATCGTCGACGGCCAGATCTTTGGCGGATTCGCGCAGGGGCTCGGCACCGCGCTCTATGAAGAGATGCGATTCGACCCTGCAGGACAGCCGCTCTCGACGACTTTCGCGGACTATCTGCTCCCAGGCTCGGCCGAGACGCCCGCGCCGCGCCTTGAACATATTGAGACGCCTTCGCCCTATACGATGTTCGGCGTCAAGGGCATTGGCGAAGGCGGCGCGATTGCTCCGCCGGCCGCGATCGTCAATGCGATCAACGACGCCCTGGCGAGCATCGGCGTCGAGATGTCGCATTCGCCGGTGACGCCGATCGACATCGTCCGCGCCGCGCTCGACGCGCGACGGCTACGCGAGGCGAAGGCCGCCGAATGAAGTCTGGCGACTTCTACTATCGAAGGCCGGCGAGCGTCGCAGAGGCATTGCAAATTCTCGATTCCGAAGGCCCGGGCGCGAAGCTCATCGCGGGCGGACAATCGCTGGGCCCGATGCTCAATCTGCGCGTCGTGCAGCTGACGACGCTCATCGATATTTCTGCGCTCGCCGAGTTGCGGCGCGCCGGCGCCGAGGGCGACGATCTCGTGCTCGGCGCCTGCGTCACCCATGCCGATATCGAGGGCGGCCGGGCGGGCGCCGAGCTCGGCGCGCTCATGTCGAGAATCGCGGGCGGGATCGCCTATCGCGCAGTGAGAAATCGTGGTACGATCGGCGGCAGTCTGTGTCACGCCGATCCCGCCGCCGATTGGGTGACTGCCTTGCCCGCGCTCGGCGCCGTCGCGGTGATCCGGGGCTTGCGAGGCGAGCGGCGACTGCCGGTCGAAACCTTCGTTGCCGGCGCGCTGACGACTGCGCTCGAGCCCTCGGAAATGCTGGTTGCGGTCACTGTACGAAGGCCGCATCCGCAAAGCCTGTTTGGCTACGCCAAGTTTTGCCGCAAGGTCGGCGAGTTCGCGAAAGCGAGCGCCGCGATCCTGGTCGAGCCCCGTGCGACGGAGGGCCGAGTGGCGCTCGGCGCTCTGGACGGCGCGCCGCAGATCGAGCGCGCCGAAAGTCTGCTGATCCGGCCCGCCTCAGCCGGGCAACCGCTCCGCATCGATCCGGCCGCCGCCAACGCCGCGTTGATCGCGGCCGGCGTCGCCGATCCCGCGCGCCGTCACATCCATGCGACGATCCTCGCGCGCGCCGCGCTGGCGGCGGCGGCGGCATGATGACGCTCGCGCTCACCCTCAATGGCCGCCCGCGCGAGATCGCCATGGCGCCGCGCATGAGCCTCGCCGACATGTTGCGCGAGACCTGCGGCCTGACCGGCACGCATCTCGGCTGCGAGCACGGCGTCTGCGGCGCCTGCACGGTGCTTCTCGATGGCCAACCCGCGCGCTCATGCATCACTCTCGCCGCCGCTTGCGCGGGCGCCGAGGTGACGACGATTGAGGGCCTGGACGACGACGTCTTCGCAGACGCTTTGCGCCGCGCCTTTTCTCGACATCACGCGCTGCAATGCGGCTATTGCACTCCGGGCATGCTGATCAGCGCGCGCGATCTCGTGTTGCGCCTGAGCGAGCCCGACGAGAAGGCGATCCGCGTCGGCTTGAGCGGCAACCTCTGTCGCTGCACAGGCTATGTCGGGATTGTCAACGCGGTGAAAGAGGTGATCGCGGCGCAACGCGACGCGGGCGTCCTGGCGCTTCGCGGCGGCGGCCGCGCGACGCTGGGTCCGGTAGGAGCGCACGCCTCGGCTCCGATGACTGCTGATGCGCCACCTGGGGAGCGCCCTGTCGAGGTCTCACCGGCTCTAGCGGCGCCCGTCGCGTTTACCCCGGCGCACAGCTTCGAGCACAGTTTTACTCTCCGCGCATCACCGCAGCGCGTCTTCGCGGTTTTCGCCGATGTGCGCGCGGTCGGCGCGGCCATTCCGGGTCTCGCGCTGACGAAAGCGGACGAGCGTCACGCCGAAGGCGCTTTCTCAGTCGGCTTGGGGCCCGTCAGGGCGAAGTTCAAAGGCCAGGCCGATATCTCCCAGGATCCGGCGAGCCATTCCGGCTGCATCCTGACCGCCGGCGGCGACGTCGTCAGCGCGTCGCGTGCGCGCGGCGTGATCGACTACCGGGTGCGTTCGGCGGACGGAGGCGGCTCGGCTGTCGCTTTGCAAATTGGCTATTCGTTGACGGGCCTGCTCGGACAGCTCGGGCGCCCCGCCCTGATCGAGGCGGTCGCGCGCGGCCTGATCGCCAAATTCGCCGACAACCTCGAACGCCAGCTGAGCGACGCGCCGCCCGAGCGCCCGCGCCCTCTCCTGGCGAAGCTCAGCGCCGTCGTATCGCGATGGGCGACGCGGTTCGGAAAGGCGTTTCGGTGAGCGGTTGCGCGGAGGGCTTTGTTTCGTATACCCGGCCTTCATCCGCTTCTGCTCTGCGCGTCCCAATAACGCTCGAGATTGGCGATCAGAGCGGGGCTGAAATGGCAATAGGCCTGCTCGCGCGCATAGACCGCCATGTAGCGCCGGAAGAGGTCGAGCGGCTCGGCGCCGATGCGGAAGGCGCGACGATTGGCGATCGCGCCCACTGCGCCTGACGTCGTCAGGCCGGCGACGACCCGATCGATCGACGCCTCCATTGCGGCTATAGGCGCGATTTCGTCGCAGATCAGCCGCCCTTCGCGGACTGTCGCAGTCGAGCCGGCGCTCATATTGGACGAGTTGCCGGGCGAGCCGATCGCCAACGAAGCGCGGCAGGCGCAGATTTGCGGCGCCGGGAATGATGCCTTCCTTGCGCGCCGGCAGCGTCATATAGGCGTCGGCCGCCGCGACGACGTAGTCCATGACGAGCAGCGCCTGGCAGTGACCGCCGATTGCAAAATTGTCGAGGGCGGCGATCCAGGGCTTCTCAATGCCCGACCCGTGGACGTCGTCCGGCAAGGCGTCAGGGCGTGCGACGCCGCGGAACATCTTGTGCACATAGCCGAGGTCGCGCTGTATGTACCAGACGAAGGCTATCTTGCCGCGATAGAGGTGGGTCAGGTTGATGCCGGCGCCGAAAATGCGCCGGCCGTGATATTTGGGATGATCGACCTCGCCGCCGCGGATGACGGCGATTTTTGTCGCCGGATCAAGGATCGCGACGTCGACTGCAATCTCCATCTTGTCCAGCGTCGTCCCATCCTCGGCGTTCAGGTAGCGCGGATTGGCGGCGGTGAGATAGGCCGCGACGCCGCGGCGCTCGACCCGCACCGACCCGAGTTCGATTACGCCCTCGACGATGAATCTTTGAAGATGCTCCTCGGAATCGGGCCTCGGCAGCAGCATGGCGTGACAGAGATGCAGTCCGCTCCGTTCGCAACCGAGAATATGAGAGAGCAGGAGGCCCTGATCGATCTCCAGCCCGTCCTTGTCGCGCTGAAGCGCGCCAGTCTCCCTCCCGATTTCGGCGCGCGTAGGCGTCAGCCCGGGAAAAGCGTCGGCCGCGGCAAAGACGAGGTCTTCGACGCGAATGAAGCGCGAGAAGTCATTCGTCAGCGCAGCGTAGACCTCTTCCACATGCGCGCCGAGAAAACTCGCGCGCGAAGCGCGCGCGCGCTCGTGGACCGCCTCCGCGGCCTTTGCCTCGGCAGGCTTGCGCGCCGATTTTCCTGGAAGGCCTTCGATCAGCGCGCGGGCGAGCGCCCAGAAGATCGCATAGCGACGCCGGTCTTCGCCGAACTCTCCGGGAGCTTTCGGCTCGGCCGCGATCCAATGGTCGATTGCCGGCGCCGGCAGGCCGCCATCGCCCAAGGTTGCGCGAAGCGCCCCGCAACTCAAAGGCTCTGCGTTGATCGCCGTCATGTCTTGGCTCTGAAGTCGATGACGCGCTTGGCCTTGCCCTGCGAACGCTCGATCGTTCCAGGCGGCACGATTCGCGCTTTGGCCGTCACGCCGACATAGGACTTGATGAGATGCTCGGCGTTGCGTCCCGCCTCGTCGATTTCCTCGCCGCTCAACTTGCCGGCAAAGGCGGCGCGAAGCTCGACCACGACGTCGAGCTCGTCGAGCCGCTCTGGCCGGCGAAGTTCGAGAACATAGTGCGGCGACAACCGCTCGTCCCTGGCGAGGACCGCTTCGATCTGAGACGGAAACACATTGACGCCGCGAATGATCAGCATGTCGTCGCTGCGGCCTCTCACCCGCTCGATCCGCCGCATCGGACGCGCCGTTCCCGGCAGCAGGGCGGTAAGATCGCGGGTGCGATAGCGGATGGCCGGCATTCCTTCCTTTGTCAGAGTGGTGATGACCAGTTCGCCGGTCTCGCCTTCCGCGAGCGGGGCGCCCGACTGCGGATCGATGATCTCGGGATAGAAGTGGTCCTCCCAAAGCGTCGGGCCGTCCTTGGACTCGACGCACTCCTGGGCGACGCCGGGTCCGATCACCTCCGAGAGCCCGTAAAGGTCGAGCGCGTCGATCCCCATCTGCCGCTCGATTTCAATCCGCATTCCCTCGGACCATGGCTCGGCGCCGAATATGCCGACGCGCAGACTGGTGTTGGCGGCGTCAAGCCCCTGGCGCGCAAATTCGTCGGCGATCGCCAGCATATAGGAAGGCGTCGCCATGACGATGTCCGGCTTGAAGTCATTGATGAGCTGCACCTGCCGCTCGGTGAAGCCGCCGCCGACCGGTATGACGGCTGCGCCCAGGAATTCGCCGCCGTAATGCGCGCCAAGGCCGCCGGTAAACAGTCCGTAACCGTAGGCGACATGAATCTTGTCCTTCGAGGTTCCGCCCGCTGCGCGGATCGAACGGGCCATCAGTGCAGCCCAGGTCTCGATGTCCTTTTTCGTATAGCCGACGACGGTGGGCTTGCCCGTCGTCCCGCTCGAAGCGTGTATTCGAATGATCTCCTGCATCGGCACGGCGAACATGCCGAACGGATAATTTGCGCGCAGGTCGTCTTTGGTCGTGAATGGGAATTTGACGATGTCATCGAGCCGCCGCAAATCGTCCGGATGAACTCCGGCGGCGTCGAACTTCCGTTTATAGGGCGGGACGCGCTCATAGGCGCGGCTGAGCGCGCTCTTCAGTCGCGCCAGTTGAAGGGCGCGAATCTCGTCGACGCTGGCCTTTTCGATCGGCTCGACATGATCGGCCGCCCCCATGGAGCTCCTCCTCAGCCGGCGTGCGTCCGCTGCGGACGTGGCTCGCCCGCCCGACACGCGGGCCTGACGGTCTGGATGACCGGTTCCACCGCGACACTAGCAGTGCGCGTAGCGCCTGTCAGGGCCGCCGCATGGCCGAACATGGACCGGGCGAACGCGTCGGGCGCATTCTAACTCGCTATGTTCGTTCCCGATTCTGACGGCTGACCGAGATCAGCGCGTTGCAGATCGTGGCCCTGGCGCGCAACGCGCGAGAAGCCTTGCGCGCCGGCGGCGACGGCCGGTGGACTTCGCCCGATGTTCACGTTATGATCTCGCCAGATCTGGCGCTTGGCGCCGCGGCGTCTCTCACCTAGCGTGCATGGCTTAGCGTCGGAATAGCCTCAAGCGAAAGCGAGAAATCGATGTCGACGTTGGAGGTACGGAAATCAATTGAAGTTGAATTGACGAGGATTCGTCGTATCGCCGAGCAAGCCGATAACGACTATCTTCTCTATTTCATTGACATCGCGATTTCAGAAGCTGGCGGTAAACCTACCCACAGGAAGGATAATAGAGGCGGATCTGCCCTTGGGAGCGCAATATCCGGACTCAACAAGGCTAGCTAATCGCGCGCGTCCACCCTACGGCTCGTCGTCATGGAGCTCCGCTAGATCCGCTACGAGTTCGGATGACCGCCTCGCGCAGAGCGATCGGCTTGATATCCATAAATGCATGAACCAGGCGACGTCCCTCTTCGGGCGTTGGCCGGGAATAGATGCCGGACGGGTTACGTTGCCCGTCGCCTTTGATCGGCGCATACGCAGGACCAATTGAGAATATTTCTTTCTTTGCCATCGCGAGCGCCTTCAGAGTCTCGAGCGCCTTCAGAGTCTATAGTGAGCTTCACCTGGGAATTCAACGCAGACGACGCATACGTATCGCCGGGAATGATACGCAGCGCAGAAGCGCTCCGGATCACATTGAATCATGGATCTGAATTTTGCGCTAGAGGCCAAACGCACTGGACTTCGGCTGCGGCCACGCGCACGCAGTATGACGGACCGTCACCGCCATTTGCGTTACGGCATTGGTTGTGCGGCGCTTCGGATATCCTTGGCTTTCGGTCGGTACGATGCGCTGCATGCTGATCGGGCGGGTAGCCGCCAGGATGGTCTAACGACCCGCGCGGTCGAAGCGCTATGCCCGGTTGTTCGCCTTGAAGGTGAGCTTGATCGCGCCTTTGACGTCGGCGTTCGCCGACGCGACCAGCCGGATCTCTCCCTTGGACGTCAGTTCGACATACATCTCGATCGCGTCCAGCATGTAATGCGCGGTCCTGCTGTTCACCGGATCGATGCCCGTCGCGAATGTGTCGCAGAACTCGCCGAGCTTCTGGCTCAGCAGATCGGCGAAGGTGTTGAAGTTGGGGACGCTCTTCGTCACCCCTTCGGACGACCATTTGTCCCGGCCGTTCGCCAGTTCCTGAGAGACGCGCACTTCCATCGGAAATCTTGTCGCCATTTTATTGGTTCCGCCCGAGGCGAGAGATACAGCAGCCCTGCTCGTTCTTTACGCCTTCCCTTACGGGACTCACGGCACAATACACGGATCGCGCCGGGATGGAATACCGCTGCAACCGAAAAGTTGTGGCTGTCAATCAAAATCTTCGCCACAGCGCCAGGGCAGCCCCCGTGTTACGTGCTGGTCTTCACCGCCCGGACGCTGGTGAACAGGGCGAACTGTACGGACCCTCTATTGTTGAGTGAAATGACGCGATGGTCCTTCCTGCGCGTGGGTCTTGATCAGACTTGAATAACGGGGTCCATATACGACGAAATTTCAATCAGGCTGCCGTCGGGGTCGCGGCAATAGACGGAAATCAACGTTCCGCGCGCGCCCCTCCTCTGATCGGGACCGGCGACAATTGCGACGCCTTCGGCCTTGAGATGCTGAACGACTTCGTCCGGCTTCGACGCTGTGAGGAAGCAAAGGTCGTCGCTGCCCGCGCCCTCATGATCGGCCGTGAACCATTCCTCCTTGCTCGTGGCGACGGGACGGAGGTTGATTTTCTGCTGGCCGAATTTCATCCCCGTTCGCGGCGGCTTGCCGGCGGCGAACGGGACGTCCTCGCGCGTCATGCCGAGCACGCGCCGATACCACGCCGCCGAGGCTTCAACGTCGGAGACATTGACGACCAGATGGTCGAGCGCCTGCACCTCAAGGGACATGGCGCTTGTTCCTCGGTTCGAATGCGTTGCGACCGACAGTTTCCTCGGGCATCCGCGCCGCTGGTTAGCCTATCCGAATTGAGGTGATCCGCAAAACCCTTGTGCCTCGGTCGGGCCCGGGCGGATACGCCAAGTCTGCCCGGCGGTCGGCGCCGCGCCCGCGCCTAAGCCGACGCTTCACTCAACCCCCGTGATCAGGTCGCGTTAGACCGATGTTTCGGTTGCCCACTTTATTGCATTGCGCGAACGCATCTGCCGCAGCCGGGCCTTCACGTGGCTAGTGGAACCGCCTCAGCACGATTGACGTCGGCCACTCGCGCCGATGCCCCTCGACATGCACGCTGATGACCGACCGCTCGATCCAGGCGCTCTTGACCAGCGCCTCCACCGCCTCTTCGCGCCCACGGAACTCGTGTTCGTGGCCGTGCTCCGTGAGCAGCCTGAAGCCCGCGAAATCGCCGAAGCGGTCGTAGATCAGCGACACCACCTTGCCGGTGAACTCGATCACTGGCTCGAGACCAGGATGAGGCGGGCGATGCGGCGGCGGGAAATGCCCCGGCACATTGCCGGACTGCGAGGGCGGGATTTGCCCGGGCTTGCCGCCGAAGCCGCCGACCCGTCCGATAATGAGGCCGAGATAGCGTTGCAGTACCGGGTAGAAGCGCAGCGTCTTCGGGTACACGCTCACCTTCCACTTGAGCCACGCGAGCAGCCGCTCCTCGGGATAGAGGAGCTCTTCCTTTGTGCTGATCGTGATGGTCACCTGGAACGTGCCGCTCGTCTTGCGCCACGAGAACGGTTCGGCGACGCCCGCGGCTGCTGCCGTCGCGATTTGGATCGTCGGCGGCGTGTAAGGCGTGGCGGTCGCTTTCGTGATCTGCCGGACGACTATGTCGTAGCTGTCGCCGCGGCGAATTCCCGGCGGCAGTTCGACCGCGAGCAGCCCCGCGTAGGCGCCGACGCCCTTCGGGATCGGAATCAGAGTGGCGTCGCCGACGGGACAGCCGATCGTGTTGGCGTCGAGGAGGGTGAGCCGGTGCGCGGGATACATTTGGTTGGCGAGCGCAATCACGTCCGCTGCATGCACCGCAGGCAGGTAGAACGAGGCGGTGCTGCCAGCCGGCGTCGAGCCCCAAAAGATGAGCATCTCGTCCACTTCGTCGACAGTCGGGGACGAGGCGTGCACCTCGAAGGGGTGCGGCATCACCCGCGACGGGTCCTGCCCGGGATTGGGCCCGTCGATCCAGGCGATGTTGCGCTGGGCGAGCTTGTCCGAATCGGTCGTGTCCGATCCCGGCGGCACGGGCGTGTCGTCGTACCGGATCTCGCCAACGAGACATTGATGCGGCGCGTTGGAGATGATCTCGTTGATCGACACCAGGGCGCCGGAAAACGGTCCGTCCCACTGCGAGGACGGTCCCGACGGCGAGGCGGGGAGAAAGTTCTGCGCCGGCAAGCTCGGCGGTCCCACCTGGCCCTGCTGATTCAGGTCAAGCCAGCAGCCGAAGAACGTGTCGACCTCCTGGCCGGCGATGGTGGTGATCGGCCGCGCGTTATACGGATCGTCGTGTTGGGTGTTCATGTGGACGCTGGGATTCGTTAAATTCACCCGCGCGGTCGCGAAGCACGGAACGGTCGTCCATTCGAGATTGCCGTTCTGATCCGTGCCCACGCCCATTAGGGCGATCTTGTGCCCCGTGCTGCCGTCGGTGCCCCAGCGGTAGGCGCCCTCGCCCGTGCCGACCTCTGCGAATGTCGTCGCCGTGCTCTGCACAGGAAACAGACGGAAGAAGACGCGCACCGGCGAAATGGTTTCCGACAAATTGGATAAAATCCGCACGCGCGCAACGGCGAAGTTGTAGGTGGGATTGCCGCTCTTGTCGGCGGGCAGATACTCGAGCGCCGACGCGTCCTCAAGCGGCGACAGGGCGCCGTCGAAGGTGTCGCCGTTGGTGATCGCGCCGGGCGTGTTGAGGTTGTTGATGACGGCCTGGATGTAGCGGTTGCAGTCGCTCGCGTCCGTCGGGTTGGAAACGCTGAACCACTGATGCGTTTGAGTTCGGCGTCGCCTTGAAGAAGCGCAGATCGTAGCTCAGCCAGACCGGATAGAGCTTGGGGTTCGTCTTGTCGAGATCCTGGAAGTACGGATCCTCGCCCTTGGCGAACTCGATCAGCGCCTGCGCTGTTACGGTTACATTGCCAACCGTGAAGCTCGCGTTCAGCGTCACGAACACGACCTCGTCCGCGTTGAGCGCGCCGAACAGGTTGGAGAGCGACGCGTTGGCGGGAAACGTGATCGTGTAGGGATAGAAGAAACTTTGCAGTTCCTCGTTCAGCATTGGGTCGTCGGCGAAGATCGGCAACGGGCCAAAAGTGCCGACCGTCGGCAGGTTGGCGGCGATCGTGCTGATCTGCATCGGGGTCAAGCTGTTCAGAGTCGGGTCCACGTTCGCCGTGATGGCTGGGAGGTTGGTTGGTTTGACGCTCAGGCTGCCGGTCGAGGTGAAGCCGAGGGATTCGTTGGTGAACCCGTCGACGTTGATATAGTAGGCTGGGTTGAACGCCTGGCTGGGAGAGACTTCGTCCTGGCTGAACGTCGACTTGCCGAACACGAAGCCGATGCTGGGAATCGCGAGCGGCGCGCCCCAAATCTCCTCGAAGCCGCCGGAACGGCGATCGGTCCAGCACGCAAAGTAACGGCCGCCATAGCCGGTCAATCCGGAGTAGTCGCCGTAGCTAAAAGGATTAGCGCCCGCGGTGGTCTCGTTGGTCGCCGCCGTCGCGATCTGAATCGGCCCGCTCCAACTTACGCCGTCGTCAACAGAATACTGCGCCCAAATGTCGGATGAAAGCCGTGTTGGATCGTTGACGGTATCGTAATAGACAACCATCAATGCGCCATTGGTTTCATCGACCGACAGGCGCGAAAACGACTGATCGTTCAAGGACGGCTGGTTGTTGAGCATCTGCGGAGGGTTCCAGTGCTTTCCGCCGTCTGCCGAGCTTGTGAACCAGATTCGGGTTTTGCAGGTGGACGCTGCGTTGGCCCCAGGGCCTGCGCCCGTTGTGCACCCGGTTTCGCCTGAAAGGTCCGGCCACACGAGATAGACCAGGTCCTTGGTCGCCGTGCGATAGGCGCCGCCGGACATGAAAACACGGGCCCCGCGAGCGATGTCGGCGCGGTCCGAGGGAATTGATAACCGCCTCGTCGTGGCGAAGAGGCTTGCGATTTGCACGAAGCCCGTCCCATCGAGAAGTGGCGACTGGAAGGTCGCGCCGCCATCGGTTGATTTGGCGAGGCGGAGTTTCCCGCTACCATCCGGGTCGGGGTAAAACGCGAAGACGTCGCCGGCGCTGTTCGTCTTGATGTCGGCGCCGATGGCGCTGCCCGTCTGCTCGGCCCCGCTGATCTGCACAGGCGCCTGCCAGGCGCCTGATGCTCCAGCGGTCCGTCGCGCCACGAACCCAGGCACGCCCTGATGCCAAATGACATAGATCTGGTCCTTGTAGGAGGAGGTCGGGCTGTGGTCCGTCCACATGATCTCCCGGTCTACGTTTGTCTGGGCGGCTGACGGCGTCGAATCGAAATTCCAGGTCGCACCGCCGTCCGGCGATTTGTAACAACGGAGAACAAGGGCCGACGCCGAAATGCCAATGGTGATCGCCCACGCGGTTCCGTCCGAGGTCCAATCGACCGCGGGATCGCTGTGAAAGGTGTCGCTTCCGGTCAGCGGCAAGGTGGTCTGGCCCCAACTCTTGCCGCCGTCCGACGAATAGAATTGTGCCTGCGTGCCGGTCGCGCTCAGAGCGTTGGACGCGGCAATGATCTGGGATATATCACCGTAGTTCACGCGGATATCGGATTCGGCGCGAGGCGTCGTCTGCGCGCCGGAAAGGCGAACGTTGCTTGTCATGGCGTCCGCCCCCCAGAAGCGTTCAACCATTCGTCGGGATTTGGACCTAGGTCCTGGTTGACCTGCATCCACTCTTGGATACGGTGCAGGACCTCCGGATAGTCGCCCGCCGGACCGGCCGGAGCCGGCGGCTCGTTGGGATGTGTCCTGCGATAATAGACGCGCAGCCAAAGGGGCAGACCAATCCCGTCGCCATCGCTTTCGCCGGGTCGCAACAAACTTGTATCCTGATTGGCTTGGATGAAAGCCTCGAACTTGCTTCCGCGGATTGCTTTGGCCGCGGTAAGTTGCTCCTCGAGCGAGGGCCAGTGCGGTGCTGCGCGGCTGGGTGATCTGGCCATTAGGACCTCCTCCCCTCAAGCGGTCGGTTGTGGCTCCTCGCGCCAGTCGGTGCGAAGAGCGCTAACGCAGGTTCGGAGAGCGCCCGCCCGGTTCACGGGGCGCAATCGCCCGCGCGATCCCGAAGCGAGGCAGGAGCCAGCGCGCGATCCCAAAACCAAGCCCAAGGCCGACCGCGGCTTCCGCGAGATCTTGCAGGAGATAGAGCCAGCTTTCCTGGAATTCGCCAGTGAAAGTCGTCGCCGCCAGTCCGCTGACGAAGACCGCAAGGCCGCTCAAGATCCATCGGGTGCGGCCACGCATGTAGAGCGAAATCGCGATGCCCAGCGCCGCCGCAAGAAGAACAGGAAAAAGCTCCTCCATCGTGCCGCCTCCGTTGCGCTCTTATTTTTTTCCTACAATACATAAAATCTTTTTTCTTATTGAATATAATATTGTTCTTACAGAAAACTTCTATCACGTTTTGAGAGCATTTGCAAGCATATTGAAGTGCGCTGGATTTTATGCCACGCGACGGAATCTAGGGTTAGCGTCGCTGCGCAGGTCAGCCAAATCCGACGCCGGCAAGCGCCGCGCGAGCGCAAGGTAAAGTCCGCAATTTGCGCGCATTCCTGGCGTCCACTGCGTCGTCTTCGCGGGAGTGAGATCCCCGGAGTCCTTACCCATCGGGCGCCAAGCGTCAGTTTTTGACAGCGCTAGAACGTTCGCCACACAGCCAGCGCAACCCCATGCTGCGTGTTGGTCTTCACCGCCCAAACGCTCGTGAACAGGCCGAATTGCGCCGACCATCGATCGTATATCGCGATGACGAGGCTCGCCTCGACGACGGACGTCCTCCAGGCCGGAAACGAGGGGTTCACTGCAGCCCTCGAAACGGTGGTGTAGTCCTGGATCATCACCATGATGCCGGGCGCCGGTTTGAGGCCGAGGGTCAGGTCCGCATGCCATTCGTCGGGGGGGCCGCCGGTGCGCAGGCGATAGCCGAATTCGCCGTCGAAAAAGGCGGGCGTCGAGCCGACGAGGAAGTTGTAACCGGCCAGCAGGCGCGCTTCCCCTGCCCGGCCGGTGTCGCCCGCCTGGGCGGGAGCGGCGCCGCCATGGGCGCCGGGCACGAACAGCGTCGCCTCGCCGGAAAAAACCCAGTCGCCCGTCGACCAGAGTTTCGCCCGCAAGCCAATGTCCGAGTAGTCAAAGCCTGTATAGACGTCCGGCGTCGGAGGGCTCAGCGCGTAGCGTTCGAGCGCCGTCTGGCCGAAGATCGTCAGCTCGTTGGTGACGCCATATTCGACGTAGGTTTGAGCGTCCTCGCGGTTCTGCTTCACCGCCGGATTATCGCCCCACGGCGAGCCGTCGCCGACCCAGCCGAACAGCGTTTCGATGAGAAGTCCGCTTCCCTGCGGCTCGGTCCAGGCGCCGGCCCGCGCGACGACAGGGGCGGCGAACACGATCGCAAACGCGCTCGCGGCGCCCGCAGCACGCTGAACCCCGCTGCCGGAGGCGACCACGTCGCTCCCCCCGAACGCAAAACGCTAAAATCGAGACGCCGCCGCAACGCCTAAGCGCGACGACGGCGCCTCGACCCCCGCCCTCGTCAAGGAATGTCCAGCGCATGACGGTACGTCAAGCTAAAACGACGCCCAAGTTCACAAAACTGTGATAAATTGGCGTTTTGCACGCGGTCGGTTGCGGATTCGGTTAACCTTGTTATCCTGAGGTTCTGGAAAGCCGACACTGCGCCGCGACAATTGCTTGCCAAACAAATGGATCCATGGCTTGCTTTTTCCGGTCGCCGGTCGTGGTGAGGCGGGTCAGTTTAACGGTGTGAATTTGGAGAAAAGTCTTGCCTGTTTTGGCTTGATGCGAATGCAATGCATCAGACATTGCCGATAATCAGTTGAAATACCTAGAAACAATCGGAGCTATGGGCTTTGCGTCTAGGTTTCGGAGTTAAAAAACACGACGTAACTCCCTAGCCGACCCTCCGATCCTCATCCTGAGCCGCGATGCGAAGCATCGCGTGTCGAAGGATGATCCAGAAGGAGGCGCTGTTCGCGCGCTCTGGAGCATCCTTCGAGACGCGTCGCCTGCGTCGCCGCTCCTCAGGATGAGGGAGTGGTAGGGAGTTACAACACGACAGAAGATGAGTAACCGGGGCAAATTGCCGGGCGGAGGGGGAGTCAGAGCGGACAAAATGTGATTCAAGCTTTGGATGGCGGCGCGCATCCCTGATTCGCTCGATCGGCTTTCGCATGACGACCTGATCGGCGTGGTGCGCGAGTTGATCCACGAAGTGACGCGGCTTCGCTCGGAGAACGAGAAGCTGAGCGTGGCGCTGGGCAAGCTTCGGATCGAGCATCAGGCGGTCAAGGACGAGCTTGTGCGGCTGAAGCATTTGCCGCCGGGTCCGCCGATCAAGCCGTCGGGCATGGACAAGGCGACGGACGCCAGAGGGCCGGAGGGCGAGGGCGGTGAGAAAGGCGGGCGCTCGACGCAGCGGCGCGGCAGCCAACTCGACAAGCTGACGGTCGGCGCGACGGTGGTGGTGACGGCGAAGGCGCCGGCGGGCTCGCGCCACAAGGGCTACGAAGACATCGTGGTTCAGGACTTGAGCCTGAAGCCGACGGTGACGCGCTATCGGCGCGAGCGGTGGGAAACGCCAGACGGCGAGACGATCGTCGCCAATCTCAATTCCGGCATTGTCGGGGGTTACGGCCCCCACCTGAATCGCTTGGTCTTGGCGCTGCACTTTGCTGGACAAATGACCTGCGAGCGGATCGTCGCGCTTCTCAATGGGATGGGGGTGGTGATTTCGAAACGCCAGGTGGTTCGCCTGCTGACGGTCAAGCTGGAGAGGTTCCGGGCGGAGGATGCGGCGGTGTTGAAAGCGGGCTTGAACGGCGCCTATGTCACGGTCGACGACACCGGGGCGCGTCACGCCGGCAAGAGCGGCTACACCACCCAGATCGGCTCTTCCAACTTCACCGCGTTTCGCACGGGACCCTCCAAATCGCGTCTGGCGTTTCTGTCGCGGCTTTGCGGCGGAACGTCGCTCTGGGTGATCAACGAGGCCGCGCTCGATTATATGAAAGGGCGCGATCTGCCGCAGATCGTGATCGACAAGTTCGTCGCCCATGAGGCGCGCTCTTTTGCCTCCTCGGACGCGTGGGAGCGCCATTTGCAGGCGCTGGCCTTGGATAAGATGAAAGTCCTGCCCGACCCCGTCTTGATCGCCAGCGAGGCGGCGCTGTGGGGCGCGATCCATCACCAGGGCTTGCTGCGGGGCACAGTGATCGTTTCTGACGACGCCGGCCAGTTCCGCGTCGGCGTCCACGCGTTGTGCTGGGTTCACGCCGAGCGGCTTGTTCACAAGCTCATTCCCGCCAACGACAAGCAGCGCAACGCCGTCGAGGTCGCCAAGCGGATGATCTGGTGGTTCTATCGCGGCTTGAAAGACTACAAGCTCGCGCCGAGCCCCGAACAGGCCGAACTCTTGCGCTCCCGCTTCGACCGCATCTTCAAGCGCGCCCGAAGCGGCTACGCCATGCTCGACAGCCTGCTCAAACGCCTTCATCGCCACAAGGACGACTTGCTGCGCGTGCTCGAGCGGCCCGAAATCCCGCTCAACACCAACGCCTCGGAAAACGACATACGCGCCTTCGTCACCAAGAGAAAAATCTCCGGCGGAACCGTCTCCGTCAAGGGCCGCGACGCCCGCGACGTCATGCTCGGTCTGGCCAAGACCTGCATGAAGTTGAAACTGTCGTTCTACCAATTCGTCGGCGACCGACTGGGAATCCCGGGCCCCAAAATTCCAGACCTCGCAACCCTCGTCAGCCTCGTCCCTTCCTGACCAACACCAAGCCCGCCCGGGAATCTGCCCCGGTTACGAAGATGACACCTAACCCCTTGGAAAACTTAAGTCGCAGCCGGAAAGGTACGGTCATGACATGCTGCCGGCGCACGCCAGTTGGCAGAACGCCGGTGCGATGAAAAAGCCGCCGTAAGTCCTTGAAACTGCTCCAAAACCGCAATGGCGAAATACCGGCTGCCCCGCAAGCGGTTCCGTTAAGGCTCGATCTGTTCTAGAACCGCCCC
Source organism: uncultured Alphaproteobacteria bacterium (assembly GCA_963721905.1). GTDB lineage: Bacteria > Pseudomonadota > Alphaproteobacteria > Rhizobiales > Beijerinckiaceae > Roseiarcus. The sequence goes on from CAVRMF010000015.1 coordinate 339,900, forward strand.
CATGCCCAATCCGCGCCTTGCCCCGCCCGAGCCTCTCTTTGCTTCCCCCGGCGCGCCTCCGGTCGAATGGGTCGTCTCTCTGGGCCTGACCGAATACCCGGAAGCGGCGGCGGAGATGGAGGCGCGGGCCGAGCGGATCGCCGCTAGCCGCGCGCCCGAGCGGGTCTGGCTCCTCGAGCATCCCCCGCTCTATACGGCGGGCGCGAGCGCAAAGCCTGAGGACCTGATCGACCCGCGCTTTCCCGTCTACCGGACGGGCCGCGGCGGGAGGTTCACCTACCACGGGCCCGGTCAGCGCGTCGCCTATGTGATGCTCGACCTCAAGCGCCGCCGGCCGGACATCCGCGCCTATGTCGCCGCGCTCGAAGGCTGGCTGATCGAGGCCTTGAAGGCCCTCGGCGTCAAGGGCGAGACGCGCGAGGACAGGGTCGGCGTCTGGGTCGCCCGTCCGGAGAAGCCCTGCTTAGCCGATGGGGCGTTGGCCGAGGACAAGATCGCCGCGATCGGCGTGCGTGTGCGCCGCTGGGCGACGTTTCACGGAGTCGCGCTCAACGTCGCGCCCGACCTCGCGCATTTCTCCGGCATCGTCCCCTGCGGGATCAGGTCCCCGCACTACGGCGTCACAAGCCTCGCCGATCTCGGCCGCGCCGTCACGCTGGCTGAGGCCGACGCGGCGTTGCTCGCCACGTTCGGGGCGATGTTCGGGCCGACCGCCGGGATGCGCGCGGCGGCCTGACCGATTGTTCGCGCTGGCGTCTGACCCTATGGTCGCGGCGATGCCGCTTTCCCCCTCAGCGATGGCGCGCCGGGCGTTCTGGAGCCGTCTCTACGCCGGGCGGCGGCTCGGAACCGAGCGCGCGCATGCGCTGGCGCCGCTGCACTACGCGCTCGTTGGCGAGCGGCGCGGCTACCGTCCGAATGGCTTTTTTGATCCGAAGTTTTTTCGCCAGGCGGCGGGCCTCGATTCGAAGGCCGCCGGCCTCATGCAGCACTATCTGGCGCGGCCCGAGGCGGGCGCCCCCTCCCCCTCGGCCGAATTCGACCACGCCTGGTACGCTTCGCAGAACCCCGACTGGCGCCGGACCCACCCGCATCCGTTCCTGCATTTCCTCGAAGCCGGATTGCGGGGCGGGCGGCGCCCGAGGGCCGACATCGACATGGCGTTCGTGCGTGAGGTGATCCGCGGCAAGGGAAAGTCGATCGAAGAGGCGGCGTTGCGGGTCTTCGACCCCAAGCCTCGCGACGGCGATCTCAAACCGCCACTCAGCCGGGAGGAATTGAAGGCGAGGCAGGATCGATTCTACGCCGACGCCAGCATGCGGATCGAGAGAGAGCCAAAAGATCGAAGCCGCAATCTCCTCGTCTTCGTGCAATGCGGCAGGGGCTTCGACGCCGCCTATCTCAGCGAGCCGCGCGACTATGACGTCCTCCTCAATTATTACCAGGAGGGCGAGGCCAGTCCCCGCGCGGACGCGGTCGTGTTCCAGGCGGGCACGAAGACGACGGCGATCCGGCGGCTTTTGGATGAGCGACCCGATCTCATCCTGCGTTATGAGGCTGCGCTCTTTCTCGACGACGACGTCGAGATCGGCGCCGGGCAAATCGACGCGCTGTTTCGCGCGATGGCGGCGGACCAGCTCGACCTGGCGCAGCCGGCGCTGACCGCCGATTCCGATTCGGCCTGGCCGTTCCTCAAGAAGCCTGCGGCGGGCGAGGGAATCATCCGGACGTCCACGGTCGAGATCATGGCGCCGGCCCTCACGCGCCGCGCGCTCGAACGATCGGGCTGGGCCTTCGCCGAGACGGTGAGCGGCTGGGGAACGGACCTCGTGCTCGGACCCGCGGTGCGGGCGGCGTTCGGGCCCGAAAGCCTCGGCGTCGTCGGCTCGGTCGCGGTCAGGCACGCGCAGCCGGTCGACACGCAAGGCGGCGCTTATTACGCCTTCCTGCGCCGCTACGGCATCGACCCCGCCCATGAGGCCAATCGGGTGGTCGCCGACCTCGGCGTCGAGCGATTCCTGCGGCCCCTTGCGCCTGGCGAGACGGGCCCTGTTTGCAGCCGTCCCGAGGGCGCGCAGATCTCGCGCTGAATGGTGCAAACGATAATCCAGCCTAAGCGGTTCTCAGGGCACGGCCGAGACAAGCAGGAAGGCGGCGAAGATGACGAGGTGCACGGCGCCCTGCAACACGGTCGTGCGCCCGGTGCCCAGCGTCAGCGCGCTGATATAGAGCGTCAGGACCAGAAGCGTGATGTCGATCGGCGAAATGCCGAGCGCGATCCGCTGGCCGAACGCGAGGGAGACAACCGCCACCGTCGGAATGGTGAGGCCGATGCTGGCGATCGCTGAGCCCAGCGCGAGATTGATGCTGTTCTGCAGCCGATTGACGAGCGCGGATTTCGTCGCCGCAAGCCCTTCCGGCAGGAGCACGATCACCGCGATCACGACGCCGACGAAGGACTTCGGCAGCCCGGCCGCCGCGATCCCCGCATCGACCGGATAGGACAGCACCTTGGCGAGCAGCACGACGGCTGCGAGCGAGATCAGCAACAGCACAAGGCTCAGGAGCGCAGTGCGGGCGCCTGAAATCTCGTGCGGCGCCTCGGCCGAGCCGGCGGCGCCCCCGGTGTCGAGGAAATAGTCGCGATGCTTGATGGTCTGGACGAAGACGAAGACGCCCCAGAGCAGCAGCGCCTCGAGGCCGATCACTTCGAGCTGCAGGACGGAATAGGACGGGCCGACAGTGGTCTCGGTGAAGTTCGGCAGGATCAGCGCAAGCGTCGCCAGCGTCCCGAGCACGGCGAGCGCAGACGAGGCGCCCTGCAGCTGGAAGGTCTGTTCGAAATGCTTGCCCGCGCCCAGGACGAGGCAGAGGCCGACGACGCCATTGAGCACGATCATGACCGCCGCGAACACCGTGTCGCGCGCGACAAAGTCGCTGCCCTCGGCGCCGGAGAGCATGATCGAGACGATCAGCGCGACTTCGATCACGGTCACCGCGACCGCGAGCAGAATCGAGCCGAACGGCTCGCCGAGCCTCAGCGCCAGCACCTCCGCGTGATGGACCGCCGCGAAGACCGCGGCGCCAAGAAGGACGCCGGCCAGAATCAGAATGGGCGCGGCGTCGGCGGGCACGATATGGGCGAATTTGAGCGCGAGCAGGCCGCTCGCGAGCGCCGGGGCGACCCACGTCCAGGCCGGAATGGAGTCGTGGTTCGGCGCCGACATCATGCATCCCGCTGTCTGAAGACGCGGGCAGTGTGCACGGAAGGGCGAAGGGAGCAAATCGGTCGGGCGGGCGAGCGCGGAGGCAAGCGGGTTGACGCTTGGCGCCTTTCAAGGTTCGCGCAAGGGCCGCATGCAAGGGTTGTCTCGTCGACGGAATTGGGTCGGTTCTTCGATGCGCGTCCCCCAAGGCGCGCCGACGGATCGATAGTCACACACAACGCAAAAGCCGGTTTCGTCGCCCCATTTCTTCGGCGGCCTGCGCGGACGTATTCGCCCCTCCGCCGAACCTCATTCTCAGAACGGACCGTGATGACAGTCTATCCGCAAGTCTCGCTATGGATTTTAGTCGTCACGGCCGTGACCTTATTTTGGGTCGCCTTAACGGATTTGCGAGAATTCAGGATCCCCAATGAACTGGTCCTAGCGCTGGTGGCGCTTTACGTCCTTTATGCGCTCGTGTCGGGACACTGGGTCACGATGCGTTGGAACATAGGCTTTACGCTTTTGATGCTGGCGGGCATGATTTACGCTTATTGGCAACAGCAGATGGGCGGCGGCGACCTCAAGTTGCTGGTCGCGGCGTTCCTCTGGACGGGACCGTGGAATGCTCTCGTCTTTGCGATTCTGCTACTCGTTTTCGTCGGCATCCACTATGGCGCCGTGCGGCTCGGCTGGGCGACGGCTCAGCGGTCGGGGGTGCGGCTGCGCATCCCGCTGGCCCCCGCGGTGGCGGCGGCGCTGATCGGCACATTCGCCCTGGGCTTCGCGGCGCCGGCATAGGCGTCCGGCGCAACGGATTCTGCTGCAGGCGCGCGAACCGCGGTTGGTTCGACCGCGCCAAGCCGCGCGTCAATTACAGCGCTGTGCTTAGGGTGGTCCACTGGCCGCCGATCCAGGTCCCGACGAGGCCAATGGTCGCGACGACGGCGACCAACATGATGCCGAGCAGGACCGTGTACTCGATCAGCGCGGCGCCGTCTTCGTCTTTCCCGAACCGGTCGAAAACAGTCAACCTAGAAACGGCAGTTGGCCGATTTGAGTTTAGGCGGTCGGCGATTTTTCGCGTTTGGGTTGCATCAGTTCGGCGCGAGGCGAGGCGGGGTCCGGAGGATGCGGCCGTTGAGGAACGCCTGGAAGGCGCGCGACAAGATCGCTCGCCATTTTTGCAGGCGGGTCAACTGCTCCGCATTTTTGGCCAGGCCCCGCAGGAAGGCGGCGACGGCCGCAAGCGCCCTGGCGGCGGGTTCGGCTTTGGCGTGCGAGCTCGTCACGCGGATCGTCGTTTGCCGTGCGTGCCGCGTGCGGGTGGCGATCGCCGTCAGGAACAGCGGGCGGCTGGTGATCGCCTCGCGGTGGAGGCTGGGATCGGCGAGACGGACGAAGATGTTCCACCAGTTGTAAAACAACCCAAGCAGCCGGGCCGCGAGCCGGCAACGGGCAAGATCGTGCGTCGTGTAGCCGCCCCAACCCCATTGGTTCTTCATCTCGTCGAAAATATTCTCTCCCTCGCCTCGGTCGCGATAGAGCTGACCGAACGCCTCGGTGTCTTCATCGAGCGAGGTGACCAGAACCGAGTATTCGTAGACGTCCGTCGCCTCGCCGATCTCGACGAACGCAAGCTGCGGCGGGCCGCCATCGTCGCTTAAGCCAAGCCCCACGGCGTCCTTCAGGCGTCGCCTGAGCACGATCACGCGCCGCTGGCGGCTCCAACCGACCAGCCGAACCTCGCTCTCCTTCGCCTCGAAGCCCTGGCCGGCGTCGACCCATTCGCGCGATGAGGCGAGCTTCTCGATCATGCGCTTGACGTTGGCGGTCAGCCGCAGCTTGAAGAGAAACGGAAGCTCCCGCGCCTCCGCCTCGCGCATGATCTCCTCGTTGCCGAAGCCGCGATCGCCCCGCAACAGCGCCGGCCAGAGGTCGCGCGGCAAACGATCGAGCAGCGCCCACAGGCCTGGCGCGCTGTGTTTGGACGCATGCTCGTCGCCGGGACTGACATCGACATCGAGGACCAGACGCGTCGAAGCCATCGAATAGGTGTGATAGCAATGGCTCGGACGCCCCGGCTTCTTGGGATTGTAGCCGAGGACCGCCCCTTCCTGATGACCGTAAAGCGGCTTGATCGTCGTATCGACGTCGAGAATCCAAGGCTCGGCCAGCAGCGGCTCCACGCAATATTGAAGGTGTCGGCGCAGCCAGACGGCCCCTCCGGTCTCGTCGATCGCCTTGAAGGCGCGACGGATCGCGTCCTCGCTGACGATCTTCCTCATCCCCAGAAGTTCCGGCAGCACGGCGTCGCAGCGCAGCGCCGCGATATGCGCGTAGCGCTTGTGGCCGGCGAGCATGGAAAGCATCGCCGTGCCGAGAACGTCCCGCTTGCTCGGCGCGTTCGGGCTCAAATAGCGCAGCGGACAGTCGGCTACCAAGGCGTCGAACAGTCCGGCCGTTTTGAGGAAGTCGATGAAGAACGGCAGCTGCCCAAGCGGCGTCATCGCCGCTTCATGGTCCCATTCAATCCGGACCGGACCAAAGAAACTGTCGAGATCGACGCCTCCCGGCGGCTCCCTCGCCACAACCAGAGATTGTTCACCCGACCGGTGAGCCGAAGTAGGTGACGAATCGCGCCTCATGTCCCTGAAAATGCGCCCATTCCGCCCCCGCGCAAAACCTCAACTGCCGTTTCTAGGGTCAAAGCTTTACGCATGACGACTTCTCCAGACTAAACGCCTGCAAATCCTCCACCTCGAGACTCGACGCTTCGGAGCGCAGCCATTCGCCTGTTACAGCGCCGCGCTGAGGGTGGTCCACTGGCCGCTGATCCAGGTGCCGACGAGGCCAATGGTCGCAACGACTGCGACCAACATGAGGCCGAGCAGAACCGTGTACTCGATCAGCGCGGCGCCATCCTCATCGTTCCTGAACTGGTTGAGAACGGTCAAAGCTTTACTCATGACGATACGTAACCGGGGCAAATTGCCGGGCGGAGGGGGAGTCAGAGCGGACAAAATGTGATTCAAGCTTTGGATGGCGGCGCGCATCCCTGATTCGCTCGATCGGCTTTCGCATGACGACCTGATCGGCGTGGTGCGCGAGTTGATCCACGAAGTGACGCGGCTTCGCTCGGAGAACGAGAAGCTGAGCGTGGCGCTGGGCAAGCTTCGGATCGAGCATCAGGCGGTCAAGGACGAGCTTGTGCGGCTGAAGCATTTGCCGCCGGGTCCGCCGATCAAGCCGTCGGGCATGGACAAGGCGACGGACGCCAGAGGGCCGGAGGGCGAGGGCGGTGAGAAAGGCGGGCGCTCGACGCAGCGGCGCGGCAGCCAACTCGACAAGCTGACGGTCGGCGCGACGGTGGTGGTGACGGCGAAGGCGCCGGCGGGCTCGCGCCACAAGGGCTACGAAGACATCGTGGTTCAGGACTTGAGCCTGAAGCCGACGGTGACGCGCTATCGGCGCGAGCGGTGGGAAACGCCAGACGGCGAGACGATCGTCGCCAATCTCGATTCCGGCATTGTCGGGGGTTACGGCCCCCACCTGAATCGCTTGGTCTTGGCGCTGCACTTTGCTGGACAAATGACCTGCGAGCGGATCGTCGCGCTTCTCAATGGGATGGGGGTGGTGATTTCGAAACGCCAGGTGGTTCGCCTGCTGACGGTCAAGCTGGAGAGGTTCCGGGCGGAGGATGCGGCGGTGTTGAAAGCGGGCTTGAACGGCGCCTATGTCACGGTCGACGACACCGGGGCGCGTCACGCCGGCAAGAGCGGCTACACCACCCAGATCGGCTCTTCCAACTTCACCGCGTTTCGCACGGGACCCTCCAAATCGCGTCTGGCGTTTCTGTCGCGGCTTTGCGGCGGAACGTCGCTCTGGGTGATCAACGAGGCCGCGCTCGATTATATGAAAGGGCGCGATCTGCCGCAGATCGTGATCGACAAGTTCGTCGCCCATGAGGCGCGCTCTTTTGCCTCCTCGGACGCGTGGGAGCGCCATTTGCAGGCGCTGGCCTTGGATAAGATGAAAGTCCTGCCCGACCCCGTCTTGATCGCCAGCGAGGCGGCGCTGTGGGGCGCGATCCATCACCAGGGCTTGCTGCGGGGCACAGTGATCGTTTCTGACGACGCCGGCCAGTTCCGCGTCGGCGTCCACGCGTTGTGCTGGGTTCACGCCGAGCGGCTTGTTCACAAGCTCATTCCCGCCAACGACAAGCAGCGCAACGCCGTCGAGGTCGCCAAGCGGATGATCTGGTGGTTCTATCGCGGCTTGAAAGACTACAAGCTCGCGCCGAGCCCCGAACAGGCCGAACTCTTGCGCTCCCGCTTCGACCGCATCTTCAAGCGCGCCCGAAGCGGCTACGCCATGCTCGACAGCCTGCTCAAACGCCTTCATCGCCACAAGGACGACTTGCTGCGCGTGCTCGAGCGGCCCGAAATCCCGCTCAACACCAACGCCTCGGAAAACGACATACGCGCCTTCGTCACCAAGAGAAAAATCTCCGGCGGAACCGTCTCCGTCAAGGGCCGCGACGCCCGCGACGTCATGCTCGGTCTGGCCAAGACCTGCATGAAGTTGAAACTGTCGTTCTACCAATTCGTCGGCGACCGACTGGGAATCCCGGGCCCCAAAATTCCAGACCTCGCAACCCTCGTCAGCCTCGTCCCTTCCTGACCAACACCAAGCCCGCCCGGGAATCTGCCCCGGTTACTGACGATACCTCCAGACTATACGCTTGCAAATCCTCCAGCCTCAAGGCTCGACGCTTCGAGCGCAGCCGCGCGCCCGGAACGCCGTATGCGGCCTCAGCCCGACGGATTCCGCTTCAGGGGCGCGGGCGCGGTCGGATCGAACGCGCGACGCGGCGCGTCTGTTAGAGCGCCGCGTCGAGGGCGGTCCACTTGCCGCTGACCCAGGTGCCGACGAGGCCGATGGTCGCGACGACGGCGACCAGCATAAGGCCGAGCAGAACGGTGTACTCGATCAGCGCGGCGCCATCCTCATCGTTCCTGAACTGATTGAGAACGGTCAAAGCTTTACTCATGACGATACCTCCAGACCCAAAACTCGACGCTTCGAGCGCAGCTTTGCGCCCCCTGAATGCCGAATGCGGCTTCCATGGTCAAATATTCCGCCATAAGAAACGCCGTGTCAATGTTCTGCACGGAGTATGGAGAAGATAATATTAATATGCTTTAAAGGAAACCTTAACGTTTGAACCGTTATTATGACCACGTACCCGCGTATTTAGATTAATTAGCGGTGTTGCGGGCGGGTAAATTAATAGATTATTAGACAATATAGTCGGAGAGCAGGAATTGAATCAAGAGATTATGACGTAACGATAGCTTCAGTGTTTGGGGTGTTCAGCGAGATTTTTTTCGAGTTTCTGTTGAGAAGATGAGGCCATAAGAATGCGCAGGACCGCCAGCGTTACGATACTTTTGATCGCGCTCATTTTCGGCGCCTTCGCCGCGTTTCTCGCCCGAAGCTGGCTTCAAAGCCATTCCGAGCCAACTGCCGTAAAGGAGGAGTCGACTATTGTCGTGGCGACGAGACCCCTCGCGTTCGGAACCCCGATCTCGCCCGACGACGTGAGAGAAGCTCCCTGGCCTGCCGATTCGAAGCCAGAGGGCTCATTTGCGAAGGCGCCGGACCTACTGAAGGACGGCCGTCGGATCGTCCTCTCACCGTTCGTTCGCGATGAGCCAATCGTCGCAGCGAAGGTCGGCGCGCCCAACCAGACTGCGTCGCTCTCGACGGTTATCGAGGAGGGCAAGCGCGCCGTCACCGTCGCCGTCGACGACGTCCGCGGCGTGGCGGGATTCATATTCCCGGGCGATTTTGTCGATGTCGTCCTGACGCGTACCATCAACAACAACGACAACAGCCCGCAGAGTTTCTCCGATGAAATCCTCCAGCATGTCAAAGTGCTGGCGATCGATCAGACGGCCGGCGACCGGCAGGAGCGGCCGACGGTCGCCAAGGCGGTGACGCTTGAGCTGACCCCGGAACAAGCGCTGAAGATCCTGCTCGCGACCAATATCGGCAAGCTTTCGCTCATTTTGCGTCAGTCGGCCGAAGTGGCTATGGCGCCCGAAATGAGAATGACCGAGCATGACCTGTATGGCGGAGGGGTGCAGGCGCCAGCGCCTGGACCCGCCGCGCCGCCTCCGAAGCCGTCTCCCGCTCCAGCCACACGAAAGGTTAAGTGACCGGAATCGTTGCTTCTATTCCATATGTTATCAATGGCTTGCCTGAATCATCCGGTAACCGGGGCAAATTGCCGGGCGGAGGGGGAGTCAGAGCGGACAAAATGTGATTCAAGCTTTGGATGGCGGCGCGCATCCCTGATTCGCTCGATCGGCTTTCGCATGACGACCTGATCGGCGTGGTGCGCGAGTTGATCCATGAAGTGACGCGGCTTCGCTCGGAGAACGAGAAGCTGAGCGTGGCGCTGGGCAAGCTTCGGATCGAGCATCAGGCGGTCAAGGACGAGCTTGTGCGGCTGAAGCATTTGCCGCCGGGTCCGCCGATCAAGCCGTCGGGCATGGACAAGGCGACGGACGCCAGAGGGCCGGAGGGCGAGGGCGGTGAGAAAGGCGGGCGCTCGACGCAGCGGCGCGGCAGCCAACTCGACAAGCTGACGGTCGGCGCGACGGTGGTGGTGACGGCGAAGGCGCCGGCGGGCTCGCGCCACAAGGGCTACGAAGACATCGTGGTTCAGGACTTGAGCCTGAAGCCGACGGTGACGCGCTATCGGCGCGAGCGGTGGGAAACGCCAGACGGCGAGACGATCGTCGCCAATCTCGATTCCGGCATTGTCGGGGGTTACGGCCCCCACCTGAATCGCTTGGTCTTGGCGCTGCACTTTGCTGGACAAATGACCTGCGAGCGGATCGTCGCGCTTCTCAATGGGATGGGGGTGGTGATTTCGAAACGCCAGGTGGTTCGCCTGCTGACGGTCAAGCTGGAGAGGTTCCGGGCGGAGGATGCGGCGGTGTTGAAAGCGGGCTTGAACGGCGCCTATGTCACGGTCGACGACACCGGGGCGCGTCACGCCGGCAAGAGCGGCTACACCACCCAGATCGGCTCTTCCAACTTCACCGCGTTTCGCACGGGACCCTCCAAATCGCGTCTGGCGTTTCTGTCGCGGCTTTGCGGCGGAACGTCGCTCTGGGTGATCAACGAGGCCGCGCTCGATTATATGAAAGGGCGCGATCTGCCGCAGATCGTGATCGACAAGTTCGTCGCCCATGAGGCGCGCTCTTTTGCCTCCTCGGACGCGTGGGAGCGCCATTTGCAGGCGCTGGCCTTGGATAAGATGAAAGTCCTGCCCGACCCCGTCTTGATCGCCAGCGAGGCGGCGCTGTGGGGCGCGATCCATCACCAGGGCTTGCTGCGGGGCACAGTGATCGTTTCTGACGACGCCGGCCAGTTCCGCGTCGGCGTCCACGCGTTGTGCTGGGTTCACGCCGAGCGGCTTGTTCACAAGCTCATTCCCGCCAACGACAAGCAGCGCAACGCCGTCGAGGTCGCCAAGCGGATGATCTGGTGGTTCTATCGCGGCTTGAAAGACTACAAGCTCGCGCCGAGCCCCGAACAGGCCGAACTCTTGCGCTCCCGCTTCGACCGCATCTTCAAGCGCGCCCGAAGCGGCTACGCCATGCTCGACAGCCTGCTCAAACGCCTTCATCGCCACAAGGACGACTTGCTGCGCGTGCTCGAGCGGCCCGAAATCCCGCTCAACACCAACGCCTCGGAAAACGACATACGCGCCTTCGTCACCAAGAGAAAAATCTCCGGCGGAACCGTCTCCGTCAAGGGCCGCGACGCCCGCGACGTCATGCTCGGTCTGGCCAAGACCTGCATGAAGTTGAAACTGTCGTTCTACCAATTCGTCGGCGACCGACTGGGAATCCCGGGCCCCAAAATTCCAGACCTCGCAACCCTCGTCAGCCTCGTCCCTTCCTGACCAACACCAAGCCCGCCCGGGAATCTGCCCCGGTTACAATCATCCGCGAAGTCGAAAAACTCCTGGGTACTCTATGGGGTAGCGCAAAACAAAAAGGCCGCCGGGTCGCCCCGACGGCCGCTCATGGCGCCCGCGCCCGTATCCGCTTCGCCACGATCTCGGCACGCTTCTCGGCCCGTTCAACCTTGGCTCGCCTCGCCTCCGCCGCGAGCCTGCGTTCCTCGTCCGTCGCGGACGGCTTCGCCGCTCCCTGTCGCAGGCGCGCGTTCTCGGCTTCGAGTTGCGTCAACCGCACGCGCAGGGCGGCGTTTTCGGCCTGTAACTGTCGCAGTGACATTTGCAACGAAGCGTTCTCGTCTCGCAATCTCGCCTCGCCGGCCCTTGCCCATTCGAGGTCCTCGGCCAATGCGCCGACACTGGGCGACGGCTTCCGCTTTCGATAGGCCGCCGTTCGGCATTTGCCCGAGCAGAAAAGCGCTCCCTTTGCACGGCGGCCGTAGATCGTGGCGCCGCAGTGCGCACAGACGCCGATCCTTTTTTTGTCGGGCGGCTGACGCGAGAACTCCACAAGCCTCGCAAGGCCGGCCTCATAGGCGTCGCTCATTGAAACTTTCCTCTTCCGTCACAGTAACACTTAGTGACCGTTTCGCCGCCGTCAAGAGACCTCTCCTCGAAGCGGGACAAACGTCACGGTGACGGGAAGCAAAAAGGCCGCCGGGCGCCCCGACGGCCGACCGGGCCGAGCGCAATCGTTTGACGTCGCCCTTCATCGCGGAATGAACCTCGCGCCCCGTCGACGTCGAGCACGCGCATGGTGACGGCGCGCGGCGGCCGGTTTTGACTCCGCAACCGTTCGGTTGTAACTAAAACGGCACGACGGCTGAGTGAGACGGCTGAGTGAAACCTCGTAGCTAATGTATCGTTGGCGCCCGGCCACCCCTTCCGGGCGAAAGCGGCGTCCCCCGCGTCCCGACGATACCTGCCGGCCGCCGTTTGCTCACTCAGGCGACGGCCGGCGCATCACTATGCCCGGCGTGAGTTCCCGTCAGGCAGGATCACGTCACGCTCGCGCTCGCTTCCCTGTAGGCCTCGGCACCGTGGTCGCGGATCAGCGCCTCGGCGTCGGCCTGGGCCATTTCACGCACCTTCGGCCCCAGGCCGCAACCAGTCGGCGGGGGCGGCAGCGGTCAGGTCCGCGGGGCATCGGTTTCGCAAGCTTGCTCCAATAGCTCTCAGAATAGAGCTAGCCGGGACGCGCCGGCCGAGGTGGGCCGAGTACGACGACGTTTCTTGTCCACACGAAGAGAGCGCGGGCGGCTCAGGCCTTAGCCTGACGGGACGGTCCTGGTTCTGCTCCCGATCGATAATTGGCCGCCTTGGCGAGTCGGCCTTGCGCATGTCAGTGCCTTATTCGTGTGCCCTTTCTTTGGCAGCCTTCGGCGCTGATGGCCCGGAGGTAAGTTGCGCCGCACGCTCTTTGCGTCGCGCACAGTCTCTGAATTCACCCTCAGTGCATTCAAGCTTTCCACAATCGAGACAGAGGCTCATCTCGGGCGGCACATCGGAGACCAACTCGCGGCGGACGAAAGCCTGTAGCCAACGAAACACCTCTGTCCCTCCTCTGAGTCCTCCTCGGCCCGACGCTAAACCGGCGATTGGGCCCTGAACCTGAGCGGCCCAGACGTGCGGAGCGTCTGAGCCGCCAGCTTTGGGGGCGGGGAAAGGGCGCGATTCGCCCGCAAATCGCCTTACGGCGTCCGAGGGCGAGGGACAAGCGCGCGAAAGGGTGAGCGCCATCCTTCTTTCGTTTGCGAGGCAGCGACAATGCTCGAATAGCGGCGTGTCTCTTTTTAGCGTGGCGCTCACCCGCGGCGAACGCGTCCCCAATGGCAACACCGGTCTCACCAGGTCGAGGTTTGCGCCCGTCCGGGTGTCGAAGTTGCCGGAACCCTACCGCCTTCGCGGCTTGCTTGCGGCGCGCGCCGGCGCGATTTCATGGCTTGCCCGCGAGCGGCGTATCGTCGCCCCGATTGCCGCCGCCACAATTGACGACTATGTGATGGTTAACGGAGGGAAATGACCAGCCGCTAAGTTCCCAAGGTGGGTCGGTCGGCATCGAAGCCATGAAAAACCGTCCTCGTGCGATATTTACTGAAGAGGGCAAAACAAACATTATAGTTAGCATGTATAAAAAGGGAGCACGATACAAAGATATAGCGCGTGAAACTGGACTTAGAGTTTGTCCGAAGAGTTTATGCGGGATTGCATAGCTTTCTCAACATGAGCCTGATGGAGGCGAGACGCAGGAAAGCAAGCGCCTTGCTGTTGAGATTTTCCCAATCCTTCGCGAGCCTTCGGCATCGTCCGAGCCAGGCGAAAGTTCGCTCGACGAACGCCTGTACAATGTTGCCAACTCGCGGTTTTGTCAGTGGGCGGAGGCTGGCTTGGTCCATTCGGAGGCGGAACCCGGAAAACGACCTCGATGGCGTCACCGTCGATTTCGATGCGGCGCACGAGAATACGTATGATTTCCTGCATGCCAACGGGATCGAGACCATCGAGGCGATTGGCGACCTTGGCCGAAAAGTCCTCCAGGCGGCTGATCACGAGCGAAAGGTCACGCTCGACCTCAATGGCGTCAAGCGCGGCGCGATGGCGCTCCTGAAGTTGGGAAAGGCGCTGTTTCAGACCCGCGATGCGCGGCTCGAACTCCGGTTTGTCGATGAGGCCCTCCGCATAGCTGTCGATCAGCCGACCGATGCCGCGCCGCATCGTCGTTATCTGCTGATTTAGACGGACGATCTCGTCCGGCATCGCGGCTCCATCATGCGCTAGGCCGATGCGTCGTCGATATTCGTCAGCCACGCGGTCCGGCTGCTCCAAGAGAGATCTCACTTGGCTCCAAACGACTTGCTCCAACTGGTCGCCGCGCACGGGCCCGTTGTGGCATACCGCTTTGCCGTTGAAACGGTAGCCGTCCGCGCCTGTACAGCGATAATAGCGCAAAGCATTTGCCGGATCATATGTGCGTGATCGCGGCGCTTTCTTGCCGTAGTAGGCATAGCCGCAACGCTGACAAACCGTCAGGCCTTGCAGTAGCCAGCGCTGGCCGGGCTCACGATTTCGTTTGCAGCTTCGGTTTTCGTCGAGTTGGCCACGAGCCGCTTCGAACATGGCCGGATCAATCAACGCGGGAACAGGAATCTCGATCCATTCGTCGCGTGGCGCGGCCACGCGCGAGGTCGCCCGCGGCGACGGTTTCAGGCGCCCCCGGATCGGTCGCAGGCGGGGCCGAGGCGCCAGAAAGTGGGCTCGCCCGAAAGCGGCGCGCCCCATATAGGCGGGATTGTCCAACATGCCGCGGATCGTGGAAGCATACCAATATGTCGAGCCGCGCCGGGTCCGACAGCCCATATGATGCAATCGTCGACACACCTCGCGCAGGCTCAGCCGATCCAAGCCGATCCATGAGAAGACGAGCCGGACAATGTGCGCCTCATCTTCCGCGATTTCGAAGCGCGCCACCCCGCCGCCCTGAGCGCGGCTCACGTAGCGATAGCCGAAGGGAGCGCCCGCCAATGCGCTGACAGAGCCTAAGCGAGCGGCGTGGCGACGGCCACGCCGGCTACGTTCCAGGATCTTGGCGCGTTCGTATTCGGCGATCACGCCTTGCACTTGTAGCAGAAGATCATCCTCCGCCGTGCCGCCGATCGGGCGGTTCAGGAAAACGACTTCAGCGCCAGCGCGACGAAACTCGTCGACCAGAAGAACCTGATGGGCGTAACGGCGCGCCAGCCGATCTGGAGCATGGACGTAAATGCGTTCGATGTGGCCGCCCGCGATCGCATCCCTCAGCCGCTCCAGCGCCGGGCGAGACAGGACCGAACCGCTGTAGCCTTCATCCTCGTAGCTGTGATCCGGCTCGAGCAGGAAACCATCGGCGACGATGCGCTCGCGTAGCGCCGTGACCTGACTTGCGATCGTGTTGTCGCGCGCTTGGCTCTCACTCGACACACGCGCATAGAGCGCGCACTGGACGTCGGTCATTGCTCACCTCCCGCCTTCGCTGTCTTCAATGGGGAAGTCGGGACACCGCCGCGGTTCGACCGCAGGCGAGTGCGCCGAACGGTCGGCATGACACGATCGTAGGCGTCGATCAGGTGCTGGGGGCTCAATCTTGTCGATTCGAACGATACGCGCACTTTCAGCAGAGGGGGATCCTTGGACCGGACCATGTGCGCCTCCATCGGCCGTCGGCCCGAATGGGGCCGCCGATCGCGCATCAAAACTTGTGACGATCTTCGATTCGCCTGCTACAAATCGACTTGCTCGCCGCTCGACCCGGAGAGAGGTAAGCGGTCGCCTACCGCCCTGACGTTCAATAAATGAGGACCATTCGAAACTGAAGCTGGCAACATTGTACGGTGGTCCA
>CAVRMF010000016.1:0-153884 GCA_963721905.1 uncultured Alphaproteobacteria bacterium
TAATACCAAGACTCGGTGATCATGACTGGTAGACCCAATCTCGCAGTCCGATGGACATGATCCGCCAGGGTTGATCGACGAGCTTGTTCCAGGCGTCGCAGCAATGATCAACGATGTCGTCGAAGGATTTGAAGATCCGGTTTGACAGCCAGTTGTCGCGCATGAACTGCCAGACGTTTTCCTGCGGGTTCAGTTCCGGGCATTTGGCCGGCAGTGGGATGAGGGTGATGTTGGGCGGGACGATGAGCCGGCTCGAGAGATGCCAGCCTGCCTGATCGACGAGCAGCGCGGCGTGCGCGCCTGGCGCGATCTGGGTGGCGATTTCGGCCAGGTGCAGGTTCATCGCCTCGGTGTCGCATCGAGGCATGACGAGCGCTGCGCCCTTGCCGTCCTTGGGGCAGATCGCGCCGAAGATATAGGCTGAGGCGGTTCGCTGATCTTTGGGCGCGCTGGGGCGCGTGCCGCGCTTGGCCCAACGGCGCGTGATCTTGTTCTTTTGGCCGATGCGCGCCTCGTCGGCGAACCAGACCTCTATGGCGTCGGGAGCGACGCCCTTCTCGCGGCCGATCTCTTCCAGGCGCGCGGGAAGGCTTCCTGAGAAACTACGCTGGCGCCGGCATCTCGTTCAGCATGTAACCGAGAGACTTCGCGCGTCGTCGGAGGTTGGCGAGAACCCGGGCGCGATATCTGTCCTCGTAATAAGAAGCGCCGGGGTCTGCGTAGGCTATCCCATGTCGCAAGGTGTTGTAGAACAGGGTGGCGATCTTGCGTGCAGTTGCGGTCACCGCTTTGGCCTTGCCGACGCGTGCGGAAAGCCGTCGATAGAAGGCGCCCAGCGCCGTCTGGGTGCGACCGACGGTCACTGCAGCCAGCCTCAGCAGAGCCGCGGCTCTGCTGCCGGATCGCCGCGTTCGGGTCGAAAGCACCTTGCCCCCCGATATCTTGTTGGCCGGCGCCAGGCATAGCCAGGAAGTGAAGTGTTTGGCGTTTGGCCAAGCGGAGAGATCAGTGCCGCACTCGCCGATGAGTTTCAGCGCCAGCGAAGGGCCCAGGCCATGAATTTGCGTCAGGTCGACGCCGAGGACCGCATGCAATGCGGCGCGCGCATCGAAGGCCGGCGCATTGGCCGTTTTGTCTCGATGACGAGCCGGCGGCAGCCGGCCCGCGGGTTTGGCCGCAGCGTCTCGAAGACGTCGCAGGACAGTCTCGATCCGCAAATCGCATTCCACGACTTTGGCGTGGTAGGCGTCGTAAAGCTCCAGCGCCTGTCCGAGAGCAAAGACGTGCTCCTCACGCCAGTTTCCGGCCAGCGCGGCAGCGATCTCCTCCTCCGAGGCATGGCAGCGCCGATCACGATGGGTGGCCAGTACGGCAGGATCTCGTTCACCCGCGACCACGGCGCGGATGATCCGCATCCCGGTGTCGCCCGTCATGTCGGTCACCACGTGATGGAGTTGGACGTTCATCTGCATCAGCGCCTTCTGCATATGCTGGATGTGCGACGCACTGTAGTCCAGCAGGCGCTCACGTTGGCGCAGATAGGCGCGCAACGCGGCCAACTCGCCCTTGGGTCTGAAGCTGGCGCGCAGCAGCCCATATTCGTGTAGCCGTCTCAGCCATTGGGCGTCGCTGACGTCGGTCTTGCGGCCCGGCACGTGCTTGGCGTCGCGGGCGTTGACCAGCACCACCTCGAATCCGCGCTGCTCAAGCATTTCGTAGGCAGGTATCCAATAGACGCCGGTGGACTCCATCGCGACCGTTCGCACGCCGCAACGCTCGAACCAATCGGCCAACTGCTGCAAATCGCCGGTGCAGGTCCCGAAGGCGCGCACTGGCTCAGGGTCCCGGTCCGGCGGAACTGCCGCGACATGCATCCTGGAGCCGATATCGATCGCTGCGGCATTAGGATGGGTGGGGGTGAAGTCTCGCTCGGGGTGGCGCCGCTTCGATTTGGTCATGATGCCTCCTCTCGGTCAAAGCGGAGGGGCTGAGCCGCGCAAGGAGATCAACTTCCTGACCGGGATCGCCGCAATGGCGTCACCACTCTCAAGTGCGCAACAGCCCATGGGCCACGTTTTTTGACGGGGTTACCCACCACCAGAAATTCCTCGGCCGCTCCCCTCCAGCAATCAGGATAGCAACCCCGTTTCTACCGCCACAGGCGGGCCGCCGGCCGGCGACAGGTTTTTTAAAATCCTCAATTGCGCCGTCGGCCTGGGCGTGATGGCGGGGACGAGCCGAAAGCTTGCGATATCCCATGGCGCGCAGTTCCCGGCTCAGGGTCTGCTTGGACGACGACAACGCGGAATTCCTCGAAAATCCATTGGCAGAGATCGACGATCCGCCACCGCACGACGCCATGAACCGCCGGGATCGGGCCGCTCTCGATGATCGCGGCGAGCGGCGGCTCGATGCGCGCCATTCAGCCGGGGAGGCTGGCCAGGCGGCTTGCGGTCGATCAGCCCGGCCGGTCCATGGGCGTTGAACTTGACCACCCAATCGCGAACGATCTGAAGCGTCACCCCGCCAATCTTCGCCGCCTCGGTGCGCGTCGCGCCTTCATAAATCGCCGCCAGCGCCAAAAGCCGCCGCGCCTGCGGTCCGTCCTTCGATCGCCTCGCTGCCGACCTCACCATCCGCGCATCAAAATCAGCCCGAAGCGGAATAGGCATGGCGAACCTCCATCGTTCGCCCCTCTGAATCAGAACCCTGCTGATTTGGGAATCCCCATCCGAGTCACAACTTCAGAGACTTGGTCTAAGCAGGGTGAATGAAGGCTCGCTCCGCGGCCTCTGGCGAATGTCGAGACAACCGGAGTGTGATGGGCGTCACAGCCGAAACCCGCAACATGCGCTTAGTAAAACCTGGGTTACGGTTCGCAAGGGAGGTATTGGCCTCGCGGTGTGCGAGGCGATTACAACGAGCGATATCAGATTAGTTTTGCGAGCGCCGGTCCCAGGCAAGTTTCTGGAGACGTTCCTGCCATCGGTCTCGCGACTTCCTTAGCGTCTTGGAGCGAATAAGGGGAGCTGCAACCGACGTATAGTTCGGCGGTTTCATCCGGTTACGATCGGAGTACGCCATGATAACCGATGCAGATTGGACCTCTCTTCTTACGAGCATATTCGAATACAACGAGTGCACTCCGTTTTTGGGAGCCGGCGCCTGTATTCCATTCTTCCCGAGCGGCCAGCAGCTCGCGGAAAAATGGGCGGCTGAGGCGTCCTATCCGTTTCATCACAAAGATTTGAGCGAGGTCGCGCAGTTTATTGCGGTCAACTCGGGCGGCAAGGCGGCGAAATTTAAAATGGATCAGGCTCTGAAAGAGTTCTCCAAGCCAGTCCGCTCCCTGACTTCAATTGTTCTGCGTCGGTCCACGGCATGCTGGCCGATTTGCCCCTGAAGATTTATTTGACGACGAACTACGATAAATTGATGGAAACTGCGCTTTCCACCAAGCTTCGGAAGCCTGCCACCGACCATTGCCGCTGGAACAGGTCTTTGCAGAAGTTGTATCCGCAGGTCGACGCTGGCGCGCCAAGCATTGACGCGCCGCTAGTCTACCACATTCACGGGCTGATAGGCTATCCAGACACGATGGTGCTGACTGAAGATGATTACGAGACGTTCCTGCTTGGATTCGGTCTGGATGATAATTTGATTCCATCGTCTGTAAGGATAGCAATTAGCCAATATCCGCTTCTTTTTGTCGGTTACTCGCTTAGAGACTGGAGTTTTCGCGTCCTTTTCAGAGCTGTCGTCAAGGAATATGAACAAAACGCTGGAATTCCAGGCATTACGGTGCAACTGTCTCCGTCCGAAGTGACCGATCAGACGGCGGCGACAGCTTACATTACCAAGAAGTACGAGCAGATCGGCCTCAAGATATTTTGGGGCACCGCGTCGGAATTCGCCACAACTTTCCGCAAGAAAGTGGACCAGTATAAACAGGAGCACGGAGTAAAACAGCATTTAGCAGCAGGTGCGGTCGCATGAGCGCCGCCGGAAGCACGTCGCCGTTTGTCGGTCCAAAACCGTTCCTGATTACGCGCTTGCGTCAGCCTCAGGTTTTGAGTAGAACAAAGCATGAACATGCTGTTTTCGCAGGGGTTCTCCGATGGCGCGCAATCAGGTCCAGTTCCAGAAAGGCCTCAGCGAGGCTCGTTTCGCCGAGATTTACGGAACCGAAGAGCAATGTCATGCGGCGCTCGTCAAATGGCGCTGGCCGAACGGGTTCGAATGTCCTGGGTGCAATGGCGCCGATCACTGCGTCGTCACGCGCGGCGCGCGGCGTCTATTCCAGTGCAACGCGTGTCGCAAGCAGACCTCTGTCAAAGCGGGAACGATCTTCGCTTCGAGTAAGCTGCCGCTGCGCATCTGGTTCAAGACGATCTACCTGGTCACGCAATCGAAGAAGGGCATTTCCAGCATCGAACTCGGTCGACGCCTTGGCGTCACCCAGACAGCTGCCTGGATGATGAAGCACAAGCTCGCTCAAGTCATGCTGGAGCGTAACGCGAGCAAACGCTTGAAGGGCAACGTCCAGATGGACGACGCTTATATCGGCGGCGCCCGGTCCGTCCGCCGCGGGCGCGGCGCAACAGGCAAGACGCCGTTCGTCGCCGCGATCGCGACAACGGACGATGGCAAGCCAGATCAAATCATCCTTCGGCCCATCAAAGCCTTCAGCAGCTTTGCGATCCGAAAGCTCGCGAGCACCGCGCTCAACCCGGGCGCCAATATCGTCTCCGACGGTCTGGCATGCTTCGCCGCTGTCACCCAAGCCGGATGCCTCCACACCTCAATCAAGACCGGAAGCGGCAAGCAAGCGGCTCGCACCCCTGCTTTCAAATGGGTCAATACCGCGTTGGGCAATATCAAAGCCGCCCTCGTGGGGACCTACCGAGCCGTGCAAGAAAAACACGTTCCTCGATATCTCGCGGAGTTCGAATATCGATTCAATCGCCGATACGATCTCGAAACTATGATCCCCCGCCTCGCATTCGTTGCGCTGAGGACCACCCCGATGCCTTACCGCTTGCTAAAGCTGGCTGACGTTGCCGCGTAATCAGGAAACCGTTTGAGCAGGACCAGGCTCACCTGTTCAAAGGGCGGGAACACGAGGTTGAACGTCTTGAAGCGCTGGTGCTGTCGCGACGAGCCGTTCTCTTCTATGCGGCCTCCGGAGTCGGCAAGTCGTCGCTCGTCAACGCGGGCCTGGTCCCAAAGCTGCGCGGCGGCGAGCGCGGGCTGGAATGCGAGGTGTTGGGTGTCGTCCGCGTGTCGGCCGCGGTGGGGTCCAATTGCAATGAGAATCCATTTACGAAGTCGGTTCTCGGGCAACTCAAAGACGGCGTCAACTACTCGTCGCTGCTCGATTACCTAAAAGATAAATATACTTTGGACAAGCAAGCAGAAACGGGCGGCGTCAAGCTCGTTCTCCTCGTCATCGATCAATTTGAGGAGTTGTTTACAACGTCTCCGGAGTGTTGGCGGGATCGGCTCCCGTTCATGAAAGGACTACTTGAGGCGCTCGACGCCTGCGCGGCGGCGGACCCGGTTGTCGATCGCGAGGAAGGTTGCCTGTTCAGGATTATGCATTTGCGAGTAGTGTTCTGCCTGCGTGAGGAATACATCGCTTATCTCGAGCAGTACTATGATCTGTTCCCTGAGCTGAGAACGGCGCGCTTCCGCCTCGAGCCGTTGCGGCGCGAGCAGGCGCGGCGCGCGATCGTCGAGCCGACGCGCAAATCCGGTCGCGCGTTTTCGGAGGATTTGGTCGAGGAAATCATCGGCGAATTGATCAAGGCGCCCCAGGTCACCACCCATGACGCGCGGCCCAAGCTCAGGAGCGGATGGGCCCCCTGGCTGTTAGCCGCGTTCAGGCGCGCACTCTTCCACGTTCCCGAAGTTGGGCACCGGGACCAGCAATATGTCGTCGAAGGCGAATATGTGGAACCTGTGCAATTGCAGGTGATTTGTTCCGATATTTGGGAATTGACCGCGCAGGGCGAGAAAGTCATTTCAAGGCAAAGCCTGCCGAAAGGCTGGAGCGTCGATGCCGGCCTCGGGCAATTCTACGATCAAGCGATCGATTTTGCCTGCCGGCCCCCCTCAGAGCCGTTGCCTGCTTCGTCTTCGCTATGGTCGCGGACAGTCGCGTTCGTTGGTCTGCGGCCGCTCTCGCCGATCCGCATGCGAAAGTGGATCTCGAAGTCTCTGATCACGGCAATGGGGACCCGCGCCCCCGTGCTCGTTCAGGATGCGGAGATGGAGATTCCGGGAGGCGTCCTGGAGCGTTTGCAGAACCGCTACCTCCTGCGCCTTGAACCCCGGTTCGGCGCCGACTGGCTGGAGCTGGCGCACGATCGCCTCGTCGGGCCGATCACGCGCTCGAATGCGAGGCACATCGCGGCGTCCAATCATAAGCGAGCCGCCTTCGTAGCCTTGGCTCTGCTCCTGCCCGTCGGCGCCTTTGGCTGGTATCGCGCTCAAGAAGCGAGCGCGACAGATGCGAGACTGGCGCTCGTGGCTGATATGAAAAAAGAGATCGTTGGCGAACCGGACTTGGGCGTGCTGATCCAGGCCTGCGCGAAATCTGGCTTGCAAGACTCTGCCGCAGGCGCCGAGTGCACGGCGAGGGCCGAGGGGCTCAGCCAGGACATCGTGATCAAAGAGGGACTTGAGCAGTCCGTAAGTCGACAGCCGGAACTCTATGCGTACGTACACAACAGACTTGGCGCGATTACCGAGTTGGCGCGGCAAGGCGGCGCCTATCGCGCTTTGCTGGACAATGGGAAGTATTTCATCACCAGTTTTGAGAAGCCCGTTAACCCGTCCTCAGGCGATCTTAAGGTCATTCCGCCTTGCGGGCATGCCAACGAGATGAAAGGGCTGAGCCCTTCCGAACTCGGAGACGCTCTTCGCTTATGTTCGAGCTCGGACCTACTGCAGGGCTTGGGTGTTCAACCCCCGGCGGTCGGTGCGGTCGACGACGCCAGACAGTTCGCGGTCGTGAGCCGGTGTGATCCCAATGGCTGCGCTACGACGCTTTCAAACCTGGATGGTCAGAATAGCGAGCCAATAACCGTCAAACACAACATCGAGCTGGTCCCTTCCGGCGGATCCGTCAGCCGCGTCGCGGTAAGCGGGAACACGCTCGTCTACGCTCTCTGTGAACAGGGCTCCGCAAAAAATTGCCCCGCCACAGTCAAGGTCTACCGGCTCTCGGACGACAGGCGCGACGCGCGGCTGGTCGCAAGCTTGCCCGGAAATTTCGACTTCATCGCCATGGCCGCCTCTCAGGACAACGTTGCAGTCGCCTACCGCAGTATCGGCGGGTTTATCAGGGTGAAAGTCTATCCCACGCAGTACACCAAGCCCGACCCGCCCTGGCTGCCCGACGGAACGCGCGTATTCGACATGCCCTTTGATAGTATATCGTCCTTGATATTTGACGAAAGTGGCAAATATCTAGTTGCGTCTGCAGAAAGTGGCTATTTGGTTCATTGGAAACTCGACGGACACGTATTCGGTGAGGTTCCATGGGAAGTGGCCAAGCTCGGCGAGCACCAATTTGCACAGTCCATGACGGTCAGCGCAAGCGGCAATATCGTCGCGACCGGCTTGGCGAGTGGAAAGGGGCGCAACAGAGACGACGGGTGCCTAAGGATCGGCGAGATCAAAGACGACGGCGTTATTGAGATCGCCAATTCCAGCAAATGCACCGATGCAGGATCGCTCGAAGAGCCAATGCCAATAGGTTGGAATATTGTCGCCATGGATCACGACGGCAAAATTCTGGTCGCCGCGAGTAGTTTCGGCCGCGGCGGGCGGGGCCTCTTGCTTCGAAAGCACAAGAATGTCTTCGACAAGCAAGCCGCGGATTTCCCGCCCGATGTCACCACCGCAAGCATATCCACTGACGGCGCGCACGTTGTGATCGCAGATCGCAGCGAGGCGATCTACTCGATGGAGGAAGCAAACGGAGCCTTTGAACGAACGTATATCGGCACCATCGATTCGTCTTGCGTCAGATTTTCCGGCGCGCAGCACCGTGTGTCGGCGATCTCCTTCTATGGAAAGGATAATGCAAAATTCCTGGTCGCCACGCAGGAAGGGTGCCTCGCGCTTTTCGAGAAGGACGCTTCGGGCTGGAAGCCGCGTCTGATCGACACCCAGATGCCCGACGTCACCACCGTGTCCGTTTCGCCGGATTCCCGCTGGGCGGTCCTGGGGACCACGAGCGGCCGAATCCAGATCTGGGACCTCCACGACCTGCGGCGCCTGCCGGCGACTGTCGATGCGCGTCTCCCCTGGTCATCGACGTTTGCCTGGCTTTCACCCGGCAAGGGCGCAGAGGGGCAGTGGATGATCTTGGGGAATTCCCGGTTCGGTCCGGTCGGCTCGTGGCTTGTCAAGGATAGTGACAATGGTCAGCAGCCTCCGGCAGTGGCGGCGATATTTCCGCCGACCTGGGTGGACAAGATGGGAATTGTCGGCGTGAGCGCGGTCAACGGGTCTCTGCTCGCGGCCACGACGGACGGACGGCTGTTGCGATTGAGCAACGTCGGCGCCCCTCAGGCCATCGTCGACCGATTGATCGAGCGAGCCTGCGAGATTTCGCGTCCTCTCGTCGGCGACAAGACTTATCCTCCATCGACGGCGAAAACGGACGACGACGCGTTCATCTCGGAGGTCATGAGCTGGGCCCGGAAGCGATGCCAACCACCAACGCTTCCGCCAATCGCGAAACAATAGCAGGGCCACGCGGATGAAAGCCTCACCAAGGTCGCTCTGCCCCACAGGCGTCGAGAACAGTCACTCTTCGCCGGGGTGACCAGAAGCGGAACCCCCGATGCCGATCAAACGCCGCATCTATGTCAGCCTGCCTGCAGACCCCTGGCTACCCGAAAACTTGAATCGGCTTAAGTGGGGCATCGTGGAAGAGATCGAAAAGCTAGGATATTCGCCGGAAATCTTCACAAATCCGCGAGGCAAGCCAGGCCTCGCCTCCGCCAAGACCTGGCACCCGCGCGACGCGGACGAAATCGCGCGCCGATGCGTGGGCGCCGCCGTTCTCGGCATGGCGCGGTGGAAATTTCAGGATCCAGACGGGCGTCCCATCCTGCTGCCGACCGAATTCAATCACTATGAGGGCGCCCTCGCCCGCACCTTGGGTCTGCCGACCCTGGTCCTGGTGCAACGCGATGTCCTGCGCCGCGTCGTGTTCGACATGAGCTACGGCGGCTACCTGGGGACGTTTGCCCACGACCAGCAGGTCGATTGGCTCCATTCCGACGAATTCCGGGTGCCGTTCAACTACTGGTCGGCTATGCTGAGCGAACGGCAGGACGTGTTTCTCGGATATTCAAGCGCCTCCGACGCCACCGCGCAGGCGATCAAAAGGTACTTGCTCAGTCTCGGCGCGAGAGTGCTGGACTGGCAGACGGACTTCATCCCCGGGCGCACGATCCTTGACCAGATCGAACATGCGGCCGCACGTTCGATTGGGGGAATTTTCCTTTTCACCAAGGACGACGACCTCGTCGACCGGGGTCAAGGCGACGTGGCGGCGCCGCGCGACAATGTCGTTTTTGAAGCGGGGTACTTCATCGGCGTCAAAGGCAAGCGCAACGTATTGATTGTCCGCGAATCGGGCTCGAAGATGCCGGCGGACTTGGGCGGCGACATTTACGCATCGCTCCGAGACCGGGCGTCGATCGCATCGATCGAGCGGACGCTCGCGGCCTTTCTTGACGCCATTTGACGCCGCTCCGGCAGAATGGCGAGATCGGATTTCCGGCGCTAACGTAGGCTCATGACGGAATGGAGCAGTCTTGAGGACTTCGTCGACCGGCATCGACGTCTCTTCGTCCTGACCGGCGCCGGCTGCAGCACCAGCTCGGGCATTCCCGACTATCGCGACGCCGACGGCCAATGGAAGCGGCGACACCCGGTGACCTATCAGGCCTTCATGGGCGACGAGGCGACGCGCCGGCGCTATTGGGCGCGAAGCCTGATTGGTTGGCGGCGCATAGGCAGCGCCCAGCCGAACGATGCGCACCGCGCGCTCGCCCGGCTCGAGGCGATGGGCAAAAGCGAGCTTCTTCTCACCCAGAACGTGGACCGGCTGCATCAAGCGGCCGGAGCCATCCGGGTGATCGACCTGCACGGGCGGATTGATCTCGTCCGCTGCATGGGCTGCGAGCGAAGAGCGGCGCGGGAGGAGTTCCAGGACGAACTCGGCCGATTGAACGCCGGCTGGCTCGATCTCGACGCTGCGGATGCGCCGGACGGCGACGCCGACCTCGACGGCGCCGACTTCTCGTCCTTCGTTGTGCCCTCCTGCCGGCGATGCGGCGGAGTGCTGAAGCCCGACGTTGTGTTTTTCGGCGAGAACGTTCCCCGCGACCGGGTGGATGCCGCCAAGCGACATCTGGAGCTGGCCGACGCCATGCTGATCATCGGCTCGTCGCTGATGGTCTATTCGGGCTTCCGCTTCTTCCAATGGGCGGCGAGCGCCGGAAAGCCCATCGCCGCGGTCAACCTCGGCCGGACCCGCGCGGACGGGCTCATCGCGTTGAAGGTGGAGCAGGCGTGCGAGGAGGCGCTGGCTTTTCTGTTGTGACTACACAGCCGCTTGATCCGTGCCGGACTCGGAAGCTTGGGTTTGGGAGTTCGGGCGCCGCGATCACGGCGCCCGCGTCGAAAATCGGATCGCGAGCGCCGCCGGGCTGCGACGGCGAAGTTCGTCGGCGCGGGTTCAAATCGGCATCGCCGATCTCGCAAATTGGATTCAGGTCGAAGCAAGTCAAATATTGGGAGGAAACCTCACCGTCGAACCTCCGCAAGCACGTAAGAGCCTACGGACGGGCGCCATCCCCGCTTCGGCGTGCGGAAAGCACGCCGCAGAAGAGTATTGCAGATCAGCTGAAGTTATTCCCGTTTTATTCGTTGACATCAACACGCCAATCGCGAGGATTATAGACAGAAACGAGCCGAAACAGAGTGCAACAAGGGTGCGCATCGCGGCATACTCTTGCTGAGCATTGGCAGCTTGCTTGGCTAGATTTTGCCACCAGATTAACAGGTCTCAATTGCACGCCTTGATCCACTGATCTCCATCCCATTCGTTGTAACATTCATGATAGTACCCCTGCCGGTCGTAATAGTAAGTGTAATAACCGGCAAGCGCGGGGACCGAGACGGCAAGGAGCGAAGCAGCGGCCAAAGCGCCAAGGATGAATTTAGACATTTTCATTCTCCTTAATCAAAGGGACCTTCGTCTTAAATTGCCAGGCGGGGAACCCATTCCATCGCCTGCAAAGATGTTTTACCCCATCGTCAAATTTGGTTCCGTGAGCTAGCGCACACTAAAACTGCAAGTGTAATCTGATATAAAATTTTGCGGGCGTCTGCTCGTGGCTCGATGGTCTCAATTCGGGCCCGCTTCGGCGAACGGGCGGCCGGCGCGTGAAAACCCGTGACCGCAGGCAATCTCGACCGCACTCGCACTGAAACTGGAGTGTCCGTGTGAGGCGACATTGTCCTTTTTGTTGTGCCGCACCGTCCGCAAGGATATCGGAGACCTCGTGCAAAATTGACCGCCATGCAGAGAGAGGCAGCGACCTGGGCGAAGTCTGCCCGCAAACCGCAGCTCTCCGTACCCACTCGGATTCGATCGAAGGATCGATCGCCGAATAAATCGCTCGCCGTCGTGTTTCCTAGGCTCCTGAGATCAACGGAGAAGGAGTCGACGATGAACGCTTCACCAGGATCGTATCGCGCGACAGGCAGAAAGCTCATGGCTGCACTGACATGCGGGGTTTTCGTGCTCGGCTTGGCGCTCGCCGCGCCAGCCTTCGCCTCTGGCGGAGGCGGCGGAGGGGGAGGCGGCGGCGGAGGGGGAGGCGGCTCTGGGGGCGGCGGCTCTGGAGGCGGAGGCGCTGGCGCTGGCGGCGGCTCCGGGGGCGGCGGCGCTGGCGCGGGGGGCGGCGGCTCGGGAAGCGGAGGCGGAGGCGGCGCAGGAGGAGGGGGGTTCTGGCGTCACTCGGACATTCAGCAGGAAGACCTCACGACCTGCGTCCCGGGACAGGTCTGGGACGCAAAGACGCACAAGTGCCTCCAGAGACACAGCGGCGTTCTCCCCGATTCGGAACTGACCGAATACGCCTATGCGCTGGCGAAGGCCGACCGCTTCCAGGAAGCGATCGACGTGCTCGACACGCTTGACAATCCCAACACGCCGCGCGCCCTCAACTACCGCGGCTACGCCACCCGCAAGCTCGGGCGCACCGACGAAGGGATCGCCTATTATCTGAAGTCCGTCGCCCTTGATCCCAACTATCCCCAGGTGCGCGAGTATCTCGGCGAAGCCTACGTAATCGAGGGCAAGTTCGATCTCGCCAAGGATCAGCTGACCACGATCGCGAAGATCTGCGGTTCGACGGATTGCGAGTATTATGGCGACCTCGCCAAGGCGCTGGATGATGCGCACGCGCTCTAGCGTCGTGAAGCTGACACTTCGCTGCTTTGTCATTCCCGGCGTCGCCAAGCGACGACCGGGAATGACCACGACAGGACGGAGATGACGGCGCAAAGCACAAGGGGCGCATCGCGGTCGAGAGTCCGTCCGCTGTGGTTCGGCGTGGCGGCGGCGATCGTTGTCTCGGCGGGCTTGACCGCCCTTGGCCGGACAGGCTCGGCGAGCGCAGGGGACGAGCCGCCGACGGTTTCGCCCGACCGCCTCGATGACGCGCCGTTGACCGCCGGAGACACCTTTTCCGTCGTCGGCAATTTTGCCTGGCGCGCGTTCATTGCGCTCAATTGGCCATCAAGGCTCGAAGCGGACAAGCGAGGCGCGCCCGACCGGGCGAAGTCGCTCGGCGATCCCGGCAAGCGGGTGTGGGAGACGTTCAAGTCGGACGCCGAGCTGTTCGTCGTTGGAGACGACGGCGGGCCGATCGCGCCTGCGCCGTGGGCGAGCTACGACGGCCGCAACCCCTGCGGCGCCGACAATCGAACGAAGACGATCGCCGCGTTTCAGCCCTTCGCAGACTTCAACCAGCCGAGCTTCACTGCGGGCGAACCCGCCAATCCCCTCGTCGCGCAGAACGGCGCCTATACGCGCTACGAGATCCATTTCAACGAGCCCGAGTTCTCGACCCTCGCGGAAAGCGGCTGGAGCCAGGGACGCAATCTGCCCGACGCAATCCACCCGGCTCATTTCCCTATCGGATCGATCGCGGTCAAGGCGGCCTGGCGTCCTCTGACCGAAGCAGATACGCCAGCCGTGCGGACGCGGTATTACGTCGAAAGCGCCGAGACCGTCGACGCAGCCAAGACGATGGCCGCGGGCCGAATCGTATGTACGCGCGCCGAAGTGGCGCTTGTCGGACTCCACATCGTGATCAAGACGAAGAGCCGAGCGCAATGGGTCTGGAGCACCTTCGAGCATGTCGACAACGTGCCGCCGGCGGGCGCAGGCGAAGCGCGCGAACCCGACGCCAGGGATGCCGGCGCGCCCTATTCCTACTTCGACCCTTCGAAGCCAATGAAGCTCTGGCCTCCCTTGGGCACGGCCGATACCCTGCCCATCGATTGGACGAACCCACCCAAACTCGATCCGACGCCGATGCAGGTGGTGCGGCGTTATCCGATTCCTGCCGAGACCATGGCGCTGAACAGGGCCTACTGGGCCTTGCCGGGCGTCAAGGGAACCGTCTGGGAACACTATATGCTCGTCGCCGCGCAATGGCCGACCAGCGCCGCCCCGCCAGGCCCCGACAATGACGGCGCGTTCTTTCCCGGGCGGATGACCGGTCCCAACGCCGAGGACGAATCCTACCGGTCGACCGCGAAGGCGCAGGAGAATCTGGTCAATACGACCATGGAGACTTACTTGCAGGACCTGCCCTCGAGCTGCATGGCCTGCCACCAGTCCGTTTCCAACGCCCGCGGGCGCGATTTCGTCGGCATTTTCGCTGGCGTTCGTTAGCGTCGACGTGAGGCCCGGGGCCGCTACTTCTCCAACGCTTTCATGAACGCCTCGAACTCGACCTCAGCGATCGGCACGGTGTGCTTGTCTTCCGGATAGGCGCCGGTCTCGACGTCGGCGCGGAACTCCTTGAAGGCGGCGATGCGCTCGCGCTGCAGGCGGTCCAATTCGGCGCGGAAGTTGCGGTAGACTTTGGCGTGGCGGGGCTGATGGCCGCGCGAATAGCCGAGCACATCCTCGGCGAAGAGATATTGCGCGTCGGCGCCGGCACCCGCGCCCATCGACAGCAGGACGAGCGTCGTGCGCTTCGAGATCTCCGCAGCAACGCGCGCGGGCACGACCTCGATCTCGGCGCCGATCGCACCGGCGGCCTCGAGCCGTTTGACGTGCTCATAGACCTGCATCGCCTGCGCCGCGGTCTTGCCGACCGCCTTGAAGCCGCCGGTCCAGGTGGCCCGCGCGGGGATGAGCCCGACATGGCCGACGACTGGAATGCCCTCCGCCGCGAGCTTCGCGATCGTCTCAAGGCTCCCGGCGCAATAGAAGGCGTCGCCGCCGGTCATCAGCCCGGCGTGCGCCGCGCGCAGATAGTCCTCATAGGTGCAATGCTGGCCGTAGATCAAGCCGACCTGGACAAAACAGTCGCCGGCCGCTTCGCGCATCGCAGGCGACCACACCGGCTCGATGATCGAGAGCATGTCGACGCCAGCCGCCGCGGCAGCGGCCGCCTCTTCAAACGTATCGACAAACAGCATCGTCAGCTGCCGTTTGCCCTTGAGCGCGCGCAAATCCGCGATCGTCATCCGATTGTGCTTGGTCAACGCCATGGCGCCCCCCCTTTTGCGGTCTTCGCCGGTCGGTATGACGCGACGGCCGACGCGGGACAAGGCGACCCTCAGACGCGCGCTTGACACTTTAGATAACTCTGTGATCTAGAGTAATCTGAGGCGAGGTTCCATGTCGTTCGTCGGTCACATTCTCTTTGCGCTGCTCGCGCTCATCGGCGTCGCGGCGATCGCGCTTGCGCTCATGCTGGCCTGGCCGCTCAAGCCCCCGCCGCCGCTCGCCTCGATCCATGAAGGGGCGATGCAAATCGACGCCAAGGGCGCCCCCGACCTCAGCCGCTACCAGGCGCGCGACGGTACCTGGCTCGCCTATCGACTCTATCCCGCGGCGAACGGAGCGCGGGACCGGATCGCGATCCTGGCGCATGGTTCGTCCGGCAGTTCGATCGAAATGAATGCCGTTGCGGCGGCGCTTGCGGCCGAGGGCGTGATGGCGGTTGCGGTCGATTTTCGCGGCCACGGCGCCTCCGGAACCCGCGGCGACGTCGCCTATCCCGGCCAGCTCGACGACGATCTCGCCGATCTGATCGCCGAGCTCCACAAGACAGATCCGGCCGCCCGATTCTCCCTCATCGGCCATTCGGCGGGCGGCGGGTTCGCGCTGCGCATCGCGGGCGAACCTCTCGGCGGTGCGTTCGACCGTTTCGTGCTGCTCTCTCCCTATCTGGGCTACGCCGCGCCGACCAATCGGCCGGCGGAGGGGCCGGGCTTCTGGGCGTCGCCCGACCTGCCGCGCATTGTCGCGACGGTTATGCTCAGCAAGCTCGGGATCGACTGGCCGCAGTCGCTGCCGGTCATCGCCTTCGCCAATGTTCCGGAAGCGAAAATGTCTGTGACCAGCCGGTACTCTTTCCGCTTGCTGCAGAACTATACCGCCCCGCCCGACTGGAAGGGCGCCTTTGAGCACGCCAAAGGCCGCATCGCCCTCGTTGCGGGCGCCGACGACGAATTGATGGACGTCGCGGGCTATAGCCGCGAGCTGCCGCCGCTTGGAGTCCCGGTGACGATCGTTCCGGGCGTCAATCACATGGGGATCGTCTATCGGCCCGAGGCGATCAAGGCGATCGTCGCGGCGCTGGCCGAGCCCGGCGACTAAGCCGATGGAGCGCTCCATGCTGAAGCTTGCCGCGACGGCCCGGTTTATTGTCGCCGAGTTTGGCCCGCTGATCGTATTCTGGGCGCTGGCCGCGACCCTCGGCGTCAAGCCCGCGATTGCCGGCTCGATCCTGGCGATCGCCGTCGACGCGGCCTGGCGCCGCCGAAAGGGTCTCGCCTTCACCCGGCTCTATCTCCTGACGAGCGGCCTCATCCTCGTCTTCGGCTTGATCGATCTCGCCTCGACTTCGCCATTCATGCTGAAATACGAGGCGGCGGTGACCAACGTTGCGACTGGCCTCGCCTTCGTCGCAGGCGCGCTCGGCGAAAAGCCGATCATCCAGGAGGTCGCCGAACAGCGCGGCGAGACGTTCGTCGCCACGAGCGAAGTTCGCGCCTTCTTTCGCCTCTTCACGCTGGTTTGGGCTGGCTATTTCTTTGTCAAGGCCGCCTTCTACGTCTGGGTCGTCTGGACCCTGCCGATGCTCGAAGCGATGGCGCTGCGCTCCGTCATCGGAAGCGTGACGCTCGGCCTCATGATTGCGCTGAGCGTCATTCAAGGGCGTCGGCTCTTCTTCCTCTGCCGCCGTCTTGGCCTGTTGCCGAAGCCGGATGCGCCGAACGCGAGCGCCGACGCTTCGCCGGCGAGGACCGCATGACCATTCGATCCGACGAAGCCGCCACGATGCTCGCCGATGTCGAGACCCTCGTCGCCAGGGTCAAGCAGTCGCGCATCTACCGCAGCGCGGCGCTCATCATCATCCTGTGGGGCGTGGTCGATCTCGTCCGGGACATTCTCGTCGCGGTCGCGCCTCAATGGTTCGGCCCGCGTTGGTTCCTCATCGACCTCGTTGGCGTCGCCGGCACGCTCGTCCTGCTGCGCAACGGCGCGTCGCCCGTTTCCCGCTTCCCCTTCAGGGTTCTTGCGGCGTTTGCGCTCTTCTACGCCTTCGGCTGGATATGGTCTGACCTTCTCGGGCAAATGGGCCCACGCGAAGAGATGGCGTTCTGGCCGACGCTCTTCCTGTTCGGCTACGCGCTCGCGGGGCTTTGGTTCGGCGCGGCGTTCTCCGCCATTGGCCTCGGCCTCACTGCGCTGATCCTGGCCGGCTACCTCTGGTCGGGCGAGACCTTCATTCTCTGGCAGGCTTTCGTCAGCGGCTTCGGCTTCATGCTCTGCGGGCTTTGGATGCGGCGGGCCTGAAGCGATGGAGGGACCCGACGACGTCATTCACCAACCTGTTCGGCTCCGCGTGATGGCTGCGCTGACCGCGCTCGCGCCGGACGAGGAGGGTCTCGACTTTGCGCGCCTGAAGAGCCTCACCGGCGCGACGGACGGCAATCTTGGCGCCCATCTCGATCATCTCGCCCGCGCCGGCTATGTCGAGGTGACCAAGGCCTTCGTCGCGAGGCGCCCGCGCACGACGGTCAAGGCGAGCCCGAAGGGCCGGGCGGCCTTCGCCCGCCACGTCGCCTTCTTGAAGGCGATCATCGCGGGGACGTGAACCGCTAACCGAGTTTGTCCGGCCAGCGGCGGGCCCCGTGAAAGACGGCGAGAATTTGAACGTCGCCGGCGGCCACACGATAAGGCACAATATAAGGCGTGTCGGCGACCACAAGCTCTCGCGTTCCGGCGATCCGGCCCGGCCGGCCCAGATGCGGATGTTCGCGCAGAGTCTCGACCGCGCCGACAAGGCGCACGATAAAGCGTTGAGCGGCATGAGGGTTGTCGCGCCCGATGAAATCGGCGATCGCCTCGAGATCGGCTAGCGCCGGTCTTGTCCAGCGCGTCTTCAACTTTGCGCCGAATATTTCCCAAGCACACGCGCGACGTCGTCTTCATCGGCGAAGTCGCCGCTATCCGCGGCGACGATGCCGACCTCCGTCTTGGCCATTTGCCAAGCGTTGAGCGCAATATATTCCTCAATCGCCCTCGCGGCCAGCCAACTTCGCGAACGATCGGTCTTTTCCGCAAGCCGATCAAGCGCTTCCAGGGTCGCCTCGTCAATTCTCAGCGTGAATGCGGCAGTCATTAAGGTGCGCTTTGATCTCATTTGGTTCTCAGAGAACCTAATAGAAAAACCGGCGATCCGCAACCTCCAGCGAACGCCCGCGCCTGCATTGACCTCGCTGCGTGCCCTGGCTGCCGCGGTGGAGAAGGGTCCGTGGCGTTCGGCCGCCCGGCCGGGCTACGCGGCGTCATCGGTCGGCGGTGTCAACGCTGATCGCGCCGCCACAGACGCGCGAGACGCAGGTGCAGAGTTTCGCGTTCAGAGCCTTCTCGGCGTCGCTCAGGAACACGTCGCGATGATCGACCGGTCCATCCGCCTTAAGGATCGGCAAGGCGCAGAGACCGCATTCGCCCCGAAGGCAGTCGAAGATCATCTCAACCCCCGACGCCTCGAGCGCCTCGAGCATCGTTTGGTTCGCGGCGACGACGATCTCCTTGCCGAGCCTCGGAATCCTCACCGTGAACGGAACCGTAGGATATTGGCCGCTGCTGCCGAAGGTCTCGAAGCGGAGCCGATCCGTGGGTCGCGCGCTCGCCGCCCAGCACCGCTTGGCCGCCTCCAGCATGCCGATCGGGCCGCAGACGTAGAATTCGCCCTGCGGATCGAGGCGAGCGATCGCTGCTGCGATGTCGACTCGCCTTCCTTCTTCGCTGAGAACAATGTCGAGACGGTCGCCGACGCTCGCTTCAAGTTCGTGCGCGAGCGCGAGGTCGCCACGGCTCCTGCAGGCGTAGACGACCCGAAATCGCGCGCCCGCTTCGGCGAGCGCAAGGGCGTGGGAGAAGATCGGCGTCACGCCGATGCCCCCGGCGAGCAGCAGGTAATCGGGCCTGCCGAGGGCCAATCCGAAATGGTTGGCCGGGGCCGAATGCGTCAGGCTCGACCCGGGGACAAGGCTCCACATATAGGCGGATCCGCCGCGAGTGTCGGCAAGCAACTTGACCGCGATTTGGTAGATCCCGTCCGAACACGGGCCGACGATCGAGTACGAGCGGACGTCCGGGCGTCCGCGGATCATGACCGAGACGTTGAGGTGGCTGCCGGGAGAAGGCTGGACGAAGGCGCCCTTGGGTTCGATCTCGATCATGCGGACGCGAGGCGTCAGGTCGCGCGTCGCGCGAACGACGCCTTCGCGCCAATCGATCGCTTCGGCCATCGGCTCCCGCCTATTCCGCGGCCCGCTCGGGCGCGCTTGTCCCCTCTTCCCGCGCCAGCATTCGATCGATCATGCGCCGCGCCCATAAGGCGCCCGCGTCGATATTGAGATTGTAGAACGGCGATCGCGGATTCCTGCCGATCGCGCGCTGCTGCGCCTCGAGGACGACGTGATCCTGATCGTAGACGCCTTTGCCGTCGTTGACGTGGGCGCGCTGAAGGTTCCGGGTGAGTTCGGCGTCTTCGGTCCGGAAAGTGCGAACGAAATTCCAGAAATAATGACAGCTCGTCTCGGTCTCGGGCGCAATGGCCGCGAGAAAAGCGCCGTTGACGCCCTTCGAGCGGTCGCCCTCGGGCGCGCCGGTTCCTGCCGGAGCGACCCCGACATCGCCGACCACGACCGCCGGCGCCTGGAAGGTGACGATTTGCCATCGGTCGACGCGCCCCGGCTTGCCCAGTTGCTTGCCCCAAAACGGCGGCGGGTCAATGTCGATCATCCAGCGCGTCATCGTGGCCGTGCGATCGGTGTGGGTGACTTCGAAAGGCGTATCCAGAATCGCGTCATGGCCGATGCTGCCGGAGTGCACATAAGTCTCGTGCGTCAGATCCATCAAATTATCGATGACAAGGCGATAGTCGCATTTGAGGCCATAGAACGTGCCGCCCTCGCCTTTCCATTCGTCTCCGTCATTCCAGTGGAAATCGGGCAACGCGGCGGGGTCGGCCAGAGCCGGATCGCCCGGCCAGACCCAGACGAGGCGATGGCGCTCCGTGACCGGATACGCGCGCACGCAGGCGGAAGGGTTGATTGTCTTCTGGGCCGGCATGTGCGTGCACCGGCCCGAGGAATTGAACACCAGCCCGTGATAGCCGCAGACAATCTGGTCGCCGGCAAGACGGCCCATCGACAGCGGCAGCAGCCGATGCCAGCAGGCGTCCTCGAGCGCCGCGACTCCGCCGTCGGAGCGGCGATAGAGCACGATGTCTTTGTCGCAGATCGTTCGGGCGGCGAGCGCGGGCTCAATTTCGTGGCTCCAGGCGGCCGGATACCACGCGTTCAGGGGAAAGGGCTTGCCGCTCGCCATGGCGTTGCTCCCGAGCATGCGCGGCTGTCGCCGCGTCAGCGCGGATTTTGGACCTTGGGCGCGGGCTCCGCAAGCGTGGACGGGCGGCGAAGCTCCAACCCCCGGCCCGTCGTCATGTTTCCGGCGCGCCGGCTCTTTGCATGCCTTCGGTTATGCGCTCGCGCTGGGCGAGAAAGACCGGATTGTCGCTTTCCGCGCCGGCCCGAAAGCGCTGGATGCTGAAGGCGGGCGCCATTTCGAGGCCGAACTTGATCTCCGTCTCGGCCTCGCCTTGCCGGCCGATAAGAGAGAGCGCCGCCGCATTGTAGAAATGGTTGAGCGGATAGTTCCGGCTGGTGTCCATCGAGCGGCGGAAGAGATCCACCGCCTCCTCGTCCCGGCTCAGATGGAGCTTGGCGAGACCCTCGATATGGGTCCACAGAAAGGAGGCGCCGTCGCTTGGCGAAATGCGCAACGCCTCGGCGATGTGGCCCTCCGTCTCTTCCGCCCGGCCGAGCATGATCTTGGCCAGGCCGATCCATGCGTGCGCCGCGCCGAGGTTTCGGTTCAGGGTCAGGGCCCGCTCAAGTTCCCCGATGCCGCGGGAGGCGCGGTTGGTCAAAATCTGGACGTATCCCAGCCAGAGATGGGCCCAGTAGTTGCGCGGCTGGATCGCGAGCCCCTTGAGCAGGAGCGCTTCGGCTGCAGAAAGCCGCTCACGACGGTCGTCCGTGGCATAGAGTGCGCCAAAGAGGACATCGACTCGCGCCGCGCCGACGAGCGCGTCGATATTGGACGGGTCGAGCTCGACGGCCTTCTCGAAAAGACCGCGGGCTCGCATGAGGTTGTCGCGCCGCCCCTTATTGAAGGCAGCCGAGCCCCTGAAATAATAGTCCAAAGAATCGGGATTGGCCTCGTGTTCCGCCCGCTGCGCCTCGACTGCGATCAATTCCGGGCGCACCTGATTGGTGAGGTGGGAGACGATCTCGTCCTGCATGTCGAACAGATCGGCGAGCGGCTTGTCGAAACGGTCGGCCCAAAGGTGATTGCCGGTCACGCCGTCGATCAGCTGCACATTGACGCGCATCCTGCTCGCGCCCCTTTGGATGCTGCCTTCAACGATGTAGCGGACGTTGAGCTCTCGCCCGATCTGCTTCGCGTCGACAGTCTTGCCTTTGTAAGTGAAGGCGGTGTTGCGCGCGACGACAAGAGCGCCGGTGATTCGCGAAAGGTCTGTCGTCAGGCTTTCGGTGACGCCGTCGGCGAAATTTTCGAGCTCCGCGCCGCCGCCCATATTGGCGAAGGGCAGGACCACGATCGAAAGGCGCGCTGGGCCGGCTCGCTCCGGCGGCGCCTCGAGCGGGGCGGGCTTCGCCTCGGCGGGCACGCCGACATCCAGCGAATAAACCCGCATCGGATCGGCGATATTCTTCAGTTCCTTGTGGCCAAGGTCGCTGACCGAGATATCGAGCCTCCCTTTGACCTGGCGATAGGCGTCTTCGGAAAGCGCGATCGCGCCCGGCAAAGCGATTCCCTCGAGGCGGGCGGCGATATTGACGCCGTCGCCCATCAGGTCGCCGTCCGCCTCCTCGACAACGTCGCCGAGATGGACGCCGACGCGAAACTCGATCCGGCGATCGGGCGGCAGCCCGGCGTTGCGCTCCACCAGTCCGTTCTGCATCTCGATGGCGCAGCGCACCGCATCGACGACGCTGCGAAATTCGACCAGCACGCCGTCGCCCGTGCGCTTCACCACCCGGCCGTGATGCACCGAGATGACGGGGTCGATCAGGTCGCTTCTCAGCGCCCGCAGCCTGGCCAGGATGCGGTCCTCGTCGGCGCCGGCGAGCCGCGAGAAGCCGACGATATCGGCGACGAGAATTGCCGCCAGCTTTCTGGTTACGATCATGGCGAGGCTCCGCGTCCCGCCCAAAATATAGGGCCGCGGCCGAAACAATCCAGAATCGGCGGGAACACAAGCGGCGCCGCGGACCATTTGACGCGCCGCGCCGCCGCAGCCATGGTCTCCTGGCCCTTACAAACGGAAATTCGCTGTGACTTCACCCCGAATTGTCATTCCCGATCTCGCCGGCAAGGCGGTTCTCGTCACCGGCGGCTCGACTGGCATCGGGGCGGCGGTGGCGCTGGGCTTCGCCGAGCAGGGGGCCAGGGTCGCGATCGGCTATCATGCGAGCGAGGCGCCCGCGCTCGCGATCAAGCGTGAGATCGAGGCCCGCGGCGGCGAAGCGCTTGCAGTCAAGGGCGACGTCGGAGATCCGAGCGAATGCGACCGCATCGTCGCCGAGACGGCGGCTCGTTTTGGCCGTCTCGGCGGGCTTGTGAACAATGCCGGTCTGATGCTCGGCCGAATTCCCTCGTTCGAGGCGGACGACGAGCGCGTGCGCGCTGTGATTGACCTTAACGCGCGTTCGGTCGTCTCGATGACCCGAGCCGCCGTTCCCTGGCTCGAGCGTCAGGGCGGCTTCATCATCAACACGACGTCGATCGCGGCCCGCCATGGTGGCGGCGGGGGTGCCGTTCTTTACGCCGCCGCAAAGGGCTTTGTTTCGACGCTCACCCGCGGCAATGCGAAGGAGCTGATCGGCAAGAACATACGGGTGAACGCCGTTGCGCCCGGCGTGATCGCGACGCCGTTCCACGAACGCTACTCGGACGCTGAAATGATGGAAGCCATGCGCCGGACCATTCCGCTCGGCCGCGTGGGGACGCCAGAGGACTGCGTCGGCGCTTATCTGTTTCTCGCCTCGGAAGCGCTCAGCGGATACGTCGTCGGGCAGATTATCGAGGTCAACGGCGGTCAGCTGATGCCGTGACCCGCGGGGCCGCTGGGCTCAAGAGGCCCTATTGCCGATACTGCTGAATGCGCGTCGTGCGCAGCCCGGCGAGGCCATACTGGTCGATCGACATCTGCCAGCTCAGGAACTCGTCGACAGTCAGCGTATAGCGCGTGCAGGCTTCCTCGAGCGAAATGAGCCCGCCGCGCACTGCCGCGACCACTTCCGCCTTGCGGCGGATGACCCAGCGGCGGGTGGTTGGAGGCGGCAAATCGGCGACCGTCAGCGGACTGCCGTCAGGGCCGATCACGTATTTCACCCTCGGCCGCATCGTGTCACTCATGGAACGCTCACTTGTACGCGGTACTGAAGCTTCGGGACGATAGTTCAAGCGATTTAAGATTTGCCTAAACTGCGGCGGACCAAAAAAACGCCCTAACTGTTTCAAATCGCGTGATGTCTTACCTAAAGGTTATCGCCCCTGATCTCGGCGACGGGCGCCAGCCGGTTGAACGTCCCGACGTGGCAAAACTGGCGGCGGAGGCGGAATTGGTCTATGGGTTGTCACGGTGGGCCGAAAGCCCAATCTAACCCCATGACCCGGCGAGTCCGCCGGGGTGAGATCGGAATGCTTGCGCCTGCCCTCGCGACGGCCTTGCGCCCAGCGACCAACAGTCTTGGCCTCGAAAAGGCCCCCGAAGACACGCGGGTGGTCGTGGCGATGTCGGGCGGGGTCGACTCGTCCGTGGTCGCGGCGATGCTGGCCGAAGAGGGCTACGACGTCGTCGGCTTGACGATGCAGCTCTACGATCATGGCGAGGCGACGCACCGCAAGGGCGCCTGCTGCGCCGGCCAGGACATCCATGACGCCCGCGACGTCGCGGTGCGCCTCGGTATTCCCCATTACGTGCTCGACTACGAGCAGCGCTTTCGCGAGAAGGTGATCGAGCCGTTCGCGCGCGCCTATATCGGCGGCGAGACGCCCATCCCCTGCGTCGCCTGCAACCAGCAGATGAAATTCGCCGACCTTTTTGCGGCGGCGAGGGACCTGGGCGCCGACCTCCTGGCGACGGGTCACTACGTCGTCGCGCGCGACGACGGTCGCGGCGGGCGGGCGTTGTACCGCGCCGCCGACGCAGACCGCGACCAGAGCTATTTCCTGTTCGCCACCACCCGCAACCAGCTCACGCGTCTGCGCTTTCCGCTCGGCGGGATGCCGAAGCCAGAGGTGCGGGAGCTCGCGCGCAAATACGGTCTCATCAACGCCGAAAAGGCCGACAGTCAGGACATCTGCTTCGTTCCTGCCGGCCACTACAGCGAGGTGATCGAGCGCCTCCTCCCCGGCGCCGCGATTCCCGGCGACATCGTCCATATCGACGGCCGTGCGCTAGGGCGTCATGCCGGCATCGTTCATTACACGATCGGCCAGCGGCGCGGCCTCGGAGTCGCCGCGACCGAGCCGCTCTATGTGGTCGCGCTCGACGCGGCCCGCGCCCGCGTGATTGTGGGTCCCCGTTCCGCACTCGCCAGGACGCGCCTCACGCTCCGGGAAGTAAACTGGATCGGCGACGGCGAACTCGCCGACGCGCCGCCGTCAGGACTTCCGATCGCCGCGCGAGTGCGCTCGACCCGCCCGCCCGCCCCTGCGATTCTGTTGCCGACCGGTGAAGTCGAGTTCGTCGAGCCCGAAAGCGGCGTATCGCCGGGCCAGGCCTGTGTCTTCTACGAATCCGTCGACCCGCGCGCGCGGGTGCTGGGCGGCGGCTTCATCGCAGCGTCTTGAGGTTCGGCGGAGACGGGCCATGGCTGCATTCGACGAGGAAGCCGTTTTCGGCCCGAAGCCGAAAAAGCCGGTCGCTCATGAGATCGGTCAGAACCTCGACGACCTCTCCGAACCCGAGCTCGCCGAGCGCATCGGGCTTCTGAAAGCGGAAATCGAGCGGCTCGAACGGGCGATCCTGTCGCGCCAGGCGACGCGCGCGGCGGCGGCCTCGGCCTTCAAGGCCTGAATCTCAAACGGGAGGACCGCATGGCGACGCCGACGCTCAAGGGAAAAACGCTGTTCATCACCGGCGCGTCCCGGGGGATCGGTCTGGCGATCGGCCTCCGCGCGGCGCGCGACGGGGCCAATGTCGCCATCGCCGCCAAGACCGCAGAGGCCAACCCTAAATTGCCCGGCACGATCTATACCGCCGCCAAAGAGATCGAGGCGGCGGGAGGCCGCGCGCTACCGCTCGTCGTCGACGTGCGCGACGAGGCGGGCGTGCGCGGCGCGCTCGATGAGACCGCGCGGCATTTCGGCGGCATCGACATTATCGTCAACAATGCGAGCGCGATTTCGCTGACAGACAGCCAGTCCACCGAGATGAAGCGTTTCGATCTCATGCATCAGATCAATACGCGCGGCACGTTCATGGTGTCCAAGTTCGGGGCGCCCTATCTGTTCAAGGCCGAAAATCCGCATATCCTGATGCTGTCGCCGCCGCTCGACATGAAGGAGAAATGGTTCGCCCGCCATACCGCCTATTCGATGGCGAAATTCGGCATGAGCCTCGTCGTGCTCGGCCTCGCCGGCGAATTTCGCAGCAAAGGCGTCGCTGTCAACGCCCTGTGGCCGCGCACGACGATCGCGACCGCAGCGGTGAAGAATCTGCTCGGCGGCGACGCACTGATGCACGCCTCCCGCAAGCCCGAAATCCTCGCCGACGCAGCGCACCTCATTTTCTGCAAGCCGGCGCGCGAATTCACCGGCCGCTTCCTGATCGACGACACGTTCCTCGCCGAGAACGGGGTCACCGAGTTCGACCATTACCGCGTCGACCCGACCCACGGTCTTTCGGTCGATTTCTTCGTGCCGGAGGACAGCGTCGCGCCGGCGCCGCTCTCGCGGCAGAGGAGCTAGGGCGAGCAACGCCTGCCTTCTTCCAACGGCCGTGTAGCGGTTTTGCCGGCAGACCAGCAGCCGTGAAGGCATTGTTAACAATTACGGCGTATGAAGGTTATCGACCCGTCCTGGCGGGTTCTGGATGGGCAATTCGCCCTTTCTCTTCGACTCCTCCGATCTGACCGCCTCCCAAAGCCGCCCCCGGGCGGCTTTTTTTTATTTGCGTCGGCCGAAATCGCGTTAAGGTTACTTCCGGGTAAAAGCCCATGTCAGCCAGGTTGGCCTTATCATTGCGGAGCGGCTGCACGGGATGCGGGAGGGCAGCCAAGCAAGTGTTTGGCGTCGGCAAGGCGGGGTGAAGAGTATGGGTCGCCAGTTCGATGGATCGACGCGGCAGCTTGTGGCCGCGGGGCTTCCGCCGCCGGCGGTCCCCTTCGTTTATCGCCACGCCGCCTCACCCGCATTCAAGGACCTGTTTCGCGAGGGCATGGCGCTCGTCGAAGAGGCGGCCGCCTATCTGGACGGCGCCGGGCGAACGGAATCGCGCACGCTCCCCCGACCGGCGGCGCTTGCCTATGCGACCGAAAGCATGCGTCTGACCACCCGCCTCATGCAGGTCGCCTCCTGGCTTCTGCTCCAGCGCGCCGTCAACGAGGGCGAGCTGACACGGACCCAGGCGCTGGCCGAACGGCATCGGGTCAAGCTTTCTCGCCAGGACCTCGGCTGCCCCCCTGAGGTTTACGACCAGCTTCCCGCGACTCTCCGCGATCTGAGCTGGCGTTCGCTGCGCATCCAGGAGCGGGTCATCCATCTCGACCGCAGCCTCGCGATCGCCCGTTCGCCGGAGCCCACGGGACGGCATTGCGAAGTCGCCCTGCAGCACGAACGTCTGCGCGCCGCCTTTTCGAACTGACGGCCGACCGGACGATCGAAGGCAGCCCGGAAGGGCCGGTTCGAGCCGAGCCCCCAGCGGCGCGTTCCGAAGGACTTGCCACAATCCCGGTTTTGGCCGCATTGCTCAGCGAGATTGTCGCCTCCTGAGACCTTTGCCGCCCATGCCGTCCTCGCCGCCGCCCTGCTCGCTCAGCCTCATCACGCCGCCGCTCTCGACTGGCAACGCCGGCTCATTCGCCAAGACCTTCGCCGAGGTCCTCGCCGCCGTGCCGGCGGCAAGCGCCCTCGTCAAGCTTGCGCCGGGCGCGGAGGGCGAGGCGAAGGCGATCGTCGCGCCGCTCCTGAAGGCGGCGGTTGCGGCTGATTGCGCGCTCATCCTGGAGAATGACGCGCGGCTCGCCGCAAGGCTCGGCGCCGACGGCGTCCACGTGTCCGGCGCGGGAGAAGCTCTCGAAGAGGCGCTCGACAGCTTGAAGCCGGAGCGGATCGTCGGCGCCGGCGCGCTTCGGATGCGCGACGAGGCCATGACGGCGGGCGAAATGGGCGCGGATTACGTGATGTTCGGCGAGCCGCGCGGCGCCGCCCCCGCGATGGCGCTGGAGCTGCTCGTCGAGCGGGTTGCCTGGTGGGCGGAGATCTTCGAGACCCCCTGCGTCGGCTACGCCGAGTCGATCGAGGCGGCGGGCCGGCTCGCCCGCGCCGGCGCCGATTTCGTCGCGCTCGACGGCGCGATCTGGAACGCGTCTTCGCCACCCGAGGCCGCCCGTCAGGCCCAGGCGCTGCTCATCGAAATCGCGGCGGAGGCGCCGTGATCCGGCCCACGCTCGTTCTCGCATTCATTCTCTCGCTCGCTCGCGCCGCCGCGGCCCAGAACGCCGCTGCCCCGAACGCGGCCTCGCCGCTTGGCGTCCCTGCCGTGGGGATCGGCGCACAGGCGCCGGCGCCGGCGCTGGCGGCGACGCCCTTGCCGCCGCGGGCCGACGGAAGGCCGCCGGATTTCGCCTTCGGCGCCTACCAGCGCGGCAACTTCCTCTTCGCGCTGAGGGAGGCGGAGCGCCGCCTCGACGACAATCCCAAGGACGCGGCGGCGATGACGCTGATCGGCGCCATCTACCACGACGGCGCCGCGGTCGGCCGCAGCGACCTCGAGGCCTCGCGCTGGTATCGCCTGGCGAGCAATCTCGGCGATCCGCAGGCGGCTTATGAGCTTGGCGTGCTGCTGCTCGAGGGCGCCGACGGCGTGCCGAAGGACCACGACGGCGCCAAGGAGCAATTCGAGCGCGCCGCCGCCAAGAACCACCCCGCCGCGCTTTATAACCTCGCGGTCATGGCGCTCGATGCGAGCGACGGCCGGACGCCCGACTTCGCCAAGGCTGCGCAATTGTTCCTGCGGTCCGCCTATGCGGGCGACGACGACGGCGCCTATTCCTACGGGGTCATGCTGCGGGAGGGCAAGGGCGTCCCACAGGACATCGTCGAGTTGGCGCACTGGCTCAAGCGCGCCGCCGAGGCCGGGATCGTCGCCGGCCAGGTCGAATATGCGATTATGCTGTTCAACGGCGATGGCGTAACGAAAGATGAAGCCGGCGCGGTCAAGCTTCTCAAGATCGCCGCGGCCAAGGGCAACCCGATCGCCCAGAACCGCATGGCTCATCTTTACGCCGTCGGCCGCGTCGTCGAGCGCGATCTCGCCAAGGCCGCCGCCTGGAACAGTTTCGCCAAAGCGGCCGGGCTTGCGGATCAGAGCCTCGACGTCGCCACCGCCAACCTTACGCCGGACGAGCGCAAGCGCTTCACCAAGATCATACGCGACCAGATCGGCTACTGACCGCGCGACGCATGGTTGCGCTGGCGTCATTCTGGCCGTCTAGTGGGTAACAGGAGACTTTAGCCCATGACCCAATTGAACGCCCGCATCGGCGAAGCGACCGAGCGGATCGCCAGACGCAGCCACGCCACTCGCCAGACCTATCTCGATCGGATCGACGCCGCAGTCGCCAAGGGACCGACGCGCAAGCGCCTTGGCTGCGCCAATTTCGCCCATGGCTTCGCCGCGTGCGCGCCGGGCGACAAGGAGGCGCTGCGCGACGGGTCGGGCCCCAATCTGGCGATCGTCACGGCGTACAACGACATGCTGTCCGCCCATCAGCCCTATGCGCGCTTCCCCGATCTCATCAAGGACGCGGCGCGAGCCGCCGGCGGGTCGGCGCAGGTCG
The DNA here is from genome assembly GCA_963721905.1 of uncultured Alphaproteobacteria bacterium. Taxonomy (GTDB): domain Bacteria; phylum Pseudomonadota; class Alphaproteobacteria; order Rhizobiales; family Beijerinckiaceae; genus Roseiarcus. The sequence continues at coordinate 28,960 of CAVRMF010000016.1, forward strand.
CCGGCGGCGTGCCGGCGATGTGCGACGGCGTCACCCAGGGCGAAAAGGGCATGGATCTGTCGCTTTTTTCGCGCGACGTGATCGCACTTTCGACCGCGGTCGCGCTGTCGCACGACATGTTCGACGCCGCGGTCTATCTCGGCATCTGCGACAAGATTGTGCCTGGACTGCTGATCGGCGCCTTGTCGTTCGGCCATCTGCCGGCGGTGTTCCTACCGGCCGGGCCGATGCCGTCGGGCCTCGCCAACGACGACAAATCGAAAATCCGCCAGCTCTACGCCGAGGGCAAGGCGACGCGCGCCGAGCTTCTGGCCGCGGAGGCCGCCGCCTACCACGCGCCCGGCACCTGTACCTTCTACGGCACCGCCAACACCAACCAGATGCTGATGGAGATCATGGGGCTCCATCTGCCCGGAGCATCCTTCATCAATCCGAACACGCCGCTGCGCGACGCGCTCACCATGCTCGGCGTCAGGCGGGCGCTTGAGCTGACCGCGCTCGGCAACCATTTCACCCCGATCGGCCACGTCATCGACGAGCGGGCGATCGTCAACGGCGTCGTCGGCCTCCATGCGACAGGCGGCTCGACCAATCTCACCATTCACCTCATCGCGATGGCTGCCGCCGCGGGCATCGCTCTGACCTGGGAGGATTTTGCCGATCTCGCGGAAGTGACGCCGCTGATGACCCGCATCTATCCAAACGGCAAGGCGGATGTGAACCATTTCCAGGCCGCCGGCGGCATGGGCGTTCTCATCCGCGAGCTCGTGGACGCGGGCCTCCTTCATGGCGAGGCCCGCTCGGTCTGGGGCGAGCGCCTCGCAGATTATGCTGTCGAGCCGCATCTCGACGCCGACGGAGCGGTCGCATGGACTCCTGCGCCTGCGAGTTCGGGCGACACCAGCGTATTGCGCGGCGCGGCCGATCCGTTCCAGGCGACGGGAGGCCTGCGCGTTCTCGAAGGCCCGCTCGGACGCGCCGTCATCAAGACCTCGGCGGTCGCTTCCGACCGACACGTGATTGAGGCGCCGGCGCGTGTGTTCCACAGCCAGGAAGAGCTGCATGCCGCTTTTCGCGCCGGCGAGCTCGACCGCGACTTTGTCGCCGTCGTGCGCTTCCAGGGGCCAAAAGCGATCGGCATGCCGGAACTGCACAAGCTGATGCCGCCGCTGGGCGTTTTGCAGGATCGCGGCCGACGCGTGGCGCTCGTCACCGACGGGCGCATGTCGGGCGCCTCTGGCAAAGTGCCCTCCGCGATCCATGTCACGCCGGAAGCCGCGGCAGGCGGGCCGATCGCCAAGATTCGCGATGGCGACATCATCCGTCTCGACGCGACCAACGGACGGCTTGAGGTCAAGGCCGTGGGCGAAGACTGGGCCGCGCGAAGGCCGGCTGAAGCCGATCTCTCGGCTGCCCACGTCGGCGTGGGGCGCGAATTGTTCGGCGCCTTCCGCGCCTCCGTCGGGGCGGCCGACGAGGGCGCGGCGATCTTTCGCGCCGCCTGACCGGAGCCCTGTCACCGCTTTGAGACTTCGTTCACTTTTTTCGGGCGATACCGGCGTCTCTCTTCGTGAAGAGGCTTCCCGATGCCGTCCCGCGTTTGGCTCGCTGTCGCATTCCTCATCGCCTTCGGCGCGCCCCCGGCGCGCACCGAACCCGATGGGCGGGCAAGCACGATGCTGGCGTCCAGCAGTCCTGATCGCGCGACGGCGGAGCGGGGTTTCGATCCCGCTCTCTTTGCCGAAGCGGGCGGATGCGACGCGGCTAGAGCGCAATAGCGCCTATCAGGCGACGGGTCCTTGCGCCGCCTGATCCTCATCGAACCCGTCGCCCGATCGGCCGTCTGGGCGCGCCGGCTCTCGATCTTCGCCATCGCCATCGCCGCGGTCGCGATCGGGCTTTCGCGCATGCGCGCGGCCGATCCTCCGGCAGTGCTGACCGTATTCGGGACCGCCCTGGTCATTGCCGTGTTCGCCGCGCTGCTCGCGACCGCCGCCGCATCCGCCATCTGGCGCGACGGGTTGCGCGGAGCGCAGCAGGCCGCGCTGGGCTTAGCTTTGGCGGCGGCGTTGCTGGCCTATCCCGTCTATCTGGCGGCGCTTTCCTTCGCCCTGCCCCCGATCAACGACATCTCGACCGACCTCAAGACGCCCCCGGCGTTCCTGCTCTCGGCGAAGGCGCGCGAGGCGCGGGCCGGAGACGAGCCGCCCCCGCCGAGCGAGGAAACCCGCGCAGCGCAACGGGCCGCCTATCCGGATGTCGCGACCGTCATGCTCGAGTTGGATTCGACCCAAGCCTATCAGCTCGCCCTCAGCGTCGCGAGCGACCTTGGCTGGCGCGTCGTCGAATTCTGAGCCGCCGAACCTCAACGGCGATGGCGCGGCGCTGATCGAAGCGACCTCCAGATCGCTGTTCTTCGGGTTCGTCAGCGACATCGCAGTCCGAATCCGGCCAGGAGCGACTGAGACCGCGATCGACGTGCGCTCGGTCTCGCGTGTCGGCGGGCATGATTTCGGATCGAACGCGCGGGGCGTGCGCAAATTCATCGCCGAGATGAATGAGGAGACGCGGGAGCGCTGAAGCGGGTCAGGCGCGGCGAAACCGCGCCTCGCCCGCGACGGGCGTCTCGGCGACGACCTGGCCACGCTCGCGAAGGTCTTCGAGGTGGGCAAGCGTCGAAAGGCCGGCGGCGCGCGCGAGCGCAGGATCGAGACCCACATAGACCCGGGCAACGAGCTCGGGGATGGTTTCGGCGCCGTCGGCGAGCGCCGCCAGGATCGAGGCCTCCCGCTGGCGGCGGTGATGGGCGATCGCGCGCACATAGCGCTGCGGCTCGACGACGGGCCCCCCATGGCCCGGCCAGTAGATCCGCTCGTCGCGGGCGCGCACCTTGTCGAGCGAGGCCATATAGGCTCCCATCGAGCCGTCGGGCGGCGCGACGACGGAGGTCGACCAGGCCATCACATGATCGCCGGAAAAGAGCGCGCGCTCTTCGAGAAGCGCGAAACAGAGATGATTGGCGCAATGGCCCGGCGTGGCGACGGCCTCGATGACGAACCCCGATCCGTAGAACCGCTCGCCGTCGCCGAGCACGGCGTCGGGCGCGTAGTCGCGGTCATGCGCGGAATCGAGGCCGCCGGTCCCGTCTCCCTTCGACGCGAACGGCTCGGCGCCGACGACCCGCGCGCCCGTAGTCTGCCGCAGCCGGTTCGCAAGCGCGCTGTGATCGCGATGGGTATGGGTGACGAGGATCGTCTCCACCCGCGCGCCTTCGACCGCGGCCAGGATCGCCGCGAGATGCGCTTCGTCGGCCGGGCCAGGATCGACGACCGCGACCGCGCCGTTCCCCAAGATATAGGTGCAGGTGCCGTTGAAGGTAAAGGGCGAGGCGTTCGGCGCAACGAGGCGGCGCACAAGCGGAGAAAGCCGGGTCAGCGCCCGCGGGGGCGGCTGCCGGGCGTCGGCGAAGAGATCGGGTTCGCTCTCGTCAGCCACTTTCACGCTCCTGTCACGCCTCACAAGGCACAGCGGCCCATCGTCTTGTCATGATAGACCGGCGCGGATAAGAGGCGAAAGCTCCCCTCCTTTCCCATCCGCCTCGGAGACACAATGACCGACGCCCTCGACGCGACGCTCGCCGCGACTCTCTGGCCGACGCGGCGGTCCCTGCGCTTCGCGCGCAACACGGCGCTCGCGGCGGGCGGCGCGCTGGCGCTCGCTCTCTCGGCCAAGATCCAGGTTCCGTTCGCTCCGGTGCCGATGACGCTTCAGACGCTCGTGGTGCTTGCGCTCGGCGCGGCATACGGCGCGCGGCTCGCCGCGGCGACCGTCGCGCTCTACCTCCTCGTAGGTTTTCTCGGCCTGCCGGTCTTTGCCGGCGCCCTGGCCGGACCGGGTTACATGGCCGGGCCCACGGGCGGTTTTCTCGTGGGCTTCCTCCTCGCCGCGGCGCTGGTCGGGGTCCTCGCTGAACGTGGCTGGGACCGCTCATGGGGCTTGCTGCTTGCCGCAATGGCGCTCGGTCATGTCGTAATCTTCGCGCTCGGCTTCGCCTGGCTCGCCATCCTCATCGGGCCCGAGAAGGCGTTCATGCTCGGCGTCGCGCCCTTCGTGCTGGCGACGATCGTCAAGACGCTGCTCGCCTGCGCTCTTGTCGGCGCCGCCTGGAGCGCGCTCGACCGGGCGCCGGGCGTCTAGCGGCAGGCGCGCGGATGGCGGCCGCTCACGATCGCGCTGGGCCGCCGGCGAGAGGCGCCTTCGCCCGTTTCGTGCCGCTCGCGACGCGCTGGAGCGACAACGACGCCTATGGCCATCTCAACAACATCGTCTATTATGCGTTATTCGACACGGCGGTGAACGCGATCCTGATCGAAGCGGGGCTGCTCGACCCTGCGACGAGCCCTGTCGTCGGTCTCGTCGTCGAGAGCAACTGCCGCTTCTACGCCAGCCTTGCCTATCCCGAACCGGCCGAAGTCGGCGTGGCAGTCGAGCGTCTCGGCCGCTCCTCGGTGCGCTATCATCTCGCGGTGTTCAGGGCCGGCGCGCCGAACGCTGCGGCGGCCGGCGGCTACACTCACGTCTATGTCGACCGGGCGACGAATCGCCCGGTGTCGATTCCAGAGGGGCATCGGGCGCTGATGGCGACGCTCAAGGTCGGATGACCGCTCTTGATCGCCGCGCGGGTTTGAGGCATAGGACCGCCTCCTAAATTCGTCCGCCGTGGGCCTTCCCCCGCGGGAAGAACTATTGGTGAGAGCCCATGAAAGTCCGCAATTCGCTGAAATCCCTGCGCAACCGCCATCGCGACAACCGCCTCGTGCGGCGCAAGGGCCGCGTCTACATCATCAACAAGACCCAAAAGCGCTTCAAGGCCCGCCAGGGGTAGACCGCCGGCCGTTCGACTTTTTGACGGACCGCGGACTGCGCGTTATTTTGCCCTGATGAGACTTCGCACGACGTCTCTCCTTGCGGCGCTCGTCTTCGCAGTCCTCCCGGCCTGCCTGGAAGCGCGTGCCGACGAGAGCCCGGCGGCGCCCGCGCCGAACGCCAAGCCCGAAGCGCAGGAAGCGCCGCAGCGCCAGACCCCAGCGGAACTGCGGGCCGACCTCTATCAGCGCCTCGCCGCCTCGGGCGACGCCGACGAGACCGACGGCCTGGTCGGGCTTCTGTTCGCGGCCTATGCGCAATCGGGTTCGGATACCGGCGACCTCCTGCTTGAGCGCGCGCGCAAGGCGATGGGCGAAAAGGAATTCGACGCCGCCGGGAAAATCCTCGATTCGACGATCGCGCTCCTGCCCGACTGGGCGGAGGGGTGGAACGCGAGGGCGACGCTGCGCTATCTCGACGACGATTACGATGGGTCGATGGCCGACGTCGCCGAGACCTTGAAGCGCGAACCGCGCCATCTCGGGGCGCTCATGGGGATGTCCCACATTCTCGAGGCGCGCGACAAGAAGGAGGAGGCCCTCAAAGTCTGCGAGCGCGTCCTCGCAATTGCGCCGCACTGGCGCAACGCGGAAAAGACGGCGGACCGGCTCAAGTCCGCGATCGCGGACGAAGAACTGTGAGCCTTGCCGCCCTGCGCTCCGAGGCGCAGTGACGGTTCTCGTTTTCGCTCTCGCCGTTATCGCCGCGCTCCTGGTCTTTACCGCGGTTGAGACGCGGCGGATCGAAGCCCGCTATCCGCCGACCGGGACGCGCATCGAGGTCGGCGGCGCCGCCATCCATGTTCTCGAGCGGGCTCCCCGCGGCGAGCCGCGAGGCGCGGTGCTGATGATTCACGGCGCCTCCGGCAATGCGGCCGACCTCGACGTCGCGCTCGCCGACCGGTTGAGCGAAGCGGGCTTTCGAGTGCTCAGCGTCGATCGCCCCGGACATGGCTGGAGCGAGCGTATTGGCGGCCGCCGAGGCTCGTCCCCCCTCCTTCAGGCGGAGGCGATCGTGCGCGCGGCGCAAAGCCTCGGGGTCACGCAAGCGATCGTCGTCGGCCATTCGCTTGGCTGCATCGCGAGCCTCGCGATGGCGCTCGAGGCGCCGGGCTTCGTGCGCGCGCTGATTCTGATCGCCCCCGTCAGTCATCCGTGGCCCGGCGGCGTCGCCTGGTACTACACGGCGGGCGCCGATCCCCTGTTCGGGCCGCCGCTCCGCCGCCTCCTGACGCTGCCGGTCGGCAGGGCGCGGATGCGCGGCGCGGTGCAGGGCGTGTTCGCGCCGAACAAGGCTCCGCCCGGCTTCGTCGAGGAGACGCGGCTCCCGCTCGTCTTGAGGCCCATGCACTTTCGCGCCAACTGCGAGGACGTCGCTGACGCCGAGGCGGCGGTCGCGGCGCTCTCGCCGCGCTACGCCGCGATCCGGGCGCCGACCGAGATCGTCACCGGCGATTCCGACAGCGTCGTCTACGCCCACATCCATTCGGCCGGATTAGCGCGCGACATTCCCGGCGCGCGGCTCACGACCCTCAAGGGCGTCGGCCATTCGCCTCAACATGTCGCGCCGGAACGGGTGGTCGAGATCATCCTCGAGGCCGAGCGGCGGGCGCACGAGCGGGAGACCGAGCGGGCTTGAGGCCGCTCCCGGCGGCGGCTCGGGCCGGCCGCACGATTCCGCAGACGACCAAACGATTTCAGCGTCTTAGGCGTCTTTTTCTGCAACTTTTCGAGGGACCGCCAAATCGCCCGCGAAGCGTGCGCTTTAGTCACTTGCATGATGCTAGTGACTTCTCTATAACGACGCTATGCAAAGAACGCGCTTCACCACGATGGACTGCCCGATCGCGAGATCGCTCGACCGCGTCGGGGAGTGGTGGAGCATTCTCATTCTGCGCGACGCCCTCGGCGGAATGACGCGGTTCGAGGAGTTCCAGAAGAGCCTCAACATCGCGCCGAACATGCTGACCCGCCGCCTCGCGGCGCTGGTCGACGCGGGGATGATGGAGAAGCGCCGCTATTGCGCGAGGCCGCCGCGCGACGAATACGTCCTCACCGAGCGCGGGCGAGATTTTCGCCCGGTGCTGCTCGCGCTGCTCGCGTTTGGCAATCGTCACTTCGCGCCGGAAGGGGCGAGCGTCGCCATCGCCGACGCCAAGACCGGCGCCCCGGCCGAGCCGCTGCTTATCGATCGCCGCACGGGCCGGCCGCTCGCTTCGCCCGAGTTCGACCTGGTCCCCGGTCCCGCGGCGACGGAAGCGACCAAGGCAAGGCTCGCGGCTCGCGCCGCAAGGCTCCTCGAAAAAGACATCTGAAAAATCCATCCGGCAAGGAGGCCGGGACATGAACGCTCTTGCCGTCGCCATCGCCCCTGACCGTCCCGCCCCCCGGTTGCGCTCGAGCCCGGGATGAGCCCGCGCACGCTCCTGCTGCTGAACGGCCCGATCGTTGCGACCTTGCTCCGGCTCGCCTGGCCGAACGTTCTCGTCATGCTGGCGCAGGCCTCGACCGGACTGATCGAGACCTTTTGGGTCTCCCGCCTCGGCACCGACGCTCTCGCCGGAATGGCGCTCGTCTTTCCCGGCTTCATGATGATGGCGATGCTCTCGGCGGGCGCGGTCGGCGGAGGAATCTCGTCCGCGGTCGCCCGCGCGCTCGGCGCCGGGCGGCGGGCCGGTGCGGACGCGCTCGTCCTGCACGCGGTCATGATCAACGTCGCGCTCGGCCTCTTGACCTCGGCGCTCTTCCTCATCTTCGGACGCCAGCTTTACGCCGCCATGGGCGGGCGGGGCGGCTCGCTCGAAGCGGCAATGCAATATTCGAACGTGGTCTTCGCCGGCAACGTTCTCCTCTGGCTGATGAATGCGCTTGCGAGCGTCATCCGCGGTACGGGCAACATGGCCTTCCCTTCGACGGTGGTTTGCATTGGCGTGGTCCTGCTGATCCCGCTCTCGCCGCTTTTCATCTTCGGCCTCGGCCCGTTTCCGGCGCTAGGCATCGCCGGCGGCGGCGTCGCGGTCGTTGCGACAACGGCGCTGATGGCCGCGATCCTCGCCTGGTACATACTCGGCGGGAACAGCATCGTCCGCTTCCGGATCGCGCGGCTGAAGCCTGCCTTCTTCGCCGACATCCTAAGGGTCGGCGGGGTCGGCTCGCTCAGTACGCTGCAAACGACATTGACCGTCGCGCTGACCACGAGTCTCGTCGGCGCGGCGGCCGGCCCTGACGCGGTCGCCGGATATGGAACCGGCTCGCGGCTCGAATACCTGCTCATTCCGATGGTGTTCGGGCTCGGCGCGCCGATGGTCGCGATGGTCGGCACGAATATCGGCGCGGGCCAGAACCATCGCGCGTTGCGCATCGCGATGACGGGGGCGGCGTTGGCCTTCGTCGCATGCGAGGCGATCGGGGTTGGCGCGGCGCTATGGCCCAGGGCCTGGCTCGGCCTCTTCGGCGACGATCCGCTGATGATCGCGACCGGCGCCAATTATCTGCGCTTCGTCGGCCCGACTTATGGATTCTTCGGCCTGGGGCTCGCGCTCTATTTCGCCTCCCAGGGCGCCGGCAAGCTCGCCTGGCCTCTGATTGCGGGCTTCGCGCGGCTCGTGATCGCGGTCGGCGGAGGCTGGCTCGCGCTCGCCACGACCGGGTCGGTGACCATGGTGTTCGTCATGCTCGCGGTCGCGCTCGCCGCTTATGGCGCCATCGTCGGGATCGCAGTGAAGTCCGGCGTCTGGTTCAGGAAGGATCGGGCTGCCGCGCCCTCGCGCTGACGCCGCTCGCCGCGGTCAGGATCCGTCGTCGCGGACCTTGCTCAGAGCAGATTGCGCAAGAGACCGCATGCGCCTTCAAGCGTCAGCTGCTGGGCCGAGCCCGGCGCCATCCAGACGAACCAGGTGATATCATCGACGACGCCGGAAGCGGGGACGTTGGCCCAGGTCTGCAGACCCTGCAAAGCGACAAGCGTCTCCGGGCCGAATTGGCCGTCGATCGCGCCCGCGTAGGCCGGAAACTGGATCGCGATGTCTGCGCCCTTCAATGCCTGCTGGAGCCACGCCACCGCAGGACCGGTCGACCCGCTGGACAACGTGGGCGAAGCCTCGCGATAGGGCGGCAACTTGGCCCACGTGGCGGGTCCGACAACTCCGTCGACCGTGAGGCCGTTGCTCTGCTGAAAGCTCTTTACGCTTGTCTCGAGCGTCGCGTCGAACACCCCGTTGATCGGGCCGAACGGATTCCAGAGCAGGTGGCGGGCGAGCACGCGCTGCAGTCGCTTCACGTCGTCTCCCGTCGAGCCGGGACCAATTGTTGCGGGCATCGAGACCTCCCCAAAGTTGACGCCGGGCGAGCCAACGCCTCGGCGCAACACCCCTTACCATTGCCGGAAGGGCGCCGAAACGTCTGTGACGGCAGTCACATCGATCGCGAGTTGGGCGCCTTGCAGCGTGGCTTATGTCCCGGTAATGTTGTCTGAGACAACACACCGGGCACGCCATGACCCTCACCGACGAGGTGCGCAGCTTCAACCGGTTCTACACCCGCGAGATCGGCCTCCTCGAACGGCATCTGCCGGCGAGCGCGCTCTCCCTGCCGGAGGCGCGCGTTCTCTATGAGCTCGCCCACGCCCCCGAGCCGGGTTGCACCGCGGCGGAGATCGGCCGGCGCCTCCGGATGGACAAGGCGCACTTAAGCCGGATCGTTGCGCGGCTCCGCGCCCGAAAACTGGTAGCGAGCCGCGTGAGCGAAGCGCACGGCAAGCACGTGCTGCTCTCCCTGACGACCGCGGGTCGGGCGGCTTTCGTCGCCGCCGACGCCGGCGCGCGGGCGCAGGTCGACGCGCTTCTCTCCCCTGTCGACGCGACCGGCCGCGAGCGCCTCGTAAAGGCGATGCGCGATGTCCGCGCCGTGCTCGGCGACCGAGAAACGCAAGACGGAGAGCCGCGGCTGCGCTCCCTCGCGCCGGGAGATATCGGCTGGATCGTTCATCGCCAGACCGTTCTCTATCATCAAGAGTATGGCTGGGACTGGACCTACGAAGGCCTCGCCAGTCGGATCCTCGGCGCCTTCGTCGCCGAGTTCGACCCCGCGCGGGAGGACGGCTGGGTCGCCGAGCGCCACGGCGCGATCGTCGGGTCGATCTTCGTCATGAAGGGCGACGAGCCGGGCGTCGCCAAGCTGAGGCTCCTCTACGTCGAGCCCAGCGCGCGCGGCTTCGGCCTCGGGCGCACGCTCGTCGATACTTGCATCGCGCGGGCGCGCGAGCTCGGCTACAGACAGCTCACGTTATGGACCAACGACGTGCTCGTCTCGGCGCGACGCATCTACCAGGCGACAGGGTTCCGCCTGACAAACGAGGCTCCGCACCATTCGTTCGGGCATGACCTTGTCGGGCAGACCTGGGTCTTGGACCTCGGCTGACGGACTTTGCCGCTACCAATATTTCTCGCAGAACCCCTCGTCCTGAGGCGCCTCTTGCGTGAGCAAGAGGCCTCGAAGGACGCTCCAAAGCGCTCGGCCGATCGCGAGCATCAGGCCCCTACTGGAGCGTCCTTCGAGGCCGCTTCGCGGCGCCTCAGGACGAGGGTTGTGGCCGCGAGAGACGACTTTATCCGCGAAGCGCATATGGTATTGTCGAGTTGTGTGACCGGAGCGCTCGATGTCCTCGCTGGCGGAAACTTCCCGAAGTCGTCGGCTTCTTCAGCTATTCGCGCGATGACGAGGAAGCGTTCAGGGGCTCGCTGTCGGCGCTTCGTGACGCTGTCGGACGCGAACTTGCCGCGCAGCTCGGGCGACGCCGGCTCACACGACCTTAAGGCCGAGATGCTTTTCCATCGGCGCAAAGTCGCGGTCGTCGTGGAGCAAGGAATGGCGATGTTCGATGCAGAAGGTCCCGACGATGAGATCGGCGGTCTTGCGGACCGTAATGCCCAATTCCCGCAGCCTGCGATAGTTCCGGGCGGCTTCGCGGGCCAGTTCAGCATCGAGGAGCGGAACGATCGCATACGACCGCAATCCGCGTTCGATGCGCAGAGCGTGGGCCTCGTCCCGCGCGCCCTGGAGAACTTCGAGCAGGATGAGATCGCCGATCAGGAGCGGCTCCCGCATTGCCGCAGCTTCCAGTTTGGCGGTGGCCTCGGTTCGATGGCCGCGCAGGTGGGCGATCCAGACGGAGGCGTCGACGAGAATCACGGGCGCCTTAGAGAACGGCCCTGACGCATCTCATCGAGGTTTCCTTCCCAACCCAGCCCCTTGAGGTCCTCCAAAACTTCGGTTTGCCTGCGCACCCGAACCAGTAGGCGCAAGCCCTCTTCCACTGTGGCTCGCTTGGTCGGCAAGCCCGCCGCCGCCATGGCCTGGGACAACAACTCGTCGTCGATTTCGATGTTGGTCCGCATCGCGGTCGCCCCTATTGATGTGTATAGAATCACTACTCTATACACATCTAGGCCCCAGCGCAACCGGCTCGCTGTTGTAGCCGCGATCGTTGATCGCGGCCGACGCGGTCAGCGACCGCGTCTACAGTTAACGGCTGCGTCAGTGCAGCTTCACCTTCGGCTCCGCATGCCGCGAGAGGCCGCGCGCGAGCGTGTCCAGCGCGGTCTTCACGGTCCCGTGCAGCGCCCGCTCGTGCATCTTGTAGAGGGACCGGTACATCCAGCGGGCGAGCATCCCCTCGATGAAGAGATTGCCTTTGAGGGCGAGGTTCATGAGATTGCCGATCGCGCCGACGCGGCCGACCGACACGAGCGATCCGAAGTCGCGATAGACGAAAGGCTGTAAAGGCAATCCCTTAAGACGGCGCCTCAGCTGCTCGGCCAAGTGGGACGCTTCCTGATGAGCGGCTTGCGCGCGCGGAGGAACCGGCGTCGAGAAGCCTTCGCGCGGGCAGGCGGCGCAATCGCCGATCGCGAAGATATCCGGATCCCTGGTGGTCTGCAGCGTCGGCTCCGTCACCAGGTGGTTCGCGCGGTTCACTTCGAGTCCATCGAGATCGCGGAGGACGTCCGGCCCCCGCACCCCGGCCGCCCAGACCACGAGCTCGGCCGGAATGAACTCGCCGCTGGCCAATTCCACCCCGTCGGCGCGGACCGATGCGACGGGCGCGGCGGTTCGCACCTCCACGCCGAGCTTCTTCAGAAGCGAAAGGGTCGCGTCGGAGACGCGCTCGGGGAGCGCGGGCAAAATGCGTTTGGCGCCCTCGATCAGAATGATGCGAATGTCCTTGTCGGCGTCGACCTGATCGAGTCCGTAAGCAATCACTTCGCGCGAGGTCTGATAGAGCTCGGCCGCCAGCTCCGTGCCGGTTGCGCCAGCGCCGATGATGGCGACATGCAATTGTCCCGGCTTTATCGGTCCGGCCTGCGACTGCGCGCGCAGGAACCCATTCAGCAGGCGATGCTGAAACCGCACCGCTTGTTCCGCGGTCTCGAGCGGAATGGCGTGCTCGGCCGCGCCCGGCGTGCCGAAATCGTTGGTGACGCTGCCGATCGCAATGACGAGCGTGTCATAGGGGACGCTGCGCGGCAAGGCGATCTGCCGGCCTTCATGGTCAAAGGTCGACCCGATCTGAACGGTCTTGCTCGCGCGGTCGAGCCCGACCATCTCGCCAAAGTGGTAGCGAAAATGGTGCCAGTGCCCTTGCGCGAGATAGTTCAGCTGATGTTCGGAAGGATCCATGCTGCCGGCCGCCACCATGTGCAGAAGCGGCTTCCACAAATGCGTGCGGCTCCGCTCGATCAGCGAAACATCGGCGAGGCCCCGCTTGGCGAGCGTGTCGCCGAGATGGGTGGCGAGTTCGAGGCCCGCAGCGCCGCCCCCGACGATGACAATTCGGTGTGGACGGTTTTCCCCCATGCGTGTCGCCTCGACGCTGGATCAATTCGCCAGCATGTTACGCCACCACCGTCGCGATGCGCAGGTTGTTGGTGCCGCCCGGCGTCCCGAGCGGCACGCCGGCGACGACGATGATGCGCTCGCCCTCGCCGGCAAAGCCCTCGATAAAGGCGTAGCGGCAGGCGCGCTCGGCCATGTCGCGTTCGTCGCGCGCGTCGTCGGTCACGATCGGATGGAGGCCCCAGACGACGGCGAGGCGGCGCGCCACCTCCTCGTGCGGCGTCAGCGCCAGAATGGACGAGCGTGGCCTTTCCCGCGCGATCCTCAAGCCGGTCGAGCCTGAAACCGTCCAGGCGCAGATCACCTTGAGGTCCAGCGTCTCGGCGACGTCGCGGGTTGCTTTCGCGATCGCGTCGGCGCTGGTTGCTTCGGGCGTAGCGCGCTGGGCCTCGATAATGGACGGATAGATGCCCTCGGATTCGACCGCCACCGCGATCCGGTTCATCGTCGCCACCGCCTCGCGCGGATATTGGCCCGACGCGCTTTCGGCCGAGAGCATGACCGCGTCCGCGCCCTCGAAAACCGCGGTCGCGACGTCCGACACTTCGGCGCGGGTCGGAACGGGCGAGGTGATCATCAATTCCAGCATCTGCGTGGCCACCACCACCGGCTTGCCCAGACGCCGGCCGAGGCGCGTCAGCGTCTTCTGGATGCCGGGCACGCGTTCGAGCGGCATTTCGACGCCAAGATCGCCCCGCGCGACCATGAAGGCGTCCGCCACCGCCATGATCTCTTCGAGCCGCTCGACCGCCTGCGGCTTCTCGATCTTGGCCATCACCAAAGCGCGACCCCGAGCGATCGCCTTGACCTCGGCCACGTCCTCGGGACGCTGGACGAAGGAGACCGCGATCCAGTCGATGTTCTCCTCGAGCGCCGCGAGGAGATCGGCGCGGTCCTTGTCGGTCATCGCCGAGGTCGGAATTGTCGTGTCGGGGAGGCTCACGCCCTTCTTGTTGGAGACGCGTCCGGCGACCTCGACGATGGTTCTCGAGCGCCCCTGCTCGGCCTCGGCGACGCGCAGCATCACCTTGCCGTCGTCGATGAGAATGCGATGGTTCGGCGCGAGCGAGCTCAGGATTTCGGGATGGGGCAGTTGCACCCGCGTCGCATCGCCGGGCTTCGGGTCGCAGTCGAGCGTGAACGCGTCGCCCTTATGCAGCTCGGCGGCGTCCTCGGCGAAGGTTCCGAGCCTCAGCTTCGGGCCTTGCAGATCGACGAGAATGCCGATCGGGCGGCCGGCCTCCTCCTCAAGCGCCCGGATCATTGCCACACGCTCGCGCATCGCGTCGTGCGAGGCGTGGCTCATGTTGATGCGGAACACGTCCGCGCCCGCGGCGAACAGCGCCGCGATGGTCTCACGGTCGGCCGAGGCCGGCCCGAGGGTGGCGATGATCTTGACGCGGCGGCTTCGACGGAATTGCAAGGGCTCCTCCCCAGAGGCGACAGGATCGCCGTTCGGACTTAGCGCCGGTTCGGCTCGTTACCATGACAATTTCAAGGATTGGACTATGTCACGGATTGGACGGGTTCGCCTGATCGGTGAGCTGCACCGTCCAGCCTTTCGCGTCCTTGCCGGTGTCGACCTCGAAAAAGCCGGTGCGGTCATAGCCGCGCATGAAACAATCCTCTCTCCCCTCGATCTTGAACTCGCGGTCGGAGGTGCACATGAACGCCTTGCCTTTCCATTCGCCGCCGCGCTCGTCCATCGCGTAGACGTAATAGTACTGCGCCGCCAGCGCGCCGCGCAAAAGCGTCGTGCAGTCGAGGGACTTGAGGTTCCACCAGCCTTCGCTGACCCAGCCCTGGCCGTCAGTATAGGCAAGCGCCACGCTGACGCGGTTGCCAGTGTTGTTGCACATGCGCAGGTCAGCCGAGGCCGGACCCGCAGCAGCGAGCGTGAGGGCGGCCAAGGGGAAGGACAGGAATTTGCAGAGGTTGACCAAGGGCGTCTCGCGCTTCGGCGAACATATTCGTCGCGAGCAATCCGCTGTCAACCGGGGCTTTCAGGCCCGCCGGCCGAAGCGCCAGTCGGGCCTCACCGAGCGGATGAGGATCACTTCGGCGAGCGCCTGGCGGGTCAGCAGGCCGACGATCGCGCCGTCGGCATCGGTGACGTAGAGCGCCGGGGATTTCGGATCCTGCAGGCGCTCGAACACGGTTTCGACGGCTTGAGCCGGACGCACGCTCTCCAGCCCCGCGCGCATGAACGCGCTCGCCGGCTCCTCGCCGCCGTGGCTTTTCACGGCCGAGAGGATGTCCTCGCGGGTGAGTAACCCAATCGGTTTCTTGAAGGCGTCGACAACCGGAAACTCGTGCTGCGCCGTTGCGAGCAGCGCATCGACCGCTTCGCTCAGCGTGGCGTCGATGCCGATCGGCGTGAAGCGTGTCTCCATCGCCTCGCCGACGGCAAGGCCTTTCAGCGCCTGTTGCGAGGCGCTCATCTGCGCCTCTCCCGCCGCGGCGATATAGATGAAGATCGCGATGAAGATGAGCAGCGGATTGCCGAAGAGGCCGAGGAAGCCGAGGCCAAGCGCGAAGGCCTGACCGATCTTGGCGGCGATTTCGGTCGCGAGCGGGCCGCCGAGCCGCATGGCGAGGAGCGCGTGCAGCACCCGCCCGCCGTCCATCGGGAAGGCGGGGATGAGGTTGAAGACGGCGAGGAAAATGTTGGCCGCCGCGAGACGGCCGAGCAGCGAGAGGTTCGGGTTGTCGATCTGCGTCAGCTCGACGGGACGCAGGCTCCCGAGCGCCAGAACGAGAATGAGGCCGATGACGAGATTGACCGCGGGGCCAGCGAGCGCGACGACGAGCTCCTGACGCGGGTCGGTCGGCAGGCGCTCCATGCTGGCCACGCCCCCGATCGGAAGCAGGGTCACTGTGGGCGTATGGATGCCGTAGCGGCGCGCGGCGAGAATATGACCGAACTCGTGCAGCACGACGCAGGCGAAGATGAGGACGATGAAGAGGGTGCTGTCGAGCGCCGCGCCTGCGCCCCCCTGCCCCCAGGCGCTGAACGCGATCCAGGCGAGCAGCAGGAGGAAGGTGATATGGATCTTGACATCGGTCCCGCCGAAGCGGCCGATGGGGATGGACCAGAGCATCGTTCCGCCTCCAGGGGGTGGGCCGTTCTAGCGCAGGCGGCGCTGCCGAGGCTCCCGCGCCTGAGAGTTCCGGATTCGACCCTATCCGACCTTCCGGAGGTTCAGGAAATTCCCGGCGCCGGATAGCTCCGGCACATGGCTTTCACTTCCGCCCGCGTCGCCTCGATCGTCGCGCCATCTTCGGGACGACGCAGCGTCCTGACAATCCACTCGGCGATTCTCGCCATATCGTCCTTGTTCATTCCGCGCGTCGTGCACGCAGGCGTACCTAGGCGTAGCCCGCTCGGGCGCAAGGGCGGCCGCGTATCGTCAGGGATGATTTGCTTGTTGGTCGCAAGGCCAATGGCGTCGAGCGCAACTTCGGCGGCCTGCCCATCGAGGCCAAAACTCGCCACCGTATCGATGACGAGCAGGTGATTGTCGGTCCCGTCAGTGACCAGCGTCACGCCTTCCGCCAGAAGCGCCGCCGCCAACGCCTTGGCGTTGCTCAAAGTCGCTTGCGCGTATGCGACGAATTCCGGCTCTGCCGCCTTTTTGAACGTGATTGCGGCGGCGGCAATGACGTTCATGTGCGGTCCGCCCTGGAGGCCGGGAAAAACCGCGCTGTCGATTTTCCTTGCGGCGCCCGCCTTGCACAGAATCAGTCCGCCGCGCGGCCCGCGTAGCGTCTTGTGGGTCGTGGTCGTGACGACATCGAAACCGGAATCGAATGGGTTGCGCATGACGTTGGCCGCCACCAGCCCCCCGATATGGGAGATGTCGGCCATCGTCAGCGCGCCGACTTCGTCGGCGACTGCCTTGAAGGAGGCGTAATCATAGTCGCGCGGGTACGACGAATAGCCGCAAAGGACGATCTTGGGCCGGGTGGCTTTTGCGATGTCCATCAGCTCGTCGAAGTCGATTGCGCCCCCCTGCTGCGGCGCGGTTTTGTAGCGCACGAAGTTGAAGACCTTGCCCATCACGGAAACCGGCGCTCCATGGGTCAGGTGGCCGCCATGCGAAAGATCCATCGCCAGCACAGTGTCGCCGGGATTGAGAAAGGCGAAATAGCACGCCTGATTCATCGGCGACCCGGAAAGGGGCTGGACGTTGGCATGCTCGGCTCTGAAGAGCGCGCAGGCGCGATCTCGCGCGATATTTTCGACCGCGTCGGTATATTGCTGGCCGCCGTAATAGCGCCGGCCTGGATACCCTTCCGAGTACTTGTTGGTTAGGACCGAACCGAGAGCCGCCAGCACCTCGGGATAAGTGTAATTCTCCGAAGGGATCATCTCGACGCCATCGAACTGGCGACGCTCCTCGCCGGCGATGGCATCCGCTATATCGGGATCGAAGGATTGAAGTGCAGCGCGATAGGCGTCCATGGGCGTCTCCCGTCAGGAAGATGGGCCGACCTCTTCAAGTCGGCTGCCCAGGCGAACGGCGATCACGAGCCGCGCTCCCCGATGGTGCCCCATCTCAAGCTCGCCAGTCACGCGGCGCTTCTATCTAGACGCAAGCGCTTGCTTCGACAAGCGGCCGACTCATGTGGCGAAAATCTGACGCCCGCGGCGACCTCGCGACCCGCGACATGTGCTGCAAGCTCGCCGCACTCTGACGCGGTTGTAACCGCAACCATCTGATAGACATTGTTGAATGCGGAGCTTGGGGTTTGGCGGCCTTGAACAAGCGTGACCAAAAGGAGGATGCCGCAACGCCCGCATACCACCTTTGATCAAGGGACCCGTAAGCCGTGTTTACATCCTATCAGTTTTGCGCTAGCGGTTGACCTAATGGAAGGAGATGCAACTGCCAGGATTGCGATCTCGCTCAACCGGCGGGTTGCGACATGGCTCATAGTTAGGAGAGGGCTGCACCTGAACGGCTAACGCGGGGACAATCGCTTGGCTTTTGGGGCTCATAACGCTCTCTCAGACCAGAGAGCCGGACTTTGTCGTTGGAGTGGCGACCGGACGGGGTTTCTTAACGCCGCTTCATCCGGATTTCGAACAGGAGGGCTTGTCGTGGATGACGAATACAGCATGATCAGGGCCGAAGGGGCTCAAGCGCTAACACAGCCTATAGAGACCAGCGAGCGCGCCGAAGGCATTGGTCTGCATCTCTCTGATGAAGCCGCCCTTCGGAATTCTGATGGTTTTATCGCGGTGATTGAAAGCCGCACCTTCATACGTGAATGCATTCGGCGAAGCATCCAGTCGGCATTTTCATTGCCTATTCAAACGTATTCCGAGGCCATTGAATTCCAACAGAAATGCCATACCCCGCCAAATCTAATTTTACTTTCTGGATTGGAAGTAAGCAAAGAGGCGAACGCCAATGTCTTCGAGATTCTAGCTCAGATCGCGCCGAGAATACCGATCATTGTCCTCGGCCACACCAATCACAGCGAACTGGCCAGGGTGGCGATCGGCTATGGCGCAAAAGGTTATATCCCGGTAACGCTGGGGTTTGACATCGCGATTGAGGCGCTGCGCTTTGTTCTTGCTGGGGGGACATATGTGCCACTCGACTATCTGCTCATGAGAAGTGAGCCAGGAAACCTGTGGTCCGAGGCGCCGCCGGCGTCGGGCGCGGTCACGGCGCGTGAACTCGCGGTCGTTCGAGCGATCCAGCGCGGCAAGTCGAATAAAGTCATAGCCTATGAACTTGGCATGTGCGAAAGCACCGTCAAAGTTCACGTACGTCGTATCATGAAGAAACTGAAGGCGAAGAACCGTACGGACGTGGCTATCAAATCGCAGACGGTTTTGAGCGCCTCTCAGGGACTGCACTCGCCTTGAGTTGCACGAGTTGCACGACATAAGTTGGGCGCACCCACGGGGTAACAAAACCAAGGACCGGGCGGTCTATTGCTGGCGAAAGCGCCCTGTCCGGCGCCTCGAAATGAGAGTTTGCGCCAACAATGTCGCCGCGCGACCTCGCCCGGCTGTCGCGACCGGCGACGCCGCCGGAGCCAGGCCCGAGCCCAAATATGGGCCGGTCACTGCGGCTGATCGGCTGGCCGGACTTGGAGCATTTCCCACCAGGGATTATGTCGACCCCTCCGTGCCTCGGACAGGGCGAAGAGAAACTGTTCTTCTCCATGAGCGAAAGCTGAAGAGCAATTGGGGCAACGCGAGGCCAGGCGCGATTTGATCCGTCCGATGATCTCCGTGAACCCGTGGCCGCAGCTCGGGCACTGGATGGGCCAAGAGTCGTCATCCTCGTACATACCCGCTGGCACCTCGAGCTTGGGCCGTGGAAAAGGCCTCCTTGTTTCGAACGGGATCGGAAGACCGCGTCCCGTGCGCCAGAAATCCCAGTCCATTCGGCCGTAATTGACCTTTGTTCGCTGTGAGCTCGACACCAATCCCTCGCTTTGCCTCAACTTTAGGGAACCCCTGGTCGAATAGCGCAAGGGATGCGGCGCCGCCAATAGCCAGATCCGGCGAGATCAAAGCATGAACAGAGCAGAGTTTGCGCGAGCGGCGCCCCCGGCTTTCCTCTTCCATCGACCGATGGCGCCGATCGCTCGCCTCTCCGGCGCCGATAAGACAGCCCGGCGGAGCTGGGGATTCCCGCTTCTCAAGAACGCTCGCAGGACTGACTGTCGGTTGTAAGGGGGTTCCTTTTTTGGTCATGGCGCACCAATCAATCTGCCCCGGGCATCTCCAAAGGGCTTGATGACATTTACGCCAATAACACGACGGCATCGATAACCCTTTGGATAATCGCCTTGACCTTTAGGTGATGCTTCGGGTACCCAGAATTCGACGGTCTCCCTACGCTGGCCCCCAATGTCGAACTGTTTTTCGGGCGCCGGACTTTCCCCGCCAGCAGATCGAACCCGTTTGCTCGGCCCTGCGCCGCTCGACGGGAAAACGCGAATCGGGGATGATTGCGCGCATGACTTCGAATCCTTTGGCCGTTTCTCGCGGCCTTGGCGGCTGCGTTCGCGCTCGCCTCCCCGGCGCGGGCGGATTTTTCCTCGTGCGTCGCGGCGTTGCGCGCCGACGGCGCGCGCGCAGGGGTTTCGCGCGAGACGCTCGATGCGGCTTTCAACGGGGTTCAGCCCGATCTGAAAGTGCTCGAATTCGAGAAGCAGCAGCCGGAGTTCAAGACGCCGATCTGGGACTATGTCGCGGGCCTCGTCGACGAGGAGCGGGTCAGCGACGGCAAGGCGGCGATGGCGAAAAACGCCCATGCGCTCGCCCGCGCCGAGGAAACCTATGGCGTGAGCCGCTATATGCTCGCCGCCATCTGGGGGGTCGAGTCGAATTTCGGTACAGAGATGGGCGGTCGGCCGCTGGTGCAGTCGCTGTCGACGCTCGCCTGCTATGGCGCGCGGCCCGCCTATTTCCGCTCCGAATTGATGGCCGCTCTGAAGATCATCGACCGCGGCGACATTCCGGCCGAAAAGCTCGCGGGCTCCTGGGCGGGGGCGTTCGGGCAGACGCAGTTCATGCCCTCGAGCTACCTGAGGCTCGCGGTAGCCGGCGGCGACGGGCGGCGCGACATCGTCGAATTCGGCGGACGCCGCGCTCGCCTCGACCGCCAATTATTTCGCCCGGTCAGGCTGGCGCTCGGGCGTCCCCTGGGGCTTCGAGGTCAAGCTGCCGTCCGGCTATTCCGGTCCCTCGGGGCGGAAGGCGAAAGAGCCGATGTCCGCCTGGGCGACGCGCGGGATCACGCGGATCGACGGGCGCCCGCTCGGCGAGGGCGAGGCGGGGCTCTTGTTGCCCGCGGGAGCCGCAGGCCCGGCCTTTCTGGTGACCCACAATTTCGACGTGGTCTATTCCTACAACGCCGCCGAATCCTATTCGCTCGCCGCCTGCGTGCTGGCCGACCGGCTGGCCGGCGGCGTCGGCATCGTCACACACTGGCCGACCGACGATCCGGGCCTCTCGCGCATTGAGCGGCGCGAGTTGCAGACGCTGCTCGCCAAACATGGCTACGACGTCGGCGAGCCGGATGGGGCGATCGGGACCAAGACCAAAGAGGCGATCGCCGATTTCCAAGGGAAGAACGGCATGCCGGTCAACGGCCGCGCCTCGGTCAAGGTGCTGGAGGCGCTGAGAAGGTAAGGCAGACGGGCCCCAGAAGTGCGCTGATGATGTCCCGATTGTTATTGCGGCAGGGCGGGCAACTATGGACGTGGCGTATGTGTCGGCGATCTCGGCGCTTGCCGGGTCGGTGATCGGCGGTCTCACTTCGGGCTACACCACATGGCTCACCCAGCGCTCGCAAGTCCGGGCCGGTCAGGTCGCGCACGATCTCGCCCGCCGCGAGGATCTGATCAGAGATTTCATCATTGCGGCGTCCAAAATGTATGGCGACGCCATGGTCAACAGCGAACCCAAGATGCCGGAGATCGTCGATCTCTACGCCATGGTCAGCCGTATGCGCGTGCTCTCCATGCCGAGATCGGTCGTGTGCGCGGATAAGGTCATGGACTCGATCATCGAGACCTATTTCGCGCCGAATCGGACCGTCGCCGATCTGCGCGAGATTGTGAAGACCGGCGGAGGCGTCGATCCGCTGAAGGACTTCAGCGAGGCGGCGCGGCAGGAACTGCGCGGGTTCTCGCCGGTTTAGGCGGCTGTCTCCGTAACCAGCAGTGTCCCGCGGCTCAGGCTTCGGGGCTTCCCTCGCCCGGTGGCGCTCTGTCCGCCGCCAGGATCAGCTCCGCGTCGTTGACGACATAGGGAACATGGCGGTAGTCGCGGAGGAAACTGATCCGGCCGTCCGTCCACTCCAGCCACACAAAGTAGCTGGGCTTCGCCGCCCGGGAATCCTCCCAGACCGCGATGACTTCGCGGCCGTCGAGCCAGGCGGGGGCGACCCGCGCCGGGGGCTCGCGCGAATAGAGGCCGAAGAACATACCCACCTCGGCGCGGCCGGCGCGCGGCGGGTAGGACGACTGGACCAGCCGCACGTCGTCGGCCAGCATCTCGCGCAAGCCCTCCCACTCGCGCCGGTTGAACAGGGCGACATATCGAACGTGTTCAGACCGGCGTTCGCGTGGAAAGCGCTAGCTCAAAATGCTCATCATCAGCCCGATGCCTCACCCAAATCAAAATTCGTCGGCCGGATTTTCATCGCCACCCAAGCGGCCAACAGTTTGGCCATAAATCTACCGGAGCGCCCGCGATAATTAGGCACATCGCTCGCAAGCGCTCCGGCGGCGCGCCGGTCTTGCGTCATGACTCGCATCTCAATCTTTGGCGCGTCTAGCGGCAGTCGACAACGGTATATCGACAGCCAATGGCCCTTGGTGAAATCGAGAAAGATCGCCGAGTTGCAGCACGTGGCGACGACGCGGCGGGTCGGTGAGTCGGAGTTGAGACGATACTCCTTGAGATGTCCCTGACCTTGACGACACCGGACGCGATCCCTCCGGTATAAGACGAAGGCAGTGCCGCCATCCCAATCAAGTAGCGGCGGCGCGTTAGGAAATTGTTCGAAGGCGCGCCCTGCTTTTTGGCAACTTGCGCAATAGCAAATTACACTCGTGATTGAAACTCCGACGGCTTCGTACTCCACGCATCCGCAAGCGCATCGAGCCTTCAACTTTTTCGTCGCGTCATCAGACATCGACCGCTCCTTTTGCGATGTCACCGATTTTTGGGGAGCAACGCCAGGACCAGCTCCGCATCGTCCGCAACATACGGCACATGGCGGTAGTCGCGGATGAAGCTGATCCGCCCCTCGGTCCACTCCAGCCACATGAAATAGCTGGGCTTTACGGCCCCAGAATCCTCCCAAACCGCGATGACTTCGCGGCCGTCGAGCCAGGCGGGGGCGACCCGCGCCGGGGGCTCGCGCGAATAGAAGCCGAAGAACATACCCACCTCGGCGCGGCCGCTGCGCAGCGGGTAGGACGACTGGACCAGCCGCACGTCGTCGGCCAGCATGGCGCGCAAGCCCTCCCAGTCGCGCCGGTTGAACAGGGCGACATAGCGGGCGACCGCGGGTGACGGCGGGCGCGGCGCGGTTTCAGCCGGCGCCACTGCGTTGATGGCCTTGAGCCGGGCCCGGCCGCGGGCGAGGTGGGCTTTGACAGCGTTGACCGTGAGGTCGAGCAAAGCGGCGATCTCCTCCAGCGACTGGTCGAGCACGTCCTTGAGGATCACGACGCTGCGCTGCACGGTCGGAAGCTCCACGAACCGCGACACCGCCGTCTCGACCGCCTCCCGCCGCATCAGCGCCTCCACAGGGTCTGGGCTTTCCGGATCGGCGACCTCATAGGCCGCTTCAATAGGCTCGGCTGCGCGGATCGTCCGGCTGCGCATGAGGTCCAGCGCTCGGTTATGGGCAATCCGAAAGAGCCAGGCGCGCAGCGGCGGGGCCTCCTCCAGCGTGTCCAGGGCGACAAAGGCCCGGGCGAAAGCGTCCTGCACCACGTCCTCGCCGTCGATCACGGAGCCCATCAGGCGCGCGCAATAGCGGTGAAGCTCAGGCCTGAGCTCGCCGGCGAGCGCCAGAAGCTCAGCGTGACGCGCGGTCGGCGGCGACGATGAGCCTCCGTTCAAGCAGCATCTCCCTCCAGAACCGTGATCCCGGTATCGCCCTTGAGACCAAAGGCGAGACCGGTCGCGTATTGCGGATCGTCCAACACCGCGACCAGATGGTCGCCGAACTTGCGAGGCGGCAGCGGCGCGCCGAACCTCGCCAGGAACGCCTCGCGGTCGAGGCCTGCGGCTTTAGCGTAGACGCTGGAGGCGTTGTCGCCAACGCCGGTCCCGCCGATGATCTGCTGCGGCACGATCGCCTGGAAGCGGATACCGAGCCCCTTCTGCCTGGCGACCCCATTGGCGTACTTGGCCATCAACCAGAGCATGCGCTTGGCGCCGGCGTAGCCGCCCGAAAGCGGCGAACCGTTCTCAGCCGCGCCGCTGGAGCCGACGAGGACGCGGGAACCCGGCGCGAGCGGAAGGTTGAGCGCGGCCTGGATCCAGTAGAGCCCGGCCTTCACGTCGGTCTCCCACGGCGCGGTGAAATCCGCCCAGCTCAGCTGGTCCAGCCGACCCATCGGCGGCGTTGCGCCGGCGTTCAGGACGAGGATGTCCGGCCGCACCTCGGCGAGGATGCGATGGGCGGCGCCCTCGTCGGTGACGTCGGCCGCCGCCACGGCGACGCCAAGCCTCTGCTTGACGCTTGCGAGCGCGTCCTTGTCGCGCGCCACGACGGTCACCTTGGCGCCCTGGTCCACCAGGGCCTCGACGAGCCCGAGGCCCAAGCCTCGGCTGCCGCCGGTCACCACGATTGTCTTGTCCTTGAGGCTCATCGCTGTGCTCCCGCTGTCTCGTGTCGCTGAGGTCAATCGGCCTCCTTAAGCTTAAGACGTTCGAGGGCGCGGAAAAGAGTCAGCGGGAATCCCGCTCGTTTGCGGCGCCGCCAGCCTTTGTAGGGTGCGGTCGCCGACCGCGCCGCCCGCGCGACCCTGCCCACAGGAGCACGCCGGGCCTGGATTGCTTGCTTCGCTCGCAATGTCGGTCGCGATCCGTCAGGTTGCCCGGCGCCTTCCCAACCGTTCGCCATGATATTTTCTATTGCCCGGCAATTGTATCTCGTGCTAGCTTGAATATTAGTGGCCTATTTCACACTAGGGGGACACAATGAAGACGCGTTATTTTCTGATCTGCCTGACGACTGCAGCGCTTTCCGGTCCCGCCCTCGCGGGAGGCAATATTTTGCCGGGCTCCGCCGCTACCGTGACGGGTTCCAGCATTCACGACGGGTTTAATGCCACTATCGCGGCGGGCAATCTCATCAATGGAACGCTGAATCCCGCCTTTGGCAACGGCGACCCCCGCTGGGTGTTTGCCGATGGGTCTAGCGCAGATCAGACCCTTACCGTGGATCTTGGCTCACTCTATTCGGTTAACTCCGCCGATTTCTCCTATAACGGCGTCGACCGTTATCCGCTCTCTTTCGAGGTCTTGACGTCGACGGACGGCGTCAGTTTCAACGTCGTCGCAGGCCCGAGCCCGGTTACTGACTTTGGAACTGATGAAACTATTACCAGCAAATCCTCTTTCGCGCCAACGCCAGCCAAGTACGTCGAATTTGATTTCGGCCAGTTCTCCGGCATTGACCCTGCGAATGGTGGCACTGGAGGCGGTCCTGGCCAGGGCGCCGGGATTTATCAGCTGTCCGTTGGGGTTGTGCCGGAGCCCTCAACCTGGGCTATGATGGGGATCGGCTTTGCGGCTCTCGCTTTCGCCGGCTATCGCACTTCGCGCAAAGCCGTTTCGATGGCCGCCTGATCAACCGCCGTTTCGACCCTGAAAGACCGCCGTAGGGCGGTCTTTTTCGTTTGAGGTCTCCCCAAAGAGGATTTGCCTCAGAGCCTTCCCCTTCGCAAACCGTCTCTCTTCGCAAACGACGCGTCCTGCGTTAATCGGCTGGACGATGGCGTTCTGACCCAGGCGAGACCCATGAACTCAGAGTTCGACGTCGCGATCATTGGCGGCGGCGCCGCAGGGATCGGCGCGGCTCGTCAACTCGCGGCGAGCGCCCATCCGACTCTCATGCTAGAGGCGACGAGCCGGCTTGGGGGGCGCGCATGGACCTGTCAGATTTCCGGCCATCCGCTCGATCTCGGCTGCGGCTGGCTGCACTCGGGCGATCGCAACTCCTGGACGCGAATCGCGGAAGAGGCCGGCCTCGCCGTCGATCGACGGCCGGCCAAATGGGGCGTCCAGCATCGGCATCTCGGCTTCTCGCCTCGCGAGCAAAAGGAGGCGGGAGAGGCGTTCGACGCGTGGTTCGAGCGGCTCTCGGTCGCGCCGCCGCCGAGCGACCGCGCCTCCGACGCGCTCCCGCCGGCAGGCGAGTGGAATGGCTACCTCGAGGCGATCAGCGGCTTCATCAGCGGCGCGCCGCTGAATCGCATCTCCATCGCCGATTACCTCGCCTATGATTCGGCGTCGACCAAGGTCAACTGGCGCGCGCCGTATGGCTACGGCGACCTGATCGTGGCCAGTGTTCCGTCTAAAGGACTTTTGATCTGATCGTCGGCAACGCTCGGCACATCCGCAACGTGCCGGGGCGCAAGACGGACGTGAAGGATGCCGAGTGGATCGCCGATCTGGTCCGGCACGGGCTGATCGCGAAGAGCTTCGTGCTGCCCCGGCCGCTGCGGGAAATGCGCGAGCTGTTGCGCTACCGCCGCAAGCTCACCGAGAGCCAAGCGGCCGAGCGCAACCGGCTGCTGAAGCTTCTGGAAACGGCGAACATCAAGCTGGCGAGCGTGATGAGCGACGTCTTCGGCGTGTCCGGCCGGGCGATGCTTCGGGCGCTGATCGAGGGCCGGGCCTCGGTCGAGGCAATGGCGGATCTCGCCAGGGGCCAGTTGCGCCGCAAGCGCTCCGATCTCATCCTGGCGCTCGAGGGGCGAATGGAGGAGCATCATCGGTTCCTCCTGGCCACCCAGCTGCGCCGGCTCGAAGCGATCGAGCAGGACATCGCAACGCTCGACCTGCGCATCACCGAGCGGCTCGAACCCTATCGGATGCCGCACGCGCTCTTGATGCAGATCCCGGGCGTCGACTGGCTCGTCGCCGCGGTGCTCATCGCCGAGATCGGCGTCGACATGAGCGTGTTCCTGAGCGTCTATCACTTGAGCGCCTGGGCGGCGTCTGTCCCGGCAGCCACGAGAGCGCCGGCCGGCAGAAGAGCGGCCGCGCCCGAAAGGGCAATGTCCACCTCCGCACGATCCTGGTCGGCGCCGCAATCTCCGCCGCGAGGACCAAGGGCAGCTACCTCAAAGACAAATTCACCGTCTCAAGGCCCGCCGCGGCGCCATGCGCGCGGCCCTCGCCATTGCCCACAAGATTTGTCAGCGCCTATCACATGCTCGCCAAAGGGCTGCCGTACCGCGACCTCGGAGAAGCCTATCTCGACCAGATCACTCAAACCCGCACCGTCGCAAACCTGAAGCGCCGGCTTGAGCGCCTCGGCTATCACGTCAGGCTTGAGCGCACGACCCAGGCCGCATGACGCGACTGCCCGCGGCGGTGTTTTCGTAGCAGAGATTTTTTGAAGGACCAACGGATTGACGGTTCGCTCCCGGTTCAGGGCGGCCACGGCGGCGTGGATTGCGCGGTCGAGGGCGTCGGCGTCAGCGAAGGTCTGGTGGGCCAGATGATGCGCCTTGAGATCGTGCCAGACAACCTCGATATCGTTGAGTTCGGGTGCGTATTTCGGCAGCCACTCGACGGTGAGCCAGTGTTTGCGCGCCTCGAGGGCCTTGAGAGTGAGCTTGCTGACATGGATCGGCCCGTTGTCCTCGACCAGCACGACCGGTTTCATTGCCCGTCCCGGTTGGGGACCGAACAGGTGGTCGAGCTGCTCGAGGTGAGCGATGAAGTCGCTGCTGCGCTTGGTCGGGCTCGTATGCACAATCAGCTGGCGCGTGACCTGATCGAGCGAGCCGATGATCGCCACTTTCTTGGCCTGTCCCGGCGCCGGCACCCGCAGGTCCGCACCGCGCAAGGCCCACGCCCGCGCCAGATAAGGGTGCGTCAGGGCCTCGCTCTCGTCGCCGTAGAGGAGAATGATGTCGCCGGCTTCGGCCTGGGCCTTGCGCAGCTGAAGGCGCAGTCCCACGCGTTCGATCTCGTCGGCAATCTGGCGGCCTTTCAGCGTGTGCCGAGGCCGCCGCCAACGGAAGTTTTTTTTCGCAGCGCCGGGACAACTGCGACTTGCCGATCTTGACGCCCTCGCGCGCCTCGATCTCGGCCATGAGACGCGGGATCGTCCAGTTGGGCCGGTCGGCGACGGGAGCTTCGAGCAGAGGCGTGACGACACGCAGCGCAGCCTCGGTCTTTACCGGTGGCGGGCCGGGCGCACAGTCGCCTTCAACGCTTCGACACCGCCGCGCGCGAACGCGCTGCGCCACAGCCGCACCGTGTTTCGCGCACGCCAAAGGCCTCCGCAATGCGCGGGCTGGTCCATCCCGACAGCGTCAGCAATATCGCCGCGCCGATCAGCTCCCGAGGACCGCGCTCCGTCTCTCCACGCCGGTCGAGGCGATCGCGCTCGAACCGCATGGCGTCGCGATCAGGACGCCCCGGGGAGACGTTCACGCAAAGGCAGCGATCCTGACGGTCTCGACCGCCGTTCTCGCCGGGGAGGCGATCAAGCTGCCCAAAGCCCTCGATCCTTGGCTCGACGCGGCAAGCGGGCTCCCGCTCGGCCGCAATGAGAAGCTCTATCTGGAGGTTGTGGGAGAAAGCCCGTTCGTGGCCGAAACTCATGTCCTCGGCGATCCTCGAGATCCCCGTACGGCCGCCTACTCTATTTGCCCGTTCAGCCGGCCGGTTATCGAATGCTTTTTCGGCGCTGAAGGCGCTCAAATGATCGAGGAGCGCGGTCTGACCGCCGGCTTCGATTACGCGATCGAGCAGTTGGCGGCGTTGTTCGGGGCCGAGGCTCGGCGGAGCCTGCGGCCGCTCGTCGCCTCCTCCTGGAGCCGCGCGACCCGCATCGGCGGCGCCTATAGCTATGCCCTGCCCCGCCGCGCGACGGCGCGGCTAGAGCTCGCCCGCCCCTTCGAGGATCGCCTGTTCTTCGCCGGAGAAGCCACGAGCGTCCAGGATTTCTCGACCGCCCATGGCGCGCATGACAGCGGCGTGCGTGCGGCGAAGGAAGCGCTGGCCGCGCTTCAGAGACGGTTCGAACCGGGACGCCGGCGCCCGGCGTAGCCGGGCAGGGTGATCCGGATCAAGGCCAAAAAGGCGATCGCCGATTTCCAAGCGAAGAACGGCATGCCGGTCAAGCGGCGATAGTGTCTGGATGATCGGCGCGAGCGGCTTCCCCTTCGCCAGGCAAATGGGAAGGCGGATTCCGGTTGCGGCCATACTGCCGCGGCGAGCAGCCCATGACCCTCTTGAAGGCGGTGCTGAAGGCGCTTTCGGATTCGTAGCCGAGCGAGAGCGCGATGGCGGAAATGGGATCGCTGGAGTTCGCCAGCCTGTCCCCGGCCACCAGCATCCGCCAGCGCGTCAGGTAATCCATGGGCGATACGCCGACCGTCTCCTTGAACTTGAGACTGAAGGTCGTTCGCGACATGCCGGCGCGCTCCGCCAGCGACTGCAAGGTCCAGCGATGCGCCGGATCGTCGTGCATGGCGGTGATCGCCGCGGCCATCTGTTTATCGGCCAGGGCAAAGAGCCATCCGACGCCCGCCTCGATCCCCTCAGCCAGGTGCAGCCGAAGGGCCTGGAGCAGCATCATATGGGCCAGATGGTCGACCACCAGAGAACCGCCCGGCTGCGGATCGCGCAGCTCTTGCATCATCCGGTCCAGAGACCAGCGCAGCGCCGCCTTGTCGGATTCTTTCCGGATATGCACGATCGGCGGCAGCATCCCCAAGAGGATGTCGGCGTGATCGCCATCAAGGACGAAGTGACCGCCGACAATAGAGCATTCCCCGCCGCCCTTGTACAAGGAGACGCTGCCATTCTGCTTCGCCCGAAACAACGTGAGGGCGTCGATCGGCGGCAAGGTCAGATCGCTGGCAAGGCGGAAAGGCCACCCGCGCGGCAGCAGGAAGCAGTCGCCCGACCTCAGACGCACCGGGTCGGGAACCCCCTCCACGGCAAGCCAGCACTGGCCGGAAACCACGGCGTAGCATTTGATGCCGTCGTGCTCCGGGAACCGGACGGAGAGGTCTCCACCCGCATCGAAGCCTCCGGCCTTATAGCTGCGCGGCTTCAAGAGCGAGAGCACGTCTGAGAGCCGGGTCCATTGGCCATTCCGAACGATCGCGAAGATAATACGGACGCTACAGCATAGATCGTATGTCCTCAATCGCCTATCTCGATGGCGACGCGGCCGCGAACGCGGCCATGAAACGACAGGTCAAGGAGAAGTCGCGATGCGTGTCTTCGTCACTGGAGCGACAGGTTTTGTCGGGTCCGCCGTTGTGCAGGAGCTCATCAACGCGGGCCATCAGGTGCTCGGCCTTGCTCGCTCAGACGCGGGCGCCAAGTCTCTCATCGCCGCTGGCGCCGAGGCGCACCGAGGCGATCTCGAGGATCTGGACAGCTTGCGCAATGGCGCGGCCGTGGCGGACGGCGTGATCCATACCGGCTTCATCCATGACTGGTCGAGATTCGAAGCCGTCTGCGCAATCGACAAGCAAGCCATCGAGACGCTCGGCGCCGCGCTGGAAGGCTCCGAGCGCCCCCTGCTTGTCACCTCGGGCACCGCGCTCGTTTCGCCGGGTCGCCTCGCCACGGAAGACGTTGTGCCTGCTTTCAACCCGGCGTTTCCTCGCGCCTCGGAGCACGTCGCGGATTCGCTGGCGTCGCGCGGAGTCCGCGCGTCGGCGGTCCGCCTTTCGCCGTCGGTTCATGGTGACGGCGATCACGGCTTCGTTCCGATTCTCATCAGAACCGCGCGTGAGAAGGGCGCCTCGGCCTATGTGGGCGAAGGTCTCAACCGCTGGTCCGGGGTGCACCGGCTCGATGCCGCGAGTCTCTACCGGCTCGCGTTGGAGAAGGGTTCCGCGGGCGCCCGATATCATGGGGTCGCCGATGAAGGCGTGCCGTTCCGGGACATCGCCGGCGTGATCGGCCGCCGCCTGAACGTGCCGGTCGTCAGCAAGACCCCCGAAGAAGCAGCCGACCATTTTGGCTGGTTCGCCCGCTTCGCGGCAATCGACTGTCCTGCCTCGAGCAAGCGAACCCGGGAACTGCTCGGGTGGCAGCCGAAGCAGCCTGGGCTCATTCCAGACCTCGATCGGCCGAACTATTTCGAAGCCTGAACAGACTCTGTGCTGCGGAGGCACGCTGCGGAGGCGAGGTCCGAAGAGGAGTCCCACGTCGTCGCCTTTGCTAGATCGCATTATGAGGCAGAGACTAAGGCGTGACCGGCGCAGAGAGGACCGCCTGCTCCCAAGAATGCGCTCTGATCCGCAATGCGCTGGGCGGAGCCCGGAGGGGCCCGAGCTCCCGACGGAGAGACACCGGGCGATCGCCGTCAAGACCAAGCTCAAGAACGCATACCGCGCCGCGCCTCAAGGTGCTTGAGTTGCGGCGGGAAATGCTTCCGCGGCCGCGCCGCGCGGCGCCTCGCCACTCCTAGAAGACTTCCTGGCGCTACTCCGGCAGCTGACGGATTAGGCGAGTCATCCCAATTTCACCTAGGATCGCCTCTAAGGAGGATGCCTAGATGTCAGAAGGCGTCGGGTGGCCGAAAACGTTACAGGAATTGGGGCCAGCAATTATTTGGTGGATTCTTTTGCTCGGCTCAGGGCTCGAAGGCATTACAGCATTGGTCCACGGTGATTGGACAGCCTTCTTTGCCTCTTGTCTGATTTTTGTAGTCCTCTTGGTTATGTTAATCAATTGGCCGATCATAAAGTCTAAGTTTGAGGACCCAAGGTGGCTAGTCGCGGCCGCGATGGTTGGACTTATTTGTTTAGGAACATCTCCTTTTATCGAGGAGAAACGATTGCCATTTTCCGCTTGGTTCGAGTCTCAATTGTCCTCCGCAGACATCTCGGCCGCGAAGGCCCAGCAAGCTGCCGAGGATCAACGACAAGTATCCGCCGCGCAAGATATAGCGCGAAATGAGAAGGCTGCGAGAGAAGCCGCTGAACGTGACCTGAGCATTGCCAATCAGCAACTGGGGTCACTTCAGTCGCAAGTTGTCGCTGTTACGAAGGAGCGTGATGCAGCACAGCAATCTATTCATGACTTACCGATAACCAGCGCGCACGACGTACCGTTGAAGCTTAATTTATTGGATGACCTGTTAGATAGGATCGTTCCCGACATTAGGAAGATACCAGAGCAAATAGATTCCGCGCTGGATGTTAGGCCGATCTGTCCACTGCGTCAGTGTAAATTTGATGCGCTGCCATTAGTCAAACAGCTGAATGGAATTACGTCCGAGTGTCTTCAGATGAAGAAGGAGATAGACGATTTTAAGAACGAGTCAATTAAGTTTGACGACATTGGGGCACTTGCCGTCATCGATTGCAAACACCTTACGGACGCCGTGTCCGATTATCAACAGATCATTGGAATCTTTGGCTCCTCACCTCCATTTGGTATATTTGATGCAGATACAAACAATCAGCGCAATGCGCTTAAGATTGCGTCTAAAGAAATCGATGATTTGGCGTCTGATATTTATGGAAAAGCACTGTCCGCTAGAAAAAAACTATCACAATGACTAAGAGCAGTGCCAACGGTGACGAATGCATTTTTGTATTGCCGCAACGGGAAAAAAGCAAGTTTCCCCTAACGCGGAGCTATTTCGAAGCCTGAATGGACCCCGTGCTGAGGCGACTTTGCGCCACAGTACGGAGGCGCAGAAAGCCGCCTTCCATCGGACTCACGTGATCACGCTCGGCGCCTTGCGGCCAGTGCGTGCCTCGATCCCCGCCAGCTCGCGCGAGAGCGCGATGAGGTCCGCGAGCGCGGCTTGTGTGTCCTGGTCGAGCTTGCCCGACGACGGCTCGTAATGTTCGACATACACGCGCAAAGTGGCCCCGACCGTGCCGGTTCCCGACAAGCGGTAAACGATGCGCGAGCCGCCTTCGAACATCACCCGGATCCCCTGATGGTCTGATTCCGAATGGTCGACGGGGTCGTGATAGGCGAAGTCGTCCGCCGCCTCGACTTTGAGTGCGCCGAAGGTCTTGCCGGGCAGGGTCGCCGTCGCTTCGCGCAGCGCGCCCATCAGCCCGTTCGCCGCGTTGAGGTCGATCTCGTCGTAGTCGTGCCGCGTGTAATAGTTGCGCCCGTAGGTCCGCCAGTGCTCGCGTACAAGGTCGGCAACGGAGATGCGGCGCTTGGCGAGGATGTTGAGCCAGAACAGCACCGCCCACACGCCGTCCTTCTCGCGGATGTGGTTCGAGCCGGTGCCGAAGCTTTCCTCGCCGCAGAGCGTCGCCATGCCTGCGTCGAGCAGGTTGCCGAAGAACTTCCACCCTGTCGGGGTCTCGAACGAGTGGATGCCGAGCTTGGCGGCGACGCGGTCAGAAGCGGCGCTGGTCGGCATCGAGCGCGCGACGCCCGCAAGGCCTTTGGAATAGCCCGGCGCGAGCGTCGCATTGGCGGCTAGGATGGCAAGCGAATCGGACGGCGTGACATACATGTTGCGGCCGACGATCATGTTGCGGTCGCCGTCGCCGTCCGAGGCCGCGCCGAGGTCGGGCGCGGCCGGCGACATCATGAAGTCGTAGAGATCCTTCGCATAGACCGGGTTCGGGTCGGGGTGATGGCCGCCGAAGTCGGGGAGCGGCGTACCGTTGACGACCGTGCCTGCGCCCGACTTGAGGTCGCCCTCAAAGATCGCGTGCGCGTAGGGGCCGGTGACGGCGTGCAAGCCGTCGAAGCGCAGGCGAAAGCCCGAGGCGAACAGCGCCCGGATCGCGTCGAAGTCGAATAAGGTCTTCATCAGTCCAAGATATTGGGTCACCGGATCGATGATCTCGACCGTCGTCTGCTCGACCTTGACGGCGCCGAGGCGGTCGATGTCGACGTCGGCGGCGTCCGAGATCTCGTAGGCCTCGATCTCCTTGGTCCGGGCGAAGATCGCCTCGGTGATCAATTCCGGCGCGGGGCCGCCCGCGCTGATATTATATTTCACGCCGAAATCGCCGTCCGGGCCGCCGGGATTGTGGCTGGCGGAAAGGATGATGCCGCCGAAAGCGCCGAGATGGCGGATCAGCGCCGAGACCGCGGGCGTCGACAGGATGCCGCCTTTGCCGATGACGATCCGGCCGAAACCGTGGGCGGCGGCGATTTTCGCGACGATCTGGATCGCCTCGCGATTGAAGTAGCGGCCGTCGCCGCCGAGAACCAGCGTCTTGCCGGCAAAGCCTTCGAGCGAGTCGAAGATCGACTGGATGTAGTTCTCGAGATAGCCGGGCTGCTGGAATGCGGGCACTTTCTTGCGCAGTCCCGACGTGCCTGGCTCCTGACCGGGAAAGGGTTTGGTCGCGATGGTTCGGATCATGGACAGCGTCTCCCCGTTTGGCGCGCGGGCGCCCGCGCGCCAAGTCTAGGCGCCGGAACGCGACGCGGCAATGTCATCCGGGCGTTCGCGCACGTGAACAGCGTGAAACGAATTGTGAAGGTTTATTAAGCGCGGATGCGGTAGATTGGCGGGTCAAGGCAGATCCGCACGGGTCTGCCTCCGAGGAGGCTCGCTGATGGGGCGCAAGTATTTCGGCACCGACGGCATTCGCGGCCGGGCCAACGCCAAGATCACGGCCGAGGTGGCGATGAAGGTCGGCCAGGCGGCCGGCCTCGCCTTTCAGCGCGGCGACCATCGCCATCGCGTCGTCATCGGCAAGGACACGCGCCTGTCGAGCTACATGATCGAATACGCCCTCGTTGCGGGCTTCACCTCGGTCGGCGCCGACGTGCTGCTGCTCGGGCCCGTTCCCACTCCCGCAGTCGCGATGCTGACGCGGTCGATGCGTTGCGATCTCGGGGTGATGATCTCGGCTTCGCACAACCCTTTCGAGGACAACGGCATCAAGCTGTTCGGACCGGACGGCTTCAAGCTGTCGGACGAAGTCGAGGCGCGGATCGAAGCGCTGATGGACGGCGACGTCGCGCCGATGCTCGCCCGCTCACCCGATCTCGGCCGCGCCAAGCGCATCGACGACGTCCAGGCCCGCTATATCGAATACGCCAAGCGGACCCTCAATCGCGACGTCACCCTCGACGGTCTGCGCATCGTCGTCGACTGCGCCAACGGCGCCGCCTACAAGGTTGCGCCCGAAGCGCTGTGGGAGCTCGGCGCCGAAGTGATCAAGATCGGCGTCGAGCCGAACGGCCTCAACATCAATCTGGAAGTGGGTTCGACCGCGCCCGAGGCGCTCGCGCGCAAGGTTCGCGAGATGCGCGCCGACGTCGGGATCGCGCTTGACGGCGACGCCGACCGCCTGGCGATCGTCGACGAGAAGGGCCACGTGATCGACGGCGACCAGGTGATGGCGGTCATTGCCGAAAGCTGGCGCGACGACGGGCGCCTGTCGAAGCCCGGCATCGTGGCGACGGTGATGTCCAATCTCGGCCTCGAGCGACGTCTGGCCGCCCTCGGCCTTACGCTTGAGCGCACCCCGGTCGGAGACCGCTACGTGATTGAGCGGATGCGCGAGAAGGGCTACAATGTCGGGGGCGAACAGTCGGGCCACGTCATCTTCTCCGACTACTCGACGACGGGCGACGGTCTCGTTTCCGCCCTCCAGGTGCTCGCGGTGGTGCACAAGCTCGGCA
Organism: uncultured Alphaproteobacteria bacterium; assembly: GCA_963721905.1. Lineage (GTDB taxonomy): Bacteria > Pseudomonadota > Alphaproteobacteria > Rhizobiales > Beijerinckiaceae > Roseiarcus. Next base: position 64,111 of record CAVRMF010000016.1, read on the forward strand.
AGCCGGTCAGCGAAGTGTGCCACCGTTTCGACCCGGTGCCGCAGGTGTTGCGCAGCGTGCGCTTCAACGGCGGCAAGCCGCTGGAGAATCCCTCGGTCGCGAAGGCGATCGCCGACGCGACCGCTCGGCTTGGGGACCGCGGCAGGCTCGTCATTCGCCCGTCAGGCACTGAACCGGTGATCCGCGTGATGGGCGAGGCGGACGACCGGGCGCTGGTCGATTCGCTGGTCAGCGACGTCTGCGAGGCGGTCGCCGGCGCGGCTTAGCTCCCCCAATATCCCCGGGCGGCCCAATAGGCGAACGCCTGCGACAGCTGCGCGATGCGGTCGAGGTTGGACTGCTCGAACAGCGGCTGATCGACAGCCTGCGGATAATAGGAGGAATTCGCACGCAGCGGGTGCGTGACGCCGTCGATCGTGACCTCGCCGACCATCTGGTCGAGGCTCTGGACTGGGATGCCAAAGCCACCGCTCGCGCCGGACGGGAGAATCACGTAGTCGATCGTGACCGAGACCGCCGCGCCGGGATGGCCAACGTCCGCAAAGGCCCGGGCGAGCGCGCCGGGAAGCGTCCTTGCGACCCAGGCTGCGGTCGGGTCGCCGGAGTTCTCACGCAGGGGCGTGACGTCGACATGAATGCCGCCGGCCACAGCGGGATGCTTCGCCAGCGCGGCATGAGAGAAAACGATCGGCGACGCTGCGAGCGCGCCGAAGGCGCCTAGCGCAGCGCGGCGAGTGACTTCAAATCGCACCATCGATCTGACCTCCGTCTCTGGCGCCCCCGCCTGGCGCTCCAGAAAGCCCCCGCACTCATTTAAACGCGCCGGATGCGCGCGCGGATCAGTCGGCGCGCGCCGAAATTTACGCGAAATGCATAGCTCTTAACAAGCCCTTAACTTCGCGGAGAAATTTCCTGCTTTCAAAATCCGCGAATCACCGTAACATGCGTCCTGTTGTCAACCAGCCGAAAGGAGGTGATCCAGTGTCTCATTGTCTTCAGCCTTGCATGATCGACAAGGCCTGGGTTATTGTCCCTGCGAAGGAATTTCGCGCGTAGCGTTCGCTAGGCAAGACCTTAAGGCCCGGGCGAGCTAGCGTGGGCGCGACAATGGAAGAGCCGCTCCGTCAAGGGGCGGCTCTTCTCTTTGGCGGACGCCAATCAACTCTTTGGAGAGCAACCGGGAGCCGGCGGTGGCCGAAGCGGAGGTGAAGGCGCGCCGGGGCGGCTGAGAACCGGGGCCGTCTTGCCAACAGAAAGGGCGCCCGGCCGAAGGCGGACGCCCTTCGTTTTCGAGCCTTGCTTCGGCCTCAGTGCGCGGCGGCGCCTTCCGCGCCGATGCCCGTCTGGGAGCGGACATATTGCGCTTCGAACGCCGCCTGCTCGGTCTTCGCGGTTTTCGAACTGTCGGTGACCGAGAAGAGCCAGCAACAGAGGAAGGAGAGCGGCATGGTGAAGAGCGCCGGCGACACATAGGGGAACCACGCGCCGGCCTTGTCCTGCCCGAGAACGGAGACCCAGATCGACGGGCTGAAGATCGTGAGCACCACGGCGCTGATGAGGCCGACGAAGCCGCCGATGAACGCGCCGCGGGTCGTGAGGCCCGGCCACAGCATGGAGAGCAGCAACACCGGGAAGTTGGCGCTCGCGGCGACGGCGAAGGCAAGGCCCACCATGAAGGCGACGTTAACCTTTTCGAACAAAACGCCGAGAATGATGGCGACGATGCCGAGAATGACCGTGGTGATCCGCGACACCCTGACTTCCGTGGCTTCGTCGACGTTGCCGTGCCGGAACACGCTCGCGTAGAGGTCGTGGCTGACCGCGCTTGCCCCCGACAGCGTCAGGCCCGAAACGACCGCCAGGATGGTTGCGAAGGCGACCGCCGCGATGAAGCCCTTCATCAGGTCGCCGCCGACCGCCTGAGCGAGATGGATCGCCGGCATGTTGCCGCCGCCCAAAAGCGCGCCCTTGATGTCGTTGCCGACATGATAAACCGGGTTTGTCGACACCAGAACGATCGCGCCGAAGCCGATGATGAAGGTCAGGATATAGAAGTAGCCGATGAAGGTGGTCGCCCAGAACACCGACTTGCGTGCTTCCTTGGCGTTGCCGACGGTGAAGAAGCGCATGAGGATGTGGGGGAGGCCCGCGGTGCCGAACATCAGCGCGATGCCGAGCGAAAACGCGTTGATCGGGTTGGCGACCGCCGCGCCGGGCGTCAAGATCTTGTCATGGCTCGGATGGACCTCGACCGCCTTGGCGATGAGCGCGTTGAAGTCGAAGCCGAACTGCGCCAGCACCAGGAGCGCCATCAGGGTCGAGCCGAGCAGCAGGAGCCCCGCCTTGATGATTTGCACCCAGGTGGTGGCGATCATGCCGCCGAAGGTGACGTAGATGACCATGAGCACGCCGACCACGATCACCGCCCAGAGATAGGGCAGGCCGAACAGGAGCTCGATCAGCTGTCCTGCGCCGACCATCTGCGCGATCAGGTAGAGCGCGACCACGACCAGCGTGCCGGTCGCCGCCATCGCGCGCATTGGGGTCGCTTGTAGACGATAGGAGACGACGTCAGCGAAAGTGAAGCGGCCGAGATTGCGCAGGGGTTCGGCCATCAGGAACATGATGAACGGCCAGCCGACGAGGAAACCGATCGAATAGATCAGCCCGTAGTAGCCGCTCGTGTAGACCAGCGCAGAAATGCCCAGGAACGAAGCCGCGGACATATAGTCGCCGGCGATCGCGAGGCCGTTCTGGAGGCCGGTGACGCCGCCGCCGGCCGCGTAGAAGTCCTTGGTCGTGCGGGTCCTTTGCGCCGCCCAATAGGTGATGCCGAGCGTCACGATGACGAAGGCTAGGAAGATGAGAACGGCGTTCCAGTCTGTCGGCTGGATTGTGCTAGTCTCGCCTGCGGCGTAAGCCGATTCGGCGACGAGGTTGAGCAGGCCGGCGAGCGCGCCGGATCGAATGAGGCTTGTCATTACTTCTTCCCCCCGGCCTTGACGGCATTGACGATGGCGTTGGTCAGATCGTCGTATTCGCTGTTGGCCCGCATGACATAGATACCGGTCAGCAGGATCGAGGCGACGATGATCGCGACGCCGAGAATGATGCCGATCGTGATGTCGCCGGTGACCTTGACCGAGATGATGCCGGGCGCGAAGGCGATGATGGCGATGAAGCCGTAGTAGATGACGAGCGTGATGATCGCGAGCGTCCAGCCGAACGATTTCCGCTCGGAGACAAGCTTCTGGTAGTTCGGATCGGCTTCGATCCGCTGCAGCGTTGATATGTCCATGGGTCTTCCTCCCGCCATTTTATATACCGATCAGCGCCGTTGTTGCGGCGCGGAACAGAGCAGGACGCGCCTAGACGCGCCTTCCGAATCGCCGCCTGCTCGCGCGCCGCTTGCCCCTGATTCGCCCGACTTCCGCCCGCCGGCCGCTGAATTTGCAGAGGTTTTCAAGCCGGAAAGCGAGCCGATACGCCCGTTCGCTCAACTCTTTCTATCCCTCATTCTGCTTGCATTTCAAAGCCGCGTCGACTCCGATGGCTCTAGGCAATTTGTCTAGCAGCGAGCCTTTTGGCGGCTCGCCCCCCGGGAATGTTTGTGCGAGCGCCCCCGATCAGGTAAGTTGCCGCCTTGGGGGCTGGCCCCCGGTCCGGACAAGACCAATGCTTGGCTTATGCGGTCCGCATCCCCATATCCCGTTTCCGCGCCCGCGGGTCGTGACGGGATTCCACCAGAAAAGGCCACGTGCATGGATTTCCTCAAGCCACGGTCGCACCGCATGAACCGTCGTCGACGCATCTATGAAGGCAAAGCGAAGGTCCTGTACGAGGGTCCGGAGCCGGGCACCCTCATCCAGTATTTCAAGGATGACGCGACCGCATTCAACGCCAAGAAGCACGAGGTGATCGAGGGCAAGGGCGTCCTGACCAACCGGATCTGCGAGTATCTGTTTCAGCGCCTCAACGACATCGGCGTGCCGACCCATTTCATCCGCCGCATCAACATGCGCGAGCAGCTCATCCGCGAGGTCGAGATCATTCCGCTCGAGGTCGTGGTGCGCAACGTCGCGGCGGGCTCACTCGCAACGCGCCTTGGCCTCGAGGAAGGCACCCAGTTGCCGCGCTCGATCATCGAATTCTATTACAAGAATGACGCGCTCAACGATCCGATGGTGTCGGAAGAGCACATCACCGCCTTCGGCTGGGCCGCGCCGCAGGAGATCGACGACATCATGGCGCTGGCCATTCGGGTCAACGATTTCCTCTCTGGCCTGTTCCTCGGCGTCGGCATCCGCCTCGTCGATTTCAAGATCGAGTGCGGCCGCCTGTGGGAAGGCGAGAACATGCGCATCGTGCTCGCCGACGAGATCAGCCCCGACTCGTGCCGGCTCTGGGACGTCAAGACCAACGACAAGCTCGACAAGGACCGCTTCCGCAAGGACCTCGGCGGCATGATCGAGGCCTATACCGAAGTCGCCCGCCGGCTCGGCGTCGTGCAGGAGAGCGAGGTCGCGCGCACTGGGGGTCCCCGTCTGGTGAAATAGGCCGAAGGCCGCGCGCCGCGCGGTTTAGGAGAGCCAAACCGGCGCGGAACGATCCGCGCCGTTTTTTTGTCCCCGTCCGGCGCCGAATTGCTGCGGATCGGGCGATCGGCTAGGGTTGGCCGACCATTCGGCGCGCCGTGAAGACCGCGCCCGAGAACAGGGGAGCCCGCACATGGTCGCGGCGTCTTCGCCGACCGCCGGCGAGATTCATGGACATGACCACGATCACGACAGCGGCCATCTCGCCGACGTGGCGCTGCGCGTACGCGCGCTGGAATCGCTCTTGATCGAGAAAGGCTACGTCGACCCGGCCGCGCTCGACGCGATTGTCGAGACCTACGAGACGAAGATCGGCCCGCGGAACGGCGCCCGGGTGATCGCCAGAAGCTGGCTCGACCCAGCTTATCGCGAATGGCTGCGCGATGACGCAACTGCCGCCATCCAATCGCTCGGCTATGCCGGGCGGCAGGGCGAGCACATGGTTGCGGTCGAGAATACGGGCGCCGTCCATAACCTGGTCGTCTGCACGCTCTGCTCCTGCTATCCGTTGCCGGTGCTCGGCCTGCCGCCCGTCTGGTACAAGTCCGCCCCCTATCGTTCGCGCGCAGTGATCGACCCGCGCGGCGTGCTGGCCGAGTTCGGCGTTTCGCTGCCGGTGGAGACCAAAATCCGCGTCTGGGATTCGACCGCCGAAATCCGTTACCTCGTCGTGCCGATGCGCCCGGCCGGGACGGGGGGCTGGAGCGAGGAGCGGCTCGCATCGCTGGTGACGCGCGATTCGATGATCGGCACGGGCCTGGCTCTCGATCCTCGGTCGCTTGCGGCGGAGTCGCGATCGTGAACGGCGGGCAGGACCTCGGCGGCATGATGGGCTTCGGCGCGGTCCTCGCCGAACGGGACGAGCCCGTCTTCCACGCCGACTGGGAGAAGCGCGTCCTCGCGCTGAGGAACGCGGTGGGGGCGCTGGGGGAGTGGAATATCGACATGGCGCGGCACGCCAACGAGACGCTCCATCCGGTCGACTATCTGTCCTCGAGCTATTACGAGGTTTGGCTGAAGGGCCTCGAAAAGCTCCTGGTTGCGCACGGTCTGGCGACGCCCGAGGAAATTGCAGCCGGGCAGGCGTTGCAGCCGGCCAAGCCCACTCGTCCCCCTCTTGCCCCCGCCGCGATGACGGAGGCTTTGGCCAGGGGAACGCCCTATGACCGGCCTCCGGCGTCGCCCGCGCGCTTTAAGGTCGGGGACAAGGTCCGCTCCCTCAACATCCACCCCGAGGGGCACACCAGGCTGCCGCGCTATGCGCGCGGCAGGCGCGGCCGCATCGAGAAGGTTCACGGCGTATTTGTCTTCCCCGACGCGAGCGCCGGCGGACTCGGCCCGAGTCCGCAATGGCTTTATCTGGTCAGGTTCTCGGGCGCGGAACTCTGGGGCCGCGACGGCGATCCAAGCCTCGACGTGTCGATCGACGCCTGGGAAAGCTATCTCGAAGGAATTGCGGAGTGATCCCGCGCAGCGCTGTGCTCGAAGCGGGCGACGCCCTCCTTCCAGCCGCGCGCGGGAGCGAAGGGCCGATCTTCAACGAGGCTTGGGAAGCCCAAGCTTTTGCTATGGTCGTGGCGCTGCACGAGGCCAAGCTCTTCAGCTGGAGCGAGTGGACGGCGGCGCTGTCGCGCGAGATCGCGGCGGCTTCCCGGTCGGGCGATCGCGACCCGGAATATTATCTGCATTGGCTCGCGGCGCTGGAGCGCATCGTCGTCGAGAAAGGCGCCGCCAGCCGCGCCGCTCTGGCGTCGCGCAAGGCGGCCTGGGCGCGCGCGGCCGAAGCGACGCCGCACGGGCGCCCGATCCTGCTCGCCAACGATCCGCAATCGGAAATTTCGCCGTAGTCCCTGTCGGCGCGCGCATAGCCTCTCCCTTGGACCGCGTTCTGAATCGATTGGATCGCGGCGTCCCTTCTCCCCGCATAGCCCGTCGAGAGACGGGCGTCTGTCGACGCCCTATGCGGAGAGGGGCTGCTGCGGTCACTCGCCCCACGTCGCAAACATGCCAATGGCGGCGATCCCCATGACGGCGGTGGCGAGCCATCCGAAAGCCTTGAGGAGCGCCCCCAAAGCGAACGTGCCCATTACGTTGCCTCGCGAGGCCATCAGCATAATCATGACCATGATTGGAACCGCCGTCACCCCATTGATGACGGCGCTCCAGAACAAGGCCTTGATGGGATCGAGCGGAGTAAAGTTGAGGATCGCGCCGACCAAGGTCGCCAATGCGATCGCGCCGTAAACGGCAGGGGCGCGTGCGGGGCGCTTCGCCAAACCCACCCGCCACCTCAAGCCCTCGCCGACAGCGTAGGCCGCGCTCCCGGCCAGGACCGGGACCGCCGGCAGCCCGGTTCCGATGATGCCGAGCGCGAAGACCGTGAAGGCAAACCGGCCGGCGATTGGCCGCAGCGCTTCGGCAGCCTGAGATGAGGTTTGAATGTCTGTGACGCCGTGCGCGTTCAGGTTTGCCGCGGTCGTAAGCATGATGAAGAGTGCGACAATGTTCTAGAGTCCCATTCCGACCAGCGTATCGATCTGCATACGGGCCATCTCGACCGGCGCTTGCTCTGGCGCTCTGATCAGCGGCTTGACGGTCGGGTCCTCCTTTTCATTCTCGACTTCCTCGCCGGCCTGCCAGGCTGATGGTCGTGCCGAACACCGCAACAACCACGGTAAGATAGCCGCCATCCAGGCTGAGATGCGGCGGGACGAGGTTCTTCGCCACGGCCCACCACGGGACGCCGACCAGGTGAAGCGCCGCCGCCATCGCGCCGAGATCGGCTCCGAGATTGATTGTATTGACGATGACTAGCAGGCCGACAAGCGGATAGAGCAGCCACGCCGGATAGTGGCGCCGGAGATTTCCAGCAAACCCCCGGCCGGTGACCCGCCCCAGAGGGCAGTGTGCGGCCCGAGGTTGTCACCCATGTCTTAGGTACGTTCCGTTACCTATGTGTCCGGGCCGGATAAAAGGAAATGTGGTGCCGCAAGAGAGCACCTCACTACAGTCCGCGATCGTCTGCCAATGATCAAAAAGATCAGTTACTATCAACATATAAGACGCTCAACTGTCTTTCCTTGTCCAAGGATGTGTGCCACAACCCGCGTCGATTTGTGGGACTAAAAGTGGGACGGATGGAATGGGGCGACTTACAGACAGGTCGGTCAAGACAGCGGGCGAAGGACGGTACGGCGATGGCGACGGGCTGCAGCTAGTTGTATCGGCGTCCCGCCGTCGCAAATGGGTTCTTCGCTATCAACTGAATGGTGTTCGTCGGGACATGGGTTTGGGTCCTTATCCGTCGGTGGGCTTGTCGGACGCGCGTATTGCCGCCGCAGATGCCCGCAAGCTGATCGCGAGGGGTGTCGACCCCCTCGACGCCCGAAAGGCGTCACGGAAGGCCGAACGGCCTGTTCCGACCTTCGGGGATATTGCCCAAACCGTTATCGCCGATGCTCAGAGCAAGTCGAGCAACGCAAAGGTCCGCTACCAATGGGAGCGTCACCTCGGCCCCGCGTATTCTGGCCCTCTGCTCGCGCGACCGGTGCATGAGATCACGACGGTCGAAATTGCGGCTGTGCTGCGGCCGATCTGGCGGACAAAGCCCGAGGTCGCCCGGAAGGCGTACCCAGCGATCCGACGGGTCTTCGAACACGCCCGCATAGTGCTCCGAGACGAACACGGCATCGCAATGCCAGACAATCCTGCGCGGTGGGCCGACTTGAAGGCGATGGGGTTTGAGACGCCTGCGAAGTTGACCAAAGGAAGCCATCCTTCGCTGCCATACAGCCAGATGGCCCCGTTCATGGGTGCTCTACGCGCGAGAGACGCCGTCGCCGCCCGGGCACTCGAGTTCCTGATCCTAACCGGTGTCCGCACCGACGCTGTTTTGAAAGCGGCTTGGGACGAATTCGACCTCGACCAGGCGTTGTGGACTGTGCCTTTGGTGAACCTCAAGGACCGGAAGCATCGCAAGGAAGGCTTTCGTGTGCCGTTGGGAGCGCGCGCGGCCGAGATCGCACGGCACATGCAGGAGGGGCAGAACTCTCGCTTCGTCTTCCCGGGGCAAGCCAGTGACAAGCCATTGTCCAACATGTCCCTGCTGACGCTCCTCAAACGGATGAACTCGGGAGCCGACAAGAAGTGGATCGATCCCGTTAGGGGTCGCCCGATCACCGCCCACGGCTTCCGGGCGACGTTCAGGACTTGGGCGGAGGAGGTCGCGACATTTCCGCCGGCTGTGGTTGGAGCACGCCATGGGACATCAGGTCGGGACTCAAGTTGAACGGGCCTATCGCCGCACGGACGTCCTCGAAAAGCGTCGGGCGTTGATGGAAGCTTGGGCGAATTGGTGCGAGCCGAATGCTAGGTGTGTGGTCCCGGAATGAGATGGCGCGGGTTGATTTTGAAGGCGGCGGGGTCGTTCGTCCATGCATTGCAGATGGCCTGATAGGGCGTTCGCCATTTTAGCGCCTTTAGGTGCTTGGCGAAGTTGTAGGCTGTGACGAAGGCCAGTACGTGCGCCTTGAGGCTTTCGAGGTCTTCGTAGTGGAAGACTTTGACTGTGGCGTCTTTGATGGTTCGGTTCATTCGCTCTGCCTGGCCGTTGGTCCAGGGATGATAGGGCTTGGTCAACCGGTGCTCGATCCCATGTTCGATGCAGACGCGATCGAAGATGTGCGGGCCGAGGAAACGCCGGCTGGGGCCTTGGCGATTCTTGGGCAGATCGGCGAAGGCCATACCGTTATCGGTTAGCACGGTGTGGATTTTGTAGGGGAAGGCGGCCACGACATTTCTCAGAAAAGCTGCTCCCTCCTTCTTTCCGGCGCTGTCGTGGAACTCGACGTAGGTGAATTTCGAGACCCGGTCGATCGCCAGGAACATGACCAGCTTGCCGTCGGTGTGTCGCAGTTCGCAGCTGTCGATGTGGACATAGCCGATCTGGTAGCTCTTGAACCGGTTGCGCTTGTCGCTGGCCTCTTCCTTCGGAAGCCTGGAGATCCCATGCCGCTGGAGGCAACGGTGCAGCGCGCTCCGGCTGAGGTTGGGAATGGTATCCCTCAGGCAGCCCAGCACGTCGTCCAGCGGCAACAGCGTCTTCTGGCGGAACGCTACCACGATGGCTTCCTCGGCTGGCGTCAGCACCGTGCTCTTCGGAGCCTTCGGCCCCATCGGCGCATCGGCCGTCGTGGTCCGCTGGCGCCACTTCCGCACAGTCTTGGGGTTCAGGTCGTAGCGCGCTGCAAGGGAGCGGGCGCTCTCTTTCGACGCTTGGAGCTCGGCTCGAATACGCGGCGTCGTGCGGGCGCTGCCATGCAGAACGCTTGCCATAGAACATCCTCCTCCTGACGACTCAGGAACGATGATGCACCATTACACTCCGGGACTGCACACCTAGCTCGAACGTGGTTTCTTTCGCGAAGGCGGGGTCGGGCGGTTGACGAACTGCAGCTAATTGTTTCCGTGTTTGTCCGTCGCTGGTTGTCGACGTATCTTCGCCGCGCGCAATGGAAGACGATCTCCCACTGAAACCGGACACCCCTTGGGGGACCGAAGTGCGGACGCTGATGCGCGAGCAAGATCAGGGGTTCGATGACGCTTTTGCGCAAGTGATGGAGAAATATTTCGGTATGGGCGACGCCCAACCCCTTGTGGACTTGCTGGTGCGAGGCCGGGTTGAACCCGGCGAGCGCGCACTAAGGTTTCTGGCTACGACAATCAATCCAGCCATCGCCGGCTCGTCCGGCGTAGAGATTCGATACAGGCTCGGCGTCGACGAGAACCGGAGACCGGGCCGCCCCAGACGTGCGGGAGGAGCCGCCTCATCTCCCGCATGTGCGGCAGAGCCTCCCGCGGCCTCCGCAGTTATGGCAATTGCTCGGGCAAGTTCTCCTGCGGCGCCGGAGCCTGCGGCCGCCGCGACGCCCGAGCCTGCGAAAATTATCGACCTGTCCGTGGTGGGAGCTTTCACCGCTGAACAGAAGGCCGTATTGTTTTTGTGTGCAGGTACCTTGACGCTGGCGAAAGGGCGCAATCCTGGGCCACGATTTTGGGATTGCCTCATAAGAGCGCTCAATGCCGAAGCACACTGGTGGCCCCAGAGCCGTTTCCCCGTCAGGGCGAAGCTTGTTCGGACCGATGGGCGCAAGGGACGAGAGAAAGAGCCGGAACTGGAAATTCGGAGCCGGGTCTTAGCGTCGTTCGTGCAGGCGCGCGTCGATTGCGGCGACGGATATGACGCCGCCATAACACTGACCCATGAAGACCTGATCGAAACAGGGAAGGCGGAGGGCTGCACCGGAAAGATTGGGCGGAAAACCGTCAAGGACGCCTACGATGCGCACGCCAAGACGAAGCGGAAGAAATAATTCCCGCATTCTTTGACCTGCAATTTGCGAGACAGGCGCGCTCAAGCCACAACAGATGCGGATCACCTCAACCACGGGTGATTCGATGCGAACACAAACTCCTCTGCCCAGCGACCGCCGCGCGCTGCGCGTCAACGACGCCGCAGTCATCTACGGCATAAGCCGCAGCACCATCTATAAACTCATGGCTCTCGGCACTCTGCGAACTGTCAAGGTCGCCGGACGCCGATTGATCCCGCGCGACAACCTTGAAGCGTCGATCGGCGGGAGCGCGAAATGACCGCGCCTCAAATGCGAAGCCCGGCCCCGCGCGCCAACGCGGAAAACCGGGCAGATAGGTCGTCCTTCGCGGATGCACTCAATAGCACGAAACAGGTGGCGACGCTAGACCCGGACATCATCGTCGCCGAAATCGACAAGGGCGCAGGCGAGACGATCCGCGTCACTCTGAGCGCCTTCCGCGGCACGCCCACGGTCGGGATCTGGCGCTACTATCGCGACGCTTCCGGACAGCTTCAGCCGGGCAAGGGCGGCCTTGTACTCGGTATTCGTCATTTGCCGGCGGTGGCGTCCGCTTTTGCGCTCGCGGTTGACGCCGCCCGCGCCACCGGTCGCCTGCCGATGGAATAGCCCGCCATCGCGCAAAATATGAGCCCGGGACGGCATTGTCGCTGTCCAGGGCTGCGCTCCCGCTTCGGACGCTTCGTCTGTCAGCGGGCCATTCTGGCGCGCCGGGGAACAAGTCGAATGGCCAAGGCCACCAAGTTCAAAGACAGGCCCCATGCGCGGATTTATTCCCACTGGCGACGCTGGCCAGCATGGGCCTTGCTTTCGTTGGCTGCGAGAGCGCTCCTGGTCGAAATCCTCTTGGAATATCGGCCCGGCAACAACGGCCGGCTTTCGTGGCCATGCCGGCGAGCGGCCAGCGCGATCGGCGTTAGCAAGGACACGGCCTCACGTGCGCTTAAGGAGCTCGAACTTAAGGGGTGGCTCACGGTCGAACGCGTCGCCCTATTCGGGCGCCGCCGCACGCCTGCAGAGTATGCCTTGACCATGTGCGTTAATGATTTGACAGGCGAGCCGGCTTCGAAGGCGTTCGAGCATTGGACCCCGGATAGCCCCGTTTGTGTCGCATCTCAGGGACAGCGCGGTCGCATCTCGGGGACAAAACCGTCGCAAGGCGAGGACACGGACCCCCTGCCAGGCCTAACGGCACACTGAATTCCGAAACGGTCGGACCCCCAAGGATTTGAGGGTTTTCAGCCGAAAACGCCGTGCTCAGCAAGAGCGGCGACGTACACGTTCGACACAGCTAAGATAATGTATAGCGCGACGCGCAAGCAGGGCGTTGAACCCCTCCGCGGAGCCGAAGCCGGCGACGCGGCCCTTATAAAAAGCGGGTCGGCGCTCAGTTCACCGTTGCAGATGGTCCTATCGCCTCAAGGACGTGTCGAATTTGGCCCTAGCCGGTAGAACGATTGCGCAGGAGCGGTCGGCTCAAGCATCTGGTTGCCAACGCGGCCCCCATTCATCTCCTTGTAGAAAGCCACGGATAGCGGCTCGTTCATGTCCAGCGCGCGAACTCTTCGGGCATTAGCTCACCTACCATGTTAGACTGATAGAACGAACGTTTTCGTTCGCAATAACAAATAACGTGTATGTCGGGGACAACTGCGGCGGACGCTTGACATTGCTTAAGCGGCCTGCATGACATTCGACGAACCGGCGTTCGCGTTATTCCCCTGATAAAGTCCTTGCGTCCTCTAGCAACATTTGCTAGAAGGCGTGCCAGACGAGTAGCGGGGCCGACCAATGCGACAACTCAGTGACATTATTTCTGACGGGAACGCCGCGACAGAAGCGCTGCTGAAAGAAGCGTTCGAGGCTGGAAAGGCCGCCGCCGCCGCAGAGATGCGCGCCAAAATGGCTGCCGTAATCGATATGGTGGAAGGAAAGGGCACCTTCACAAAACCAGGCCCCCGTGGCCTGGACGTAGGGTCGATTGGCGTGGGCGCGATTGTTGGTTCGCCCCTCATCAGCGCTCCTTCATCGGCGCTCCTCGAAGGTCGGGCAACTCCGGGAACGGTCAAACCGGCGATCGTCAGTCTAATCAAGCAGGCGGGCGGCAACGGCATCACGACTGACGAATTGATCGAGATCACGAACTTTAAGCCCAATTCCGTCCGCGGAACAGTCTCGACACTCCACACGGAAAAGACGATCCGAAGAATTGGCGACAGATGGATTGCCGCCGAAAATTATGAAGGCTCCGAAGCGGAGGCCCCGGAGCCTTCATAACCTAGGGGCGCCGTCAGGGGGCCAGTCTTGGCCGATGAACCCTCTGACATTCAGGGAAGCGGCCCTCCGTCCGGGGCCTTTCGGTTGTACGGAGAACAGGAGCATCCCATGTGGCAAGCCAAGATAATACAGCGATAAGGGCCTTAAGCTCTCGTCACCAGCGATCTTTGGCTCGATCGTCCGCGCTGTATACGCCGGCTAAGCGAGAACCCGAAAATCGGCGCGATGGATCACGCGGAAATTGTCCGTGATTTGGTTGCGGAACCGCCTCCAATGTTTGGGCACGGTGTGCTGGAGGAACGTGATGATCTCCCGGCGGAACTCGGCGAAGGTCTTGTAGTCCCGGTTGTGGGTGACGTTTTCGTGCATCAAGGCCCACAGCCGTTCGATGGGATCGAGATGCGGACAGTAGGGCGGAAGGAAGTGCAGCACGATTTTGCGGCCGGCCGCCGCAAGCCACGCTTTGACGATGCCGGCCTTGTGATAGCTGGCGTTGTCGACGAAGACGTGGATGAGGCGCATCGCGGTGTGGGTGCGCTCGATCTCGCCCAATAGCTCGATGAAGCACGGCGCGTTGACCTTCTCGACGACGAGGATCTGCGTCTGGCCGGTTTCAAGATTGATGGCGCCGTGGATATTGAGCCGGTCACGGCCCGTCGTCTGCTCCACCGCGACGGCGACGTCCTTGCGGGCCCAGCAACCGGCCGGCCTCACCTGATGGGTCGGATGAACCGCATCGACAAAGGCGACGGCCTCATCGACGCCCATCGTGTTGAGCAGGTTCTCGTATTCGTCGATGAAGGCTTGCTGCTTGGCGTCGTCGAGGCCGCGCGGCATCGCTTCCGGCTTGCGATAGTCAAAGCCCAAGCGATGCAGCAACGCGATCAGCCCCGAGCGGCTATAGCTCAGCCCAAATGAGCGCGTCAGCCAAGCCCCGATCTTCCGCGTGCTGCGGGGACAATCGGCGTCGATCCAATCGCCCAGAGCGATTTCCTGCTCGTCGGTAAGGCGGCTGCTGCTGCCTTCGTGGCCAAAGCTCCTCAGCCCCTCGACGCCGCCTCGCTCATACGCCCGATGCCAATCGCGAACCGTGTCGTCATCCAGCAAAAATGCCGCCGCGATGCGCTCGCAACTCCAACCCCGGTCGAGAAGCACGATAGCGTTCGCTCGGCGGGCCACCCGATGCTCGGCAAGCCCATCCCGCGCAATCCCGATCAGGGTTTGCCGGTCGATTGCTGAGAGAAACCCGTCGCGAATCACCCCTCCAGCCGAATCCCATGCGGCCGTCCCGTCAACCCTTCTCGCTCTCAGTGAGTGGGGTATAGCAGCAGCGCGGCGGTTTTCTTTTACCTCTAAACTATCGAATCAGTCCAGCGCTCTGTCGCTTTTTTGGGGCTCAGAGAACGTGATATCGCATGCAGTAAGCCTTACCGTCATCACCGAGTGCGAACGCGAACGTAATACCTTTGACGAGCACGTTCGTTGGGCGCGGTGCGTGGCTGAGTGCGCTTACAGATCGAACCGCTTCCCGACAGCCCGCTTGAACGACGCGACCAAATAACGTACGTGAGATACGTGGGAAGCACGGTTGAAATTCTCCCTCCGCGGCGGGACGCGAATGGGCGCTGGTTACCTGGCAGCCGATCGCCGAACGCTGGCGGCCTCTCTCGGGAGAAGCGAGAACTGATTGACCTTGCCCGTGAGCGCTCGCCCGCCGCGCTCGACAAGATTTTCGCGATCATGAATAACGAGACGGTCCCGCCGGCGGTGCAGCTCGTTGCAGCGGGAATGATCTTGAATCGGGCCTACGGCACGCCACGGCCGATGATCGAGACTGGCGACCGAGGGAGGTCGCTCGAAGAGATCTTGCAGGCGATGTGGGCCGCCCGCGAGGCGGAAAAGGCGCAGAAACGAGCGGAGGGCGACCAAGAGGGCTGAGGCGGGGCGTGAGCGAGCTTCTGGCAGCCGCCGCCTGACTGGCCTTCTCTGCGTTCCGCCATCTCCCTCAGCAGCTCGCTGCGCGACGTTCCGCTCTCCGTCTGATCCGTCTCAGCGTCAATCAGCTTCGTGTTCCTCGCCTGCCGCGCGTAATGCTGCATGGCGAGCGCCTTGTCGCGCACGTCCAAGTATACCCAGATGCGCTAAGACCACTCCCGCTTCGTGCCAATCGGCGTCGTCGTCGACGAGCTGGCTGGACCGGAAAAAGCACGCTCTTGCCCAGACGACTCGGACCCCTTCCATCGCCGGGGTCTTTGTGGCGCTAGATAGCCGCCCCTTGTCACGTCGCTAAATGTCACTATATAATGGTGACGTGTGCATGCGAGGCGTCGGAAATGCCGAAAATCGTCACATATCTGCGGGTCTCGACGAATGTTCAGGGCCGATCGGGCCTCGGGCTCGAGGCGCAGCGCGAGGCGCTGGCGCGGTTCGCGGCCGCCGAGGCGTTTGATCTCGCCCGCGAGTTCGTCGAGGTCGAGACGGGAAAGGGGGCCGATGCGCTTGAGCGTCGGCCTCTGCTGCGCCAGGCGCTTGACGAAGCGCGGCGGCTCAAGTGCGCCATAGCTGTCGCGAAGCTCGACCGCCTGTCGCGTGACGTTCATTTCATCTCCGGCCTGATGGCGCAGCGTGTCCAGTTCGTCGTTGCCGAGCTCGGCCCCGACGTCGATCCGTTCGTGCTGCACCTGTATGCGGCGCTCGCCGAGAAGGAGCGCGCAATGATCTCCCGGCGAACAAAAGACGCGCTGAGAGCCGCAAAGGCCCGGGGAGTGGTCTTGGGCAATCCAAGGCTGTCTGAGGCCAGGGAAGCCGCCAAAGCGTCGCAGCGGGCTGCTAAAGCTGGGCATGAGGCCAACGTGCGGCCGATCATCGACGAGATCAAGCGCTCCGGAGCGGTGACCTTGCGGGACATCGCCAACGCCCTCAACGCTCGAGGCGTTCAGACGGCGCGTGGCGGGCGGTGGCATGCCGAATCGGTCGCGCGCGTCTTGGGCCGATAGAAGGCAAGCCTATTTCCGCCCGAGCCGGAGCAATCCGACAGCGGCGCACTTGGCGAAAGAATACTTATCCCCAAAGCCGACGCCTCGACCTCGAGTTGGCGACCGGCCTCGATGAGCCTCGCCGGGATGTAGCGAAATCGCGCAGACGGGGACCGGCCTTATATTTTTCAACAGGTTATTGAGGTTTTCACGGGGTTGTAACTCCCAAGCCGGGGTGAGTCCGAAAAGTCACAGTTGGGTAGAAAAGGTGTTTGGAGGGTCGATTTTTTGAGACGGCGGGCGACGAATCAGAATTAAGGGTGGGATGGTTCTTCCCGCCGAAGTCGAGGGGTTGATCGCTTCGCTAAGGCGCGAGATTGTGGCGCTTCGGGCTGAGGTGGCGGACCTTCGGCGGCAGTTGGGGCAAGACAGTTCGAACAGCTCCAGCCGCCTTCGAGCGACGGATTGAAGAAAAAGCCTCGCATTGCCGGCAGCCTGCGCGGCGCTTCGGGCAAGGCGAGCGGCGGGCAGAAGGGCCACAAGGGCGGGACGTTGCGGCAGGTCGCCGATCCCGATTGGGTGGTTCGACACGAGGCGTGCGCCTGCGGCCACTGCGGTTCGCCGCTCGATCCGAAGTCGGCGACCGGGATCGAGAAGCGCCAGGTGTTCGATCTTGCCGAGCGCGCGCTTGTGGTCACCGAACATCAGGCCTTGCTCTACCGCTGCGAAAACTGCCGGGACGAGACGAAGGCGGCGTTTCCCGATGGCGTGGTCTCGCCGGTGCAATATGGCGAGCGCGTCAAGGCGGCGGCGATCTATCTCAATATCCAGCAACTCATCCCCGAGGATCGGACCGCCCAGGCGCTGAGCGATCTGTTCGGCGCGCCGCTGATCTGTCCGGCGAGCATCGTGGCCTGGGTTGGAAAGAAGGCGCAAGACTTGCGGCTGGTCTATGAGCGCATCGGCGAGCGCGTGGCCGAGGCGAAGGTTCGCCATCTCGACGAAACGGGGTTTCGCATCGCAGGCAAGCTGCAGTGGCTGCACACCACCTCGAGCCGGGCCTTCACCTTCTATCGCGCCGACGAAAAGCGCGGCGCGATCCCTGAGGATTTGCAAGGGGGCGTGGTCGTGCACGACCATTTCCTGCCCTATCGTCGGCTCGACACGGTGGCTCACGCCTTCTGCAACGCCCACATCCTGCGCGAACTCAAGAGCCTGATCGAGTTCGATCACGAGCCCTGGGCCGAAGCCATGCGCGACATGCTGCTTTCGGCCAACCTCGCGGTCAATAGGGCGCGCGAGGCGGGGGCGCGCGCGCTTGCGCCCTCTGAATGCCAAGCCTTCGTCGAGCGCTATTGGGCCGCCGTCCGCCTCGGCCTGGCCTTCCATCGCGAGTTGCCCAAACTGGCGATGAAGCCCGCGCGCGGGCGGGTGAAGCACCGGCCTGGCCACAACCTGCTCCAAAGGCTGAAAACGTTCCAAACGGAAACCTTGCGCTTCCTCACCGACTTCGATGTGCCCTTCACCAACAACCTGGCCGAACAGGACCTCAGGATGATGAAGGTCAAAATGAAGATCTCAGGATCGTTCCGAACCCTCGAAGGCGCTCAAATCTTCGCACGCCTCAGATCCGTCGTCTCCACTGCGAGAAAACGCGGATTCAACAGCCTCCAAATCCTCACCGCAACCCAAGATCACATCATCACCGTCCTCACGGCGTAGCCGACGGCTTGGGAGTTACACGGGGTTGCGTATTTTTTGTCCAGATGAGGAGATGTCGGTTCCGCGACCTGTTGTCGTCAAGATCAAGCGTGGGATAGGCCGACGAGCCGACAAGCGAGACAGGCCCGCTCGCTTCCCCGGGCGGCAATCGGGCGCTCGCGAGGGCTTGCGACTTTCAGATAATGGATGGATCGCCTTCGCTGCGGCTGAGGTATGGTGCCGCCGCTATAAGCTCATGGGCCGGGTTCTTGCACACAAGGCCGCTGGTGCCCACTTTGACAGGGCGTGCGCCAAAAGCGCAATGAATTTGCCGAAAGCATCGACGTCGGCGACGCCCATGTGCTCTTGATGCGATCATGCGCAACGCCGCGATCCGTTCCACTTGGGCTGCACAATTAAGAAATCACAATTTACGAAACTGCATTCTTTTCAATTTCGCTCGCTCACTGACCTCCCGCATGGCAATTCGGTCCCGCGGTTTTGCAGACGTTCACGACTGAAAGCAGGATCTTAGCAGGAATGAACCGGTCAGACGTGAGAACAATTCTGGAGACGTCCCTTTATCGGCCTGTCAAGGTCTTCCTCGAAGGGCTCGGCTTCGTGGTCAAAGGCGAGGTTGGAGGTGTGCAGTCCCGGAGTGTAATGGTGCATCATCGTTCCTGAGTCGTCAGGAGGAGGATGTTCTATGGCAAGCGTTCTGCATGGCAGCGCCCGCACGACGCCGCGTATTCGAGCCGAGCTCCAAGCGTCGAAAGAGAGCGCCCGCTCCCTTGCGGCGCGCTACGACCTGAACCCCAAGACTGTGCGGAAGTGGCGCCAGCGGACCACGACGGCCGATGCGCCGATGGGGCCGAAGGCTCCGAAGAGCACGGTGCTGACGCCAGCCGAGGAGGCCATCGTGGTAGCGTTCCGCCAGAAGACGCTGTTGCCGCTGGACGACGTGCTGGGCTGCCTGAGGGATACCATTCCCAACCTCAGCCGGAGCGCGCTGCACCGTTGCCTCCAGCGGCATGGGATCTCCAGGCTGCCGAAGGAAGAGGCCAGCGACAAGCGCAACCGGTTCAAGAGCTACCAGATCGGCTATGTCCACATCGACAGCTGCGAACTGCGACACACCGACGGCAAGCTGGTCATGTTCCTGGCGATCGACCGGGTCTCGAAATTCACCTACGTCGAGTTCCACGACAGCGCCGGAAAGAAGGAGGGAGCAGCTTTTCTGAGAAATGTCGTGGCCGCCTTCCCCTACAAAATCCACACCGTGCTAACCGATAACGGTATGGCCTTCGCCGATCTGCCCAAGAATCGCGAAGGCCCCAGCCGGCGTTTCCTCGGCCCGCACATCTTCGATCGCGTCTGCATCGAACATGGGATCGAGCACCGGTTGACCAAGCCCTATCATCCCTGGACCAACGGCCAGGCAGAGCGAATGAACCGAACCATCAAAGACGCCACAGTCAAAGTCTTCCACTACGAAGACCTCGAAAGCCTCAAGGCGCACGTACTGGCCTTCGTCACAGCCTACAACTTCGCCAAGCACCTAAAGGCGCTAAAATGGCGAACGCCCTATCAGGCCATCTGCAATGCATGGACGAACGACCCCGCCGCCTTCAAAATCAACCCGCGCCATCTCATTCCGGGACCACACACCTAGTGGCGTTGAAGGGCGACGATCTCCCTGTCGTCGTGATCTGCGAACTCAAGCTGACCTTCAATCTCGAGCTCATCTTGCAAGGGGTCGACCGCGCGACCACTAGCGACGAGGTTTGGCTGGCCGCTCACCTCTCGGCGCGCGGGAAGGGGCGCGAGAGCGACGTCAGGTTTCGCAACCTTTGTCGAACGCTCGGTTTCGGCTTGCTCGGGGTATCGCCGAATGGCGAAGTTGAGGTCCTGGTAAGTCCGGCCGCACCGATGCCGCGCAAAAATCCCCGCCGCCGATCCCGTCTCGTCGAGGAGCACCGCCGCCGACGGGGCGATCCCGCCGAAGGTGGGGATCGCGGACGCCGATCATGACTGCTTATCGCCAGCGCGCTCTCGCCTGCGCCGCAGCGTTGGCACAAGGACCGCAACGTCCGCGGGACCTCAAGACGTCGATCCCAGACGCTTACAAAATCCTTCATCGAAACGTTTATGGCTGGTTCAACGCCGTCGACCGCGGAGTTTACAACCTGAGTGAGACTGGTCGGAGCGCGCTTCTGCGCTGGCCGCAGGTGATTTCGTCTCCGGATTTGCAATACTCTGTAATCGGCGTATCGAGATCAATAATAACCTCAAAGATCACCTGAGTCGGAAGCGAACCGTGGGCTAAGGCGATCGTACGAAAAAAGACAGCCCCAATCCGGAGACCGTGGTCCAAGGACGATGTTCGCGTCCTCAATTCGATGGCCCGCAAGGAGCCTGTCCGCTAAGATCGCGAAAGCGCTCAAGCGAACAGACGGAGCGACGCGTCAAAAGGCTACCGTGATCGGCTTGTCGCTCGAACTCGCCCAAAGAAGCGAGCATCTGCAAAGAAGGGCTGAGGCAAAGCAAACCTCAGAGCCGTTGGCCGCTTAGTCAACATGCGCCATCAGACGGTCGCTCCAACCAGCCGCACAGCGCGACCGCCGCCGCTGCATGGCCCAAGATATTAGAGGTCGACTGCGACGCTGGCGCTCAGGGCGTCTCAGGGCGTGCCGGTACTTGCACAAAAGTAGCGACCCTCAGGTGGGGCAACTGGGACCTCGCGCCCGTCATGATCGACCAGCTGAAATCCGACGGCTCTCGGCGGCCAGGCAGCGTGGGCCGCTTCACGCACGGCGGTCGAGACGTCAGAGGCGCGCACCTCGACCTCCGCCAAGATCGTCGAGGACGGCTGGAATCCGTCTTCGTCTAAAACTGATCTTCGCCCGCAGAGCGTCGGCAAACGCCCCGGGTGTGCCTTTCGATCTCAGCGAGCGCGGCGTCGAGCGAGGCATGCGGCCCGCGCTGGATGTCCGCCATGGTTTCGAAGGCACGGCGCTCGGGGTAGATCGTGAATTGATGGGAGGCGTTCTCTCTGATGTTCCCCATTGAACGACCGAGCAGGTCTGTCAGGTGCCAGACTGTACCAGCCTCAGCCGCAACGACGATCAAATCCACGTCGAACCCCCGTGCTGCGCAGGCGATCGTTGCAATAGCTGCCTTGTTGCCCTGAGTTCGGCAAGCTGGCCGCTTCGGCGAGAGCTCGCGGTGCAATGATCGACCAACTGGAACCCGATCGCTCGCGACGGTTGCGGGCCAAAAAAGCCCCGGCCAATCGCTGGTCGGGGCGGCGTCGGATTGGACACAAAGCTTCTCTGTACGCACTTTGCTGTAGAGCTGAGTCCACACTACGGCACGCCAGTACGCAATCCCTGTTCCGCTGCGGAAGCAACGGAGGAGCGCATCGGCTACTCGCCCGACGAAAGGTCTTCGAGCGTCAGCTCGCGTGCCATGACGATATTGCCCGAGGTCAGCCCGCAGTCGACCGGCAGAGCGACGCCGGTGATCGCCGAGGCCGCGTCGGACGCGAGAAAAGCGACCGCCCGCGCGACATCGACCGGCTCGACGATACGGCCAAGCGGATACCAGCGCTTCAGCGTCTCAAGGACCTTAGGGTCCTTGGCGGCGCGCCGCTGCCAAAGCGGCGTGCGCACTGTGCCGGGAAGTACGATGTTCGCTCGAACGCCGTAGCGGCCGTATTCCTGCGCAAGCGAGCGCGTCAGCGAGATCATCGCCGCCTTGCCGGCGCTATAGGCCGGATCGCCAAGCGCGCTCAAGCCATTGACCGAACCGACGCCGACGATGACACCCGAGCGCTTGGCCTGCATACCGGGAATGACGGCGTGGGCGCAGTAATAGGCGCTGTTCACGTTGCGCTCGATTTCGCTGCGCCAGCCGGCGGGGTCGGTGCGCGCAAAAGTCGAATGGTCCGAACCGCCCGCGTTGTTTACGAGAATTTCGATCGCGCCGATCGCGCCGGTCAGCGAAGCGAAGGCGCGGTCGACTTCTGCCGGGTCGCTGACGTCGGCGACAGCATGAGCAAAACATTTGGCGTCCGCCTTGAGCTCGGCGGCAAGACCTTCGAGGCCCGCTTTCTTGTCGATGGCGGCGATCTTCGCGCCCTCGTCGAGGAACAAACGACACAGGCTCTGGCCGATCCCGCCCGCGGCGCCCGTGATCGCGACCACCTTGCCCTTGAATGTCATGCGATGTCCCCGAGAAGCCCTGCGGCGAAGCGCTGGCAAGGGTTCACCCCTTCAGCGCACCTTCCAGGAGCCCTTTGAAGAAGAGCCGCTGCGCCAACGTGAAGGCGATGATGCCGGGCGCCACGACGATGACGTAGACAGCGGCCAGATTGGGCCACGCCCATTGTCCCTGTCCGCCCTGCGCGGCGGCGAGAACCACCGGCATCGTGCGCTTGGCCTCGTCATCGATGAGCGTCACGCAGAGCAGATATTCTCCCCAGGCGCTGACGAAATTGACGATGAAGATCACGACAAGGCCGTTGCGCACCATCGGAATCCCGATTTCCCACAGCGCGCGCCAGTGGCCCGCGCCGTCAATCCGCGCAGATTCGAACATTTCATGCGGCACCAGCTGGAACATGCTGCGCATGATGAGGATGCTGATGGCGAGCTCCAGCGTCACATAGGGCAGAATAAGGCCGCTGGTGTTGTTGATGAGGCCGAGCCAGTGCTGCGTTTCGTAAATGCTGATGATCGAGACCACCCGCACCGGGAAATAGAGCGAAACGAGCAGCGCCGTCACGACGAGTCCCGCGCCGATTGGCTTGATATGCACAAGGGCGTAGCCCGCGATGACGGCGCAGAAGGTGGTGATCAGCACCGTGCCGGTCGTCACATAGATGCTGTTGAATAGGTTCACCGGCAGGGTCGCGATGCGGTGGAAGACGAAGGCATAGTGGGTGAAATCGAAGTGCTTCGGCCAGAAATCGCCACGCATCGCGTCGGGCAGCGATTTCACCGACATGAGCAACACCCAGGCGAGGGGCAGCAGAATGATGAGATTGAAGAGATTGATCACTAGATGGCGAAGGACGGCGCCTCCCGCGAAGGAGGCGTTCGTCTCCCTGAGCGCCGCGGCGTCGACGTGATCGGCTTCGAGCGTCATCGTCGCATCACCCTTTCGGACGGAAGACCCAGATGAGCCCCGCCATCACGCACATCATCGCGATCGCGCCGATCATGCCAATCGCGGCGGCGTAGCCCTGGCGCCAGAGGCCGAGTTTGAACGCCTGGTCGTACATGAAGATCGTCCAGGTATAGGTCGGCGAGGCGCGGTTGAAGCCGCCGAAAATGAGATATTCGTTGATCACTGCCATCGCCGAGCCGAAGCGGAGGACGACGAGGATCATCATGATCGGCGCGAGCTGCGGCCGCGTCACGTGCCAGAACACCTGCCACTCGTTCGCGCCATCGATGCGCGCGGCGTCCGGCAACTCCTTGGGGATCGCGGCAAGGCCGGCGATGAAGAAGATTGTGTGGTAGCCGAGGCCCCACCAGACTTCCATCACCGCGATCGCCGGCAACGTCAGCGCCGTTCCACCGAGCCACTGCGGCGCGTTTTGCAGCGTGAACAGGCCGAACGTGTTGACCAGCAGATGATTGATCGCCCCGCTCTGATAATTGTACATCCACTTCCACAGCACGAAGATAAGCGTGCTCGGAATGACCGCGGGGATAAGCAGGATCACGCGGTAGAGCGTGGCAAGGCGCTGGCTGCCCACCCGGTCGACCAGAATGGCGAGCAGTAGGGGCAGGATGATCGTCCCTGGTAGGAACATCGCCGTGAACAGCGCGGCCCGCCCGAGGCTCGTCCACATGAGCGGATCCCGCAGCGCCTGGCCGTAGTTGTCGAGCCAGATCCAGTGCGCGGGCTTGTCGGACAGGAACTGGAAGTCGGTGAAGCTCAGCCACAGGACGCGGAAGATCGGCCAGACCTGATAGCCAATGAAAAAGGCCAGAGCCGGCGCGAGAAACAGCCACTCGTTGATACCCCGGCGCAGCAGGCCGGCCTCACCGCCCCCCGCTCCTGCGCCGAGCTTAGCCTCGCTCTCCGCTATCGTCTGCGCCATGCGCCAATCTAACTCATCGAACCGTTTGCGAAAACGGGTTCGCGGAGAATGTGCGCCCTCCACGTTCGTTCGCTGTCGAGTCAACCAAGCGAAGGCGCGACTCCCGCGGGCGCCCGCGAGCGCGGCGCGCTTGCTCGCGCTGCTTCAAGCGGCGAGGACCGGCGACCCGCCGATCCTCGGCTCGCCCTCAGCTCAGCCTTTCTTCATCTCGGCTTGGACGGCCTCCACCACTTTCGTCATCGCGACCTTCGGATCGGGTTCCTGACCCTTCAGGTAGGTCTCCCAGATCGGCTTGCCGATGACGAACTGCTGCAGTCCAAACAGGTTGTTGTTGATGGCCTTTGCCCGGTCCAACTGGCCGCGGACGAGGCCGACGAAGGCCGGCATCCAGTCAGGCTTGTTCGCGTCCCAGCCCGTGTAAATGGACTTATAGGGCGGAAGCTGGCCGGGATGAACGCCCGGAGTGCCGACGATCGAATCCTTCCAAATCTGCGGATCGTACGTCAGCGCCTTGATGTACTCGGCGGCCTTCTCCTTGTTCTTGCCGTATTTGAACAACGCACAGCCGGTCGTCCAGAACACAGTCGACCCTTCGCCGTTGGCGAATTTCGGCAGGGGGCCGAGATGCAGGAGCTTCGGATCGTCCCAGCTCGCCGCCATGCGCAATGGCGCGTTGAAATACTTGAAATAGAGGCCAACGCGCTGAGCGGCGAAGGCGACTTCGTCCGGCGTGCCGTTCACGCCCGCGTCCGACGCGCCTTCAAGCAGGATGTCGGGATTCGAATAGGCCATGATCTGCTTCATGAGCTTGAGCGCCTCGATCGCCGGCTCGCTCGTGAAGTCGAAAAGCCCTTCGGGCGTGTAGACCTTGGTGCTCATGCTGTGCGTGATCGGCGCAAGCGATCGCCAGCCGTGCGAGTCGAACGTCGCGCCCCAGGGCGCAGCCTTCGAATCGACGATCTTCTTAGCGCTCGCGAGGAACTCGTCCCATGTTGCGGGCGCTGCGTCCGCGACGCCTGCTTTGCTCGTGAGCCCCGAATGCCAGGACGATCCGATCACGTCGAGCAGGAACGGCCAGCCATAGAGCTTGCCGTCGATGGTGTTCTCGGCGCGGATCGATGGGATGATGTCGTCGATGACGTCCTTCGGAATGTAGTTGTCCCACGGCTCGATGACGCCCGCCTTTATGAATTGCGACATCTCCACGAACGGCGTCTGCCCGACGTAGACATCCCATGTGCTCTCGCCGTTCTTCGCCTCGGCGACGAAGCGCTCGATGCCGAAGCCTTCGACCGGCGCGATCTGGTAGTTGATGCCCGGAAACCTTTTGTTGACCTCGGGGATCGCGGGGTGAAGGTCCTGGATCCACTGATAGAAGGTGGGAGTCAGCGGGCGGTCCGCCGCGAAGGCCGGCTGCACGACTGACTTCGCGGCAACTCCAACGCCGGCCGCGCCCAGGCCCGCTGCGAGGCTACGAGTGAGGAATTCGCGCCTGTCGATGCGCCCTGCGGCGAGTTCGCGGCGCGACGCCTCTCGAAATAGGCGTTCTTGTTCACTTCGTTCACTCATGTGCTTCTTCCTCCTCTTTGGCGCGTCCCGGCGTCTCGAGCGAAACCACGACCGACCTCATGGCCGGCGCGGGTCAGATCAGCGACACAAGACTGGCGCCAAGGCTTCATGCAATTGGCCCAGAAATGCCGCGTGATTCTCAATCCTCAAGTCCGAGCTTCGTCGATTTCCATGTCAAGGTTATCAGTTAAAATGAACGCGCCGCAAGAACCGATGAGGATTGCACCATGACCGTGCTCGATCGCTTCCGGTTGGACGGCAAGCGCGTGCTTATCACCGGGGGCAGCCGCGGCTTCGGCCGGGCGATCGCGCTTGCGGTCGCGGAGGCGGGCGCCGATGTCGTGCTCGTCGCGCGCGATCCCGACGCGCTTGCGCGAACAGCGGAGGATGTGCGCGGGCGCGGCAGCCAGGCGTGGACCTACTCCGCCGACGTCGCAGATCCCGCGACATGCGAGAATCTATGCCGACGCGTGCTGGCCGAAGGCGCGCCGATCGATGTTCTCGTCAACAACGTCGGCGGGCGCGACGTCGACGTCGCGATCGAGAAGAGCGACCTCGCAACGTGGCGGAGCATGATCGATTTGAATCTCACGCATTGCTTCATCTGCACCAAGATGATCGGCGGCGCCATGCTTCAGCGCGGCGAGGGACGCGTCATCAACATCGCCTCGATCAGCGGCATGATCGCCAACCGCGGCATTGGCGGCCGTCACTATGAAACTGCGAAGGCGGCGCTCATACACTTCACCCGCGCCACGGCCGCCGACTGGGCGCCCCGCGGCGTCACCGTCAACGCCATCTGTCCGGGCCTCTTCATGACCGAGCCGAATCAAGAATGGGCGAAGAAAAACCCGGCGGTGATCGAGACCTTCGTGCGCGCGATTCCGATGGGACGCCCAGGCGAGCCCGAGGAGCTTGGTCCTCTTGCTGTCTATCTCGCGTCGTCCGCGTCGAACTACGTCACCGGCGCCGCCTTGGTCATCGACGGCGGCTATACGCTGTGGTAGGGGGGCGCCTTCGGGATTCAGCCCGACGCCTTCGTCATGACCGAGCGGATCGCGGCTTCGGAGGCGCCGAGGCGGTCATATTCCGGCGGCCTGAGTTCGCCGCCCATGAACACATGCTCCCGGCGAAATCGCATGCCGCTTGCGATTGGCTCAAGCGCGGCGAAATGGATTTCGCGCGGGCGCGCCGCGGCGACGATGCGCTCGACGTTGCGCGCTGTGACGCCACCGCCTGGCATGACGATGATGCGGTCCCTGACGCGCTTCATGATCTCAACAATGAGCGGCAATCCCTCGAGAACAGTGGCTTCCTGGCCGGAAGTCAGCACGCAATCGACGCCCAGCCCAGTCAGCGTCTCGATCGCCCGGAACGGATGGGTGGCGACGTCGAACGCGCGGTGAAAGGTCACCGAAAGGGGGCGGGCAAGCGCAACTAACTCGCGCGTTCGTGCCGCGTCGATTTCGCCTGCCGCCGTCAACAGGCCGATGACGACGCCGTCCGCACGCTCGGCCTTGGCGGTTTCGATGTCCTCCCGCATGGTCGCGAACTCATCGTCATCGAACAGGAAGTCTCCGCCGCGCGGCCTGATCATCACGTTGAGGCCGATGTCGGGAACCTTCCGCGCCTCACGGATCGTGCCGCAGCTTGGCGTAATGCCGCCCTCCAAGAGGTCGGCGCAGAGCTCGACGCGTTGAGCCCCTGCAGCCTTCGCGGCGCGGACGCCGGCGACCGAATCCACGCATATCTCGTAGATCATTGAAGCTCTTCCGATCCCCGACGGCATAGTGTCAGGAATCCGCGTGACGGCAACGTCGGTCTTCGGGCGACGGGCGCCGCATTGACGCGAGCTGACGTACGAAGAATGATCCGGCGATCAATGCGAAGCGCGCTGCAAGCCGAGCCTTAGCACAGTGAAAGCGATGAAATGAGCAAAGGCCAGGCGAAGCGGCCCACTCCCGCCTTCACCGAAATCGACTTCGAAAAAAAAGGCCGGCAGATTGGCTTTGTCATGTTTCCACATTCGCCGCATGACGATGCCTGGGGGGTAACCCGCGTTCCCATTGCCGTCATCGCCAATGGCGCGGGGCCCACAGTGATCATCGAAGGGGGAAACCACGGCGACGAATACGAAGGGCCGATCGTCATCCGGGAACTTGCGCGCGGTCTCGATCCGGGCAGGCTCAGGGGCCGGCTCATCCTGATGCCGGCGGTCAACACCCCAGCTGTAACCGCGTCGCGCCGCACGTCGCCGATCGACGGGCTCAATTTCAACCGTACCTTTCCGGGCGACCCGGCCGGCGCGCTTACCCAGCAAATCTCGGCCTATGTCGCGGACTGGATTCTCCCGATGGGCGACGCGTTCCTCGATCTGCATTCCGGCGGCTCGTCGCTCGACTTCATCCCGAGCGCCGTCATCGAGCCGACCGAGGACGAGGCGCTCGCCAAGCGCAACGCCGCGGCCGCGCTTGCCTTTGACGCGCCCGTGACGGTGGTCGTTCCGAATCTCGGCGACCAGCGCACCGCGACCGCAACCGCCTGCCGCGCCGGCCTCGTCACCGTCGGGACCGAGCTCGCCGGCGGAGGCCGGGTGTCGAGCGAAGCGCTCGCCATATGCCGCCGCGGCGTTCGCAAGGTGCTCGTGCATCTCGGCGTCCTCGACGGCGAACCGAAGGCGGAACGCCGCTCCGACAAAACGATCCTCGAGTTGCGCGGAACCGCTGCCTGCGTCTATGCGCCGTCGGACGGGATTCTCGAAATTTTCCATCCCCTCGGCGCCAAAGTCAGAGCCGGCGAGCCCGGCGGTCAAATCCACCGCGTCTGGGAGCCCGGCCATGCGCCTGAGACGATCAGCTATAACTGTGACGGAACCCTGCTCGCACGGCGGCAGCCCGGCCGGGTGAAGCCCGGCAATTGCTGCCTCGTCGTCGCCTCGCCGGTGTGAGGCATGGGCGCGAAGAAGGATGACGCGGCCGCCGTGACGTCGAACGCCGCTAAAAACCAGTCAGTAGCGAACGCCGCAAGCCCTCTACACGTGCTCGTCGCCGGGACCGGCGCCTTCGGCGCGGAACATCTTGCAAGGCTCGCCGGGCGGCCGGACGTGATCGTGAGTGGTATAGCCGACATCGACGCCGCCGCGCTTGAGCGGGCGGGCTCTCGCTCTCCTCTCGCGAAGCGCTTCGCCAATTCCCTGCGCCTCATCGAGGAGGTCGAGGCGGACGCGATTGTCGTCGCTACGCCGGCCGCCACCCATGTCGAGATCGGACTTAAGGCGCTTGAGCGCAACCTTTGCGCGCTCATCGAGAAGCCGGTCGCGCCGTCGGCGGCGGCCGTCGCGCCGCTGCTCGCGGCGGTCCGGAACTCCGCAGGCTTCGTCCTACCCGGCCACTTGCTGCGTTTTTCGCAGGACCATTTCCGCCTCGTCGAGGTCGCGCGCTCCGGCTTGATCGGCCAGGTCCGATACGTGAACTCCCGCCGTTACAGGGACGACAACCATGCCGTCCGCTATGCCGACGCCGATCCCATCCAGACGACGCTGATCCACGACATCGATATCGCGCAGTGGATCGCGCGCTCGAGTTTCCGCTCGGTTCTCGCACGCCGCTCAGGCGGGGGCTATCGATCACTGACAGCGATCTCGGCGACCACGGCGACAGGGGTGGTCTGCGACCTCCGCACGGCCTGGACCTTTCCAGGCGCAGACCTGCCGCCTGACTGCCTGGAGGCGGTCGGCGATCGCGGCAGTGTCGAGCTCACCGTCGGGAAGTCCCTGCGCATCTATGCCGAGGGGCGTTGCACGCAGCATATGCTGGCCGAGGCGGACGATCCTCTGTGCAACGAACAGGATCATTTCCTGGCCTACGTTCGCGACCGGTCGCGCGCGAGGGCGCTCGATCTGCCGCAGGCGCTCGCCGGCCTTAAGCTCGCCGACGCGGCGCTCGAATCGCTCCGCCTCAACCGCGAGGTGACGCTCGCTACGTAAATTCAGCCCAGCTCGCGTCCCGCGCCGTCAGCCGATCCGCGCGCCGGTCTTCTCGTCGAAGAGATGCGCGAGCCCGACCTCCGGCATCATCGGCAAAGTCTGGCCCGGCTTCGCGCTCAGGCGCTGACGGAACACGGCGACGATCTTGTGTGTGCCGACCTTGGCGAACACCTGCGTCTCCTGGCCGGTCGGCTCCAGAACCGAGACCTCCGCAGGCATGCCGTCGGTTCCGCTCAGCACCAGATGCTCTGGCCGTATTCCGTAGATCGCCGGACGGCCGTCGGAACCCACGGGCGCCGATGCGAGCGGGAGGCTGACGCCTCCGTCGATGACAAAAGTCGGCGAGCCGTTGAGCCGGATCGTCCCTTTGAGTAGGTTCATCGAGGGGGAGCCGATGAACCCGGCGACGAACAGATTTGCCGGCCGATCGTAAAGATCAAGCGGCGCGCCGATCTGCTCGACGACGCCGTCGCGCAGAACGACGATGCGATCCGCCATCGTCATGGCCTCGATCTGATCGTGCGTGACGTACACCGTCGTCGTCTTCAGCCGCTGATGCAGTTCCTTGATCTCAGCCCGCATCTGCACGCGCAGCTTGGCGTCGAGATTCGACAGCGGCTCGTCGAACAGGAACACCTGCGGATCACGAACGATAGCGCGCCCCATCGCCACGCGCTGGCGCTGTCCGCCCGAAAGCTGACGCGGATAACGACCGAGGAGCGGCACGACGTCCAGGATCTCGGCCGCTCGGCGCACGCGCGACTCGATCTCGGCCTTCGGCGCGCCGCGCAGCTTGAGCGCAAAGCCCATGTTTTCGGCGACCGTCTTGTGCGGATAGAGCGCGTAATTTTGGAACACCATCGCGATGTCGCGATCCTTCGGCGCGAGACCGTTCACCACCCGGTTGCCGATCTTGATGGTCCCTGAGGTGATGCTCTCAAGCCCCGCGATCATGCGCAACAGCGTCGACTTGCCGCAACCTGAGGGTCCAACCAGGATCACGAAATCGCCGTCCGCGATGTCGAGGGACACGCCGTGTATGACTTCGTGGGCGCCGTAGGCCTTGCGGATATCGAGTACGCCGATTGACGCCATCTCAAACACTCCGACAATTTCCAGCGGAAGGTTTGGGCCTCTCCGCCGAATTCGCGTTCCCTCGCAGTTGAACGCGCCGTTTTGTCCCCGGGCTGGCCGCCCTCGTCAATCCGGTTCCAATATGGAACGGCGCCTCGCCCCGCCCGGCTCTGATCAACAGAATGGCCTCGATCTCGACCATGATGCGGTTGGGCAGCGAACCCATGCCAACCGCCGAACGCGCATGGCGCGCCGCGTCGCCGAGCACCTCGACCATGAGGTCGGAGCAGCCGTTGATGACCTTGGGATGGTCTTCGAAGTCCGGCTCTGCGTTGACCATGCCGAGCAGCTTGATCACCGCCTCGATCCGCGAAAGCTCGCCGAGCGCGGCCCGGGCGACCGCGAGCAGTTGCAGCCCTGTGAGGCGCGCCGCTTCGTAGCCTTGCTCGACCGAGGCGTCCTTGCCGAGACGCCCGACCATGAAACTGCCGTTCGAGCGCTTCGGCCCCTGCCCGGAAAGGAAGAGGAGATTGCTTGCCAAGCGATAGGGCACGTAGTTGGCCATCGGCGTGGGGACGGCGGGAAGCGTGAGACCGAGCGCGGCAAGCCGCTCTTCCGGCGTTGATGTCGTCATCGCGCGGTCATCCTGAAAGACGTTAAGAACAAGACGGCCTCACCCTTTCCACCAATGGCCGCTCATGACAACGCCACGCGCGGAAAGCCGCTTTCGTCCGGCCAGGCGCTCGCCGGTCGAGTCCACATAGTCGAAGTCGCCCGTTTCGAGCTCGAGCACCGAAGCATCGCCCGCCGTGCCTGGCTGCAAGGTTCCGAGGTCGCTACGGCGCAGCGCTTTCGCCGGCGCGTCCGTCGCCGCCCCCACAATGTTCACGAGCGGCAGGCCGAGACAAAGAAACTTTGACATCGTTGTGAGGAGATCGAACGCCGGCCCATCGATGCAGAGCGCATGCACGTCGCTGGATATGCAGTCGGGGGCAAAGCCGTTGGCGAGCATCGTGCGCGCGGTCTTGAATGCGAACGATCCCATACCATGGCCGATGTCGAAAATGACGCCGCGGTTGCGCGCCTCAATGAGGGCGACGCGCACCCCGTTCTCGGGCGTCGTCGGATTGTTGGGAAATGGTCGGAAGCAATGCGTGAGAATGTCGCCTGTACGAAGGCGAACGAGCACGTCCTCAAGTGTCGGCGGAGGAATGTCGATATGCGCCATGAGCGGGAGGCCCGCTTCTTCGGCGACCTTGAGTGCGATGTCGAGCGGCGCTACTCCAGAGTTCTGCGACGCATTGAAGCCGACCCGGACCTTGATCCCCGCGATCGTGTCGCGGTTTGCGCGCGCGACCTCGACCGCGTCGATCGGCGCCATAAGTCGGAGGTCGCCGCTTTCTCCCACCATCACCCGCTTGGAAAAGCCGTAAATGCCGGCGAAGGAGACATTGAGAAGGGCGATGATCCGAACCGGCGACGGCCTGATCACATGCTCGAGAAAGCCCGGATAGTTGCCTGGCCCAGCGCTGCCTGTGTCGACGAGCGTGGTGCAACCCCCACGTGCGAGAATGCGCGGATCGACGCCGAGCGACGTACCGCCCCAATAGACATGCGTGTGAAGATCGATCAGCCCCGGCGTGACGATAAGCCCCGCGACATCGCGGACCAATTCGCCGCCAAGCTCCGCTCCGAGCTGCGCGACGCGGCCGTCGCGGAAGCCGACATCCATGACGGAGTCGATTCCCTGGGATGGATCGATGACGCGGCCGCCCCGTAGGACCAGATCAAAGGACATGTCGCGTACTCTCTCTCACTTTAAGCTTCGCGCCCTATCGGATCGCTTGGCCTGCGTCAAAAAAAGATGGTCAGGCGTCACGCCGCGCTGTTGAGGGCAGCGAGTCCCTCTGCGATCCAGTCGAGGTTCGTGTCTCTCACATGACCCCAATTGTAGAAAGCGACCTCGCTGACGCCTCCGGCGACCAGCGCGTGGATCGCCGCGAGGAAGTCGTCTTTCGATTCCAGATCGGGGAAGGCTGGGCGCAGGATGCCGCGCAAACGGCCCTTTCCGCGCAGGCGGCGCTTGACGTCAAACAGGTCGGCTTTGATCCGCTCGGCCCCATGTTCGTAGAAGCAGGCCTCGACAACTCCCGCCGCCTCCGCGATCGCCGCCAGATCGCTCCCTTCATACCAGGCGCCCCCGGTTGGGCGGGCGACCGAAGGGATCACCGCAACTGTAGCATCCTTTCGCACCGCTTCGCGAATTTCGCGCACGAGCGAGGTCACGACTGAGCATCGCCAATCGAGATAGGCCCTGAGGTCACCGCCGCTGCGGACGTCCGCCAGCCAGAAGGCTTCCGCCATGTCGGTGGGAAAATCGACGTCGCTGGCGAGATAGGCTTCGATGTCGGCCCCCACTTGTCGCTTGAGCGCCCCGACGTGAATCCCAGCGTCCTTCGCACCCGCCATGCAGTGCGAGCAGAAGCAAAGGCCAAGCTGGCTGTCGAGCCAGCGATTGGACCGATTCAGTGCGAACTCATGATGGTAGCCGTGCGCATAAGGCAGGAAGCCCGGGGTCTCCAACGACACGCCGCTCACAGGATAGGACTCGGTGACGTCGCGGGCGAGGCCGATCGCGAAGGCGCGCGCCTCGGGCGCCGAGGGGCAGAGATTGTAGACGTAGCGATCGCCGAAGGCGTTGGCGACGGCGGAATCAGGATGCTCCAAGCCGAGCCGCGTGTTGTGCAGAAGCACGAGCCAGACGTTGGTCGCCATGCGGCTTTGCCCGACAAGCTCGCGCACGATGTCTTGGCCGGACGAAAGCATCGAGTTCTCAAGCGGCTTGATCGCGCCGTAGCGGCTGAGGTCTGGCTTGAAATAGACCGTCCCGTCCTCGGGAAAATAGACCTTGCTGCTTTTGCCGTGCGGTCTGAGGAACTTGCCCGCATGGTAGCTGCCGACGATCGTCACCGTGTCGAGGCCAAGGGCGAGGAACCGGTCGATCGCGGCGCTCACGCCGATCTCGGCGACATCCCAGGCATAGGCGTAGATGGCTTTGTAGCCCATCGCATGCTTTCCTATCAGAACCTTAGGCGCCGAGCGCAAGAACATCCGCTCGCGCCATGCTCGACGATTGCGGCCGCGATGCCAGCCGTCAACGCCGGACCAGATCTGCGCGACGCGCGTTGCCGGAGGCGGACGACTAAAAGCGATAGACGCGCTTGGCCGTGTCGAAAAAGAGGGCGCTCTGTTCGCCCGGCGAAAATCCGGCGACAATTGTCTTGAACGCGCCATAGACCTCGTCGAATGTGGCGTAGAGGCGAGCGACCGGAAAATCGCTGGCGAACATGGCGCGTTCAGGCCCAAAGCAATCAATGCAATGCAGGACGATTTTTCTCAAGCTCTCGAGCGTCCAGTGATGGTCGTAGGCGACAAGGTCGGAGATCTTGATCGCCACATTGGGCGACTGCGCTATCGCGTTGAGCCCGGCGCGCCAGCGCCGCAAGCCCTCCTCGTCGCGATCGATCGGGCTGCCGCCATGTTCGAGCACGAAGCGTTGGTCGGGAAAATCACGCACGAGCCGCGCGGCGTCCCCAAGCTGGCTGCTGTAAACCATGAGATCGAAGACGAGGCCGCGCTGCCCGAGGCGTTTCAAATTCGCGCGCCACAGCGGATACTGCATCAAATCACCGCGGGCGGCGATGCGCCGCGCGGGATCGCTGGTCCAGCTCAGGATGTCGCGAACGCCGGCGACCCGGCTGCACGCCTCCTGCGCTTCGATCAAGGCCGGCGCTTCGGCGCTTGCGAGCGGCACGCGCGCGACATAGCGCGCGGCGACGCCATTGGGCTTGGCGATCGAATCGAGCCAGCGCGTCTCGCCGAGGCTGTCATCCGCGACCCAGCCGGCTTCGACATGAACGGTCGCCACCACCCGCTGGCGCGTGGCATCGCTCAGATAGTCCTCGGCCAGATAGTTGCGGCGGATCGGCGTAAGCTCGCCAAGGCCGCCGGACTCGCCTGCCGTTTCCGCAAGCCAGGGATGGCGACCGAGGGTGAGGTCCCAAAGATGGTGGTGGGGGTCGATGATCGGCCCCGCATAGAGTTCCTCCACGCGCCTCATTCCTCCGGTTCAACCCCGCTCGGACGCGTCCCACCCGGGTCCCGACACCCCCGCCGCACCGACGGGAGCCGAGACCCGTGAACGACCGCGCGCCGGCGGTGGGCGATTCCTTCCTGCTCGACGACCGTATCCGCGGCGTGCCGCCGGGCACAGACGCTTTTTTGGCCGCCGACGTGGCGAAGCGGAGCTGGCGTCCGGCGGACGGCTCCATGTCGCTGCCGGCGCTCACCCTGGACGAGCAGGCCTTCCTCAACAATCGCGACCTGATCCTGGCTTACGCGCGCTCGGCGGGCGTGGAGGTGGCGCCGCACGCCAAGACGCCGATGGCGCCGGATCTCATGCGTCTGATCATCGAAGCCGGCGCCTGGGGTGCGACCGTCGCCGACATCCGCCAGGCTTCGGTGATGCTGAAGGCCGGGCTTTCACGGCTCATCCTCGCCAACGAGGTCGGCGGCGCCGGCGGAGCGAGACGGCTCGCTTCTCTGGTCGCCGCCAGGCCGTACGTTGAGCTTTATGTCTTCGCCGACTCGGTCAGCACGGCTCAGGCGCTCGCGGCCGCGTGGCGTGAGCGCGAGCTGCCATCGCTCCGCGTGATTGTCGAAGTCGGGGCTGGCCGCGCCGGCGCGCGTTCGCTGAGTCAGGCGCTCGAGGTCGGCGCCGCCGTGCGCGCGGCAGGGCCGGAGCTCACGCTTGCAGGCGTCGGGGCGTACGAGGGCGCCGCGGCGCAATCGACGCCGGAGGCGACCGCGCAGGCGATCGCCGGCCTGCTCGAGCTGACGGGCGCACTTTTGCGCGAGGTACGCGGCCTCGTGGGATCGGATGCGCCGCTCATCGTCACCGCTGGCGGCTCCTCGTTTTTTGACCGCGTCGTGGCCGCGTTGAGGCCGGCGATCGACGCCGATCCGCGCACGATCCTTGTGCTCAGAAGCGGCGCGATCTTTTTCCACGACCATGGCGTCTATGACCGCGCCTTGGCGGCGCTCGATGAGCGGAAAGGCTTTTCGATCGGCGCGGCTACTCGAGTGGCGCGCCGCGCGTTTCGGCCCGCCTTGCGCGTCTGGGCGGAAGTGCTGTCGCGGCCGGAACCGAGCCTTGTGATTTGCGGCATGGGCAAGCGCGATGTGTCCTTCGACGAGGGCCTGCCGGTCGTTGTTCGTGTCCATCGCGGCGGACAGGCGCTCGTCACGACGCCTCAAGCGCGTGTCGTGAAGCTCAACGACCAGCATGCGTTTCTGAATGTGGGGCCAACCGAGGACATCGCCGTCGGTGACGTCGTCGAGTTCGGCGTCTCGCACCCCTGCACCTGCCTCGACCGCTACCGCTTCATCTTTGGCGTCGACGAGCGCGGGGTCGTGCGCCACGCCTACCCGACCTACTTCGGCTGAAAGGCGCAGGCGCCAGCGAAGAAAAGCGCTCCGTCTCAAAAGGCCGCCGTCGCTGGATTCGGGACCGTTCCGCCTCCCGGGTGAATCGAGCGCGTCGATCTTTCGCAGATCGTCGGCGTCGGGCGGAAGTCAAGCGCGCGCATGTTCTCCTGAAGGCGCTCGAGGCGCACCAATTTCGGAATGACGATGAGGCGGCCAGTTCTTCACGGGCGACGATTACGCTCGTCGGGAATTTGTCTTAGGTCCCCGCATAGCAGAGCGCTTAGTAGAGCGACGGGGCAGCAAGGTCGAAGTATATCCAGTAGGGCCAAAATCCGGGCACTGAATAGAGTGGCTGGAGATAGCGCGTGTGCCGCTCGGGCACGATATTTGTCATTCGGAAGCGCAGACCCTCCGCTTCACGGATAAGGCGCGTATTGAGCTCGGTTGTCGGAGAGATCGAGAATGGACGGCGACAACACGCCTCATCCTGCGCCAGAACGACCGGCCCGTACATGATCGCTGCACGGTCCGGATGCTGTCGGTCGACCGGGACGGTCCTGAGCGCCATCGGGATCGTAATGACCACCGTATCACCGGATTTCCATTCACGGTTGATTGATGCCCAGCCACTTGGCTTCGCCGGGACATCGATCGGCGATCCGTTGACAGCGAGGGACATCCCTTGACACCAGCCGGGGACACGAAAGCGGATCGCGAGACGCGCCGGCTTCTTTAGCTTCAGCGTCACCGTGCTCGTTTCTGCCTCCGGATATGCGGTCTCCTGTCGCAGCGTGAAGCTCTGCCCGTCCTGCTCCAACGTAACCTCCGACGAGACGAACAGGTTGACGTAGAGGCCGCTATCGTCACGCAAATATATCATGTTGTAATACTCGGCCATGTTCTGGATGTACGTGCCCGAGCAGCAAGGCCATTCGTGCCAGTAGTACGTTTTCATCCCGCCGGAGGGCCGGTAGTCGCCGTAGTAGAAGCACTTGCCGTCTTGCTCCGGCGGCAAGGTCGCGCCCATCGCGTTATAAAGAATCGTCTCGATCCAGTCTCCGAACCGCGCCTCTCCGGTGAAGCGCATAAGGTACATGGAGAGCTTGAAGGCGGCCCACGAACCGCACGGAATCTCCGCGTGATAGCCGAAAACGTCGAGCGACCGCCCGAGACTTCCGTCGGGCCGCACTAGGCGCTCGTCGGGCCCGTAGCCGCCGGTGGCGTAGCACTGCGTCTTCAGCATGAAGTCGTAGCCGTTGATGCAGATCTGGCGGTAGGACTCGTCCCCGGTGACGAGGTAAGCGGCGGCGGCGCTCGAAAATGAATTGACGTGACTATATGCGTGCACCGGCAGAACCTGGTGTGGGGCATCGGTTTCGGCAAAACGCCGCCAATAGTCGTGGTAGAGCCACGTGTCGGCGAACTCTTTGAAGAGCGGATCGCCGAAGAACAGATAAGCGCAGTAGAGGTTTTCCGAGAGCGTGTACCACTCCGGGGTGTCGCCAGGGCCTGCGCCCCAGAAGTCGTGACCGTCTGCGGGCTGACGACTGCGGTCAAAGGTTCGCGACGCCCATGCGACGGTCCGCCTGAGCGCAGCTACTGCTCTGTCGCTCCCACTGTACCGGCCGAGGTCGACAAGCCCACAGACAAGCTTGTCCCAGTCGTAGGCACGCATGCGCGCGTTGCCGTCGGGGGGAAGTGTTTCAAGCCAGGCTTCGAAAAGCGCGTTCGCCTTCTCGATTAGCGCGCCATCGTCAGTTGCCCGGCCGAGCCGCACCATGCCGCTGATAAGTTGGCCGAAAATCACCGCGCTCGTCGACTTGCACCATCCCTTCATTCCGTCACCTGGCGCCAATCGTCCCGCTTCGTGACGAAAGCCCTTAAGAATGTCATCGTTGGAGATTGAAGAATAGAGTTGGCGCGTCTGTTCGACCTGGGTCAGGAGCATGCCGGGGAGCAGCCGGACACCTTGATATTCGAACGCCTTGAGGACCGTCTTCCCTCGGAGCGTCAGGGCCGGAGTCAATTCACCAGCAGATGTCTTTGCCATTCGGGGTCACCAGTCGAGTTTGATATCTGTCGGTCCGCGACCGCACGGGACAATGAGAAACGACCCGTCGCGGCGCCACGCGACCGACCCGCCGTCCGCCGTCCTGACCGACCTTGGCGTCTCGGACGTGAGAATCCGGAACGAGTAGGTCCGCCCCGGCGCGATCACATCTGCGTCGCCTCTAGCAACAGCGATGCGAAGGTCCAATCCGCGGGAAAGTTGTTCGACCGAAAAGGTCGTCCACGCAAATCCGCCACCGCGATAAGCATTGGTCTCGCCGTCGTCATCGTAGAGTGAGGAGCGCGTCGATCCTTCGGGATAGGTGAGCAGGGTGATCTCGTCGGGCGCATACGAGGAGAGATGTTGCACCATCGGCCCCAGGGGGACGATCGCTCCGCAGCGGACGAAAAGCGGCAGACGATCGATGGGCGCCTCGACGCTCACCGCGCCCGGCCCCTCGTAACGCGCGCCCGTCCAGAAATCGTACCAAGCGCCACGCGGCAGATAAACCGGCCAGTGCCGCGCGCCTTCGCGCGTTACCGGCGCGACAAGAATATCATCGCCCCATAGGAACTCGCTCGACCGGTCGAGCACTTCGGGGTCGTCGGGATAGACCAGGGCCAGCATACGCATGAGCGGCATGCCGGTCTCGTGCGCCTCGCGGGCGAGGGTGTAGGTGTAAGGCATTAGGCTGTACCGGAGGTCGAGATAGCGCCGGCAGATCGCCTCGATCTCCGGTCCGTAGGCCCACGGCACGTGCATGCGCCACCGTTGACCATGGCAGCGAAACACCGGATTGAATGCGCCGAACTGGAACCAGCGTGCGAAGAGCTCGCCGGTCTGCGGCGCGACCGGGTAAAAGCCGCCGATGTCCGTTCCCCAGAGGGGCACGCCGGAGAGCCCTGTGTTGAGGCCAAAGCATTCTTGAGTCTCGAGTGTCGTCCAGGTGTTGTTGATGTCGCCTGACCAGCAGGCGGCTCCGAATCGCTGCATCCCCGCACCGCCCGAGCGGCAGAGAAGGAACGGCCGCCGATCGGGATTATCGAGCGCCTCTCCATTGGCGAAGGCCTGTTGACGGAAAAGATCGAAGCGGTTGTGCAGCGCCGGACCGCCAGGCCTCTCGAGAACGTCAGCAGCGGTCGGTCCCTCGCCGCCGTCGAGCCACCAACCCTCGACGCCGTCCGCGTTCAGTCCGCGATGGGCATCCCACCACCAGCGGCCGGCTGCTGGCTCCTCGAAGTCGATGAAGCGCTGGCCCTCATGGTAGTTGGCCGATGGCCGCCTGCCCGGCGTTACCCGTTGGTAGCCATCGTCGAGCAAGAAGCCCTGCTCTACTGCCTCGGCGTAGAGCGGCGAGCTTTCGTGGACAACGGGATACTCATGGGTAACGACGCGAAATCCGCGCGCCTTAAGCGCGGCGATCGTTGCCCGGGGCTCTGGGAACATGCTCAACTCGTAGTCGAGGCTCCCGACCGCACGGTTCCAACCTTTGCCGTCGCTGTACGTCGACAGAAGGATCAGTGCGTCACAGGGAAGCCCCTTGTCACGGAGCGTTGTCGCAAGCACGCGCACCTCATCGGGCCCGTCGAAATGCCGGGTCGACTGCAAGTAGCCTAGCGCCCATCGCGGCGGCATCGGCGCATGACCGAGAAGATCGGCCGAGAGAGAAACGGCCTCGCGCAGATTTGCCCCCCCGAAGAAATAGAGATCGAAGGCCTGTGCTTCGGTTTCATAGTCGAAGCAGACGCAGTCGGCCGACTTGCCAGCACCGATCAAGGCGGGCGCGGGATTGTCGAAGAAGAGTCCGTATCCAAGGTGCGATAGAAGCAACGGAATGGCGATGTCGCTGCCCGGTCCATGGTTAACGTGGCTGTTCCAAAGACGGCGCGTGGCCCCAAGTCGATCCAAGGGCCGGCCGCCGTGGCCGAGGCCGTAGAAATGTTGGTCGCCGAGGATCTCGAACCCAAACCGCAGCCTCACGCGCGTCTCGATCGCGGCGAGATCGAGAACAAGTCGTGGCTCATCGCCGAAATCACGCAGCTCTAGCCTGCCGCTCTCGGCCAAGAGCCGGAGGGACAGGCCGCCCCCCGCGACAACATCCGTCGAGCGGGCTTCTGCGACCGCTGTCGCGCCGGCCCACGCCGCCTTCGGTAGGTAGGACGGTGCGCCTGCGACTGCGCCGGAGCCGCCGAAGCGTAGGCGCATTACACCCTTCCCGCAGGCCTCGACGGCTAACAGGATCGGCGCCCCCTTCACGACGATCTCGCCTGCCGCCGTCGCGAGTTGCATCATTCTGTCACTCTAATGGAGCTGCCGCCGCGCGCGAACCACGGCCGAGATAGAGTCGGATGACCTCGGGGTTGACGAGGAGATCGCTTGCCCGCCCCTCGAGTCGGTTATGACCCTGTTCAAGGACATAACCGTATTCGGCGACCGCGAGGCACTGCCGCGCCCTTTGCTCGACCATCAGGACAGTGACACCGAGGGCGTTCACGTCTTTCACCATCTCGAACACCTTGTCCTGCACTTTCGGCGCCAGACCCGCAGACGGTTCGTCGAGGATTAGGAGGCGCGGGTCGGACATCAATGCCCGTCCGACCGCGAGCATCTGTCGTTGTCCGCCCGAGAGCGTCGCTGCCCGCTTGCTGAGCATCCCGCTCAGGAGCGGCAGCGCCGCTGACACCTTCGCAAACTGCGCGTCAAACCGATTGCGGATCGGCGTCGCACCGATCTCGAGGTTCTCGCGCACCGACAAATCAGGAAAGACGTTGGCGATCTGCGGCACCATGTTGAGACCGAGCGCCGTGATGGCGCTTGGCCGCATATTGACGAGATCGCTCGTGGAGCCATCGGGTCCGTGAAGCACGACCGCGCCCTTGCGTGTCCGGACCAGCCCGTAGATCGTTTTCAGCAACGTTGACTTGCCCGAGCCATTCGGCCCGATAATCGCGACGATAGCACCACGCGGTACATCGATGGCGACGTCATGCAGAATGTCTTCGTCCCCATAGCCGGCGTGAAGTCCCGAAACGGTGAGAACGTTGCCGCTCATGCCTCCGCCGCCTTCGAATCCAACCGGCCGAGGTACGCCTCGATCACGCGCTCGTTTCGCTGAATCTCGTCGGGCAGTCCGTCAGCTATGACGCGGCCCTCATCCATCACGATGATGCGATCGCTAATCGTCATGACAACGTCCATGTCGTGCTCGATGACGAGCATTGTGACGCCGTGTTCGACGCGAAGCTTTCGGATGTGGTCGAGAAGCTGCTCGGCGAGAACCGGCGCTACTCCGGCCATCGGCTCGTCAAGCAGGATCATGCGCGGCTCAGCCATCAGCGCCCTACCGAATTCGACCAGCTTGCGCTGCCCACCGGAAAGCGTGCCGGTGAAAGCGTCGACGAGATGGGTAAGCCCCAGAGTCTCGATTGTAGCAAGCGCCCGGTCGCGCACCTCGCGCTCACGCTTAGCGACCCGCCCCTGGGCAGCGAGCGCGAGGAAAAGCTGCTCTCCCGACTGGTTCTTGGCGGCCAGCATCAAGTTTTCCAGCACCGTCATTTTCGTCAGCACCCGCGGCGCCTGGAAGACGCGGACAAGGCCAGCTCGCGCGATCCGATCGCCCCGCCACCGTTCGATTCGCGATCCGGCGAAGCAGACCGCGCCAGCATCGGCTCGCAAAAATCCCGAAATTAGGTTGAACGCTGTCGTCTTGCCCGCGCCGTTAGGTCCGATCAACCCGGTAATCGATCCTTCCGCCACCTCAAAGCTCGCGCCATCGACCGCTACGACACCGCCGAAAGATTTCCTGAGCTCGCTTGCCTCGAGAAGCATCGCGAGTCACTTCTCTAAGAGAAGCTGGCGACGATCGCCGAGAATCCCCTGCGGCCGGAACGCCATGAAAAGCACAAGCAGCAGTCCGACGAGAAAGAGGCGCAGGAAGGCGCGCGACCCGGAGTCGAAGAGCGACAGCGGGAAGAAGTTCAGAAAACGCGTGCCCGAGTAGAGGAGGCTGAAGAGGAAGGCGCCGAGCGGGATCGCCCAGATGCGATTTACCCCCCCGAGGATCAGGATCAGATAGGCATAGAAGGTTAGCGTCGGCAAGAAGTCCATCGGGCTGAACACCCCGATCTCCCACGCGAGCAGTAACCCGGAGAGTTCCGCCGAGGATGGCTCCGAGGATGAGCGCCTGCATCTTGAATGCGACCACGTTCTTGCCGGCGGCGACGACTGCGATCTCGTCCTCCCGAATCCCCTTCAGGACCCGACCCCAGGGCGATCGTTCAAGGAAGTGGAATAGGGCGATCAGGAGAAGGAGGCTGGCCCACACGATTGTCGCCATCACGGCGTCGCGGCTTGGCGGCCGCCCAACTAGCGTAGCCACTGAGCCGCTGATCCAGTCGAGAAACGTTTGCCACCCGCCGTTAAATATCGCTATCTGACCCGGCCCGAGCATCCCGATCGAACCGATCGGACCGCCGGTGATGTCCGACAAATTCAGTGCGAGATAACGGACGATCTCGCCGCCGGCGACAGTAGCAATAGCCAGGTAGTCGGCGCGCAGTCGCAGCGCTGGCGCCCCCATGACAATCGCGAGAAAGACCGCCGCGAGAAGACCGCCGAGAGCCGCCAACAGAAGCGGCACCTCGAAGCGCACCACCAAGATCGCCATTCCGTACGCAGCAACCGCCATGAAGGCGACGTGTCCGAAGTTCGGCAGGCCGGCGAGCGAGTACTGGACATAGAGACCAAGCGCCATAATGCCATAGATCCCGGCGATGACGGCAACGAATAGCCAGAACGATGGATTGAGGAAATCCATGTCAGAGCACCCGCGCTTTTCCGAAGAGGCCCTGGGGACGATAAAGAAGGAGGAGGATAAGCGCGACGAATGCGAGGACCGGTTTGAACCGCGCCTCGAGCCCGCCGAACAATCCCTCCCACGTTGAGAGCTCCATGACGAGCCCTAGCACGTAGCCGCCGGCGAGGGCGCCATAGGCGCTGCCGATGCCGCCCAGCACTGCGGTGGTGAAGATCATGAACAACACCTGCGCGCCAATGTTAGGATCGACTGTGCCTTGTACGACCGCAAACATGATCCCGCCGATGCCGGCTAGCGCGCCGGCAAGGGTCCAAACAAGCGTTCCCATCCGTTCGACGTCGATCCCGGAGACCGCCGCGAGATCGCGATTGTCAGCGACCGCCCGCATCTCCTTACCGGTGGTAGTTCGCGCCAGAAAATAGGCGACCGCCGGCACGGTGATCAGGGTGATT
Source organism: uncultured Alphaproteobacteria bacterium (assembly GCA_963721905.1). Taxonomy (GTDB): domain Bacteria; phylum Pseudomonadota; class Alphaproteobacteria; order Rhizobiales; family Beijerinckiaceae; genus Roseiarcus. The sequence continues at coordinate 107,596 of CAVRMF010000016.1, forward strand.
GCGACCGCGACCGCCTGGCCGGGCGAGATTCGCACGAGGCCGAGATCAAAGACCACTGTCTGATCGATTGACAGCTTGCGGATACGGGGACCCGCAACGAGAAACACGACGTCTCGCACCATCAGCCCGAGCCCGACCGTGATCAGCGAGGTCGCGACCAGCCCGCGACCCGCGAGCGGCTTAAGCACAATCAAGTGAAGCAGGACCGCGAGCCCCGCGGTCGCCAGAACCGCCGCAATTGCCGCAATGAAGAGGTTGAGCCCAAGCCCTGTATTGACGACCAGCGCGACATAGGCGCCAAACGTCAGATATTCGCCGTAAGCGAAATTGGCGATCCGCTGGATGCCGAATACCAGCGTGACGCCCACACCCGTGAGCGCCAGGATCGTGCCCGTGATGATCCCGTTGACCGTGAGCTGGGCGAGATGCTGAAGCACGTGCCCGGCCGATCCTCTTAAGCAAAGCAGTGAAGAGAAAGGAGAGGCCGGCTCCGTACAAGACTAGGTCTGTCAAGGCTTGTAGATGATGGTGTTGACGACCTTCGACGTGCCATCCGCCTGATGCTGCCAGATGTCATACGCGAGTGCGTTGACCCGGCCGTCGGCGGAGAAGTTCAGGTCGCCAGTCGCGCCGACGAAGTGGATCTTTTTTCCCGCCGTGACTGCCTTGATGGCGTCGTCGAGCTGTTCGAAGGTATACTTGTCGCCTGGATCGTTGGTGATCGAGACGACGTGCTTGGCAATCTCTATCGGGTCCGCCGACTTCGCCTCTAGCGCGGCGAGGAAGGCGATGAAAGGGCTGTCGAAGGCCTCGGCAACGAAGGACTGGAAGTTCACCCCGGACTTCGCTTCCTTCTCGAATAAGGCTTTGAAGGCGGGAAACGATGCGCCTGACGATGCATTCGCTTGCGTCGCCCGCATGCCAGGATAGTTGTGGCTGCCGTGTGCGGCGCAGTCATTGAGCGTGTCTGAGCCGAAGCTCTTTGCTGGATTCCATTTGCCCGTGCGGGTGAGCGGCTGGGTCAGCTTCTCGAAGGTTTGGCAGAAATCGATAAATAGCCAACCGTCGGGATTGCCGTCGGCGACCTGTTGCGCTTCGGTATCGAGGGTCGGCTGATCCTGGTTGTAAACGACGAACTTCGGGATCGTTCCGCCGCCGGCAGTCCAGGCGTCCTTGAAAATGGCCGAGAGGGCCGCACCGTAACCATCGTTGCGCGCGGCAACGTTGACCTTGGCCTTGGCGCCGAGTTCCTGCGCAAGGATGTGGGCGAGGACCTTGCCCTGAATATCGTCCGCCGCGACCGGCTCCCAGACGAGCGCCACCGGCTTTCCTGCGTTGAGCTTGCTCAGCGCTGGATTGGTGCCGCCGGTGAAGATCAGAACGTTGTTTGGAATCGTCACCGATGTCGCGACCGCGCTCGTCACCGATGAATAGAAGTCGCCGACGATGACTTGTACATGGTCGACGTTGACGAGTTTCTGCGCGCCTTCGACCCCCGGCTGCGGGCTGCCTTGGCTGTCCTGAGAGTCGGAAAGCTCCACCTTGATGCCCGAGAGTTTGAGACGGTCGAGCGACTTCTGAATCTGTTCGATGGCGAGCCGCGCCGCCTCGTTCCACGCTTGTCCGTCGGGCGCAGGGTCCCCGGTCAGGCCAGCGAGCACACCATATTTCAAGTCGAACGTAACATCTGCCGCGAGACTTGCCGTCGAAGTGACCACCAGGATCGCGGACGCGGCTGCCGCTAGCGTCATCGATTTACGCATGGTCATCCTCCCGTCACGCGACCTCCAACACTCTATTAACTGGGGGTCCGGTCGCGATCGCCAGTTCCAATAGATAATACCGGAATCGCGCACGTGTCCAATATGCAGGGCAGCGTGCTGGCCTACTTTCGCCGCACCGGCGGGGGGACGACCGCTTTTGCGCACAGCAGTCGTCGGCGTCCTCTTCGCACGGATCCCCCGATTGCGACACCGCTCCCGCGTGGTTGGGGATGCTGGCAGTCTAATGCTGCAGGAGCCTCCTCGGTGCTGGAAGGGTCGGAATACGGGAAATCTACGGGTCCCACCTTTGGAAGTTAGCTCACTCTGAAGTCATCACAGTTCGACGTTCCTTGGCGCTACGGACGGCAGCTTCGACGAGCCGTATCCCTCTCAACCCGTCGGCGAACGATGGAGCGTGTGCGGTTCCCTCGGCCATGTCGCGCCACGCGGAAGCCATCACGTTCCGGAACGCGTCGAGATAGCCCTGCGGATGTCCCTTAGGAAGGAAGGTCAGCGTATCGCCAGGGGCAAGGTCGTCCGGCGCGCGCCGGCGAATCAGGGTTCCCTCGGGCCTGCGCTCGAAATAGAAGTCCGGCTCCTGCTGATGCCAGTCAATGCCGAGAACGGCGCCGTCGATCGCCAGCCGGATCGAGTTCGGATTGCCGACCGAAACCGCGCTGACGGTGAGGCTCCCGGCCGCTCCGCCCTCGAACCGCAGGACGAGATCGGCCTGATCTTCGACGTCGATATCGACCGTGACGCCCCCGTCCGTGGTTTCTCGGCCTTCGGGGCGCGGTCCCTCCCCGGGCCGGCCGCGCCATACGCGGCGCCGATGGTGAGTTGAGAATTGCGCGGCGATGGCGCCGATCCTCTGCCCACTCACATATTCCGCGAGATCCAGCCAGTGCACGCCGAGATCCATCAGCGAGAATGCAGGACCGACGACCCCGGGCGTGAAATGCCAGACGTATTTGTCGGCGGCATGGACGTCCTCCGACAGATAGCAGCCGCCGATACGCAACAGACGCCCCAATTCGCCACGTCGGACGCGGTTGCGGATCGTCGCGACGAGGGGATAACCGCGGTAGTTGTACATCACCCTGCCGACGCGTCCTGACTTGTCGGCGGCTTCGATCATGCGCAGCGCGTCCTCGCTCGAGGTCGCGAGCGGCTTTTCACAGAGCACATGCGCCCCGGCGGCGAAAGCGGCGATCGCCTGCCGCGCATGCAGGTTGTTCGGCGTGCAAATGTGGACGACGTCCGGCTTTTGCTCGGCAAGTAGCCGATCGAGGCTGTCGTAGGCGCAGCCCACGCCGAACGCTGCGGCCGACGCCAAGGTCCGTCCGCAGACCGCGACCACCTCGCCGCCGAGCTCCGTGGCAACACGCGAGTGGACGCGCGCGATGTAACCGCTGCCGACAATCGCGATGCGCAAGCTTGCCCCCTTAGCCTCAATTGTCGCGTCGGGTTGCTCTGAGGCGGTCTCGAATTTGACGCATCCCGATCACGTCGACGCCATGGGCGGCGACGAGTTCGGCGACAACCCCGGATTTGAAGACGGCGTACTCCTCTGTGCGGATATGGGCGTAATCCGGCTCGATCGCCTCGAAATCGCCCGGCTTGTTGAAATGCAACGACAGGTAGGTGAGCCCGTCCTGGATTTCGGCGAACATCTGCCGGTAGGCGGTTTCCGCATCGGTCCGCCGCCCCCACGGCGACTCGACAACAAGGTCGAAGATCGGCTCGCCCGCCGCTCGGGCCCTTGCGACGACCGAGTCGTAAGTCTCGGTGCGAGCAGCGCCGGCGTAGCTCATGGGATTGAAACGCTTCAAGTCCTTCACCAGAAGGATGGGGAGGTTGTAGTCCTTTCCGAGCCGATAATAGATGTCGACGAACTCCGGCATCATGACGGCGCCCATATGCGCGTCGAGATGGGTGACGTCGATTCCGGTCGACACGACCGCGTCGATCTGGGCGCGCAACTCGGCCTCCACGGCTTCGGGGGCGGCGTTTTTCCTGACCGACGGGACATCAGCCCAGAAGTAGCCGTCCTTGTCGGTCAACCCGGCCGATGTCGGCGGCGAGGTCAGCGGGCGCCAGCGATAGGGCTTCTTTTCGCTGTTGAGCGTGAGATGGACGCCGAGGTCGAGCGCCGGGTTCGCCGCCGCCATCCCGGCCGCTTCGGGAAACCACGGGCAAGGCGCCATCACCGAACCGGCGCTGCAGGCTCCCATCGCCGAGAGCTCCGAGAAAGCCGTGTTGGCGCCGTGAGTCATTCCGACGTCGTCCTCGTGGATCACGATGACGCGACGCCCCTCGGCATATCGGGTCGAAGTCATGATGCGCCTCTCTTTCGTGTGTCGGATCTCGCCGTCATTCGCCCCTGCCTTCGGCTTACGCGATACTCGCAACGAGATCGGTCAATTCGTCCAGGTCGATTTCGTCGCGGCGGAAATGGGCGGCGACCTTTCCCTGCGCGAGAACAGTCAGATCGTCGGCGACCGACAGAGCGTGACGGAAATTGTGGGTGATCAGGATTACCGCCTGCCCCTGATCGCGCGCCTCGAGAATGTGATCGAGCACTTTGCCGGCCTGGCGAACGGCGAGCGCGGAAGTCGGCTCGTCGAGGACGAGGAGCGAGGAGCCGAAATACATCGCCCGAGCGATCGCCAGAGACTGGCGCTCGCCGCCGGATATGTTGACGCCGCGCTCGTCGAGACCGCGCTCCCACCGCACGCCCAAGCGCAGCAGCGCCGACCGGGCCATTTCGTCCGCGCGTTTCATGTCGAGCCATTTGAAGGGACCCAAGCCCTTCAACGGCTCCCGCCCCAGGACCACATTGCGCGTCACCGACAGGAGTTCGCAGACCGCGAGATCCTGGAACACGGTGGCGATCCCGAGCCGGCGCGCCTCCGCCGGGTTGAGGAAGCGCACGGGAGCGCCACGAAATCGCAGCTCGCCCCGGTCGGGCGGAAAGACACCGGAAAGGATCTTGATGAGCGTCGATTTTCCCGCGCCGTTGTCCCCGAGCAGCGCCAGGACGCGGCCGGCGTAGGCGCGCAACGAAACATCGACGAGCGCTGTCGTGGCGCCGAAGGCTTTCGAAATGTTGATCGCCTCCATGACCGGGACCGCGCCGTCCGGGATCGGCTCGATCTTGCGGCGCGCCATGTGCATCTCACGCGAACCTCGGCGGGCGGGCAACCGTCCCTGCGCCGCCGCTCGAGGCGCTGCGGCGCCGGTCATCGCCCGCTCCCCGCCGCGCTTTCGGCGGAGAATCCGGACGGCTCGCCCACTTCCGCCTCCGCGGTCGCGGAACCGAGGTCGCGGGACAACGCCGCGTCCGTCTCCGCGTTCCCCCTGCGGAACCCGGCGAGCGGTCGCGAACGCGCCATGCGGCGCGCAACGGAGGTGTTGAGGATCACCGCCGCGACGACGATGAAGCCGGTCAGCGTGCGGAAAAAATGTCCCGGCGCGCCGGCGAGCACGAGGCCGACCTGGATCACGCCGAACGTGACAGCGCCGAACATCGTTCCGATCACGCTGCCGTAGCCGCCAGAGAGAAGGGTGCCGCCGATGACCGTCACCGCGACCGCTTGCAGCTCCATGCCTTCTCCGCGCAGCGCGTCGACGGAGGCGAAGCGGGCGACCTGAACGACGCCGGCCACAGCCGCCAGTCCCGAGGTGATCATGAACAGCAAGATCGTCACCCGGTCGACGGGGACGCCGAGGTTTCGCGCCGCCTGTTCGTTCTGGCCGCGCGCCTGGATCCAATTGCCGAAGCGCGTCCGGGCGAGAAGAAACGTGCCCAGCGCCCCGATGGCGAAGAACCAAAGCATCGACATCCGAAACCCAAACAGAAGCGGCCCCGACATCACGTCGCGAAAGAGCGGAGGAATCTTGACCATGATGGGAAACCCGCCCGTCAGCGCGATGACGACGCCGCGCCAGATGAGCATTGTCCCGAGCGTCACGACGAAGGAATGGACGCGAAACCTGACGACGAGCGCGCCATTGATCGCGCCGAGAAGCGCGCCAACCACGACCGCCACGGGCGCCGCGACGATCGGCGAAGCGCCCGCGTCACGCATCAGCACGGTCGCGACGTAAGAAGTCAGGCCCAAAACCGCGCCGACCGAAAGGTCGAAGTGTCCGCCGATCATAAGAAGCGTCACGCCGATGCTAACGATGCCCAGTTCCGCGGCGACCGACAACACGCTGATGAATGTCTGCCGGGTCGGGAACAGGTCCGGGCTCAAAGCGGAGAAAATGAGAAGCAGAATGACGAGCGCGGCGACCGAAGTCGCCTCAGGGCGCAGCAGGAGGCGCCGCGCCGCCTCGCCGTAAACGACGCTACGGGCCGCGGGCGGCAATTGCGCGCTCGCGGCCTGAGGCTCACCGGAACCTATCCGATCTTCCATGAGACTAAAGCGTTCAGGATCGCCAGCCTCAACGGTAACCGGCGGTCACGAGCTTCGCGACCTGGTCGATGTTCGACTTGTCGACGACCGTCGGGCCGGTCAGAAAGTAGTTCGCTTCAACCAGTCCGTATCTAAGATAATGGGTCAACAGCAGGACTGGCATATAACCTCGCCAGAACTGTTGCTGGTCGATCGTGAAAGCCTGACGCCCGTCCTTGACCGCCTCGAGCGCCTGCGCGTCGAGATCGTAGCCGGTGATGATCAGGTCCTTCTTGCCGCTATCCGCCTTCGCCCCAAGCAGGCCGGCGCTGATGTGGCAGACGCTGGTCGCTGCTGCGGTGTCCGGATTCTTGCGCAGATAGTTGACGACGAGTTCCGACTCCTGCCCGGGGTCCATGGAGGACTCGAGGAATTCGGCCTTGATCCCCGCCGCCTTGAGCGCGTCGATCTCGGAATTCGCGCGGTCGCGGCAGGTCGCGTCGCCGGGCTGCTGGTCGACGACGACTACGCCGCCCTTGATCCCCATGGCGGCCAAACGTTTGCCGGTGAGGGCGCCTGCGGCCTTTTCGTCCGATCCCGTCCGGAACAGGAAGATGTCGTTCGGGTCGCGAACCTGCGCGCCGGCGGGCGGCGCGGCGGCGCTCCCGAAGGCGATGCCGGCTTCTTTGGCCCGCTTGGCGACGTCGGCGTAGGCGGCATCCTCGGCGAACTCGCATAGCGCGATGCCGTTGGCCTTGGCCGCGATCGCTTCTTCGATCTTTTGGACCTGATTGGGGATGGTGAGTTCATCCGGGTAGATGTACGTCACTTTGACCCCGAGGTTCTTTCCCGCTTCCTCGGCGCCGCGCGCCAAGTAGCCGTGGAAACCGGTCGGCGCGGAGCAGCCTACGAAATAGATCGAGAGATTGCTGTCCGCGGCCGTCGCCGAGCCGGTCGAGGCCGCGAGAGCAAGCACGGCGCCAGCGAACGCCGCCGAGACGCCGCGGCCCGGAGCATCGCCGCGGGCCGCGCCGCGAACAAAGAGCTTCATCATACTGGACTTGCTTACCATCGCCGTTCCTCCTGTCAGCGTAGAAAGTGACTTTTTCGAACGACGCGGTTCGTCATCACGCCGTCGAGCCGATCTCACGCATCGGCCTTGAGGTCGAACTTCTGGGCGTCGACGGGTCGGACTTTGCGGAAATCGGCCTCGGAAACAGGCAGTCCCGCAAGAGCGACGCGCGCCGCGGCGCCGATGTTGCGGATGATGTCCGAAGTCTCCTCGTAACTATGTTTGGGGTGCGTCGCGACCATCACCGTGCGATCGAGGATGTCGAGCGACTTCTTGCACATGTCCTTCGAATAGGCCTTCCGGCACTCGGCGTTGGCCGGCATGTTGAACGGATTCATCGCCGGATGCGCAGCGCCAGCGCCCATCAGCACTTGGTCCCATTCGACATAAGTGTGGCGGCCGGTTTTGCCGGCGATCACCGCCGGGAAGAATTCGACGAAGCGCTTCGCCGCCTCCCTCGAAGGCAATGTATACATGACCTGCGTCGCGCAATCGTGATCCGGACTGTTCATCGGCGCCGGCTTCAAACCGAGATTTCCGAGCGAACGCGTCTCATCGAGGATTTGCCGCTTTTCGGCGCGCATCGCCGCGACCATTCCGTCGAGACGATCCAACTGGACGTTGAGTACGGCGCCCATCAACTCGGACGCCCTGGCGCCGTTGCTCGAAAAGGGTTTGACCGCGTCGTCGCGACCAAGCCAGTAGAAATGGCACGGATCGATGGCGCAACGCACGCGCTCGGCAAGCAAGTCGTCGTTGATCGCGACGCCGCCGCCTTCCCCACAGGTCATATTCTTATAGTAGTTGAAGCTGAATGCGCCGATATGGCCGATGGCGCCAAGTTTTCGGCCCTTATAGCCGCCGCCGACGCCCTGGCAGGCGTCCTCGATCACGATGAGATCGTGTCGCCGCGCCACTTCCATGATGGCGTCCATGTCGCAAGCCGCGCCCCACATATGGACAGGCACGACCGCCCGAGTGCGCGGACCGATGGCGGCTTCGATCGCCTTTGGATCTATGGTGACGCTCTCATCGACATCGACAATGAGCGGAATCGCGCCGACGGCGAGCACCGAAGTCGCGGTCGCCATATAGGTGTGCGCCGGAATGATGACTTCATCGCCGGGGCCGAGGCCGACTGCGGTCATCGCGGCCACCAGCGCGTTGCTGCCGCTCGCGGCAAGCGCAAAATGTTTCGTGCCGAGATATTTCGCGTAGCGCGCTTCGAACCGGTCGCACTCGCCCCCGACGCCATAACGGAAAAGCGCATTCGAGCGGATCACCCGCGCCAACGCATCGATCTCTTCTTGTCCGACCAAGTACACGACGCCCTCCGTTGAACGGAAATCGCAAGCGACGGCCACGCTGTTGAAACAACGCTAGCGAAGAAATGGGTCCAGCGAAAGAGCCACTTTCTGACTGTTTCATGGCGCGACCGCTCCTTGCGCGGGATTGACCTAATCGTTGATCGCGCCAGCGGTCATGGATCGTCCGATGTGGCGATAGGCGGCGAGCCCGAGAAGCAGGGGCGGCGCCACGCTCAAGATCATGACAGCGGCCGCGACGCCCCATTGCACGCCGCCTCCGCTCGCCGAAAAGAAAAAGGACGCGCCTACCGTAACAGGTACGGCGACGCTAGTCGTCTGCCGCTGATCGAGCGTAAGGCGCTTCTGGAGCCTTTGATCGCGAACGTGCCCGGTCTTCAGTTCAATGGCCACGAGACGGGCGACGGCGAGCTTATCCGCAAGCACGCCGGCCAGCTCGGACTCGAAGGCGTGGTTTCAAAGACGATCGATGCGCCCTATGCGCCGGGAAACCGCGGTCTTTGGCGCAAAGCCAAATGGCTCAATCGCCAGGAATTCGTCATCGTCGGCTGGACTGACCCCGAAGGATCGAGGCCTCATCTGGGCGCGCTTCTGCTCGGCTACTATGACGACGACGTTAAGCTCATCTATGCCGGCCGCGTGGGCACGGGCATGCCCGACAAAGTGCTCGCCGATTTACGGCGGCGCTTAGACCCTCTGGCGCGAGCAAATTCGCTGCTCAGCGCGCCGCCGCCCCGCGAGACCCGCTTCGGATCGCCGCTTGTTCTTTCCCGCGTGCATTGGGTTGAGCCGCAGCTAGTTGCGGAAATTACCTATCTAACGTGGACCGCTGACGGGCTCTTGCGCCATACGGTTTTCGTTGGGCTCCGATCCGACAAGCCAGCGACCGAGGTTCGTCGGGAAACGCCGCGCAAGAGGTAGCGGCTGCTTTGGCCGGAATGCGTAGAGTCGAGGTGTGGCGCGGTGGCGTTAGGCTGAGCATGTCTGTTTCCGCCCCTTTCGTCTGGCGGTGCCTTAGTGGCTCAGCCGTAGCTCCGTTTCCACACCCCGCTCATCGGTAGGGTCGGGGACTGGCGCGCCGGTTTAGGCCGAAGTTCGTGTTCCCTGTTGGCTCGCTCTTTCGTCTGCGAGTGTCACACCATCTCGGCCATGCCACGTTTCCAGCCCCCGCCGCGTCGAACGCAGCATGCGGATTTCCTCGCACTGCGCTCTCCTGTTTGCTTCGCCTCAAGGCATATGGGACCTATCCTGCCGGGACGGCTTTCAGCGCTGGTCGTACAACCCGATAGCCATTGAATAGGCCCAGAGTGTTGTACATCCATTCCCTACTCCACCGCGTCCAGCCGAAGCCCTGACGGTTCCGAGCGCGCTGCATATGGCGCTTGATCTTCTTTTCCACCCAGTCTTTCACGAAGCTAAAGCACTCGCTGGAATGTCCGACCGCAAAGTAATTTACCCAACCGCGGAGCACCGGGTTGATCAACTTCACGACCCGGCCAACCGGTTGCGATTGGTTGCGACCGAACATATCCTTGAGCTTCCGCAGCAGCGCCGTCCGCTTCTTGAGCTTGGGCGTGTAGTGAGCACGCCACGCGCCCCTTAAACTGCGCACCTGACGGAAGTCGAACCCCAGAAAGCCGAAGCTTTCGCCGCGGCCGAGGTCCACGATCCGACTCTTCTCCTCGTTGACTTCGACTTGCAGCTCGGCGAGTTCCTCGCGCAGTCGTTTTTCCACCGCCGCCATTAGCCAGTCATGTCGCTTGTAGGCGTCGATCAAGATCACCAGGTCGTCCGCGAATCTCGCATATTCGACGTAGGTGTACTTGCCGTCACGCGAAGCCTCCTTCGCCCGTTCCAGCATCCTGTCGACCTCGGTGAGGTAGATGTTGCTGAGCAGCGGCGAAATCACCCCGCCTTGCGGAACGCCTTGCTTCCCGCGGCTTTGAGTATGATCTTCAGCAGGTGCATCACGTCCGCATCGTCCACGCGTTGAGCGACTTTCGCCAACAGCCGATCGTGCCGGACATTGTCGAAGGAAGCGGCCACAGACTACCCATCGTCGTGATGTTCCGGATTCGGTAACGATCACCCGCGAGCGTCACGCTTTCGAAGGCCAATCGCTGACCGCGATCAGCAGCATCCGGCGGCGCGGCGTCCTCCTGGTTCTCGTGGTTTTACCAGACGGCAGCCGGTCGCTCATTCCGGCCGAGTGGACCGATTGGCGCCCGGAGCCGGCCGAGGCGAACACCGGCGGAGGATGTCGGCGATGGCGACCACGATCTGGGCAGACTCGGGGATTTGCTTCACCTGCGCAGGGTCATCGACGCTCTGAGCGGCCGACATGTCGAGTCGGCGCCGCGAAAGGAGAGCGGTCATGCAATTGAAACTGGCCTTCCTCGATCCCAACCGATCTTGCCCCGAACCCCTCTCCAGCAGCGCCATTGGCGATGGCCTGGCAGCAGCTCGACGAAGCCTCGCGCGTCGCAGCGCTCGAGATTCTCGCACGTCTCATCGCCCGAATGCTGTCGGCCAGATCGAAGAGGGAGGGAAGCGATGAATGAGCGCGCCAAGATCACCGCCAATCATCTTTCGCGTCAGGCGATCGTCTACCTGCGCCAGTCCAGCGCCGCCCAGGTCGAGAACAATCGCGAGTCGACCGATCGACAATATGCGCTTGCCGCCAAAGCCCGTGAACTCGGCTGGCCCGCCGATCGCATCGTCGTCATCGATGAGGACCTCGGGCTCTCCGGCTCCGGCTTTGTCGCGCGATCGGGTTTCGCCCGGCTCACCGCCGAAGTCGCCCTCGCCCACGTCGGCCTCGTGCTCGGGCTCGAGGTCTCGCGCCTGGCGCGCAACAACGCCGATTGGCATCGCCTCATCGAGCTGGGCGGCCTCACCGATACGCTGATCGGCGACGCCGACGGCATCTATCATCCTGCCCTCTTCAACGATCGCCTCCTGCTCGGGCTCAAGGGCGCCATGAGCGAAGCCGAGTTGCATGTCCTGCGGGCTCGCCTCAACGGCGGCATTCGCAATAAGGCGGCGCGCGGCGAACTGCGCCGAGGATTGCCAGTCGGCTTTGTCTGGGGCGAGGCCGATGGCGAGGTCTGTTTCCACCCCGACGAGGCCGTCGTCGCCGCCATCCGCAATGTTTTCGCGAGCTTTGCCCAGACGGGCTCGGCGCGCCGCGTCTGGCTATGGTTTCGTTCCGAAAGGCTCACATTCCCTCTGCAGATGCATCAGGGCGCGGAGATCCGTTGGGTCGAGGCCAGCTACACCGCCATCCACCACGTTCTCACAAATCCCGTCTATGCGGGCGCCTACGCTTATGGCAAATCACGTCGGGAGACGATGCTGGATGCATCGGGCGTCCGCAGAAAGCGTGTCCGGAAACTTCCTCGCTCCGAGTGGCAGGTGCTCATTCTGGACCATCATCCGGGCTTCACCGATTGGCGGACCTATGAGGCCAACCAGGATCGCATCGCCAAGAATACGCGCCCCGGACCGCACAAAGCGGGCGGCGCCGTGAGGGAAGGGAGCGCTCTGCTGCAAGGTCTTGCCACCTGCGGGCACTGCGGACGCCGCTTGCACACGCACTATCGCGGACGCAGCTCCGCGCCGGGGTATCATTGCCCCGGCAAGATCCTGGTCGAGGGCCGCGGCGTCTATTGCCTCAACATCGGCGGCATCCAAATCGACGAGGCCGTCACGCGGGCCTTCATCGCCGCCCTCGAGCCAGCAAAGCTCGCCGCCACTGTCGCCGCCGCGGAGCGGCTCGAGGCCGATCGCGAGACCTCGCTCAGGCAATGGCGTCTCGGCGTCGAGCGGGCAAGCTACGAAGCGAGCCGCGCCGAGCGCCGCTACCGTGCCGTCGATCCTGACAACCGCCTGGTCGCTCGCGGCCTCGAGCGCGAATGGGAGGAGCGCTTGAGCGCGCTCGAAGCCGCCAGGGCCGAGCTTTCGCGCCGCGAAGAGGCGCGTCCACGAACGCTCTCCCAGGATGAGCGGGGTCGTCTGCTTGCGCTCGGAGCTGATCTGGCCATTGTTTGGCATGCCGCAACCACGACGCCGCGCGACCGGAAGGAGCTGCTGCGGACGCTGCTCGAGGAAGTCATTGTCAAAGTCGAGCGCGACAAGGCCGCAGCGCGCCTCACGCTGCGCTGGAAGGGCGGCGCGATCGCTGAGATTGATCTGGCGCTGCCGCGTTCACGGCCGGCCACGATACGCACCGACGAGGACACGATCGCGCTCGTGCGCCGGCTGGCGGCTCTCTATCCCGACGCCGTGATCGCCGGCATCCTCAATCGCCAGGGGCGCACCACGGCATATGGCCATCGCTTCGAGGCGGGCCGCGTCGCCAGTCTACGTCGGCACTGGGATATCCCGTGCTTCGAGCCGAGCGCCGCGCACGCCGAGGGCGAGCTGTTGACCATCAAGACGGCGGCGCCCGTACTCGGCGTCGCCCCCTCGACCCTCCATCGCTTGCTCAACGCCGGAATCATCCCGGGCGAGCAGCTGACCCCCGGGGCCCCCTGGCGCATCCGGTTGACCCACGACGTCCTGGCCCGGTTCAATAACGACGCCGGTGAAGGCTTCATGCCCGTGCGCGAGGCGATGAAGGCGCTCGGCGTCTCACGCCAAACCGTATTGCAGCGTGTCAAGCGCGGCGAGCTCGACGCCGTCCATGTTATGCGCGGCAAGCAAAAAGGACTCCGTATCAAAGCGATAGCCAGGCAACCCGAACTTTTCGATCGAACCGCATGAACCAGGGGGCAATATGAAGCGGTGTCCAAATAGCTGCGCAGGTCGATGTCTATGACGCGTGTCTTGCGCTGAACGATCGCTCGCGCCACACGGTCTACCGCTTCATGAGCTGTCCTCTTGGGACGGTATCCAAACGACCCCGGTTGGAAGTCCGCCTCAAAGATCGGTTCCAATATCAGCTTGAGCGCGCCTTGCACCACCCTGTCGCGGATAGCTGGAATTGAAAGAACGCGGACCTTGCCCCCATCCTTCGGAATCTCCTGCCTCCGAGCCCGCAGCGGCACATAGCTACGCCGGACCAGTTCGTCCGCTATCTGCCCGAGGAAAGCCTCTACGCCTTGCGCTTCGATGGCCTCGAAGGTCACCCCGTCACTTCCCGGAGCCCCGTCGTTCTTTTTGGCCAGCGCATACGCCTCGCGTAGCGTTTCCAGCTTGCAGACATGGACATACAATCCCCAGAACTTCCAGGACGTCTCAGCCTTCGCCTTGACGTATATTCTCCGCCTCAGGTCCTGCAAATCGATGGACGCCTTTGTCATCTCGTCCTTGCCTTCCTTGTGGTCGGAGACGTTACAAACAGCAGGGCTCCTTCGCTCCGCGGGCGTTACCCCGCTTCGACGCTACTTCGAACCCATCCGTCACCCTCTCGCCTTCGATCGACTTCCCGGTTGAGCCGGTTATACGATCTACCCTGCTCCGATGATTTCTCCTCGGGACGAGGAGGGCTTCTCCAGTTGCTCGGCATGTCCTTGTCACCGTGCTGTCGCTTCCACCCCGCCGAAGTGATGGAGCCGCATCGATCAGATTTCGGCTCCCCATGCTGCCTTCGCCCTCCGGTTGGGGGCTCGGCCTTCGGGGCTACTCATTTTCGAGGCCACTTTTGCGTTCACTGTCGTTACGGCCCGGTGACTCGTCGTCTTCCCGAGGGAGACGTTGTCGATAGGCTTCAGAGTCTTGGTTTCCCGCCACCCTGCTATCCAAACTACGGGGTTCTGATTTTTGCCCCGGCAGGCCTTTCTCCTGCTGAACATGCCAGCCTTCGCTGGACACACAACCGGACAGGCAGGTTTCCTGCATCCGGCTCTCGGACAAGACCTCACGCCTTCGTCCACGGCACGTCGTGCCCAAGCCGACTCAGGCGTACGAGCCCGAAGTGCCCGTAGAGGTGCGAGAGTGGATAGCTCCCGCCCCGCCTGACTTTGTGCTTGAGGCGCAACCACCGGCGCACCCGCGCCGCCGCGTAGGCGTCAAGCGCCCGGTACGCCTTGCTGAAAGCGCCTACCGAAAAGTAGTTCGCCCATCCGCGCAGCATGCGGTTCACTTTGCCCACCAGCGTCGTGGTCTCTTGCCATGTGCACGATCGCTCGGTCAGCGCGTGGATTTTCTCGACCGCGCGCTGCATGCTCTTCTTTGAGGGCCGGTAGCCGATACGGGCCTGGCCGGTCCTCGCCGAATACATCCGCCCGAACGTGTAGCCCAGAAAGTCGAACTCGCTCTCCGGCACTTTGCAGACGCGCGTCTTCTCCTCGTTCACCGTAAGCTTCAGCTTGCCCATGATCTCCCGCAGTCGTTGCAAGGCTTCTTCGCCTTTGCCCCTTCTGCACAGGATCACGAGGTCGTCGGCGTAGGTCACGAGCCGCGTGCCGAGGGTTCGCTCGAGCCCGAACATCTTCCATCCCAGCACGAACCGGCGCATGTAGATATTCGCCAGCAAGGGTGAGACCGGCGAGCCCTGCGGAATGCCACGCCGCTTGTCCCGCGCCTCGGTCGTGCGCGTCTTCCGACCGCGATCGTCGGTTTCTTCCACGGGGCAATCTAGCCACATCCTGATCAGATGGAGCACGCGCCGATCGACGATCCGACGCGCAACCGACTTGAGCAGGTCGGCATGAGGAATGCTCCCGTAGTAGTCCGCGAGGTCGGCGTCCACCACGTCCGGATGGCCGCGAAACAACAGCTCCTCCACCTCGACCACCGCCTGCTGAGCGTTCCGCCCAGGACGGTAGGCATAGAGTTCCGAGGGAAGGTCGGCCTCGAAGATCGGTTCCAGCACCAGCATCGCGGCTGTCATGCAGACCCGATCCCGCAAGGTTGAGATGCCCAGCGGCCTGAGCTTGCCGTTGGCCTTCGGTATGTAAACGCGTCTGATAGGGTCCGGTCGGTATGCAAGGTTGAGATGCCCAGCGGCCTGAGCTTGCCGTTGGCCTTCGGTATGTAAACGCGTCTGATAGGGTCCGGTCGGTAAGTCTCCTGCCTGAGCGCAAGCGCCAGTTCGCCCAGCCATCGCTCCACCCCATACGTCTCGACGGCCTCGAAGTCCTGACGGTCCACGCCCGGCGCGCCCTTGTTGGAGCGGCACTGGGCATAGGCGTGCGCCAGAATGTCGTCGCGGCTGATCTTGTCGTAGAGGGTGTAGAAGCGGTAGCCGGGTTCTGCCTTCGCTTTCGCGTGCAACGCCGTCTGCAGTTTCTGAACGCTGTCCGGAGTTGATAGATCCCATGGGGAGGAGGATAGCGACCAGCGCTCTGGCAGAGTGAGGTTGCGACCAACGACTCAGGAGACGACCATGCCAAGCGTATCTGACCGCCCCGAAGCGCCGACCGCTATCCAAACCCATCTTGCCGCCATTTTTGTCTCTTTGGAACTCAGCCGCTCTATCTGGGTCATCACGTCGCTGTCGCCGGGGTTCGGCGAAAAGATGTCGAAGCATTCCATGCGAGCCGGGGACGTCGCGGCGTTGCTGGCGCGCTTTTCGGAGCTCAAGCGGAAGGCGTCGGAGCGGACCGGAAAATCCTTTCCGATCGTCGTCATTCAGGAAGCGGGTCTCGACGGCTTCTGGCTTCATCGTGTGCTGCAAAGCGAAGGCGTCGAAAGCCATGTCGTCGATCCATCCTCGATCGCGACGTCGCGCCGACGGCGGCGCGCCAAGACCGATGGGATCGACGGCGAGGCGCTGCTTCGCGCGCTACTGGCGTACAAGCGCGGCGAACCTCGGGTGTGCGCGATGGTGAAAGCGCCGACGCCGGAGGAAGAAGATCAGCGCCGGCTCTGCCGCGAGCGCAAAGTGCTGATCGCCGAGCGGGTCAAGCACGTCAATCGCGTCAAGGGACTGTTGTTTTCCCAAGGCGTCTCCGGTTACGAGCCGTTGCGCCGCGATCGGCGCCAACGGCTCGACGAGTTGACGACGGGCGACGGCCATCCCTTGCCGGTGCATCTCAAGACCCAGATCCGGCGCGAACTCGATCGGCTCGAACTGCTGCTTGATCAAATCAAGCAGGCCGAGGCCGAGCGCGACGCGCTGCTCGCCGCGCCACAGCCCGCCGCGCCAGCGCCGGCCGGGAGGATGTTGCTCGAATTCAAGGGCATCGGCGCCGAATTGGCCGCCGTCCTCTGGCTGGAGGCGCTATTTCGCCATTTTGACAATCGCCGCCAGCTCGCGTCTTACGCTGGGCTGGCGCCGACGCCCTGGCAAAGCGGCTCAGTCGATCACGAGCAGGGCGTTTCCAAGGCCGGGAATCCGCGATTGCGAACCGCCCTAATCCAGCTTGCCTGGCTCTGGCTGCGCCATCAGCCGCAATCGGCGCTGGCTCTGTGGTTCAAACAACGGGTCAGTGGCAATGGTGGTCATTTCAAGAAGTCGACCATCGTCGCGCTCGCGCGCAAGCTGCTGGTGGCATTATGGAAATATGTCACCGCCGGCGTCGTCATCGAGGGAGCCGTGATGAAAGCCGCCTAACCACAAACGCTCAACAGATATTCAAATCTTCCAGGACCTGATCAGTTCTGGCGGATCCGGGTGGACGAACCGATGGTAACCATGGCCCGATATGCCGATTGATAGAATGGTTTCGCTCCCCTGAGCCCCTGCCCGCCGCAAGCGGGATGTTGGTGCAGCCGTCTCGAGCGGCGACCGTATGTGAGGTTGATCGTGCTCGGAAACGGGCCGCGTCATGCAATCGGGCTCGGACCTCGGATACCGAAGCTGCCCTCGGAGTTTGACACATGCCCGAATGAATAAGCTCTTGACCCAAAGCTCCCCATGTGAGGTTGCCCAATCGCCAGGTCCCTCGCTGCGTCTTGCGTCTGTCTTGAACTGAGGTCCCTTCCCTCCCCCGGCGTTACCCGGCTTCAGCGGTACTACGAACCTCTCCGCCACCCCACGGCGCCCGGCCTATCCCTCGCGGGCGTCCGGTTGATCATCCCTGACCACGCTGTGGGGCTTCCCGTGTTGCGTACGCTTTCCTTGTGTACGTGCCGCCGCCAGTACCCCGGTGCAGCGACTGGGCGTCGTCTTCGCTCATCTCGCCCAGCCGTAACAGCCTTCCCCGAAGTTGCAGTCGGGTCGGCCTGCACATCGACCTTTTCGGAGCTTGCTCGGCGTTCACCTCAAGTTGCGGCCCGCACATTCGCGCCGTCACCTATATGTGACCAGCTACACCGAAGGCTTCAGCCATTTCGTCACCTCCATGACTGCTCCGGTTGCTTCCGGCTGGAGCGTTCGCCGGGTGGGATTTGCACCCACTGGAAAGCGCCGCCTTCTCACGGCGCACGCAAATGGCGGTCATTCGCCGACGGCTTTTTGAGCGAGTGCGAATATCGCGGTCGGCTCCGCGAACCCCTTGATCAGCCGCCCGCCGAGAGGCTCAACCGGCAGGGCGTCGCCCAACGCGACAACTGTCGCACTGTCGATGATCACTTGACCGTCGGCCGCCGACGAGCAGAGCCGTGAGGCGAGGTTCACGACCGGACCAATCGCGGTGTAGTCGATCCGGCCTTCGTAGCCGATCCGTCCGACCGTCGCCTCGCCGGTGGCGATGCCAATCCCAAATCCAATGGCATGGCCGCGCGCGCGCCACTGCAGAATCAGGTTTTGAACCGCGCGTTGCATGTCGATCGCCATGCGCGCGGCGAGCGTTGCAGGATCGTGACAGGGGACCGGCGCGTTGATGAGCAGCATGAGTCCGTCGCCCATGTAGCACGTGAGCGTAGCGCCGTATTTGACGATGATCTCCCCGAGAGCTCGATGGTATTCGGCCAGCAGTCCCATCACCTCGTCGGGTTCCGCGTGAATGGAAAACGAAGTGAAGCCGCGAAGGTCGCAAAAAATCACCGTGACGACGGCGCGCTGAGAGTCGAGCAACCGTTCCTGGCCCGGGCTCTCGACGAGCTGAGCGACTTGGGGCGAGAGGAATCGCTTAAGGCGGTTGATCCGCTCGGAACGCTCCCGCGAGAGCGCCAATTCGCCCGCCATCTGGTTGAAGCGTTGGGCCAGACGTTCCAATTCGTCGCCCGTGCGCATCTCGATCCGGTAATCAAACTCTCCCGCGCCGATATGGCCCGCGCCGTCCTCGAGCGACTTGATCGGCCCAATCATTCGCCGCGCGAGCCAATAGGCGAGCGCCGCGGCAAAGGCCGCGCCGGCGAGGAGCAGGAACGCGGTGCGCCAGAGGGCCGCACGTATCGGTTGGTAGGCCTCCGCTGCCGGTTGGGCGGCGATCGCCGTCCAGTCGGGACCCTCGATCGGTTTGGCGGCGGCCAAGACGGTGCGGCCTGCGGCATCGGCGCCGCCCACGACTTGGCCGCCGCTTGAGATCGTCGCAGCTTGCAAAGCACGCAGGGGCGCGGCCGCCGGGTTGTCCTTGCCGCGCAGGACCAAACTGATGTCTGGATGCGCGACGAGCTCGCCCGAACGGTCCATCACGAAGGCCTGTCCCGTCCGGCCGATGTGGATGGCGGAGATGACCTCCCAAATGAGCTTCAAGTTGATCTCGGCGATTGTTACGCCCGCGCTCGGACGCACGCCGGACACCGCGACGGTCATATAGGGCTCGGAGCCGCGATGCAGCGTGACCGGGCCCCACCAGAGATGCCGGGTCCGCGCGCCGAGATAAGCAGGATCGGCGGAATGATCGACGCCGCTCATTTCGACGTCAGGGTCGGTCTGCGACACGCGCAGACGCTCTACGCCCTTGCCATCAATAAGAATCGCCTCGGTGATCGCGGGCGTCTGGCGCATCAGTCGCAGGACGTCGATGCGGTGGCGCTCATCGAGGCCCTCGCCCCACGGCGCCTGCACGGTCCAATTCATTTGGCTTGGAATCCCGTCGAGGAACCCCTGAATGCGCGCGGCTGCCGCATCAGCTTCGGCGCGCAGGCGCAAGTTCAGGGTATGCCGTTGGTCGAGGTAGCCGAACCACGCCTCGCTTGCGCCGCTGGCGAGCAACGGCAAGACGACCGCGGCGAAGAGGACCGCAAAATACTTCTGAAACAGCGGCCGGCGAAGACGGCGGGCTCGATCAGTTCCCGCGTCCACAATCATTCAATTACGTCGTCCGAACGTTCCAGAATCGTCTCGGGTATCTCCAGACCTCGGTCGTGAGCGGCCTTGAAATTCACCGTAAAATGATATCGCGTCGGCAATTCGAGCGGCAGATCGCCTGGGTTCGCGCCGCGCAGGATTCTGTCCGACAGGTCGGCGGCGCGATCGAGTTCATCATCCGCGTCGGCGGCGTAGGCAAGAAGGCCGCCGAGGTGCGCAAGAAAGCCAAATTCCTCCATGTCGGGCACACGGTGCGCGGCGGCGTATTGGAAGATCAGATCATGGTTGAGGATGGTCAGGTCGTCGGCGACGACGAATATGGCGTCGGGCGGGTCCTTGCTCATCTTGTCAAAGGCGATCTTGAAACTGTCGGGCGAGCGAAGCGGCAACAATTCTGTTTCGAGTCCGAGCTTGTTCGCCTCGGCTCGGACCGCATTGCAACGCATCGACATCGCGAGATCGCCCTCGTTCCACAGCATCGCGACTTTGTGCACGCTCGGAACCGCTTCTTTGAGCAGCTGAAGGCGCTTGGCCGACAGGTCTGTCGAAACCTGCGAGACGCCTGTGACGCGGCCGCCGGGATGGGAGACGCTTCGAACCATGCCCGTCTCCACCGGATCGCCGGCATGGATCGCGACGATTGGAACATCGGGCGCCTTGTCCAGTACGGCGACCGCGGCCGGGTATGAGCAAGTGATGATGAGGTCCAAATGTCGGGCGGCCAAATCTGCAGCCATGCCGATGAGACGGGCGCTGTCGCCGTTTGCGGCGCGACGCTCGAATTCGATCGTCTTTCCTTCGACATAGCCGCGCTTTGCGAGAGCCTGCACAAGGCCTGGGGCGAGACTGCATGTGCCTTCGCGAACTCATAGTCAGGAGGCCCACCCGGTAGACCTTCGTCGCAGTTTGAGCGCGCGCGGCCCAGACGAGAACGCCCGCCACAAGAAGCACTATGAAAAGTCGAAACGACAATTTTCGCCTCCTTGCCGGCAGGCGCAGCGTTGTCAGGCTTATCGGCTCGACGGTGGTCCGCCGATACCGCCTCGCCGCCCGATTGTCTTCCAATTCGGTGGCGCTCGCAACGCGATTCTGTTGGGCCGCACCGCACCGCGGCGTTGGCGATCGGGGTTGAGCAGATGATGCAGGCAAAGCAGGCGAGCAGACTGTTTTCCGTGAGCGCGAGTGGCGAATGTGTCGCGCGAGGTCGCCCACCGGACACTGAGGGACTTCGAGGAGCGCAACTGGATCAGGCTACAATCGCATCGCCACCGTTAGCCGCAGCGCCCGGATGCCAGAACACCGCGGCCTATGGTCAGCGACGGTCCCCAAATGGATCGTCCTCGGTCGCGATCTTGGATGACCGCTCTACGTCGATTGTGTTGAAAAACTCGGAAATTGGGCCATCGCGAAAATCTCGCTTTCGCGGGCGTCGCGTAATCTCAGCCGATAGTCCTTACCGCAGGGCATATAGGAGCGTCGCACACGGCAAAACCGGTCGGCCAGCCGACCCCCTAAGGAATTTTTCATCGAGGCGGCCAGCGGTCTCCTGAATTGTGATCGATGCGGAAATTCGAGTTTTTCAACATCGGGTAATGGGCGGGAGCTCTTCCACGCAGGCCGGTACGATCGGCCGGGTTTTGGAAGAGGAGATCCGACATGGACTATTTTGCTGGCCTCGATATCTCGATGGACGAGACGCATGTTTGCGTTCTCGATCGCGAAGGCGTGGTGGTTCACGAGAGCAAGACGGCGTCGACGGCAGGCGATCGCCGGCGAATTGGCGAAAGCGCCGAAGTGTCGTCGCATCGTATTCGAGACCGGACGCATGGCGCCGATCCTGTTTCACGGGTTGAGCCAACTCGGCCTTCCCGTGGTCTGCGTCGAAAGCCGGCAGGCCTACCAGGCGCTCAAGTCGCTGGCGACCCACAAGACCGATCGCAACGACGCGCGAGGTCTGGCGCATTTGGCCCGCACCGGGTTCTTCAAGCCCGTGCATGTCAAGTCTCTATGCGCTCACGCTCTCCGCTCACTCATAACCGCGCGCAAGAGGCTGGTGGGCCAGCGAGTGACCTTGGAAAATCAGATCCGAGGTTTGGCGGTCGTGTTCGGGATCCGGCTGCCTCGCGCGCTGACCGCCGCCTTCATCGACAAGGCTCTTAAAACAAGCGAGGGGATCGCTGGTCTCTCTGCCGCTGCGGGGTCTGATTGCCGCGCGAACTGCCGTGATGACGGCGGTCGCCGCGATCGACGCGGATATGAGACGTATGGCGAGGGCCTCGGCAGCCTGCAGCCGGCTGATGACAATCCCGGGCGTCGGCCAACTGACGGCGCTGGCTTTTGTGGCCGCAATCGACGATCCTTCGCGCATTCGCCGATCGCGAGACGTTGGCGCCTATCTGGGCCTGGTCCCAAGACGGTATCAGTCCGGCGAGGTCGACTACGTCGGCAGCATCTCGAAATGCGGGGACCGGCGGGTGCGGACGCTTCTGTACGAGGCCGCCAACGTCATGCTGACGCGCTATAAGGGCCAGCTCAAGCTCAAGGACTGGGCCTTTGCGATCGCCAAGCGGTCAACGATGCGCAAGGCCAAGGTCGCTCTGGCCCGCCGCCTCGCGATCATCATGCACGCGATGCTGCGAGACGGGACCGAGTTCGTCTTCGACTAAGCGCAATCACGAGACAGGAGGCCGAATCTAGCTCCCAAGAGGAGCGACGCCCAGGGAGGGAGCAGATGACGGCGCGGATTCTGTTGCAGGGGCCAACCGCTGGCCGACTGCGATTTCAACCTAGCCGCCCTGCACCCAGCTGACCCCATCAAGTGCCGAACGAGCACGCAGAGAACACAGGCACCCGAAAGCGTCGACACCGGAAGAGGCTCCCGCCCTTGACCCGAGGCGAAGCCCCCAGCCGACCAATTGAAATTCCCGAAATCGGTCGAGCTATACAACTACGCATGCCGTTGCGCGTCGAGCTGATGGGCGAGCGGTTTGGTTCTTGTTTCGTTCGCTCAGTGCGATATCATGCTCGGGTGTCTGACCTTTCCGAAAAGACTAATCCCGGCCCGGCGCGACGACCTCATCGCGACGCTCGCCTTCGCGCTAACTCATGACAGCCGCCTGGCCAGGATGCAGTCGGCCGAACTGCTGGCCTCGATCGTGGCTGAGCGCATCGTCGACCGTCTCGAGGCCTCCGGCTACGTCGTGATGCAAGCGCCGCCAGCGCGCGGCGCCGCGCCGCTCGGCCGCGGTCATGAGGGCCGACGATACAGCGCGTGTTCAAATGGCTGCGGACGAGACTCGAGGCGAGAAGGATCGCTGCCGAAGATCCCGATCGCGTCCTGGCGCGACGGGGCGAACCCGTCGATGCGCGGGATGATCTTGATCCGATTGCAGAGCTTGTTCGGATCGTCGGCGAACGTGATGTCGACGATCGGCGCCCCGCGCCGACGCCGTCGCGCGCCGCAAGCAGCCACGAAGGCGGTAGGGCCCGGCAGGCTCCCCGCTGGCGCAAGTCGACGCTGAGGCGCTCATCCGCGACCATGCACCGAGGGCCGCCTCGACCTTTTGAGGGAACGTTCACCTTTCCCGGATCGGCGGGCCTGTGGGGAAGGTAGCGCCGGCCGTCGTCTGGGCACAAACGACGGCCGGCCAAGTATCGTCAGAACGCGGTGACAACGCCGCTTTCGCTCGAAGGGGCCGAGCGCCAACGATAGCCCCGATCGAAGGAGACTTGAGCCTCATTAGAGGCTTCGAGGGCTGAACAATCTCAGTCGGATTGTAGCTTTTCAGAGCTCGGCGACTCGAAAACCCGAGCCCGTGCATGGGCAACCATCCAGCCCGCCGCAGGATCAATTTTACCCGAGACGTTGCAGCATAACTCAAGCAACTCGATGCACGTCGACATTAACCTGCGTGCTTGGCGTGCCGACAGGTTCAATTCGCCGATCTCTGTCTTGGGGTCGTGCATTTCAGAACTATCGGCCTTCGATCTCTTGGCCAAGTTACCCTCCCCAATATAGGAAGTTGCAACTGCCAGTTTGTTGACGGATCGTCAGCATGCCAATAGCCAAATTTGGGGAGGGGCGAAACCTGAACGGTGGCGACGCGGAAGGACGCCGACCGTCAGGATGACTATCGCAAAAAGGCGCGGCGCGCTGCTTATCAAGCTCTATTGCGCGCAATAGATCGGGCGGCGTCGAGTGCTTCGATCAAAGCGCGGCTCGCGTTGGCCCCGGCCCTGGCTTCTTTGAGGCAGTATCCGATTGCCCGGCGCGCCGCCTTGAGCGCGTCGTCGAGTTCGTCGCCGGAATAGCGTTTGGCAACTCGCAGAATAACCGCGGCGCGTTCGATCGCGCGGTGGTCGAAATGGCGTGTCATGATTGTCCCGCGAACACTCAGTCTAGGGCGGGGGGCGTTGATGATGTCCCTTGAGATGACCCCCCGCCAAGCGGGCCTTTACAGGATCGCCGGCCAGCGCGCAGTGAGACGGTCACGCAGTTCTTACCGCCGCTAATTGGCCTAGCGGGAGATCGGGGCGCGGCGCGGACCGTTGGATCGCCAAACGATCAGACATTACCGAGTTCGCGGCAAATCGCCCGATGCGTCGCGATGCAAAGAAAAAGGGCCGCCACGGGAGGAGGCCCGGCGGCGGCCCGAAGGGAGGACATATACGGCCGAGAGTGAACAACGCTCACATTTCAGCGTCAACCGTTCAGGGACCTGCATTCCGCGTTATCCACCGTTGCAACGCAGGAAGCCGACAGACTTGCCGGAACACACGCCGGCCGGACGCCCTCGCATTGGCGGCGCGTCGCGCACATGACCGGCAAGAGGAGTCGGCGCGAAACCGCGACCCGGATGCTGGGAATGACCAGTGCCACCAAGTCGTTGCGCTCGATTACCTTAATTCGCAATTGACGTAACGTGATGATTTCGGCGCTCCTCATTAGGTGCTAGCGAAGAGACGACAGTGAGTCCTGTCAACGCGGCTCAACTCTGCTCGAACTCTGACCATGCAATTTCGCATCCAATTCCTCGACGGGTCGGCGCGCGTCATTCGCCAGCTGTACGCGGACGCACGAAACGCCGCCGGCGCGATCGCGCTCGTCGCCGACATAGACTGGCCGCCGCGCGCCGTCACCATGCGAGTGCTCGACCTGGACGGGCGCGAGGTTCATTCCAGGGTCAAGGGCGACACTCATCGACGCGACCGACGACCCGCTGTACGGCCATCAGGAGGGCCGGTTCTTCCACGGCTATTACGACGGCTACTGCTATCTGCCGCTGTATGTGTTCTGCGGCCGCCATCTCCTGGCGGCCAAGCTCAGGCCCTCGAACATCGACGCCAGCGCCGGATCGGTCGAGGAGGCGGCGCGGATCGTCAGGCAAATTCGGGCGCGCTGGCCGAAGACGCGCATCCTGTTGCGCGCCGACTCGGGCTTCGCCCGCGAGGCGCTGATGGCCTGGTGCGAACAGAACCGGGTCGACTTCGTGTTCGGCCTGGCGCGCAACCCCCGGCTCGTCGAGGAGATCGCCGCCGAACTCGCGCAGGCCGAGGCGGAAGCCGCCGCGACCGGCAAACCCGCCCGCCGCTTCAAGGACTTCCGCTATGCGACGCTCGACAGCTGGTCGCGCCGGCGCCGGGTGATCGGCAAGGCGGAATGGACAAAGGGCGAGGTCAATCCGCGCTTCATCGTCACCTCGCTCAAGCAGGGCGAGATCAACGGCCGCTTCCTCTACGAGACGGTCTACTGCGCCCGCGGCGACATGGAGAACCGGATCAAGGAGTGCCAGGGCGACCTGTTCGCCGACCGCACCTCGACCGCCACCATGCGCGCCAACCAGCTCAGGCTCTGGCTGGCCTCGTTCGCCTATGTTCTGATCTGCGCGCTCAGGCGCGTCGGCCTCGCACACACCCAGTTCGCCGAGGCAACCTGCGGCACGATCAGGCTCAAGCTCCTCAAGCTCGCAGGCCTCGTCCGCATCAGCGCGCGCCGCATCAAATTCGCGCTCGCCTCGGCTTGTCCTTACGCCGACGAATGGCGCCTCGCCGCCGTCCGCCTCGCCTGAGGCGTCGCCGCGACGCCGACAAATCGCGGCAATCCACCCCTCGGCCCACAGGAGAACCGAAACACCCCGATCCAACTGCGCAAACGGCGCAAAGCGTGCGCTCGTCGGTCACACAGACGCTGCGCACATCCCCGTCAGCCAGTCTGCAATGCGCCCGCAGTCTGAGAAATGCGGGCTAGGCCCCTTCAGTAGTGTCTTTGTGCTGCGATCATCAGGCAAGCGTGGTCGGCGAACGCGCCTACAGCAGCGCCTCGGCGAAGCGCGCCGCGAGCGAGGCCCGGTCCTTCAGTTCGCACTCGTAGACGACAAGCGCGCGCCAGCCCATGGCGGGATAGGCGGCGAGCGTCCGCTCGTCGCGCGCCCGGTTGCGGGCGATCTTGGCCACCCAGTAGTCGGCGTTGGCCTTCGGCATGCGCGCGCCGCGCGGGCAGTCGTGACCGTGCCAGAAGCAGCCGTGCACGAAAATCGCGAGCTTGCGGCCCGCATAAACGATATCCGGCTTGCCGGGCAGGTCGGCGCGATGGAGGCGGTAGCCGGGGGCCAGCGGGCGCAGGATCGCCCTGACCGCGCGCTCCGGCCCGGTATCGCGCGCTTTGACGGCGCGCATGACGGCGGAGCGGTCGTAGGTCATGCGCTCGTCCCGGCTCTCTGAGGCCTCCACCTTAATCTTCGCCGTTGTCGCCTTCCACCTCAGTCCGCCGCCCGAGGAGCGATTTGGTTCAACGCGGACTCTACATCGACCAGGCCCCGTGGGAAATCAACGTGTTTGAGGTCCGGAGCGCCAGCGCGGGTGCATGACAAAGCCAATGGAGACCAGGCAAGGTTCGTGATCGAGGAATCTCGTCCACCTTCGCCCTGCCGCATGGCGTGCTAAAAACTGCTCACTCGCCGATCGGTTGAGGCAATCAAGCCCAGGCAGTCGAGGGGGGTTTTCCGGTCATGATCGACGCCGCCAACTATTCAGCGACCGAGACGTTGCGCGACGGGCGCACGGTCGAGATCCGCGCCCAGCGTCCGCAGGACCGCGAAGCCATGCACGCGGCGATCGCACGAATCAGCTCGGGGTCGCTTTACCGTCGCTTCTTCGCGGTCAGGCGCGAGTTTTCAGACAAGGAGACGGACTATTTCCTCGACATCGACTTCGTCAACCACGTCGCTTTGGTGGTGGTAGCCAACGAAGCCGGCCAGCCGACGATCGTCGGCGGCGGGCGGTATGTTGTCGTTGAGCCCGGTCAAGCCGAAGTCGCGTTCGCGATCATCGACGGGTATCAGGGCCTAGGCATCGGCTCAGCATTGATGCGCCATCTCGCAACCCTCGGCCGTGAAGCCGGACTTCGCGAGTTCATCGCCGAGGTCCTCTCGGAAAATGCCCCCATGCTGAACGTGTTCGAGCGCAGTGGCCTCCCGATGAGCACAAGGCGCGAGGGCCCTGTCGTCCATGTCACTCTGCGCTTTTCCTGATCGCCTGAGGCGCTCGGGCCTGCGCTCCGACCTGGTCGCGCGACGCAACTAAAGCGAGGAAGATCATCCATGAAAACGATCACTCATTTCGTACAGACGACGATTATCGGCGGCGTCTTTTTCCTGGCGCCGATCGTTGTGCTGATTGTCATCCTCGCCAAGGCGTTCGACTACGCGAAGAAAGGCTTGAACGCCGTTCTTGTTCACTTTCCGGCCGCCTCGGACTTGAGCGCTGGCGCGGCGACGGCGCTGTCGGTCACAATCATCGCTCTCGTCTGCTTTCTTGCCGGGCTCATCGCCCACACCGTGATCGCGCAACGCGTCGTCGACGCATTGGAGTCTTCGCTGCTGTCGAAGATTCCCGGTTACGACTATCTGAAGCAGGAGAGCGCAAGCGCGCTCGGCGTCGCCGAGATCGCGGAACTCCCGGTGGTCTTCGTGCCCATGGAAGGGGGCTGGCAGCTCGGCGTTCAGACCGGAGCGCTGAGCGGCGGCCTCGTCTCGATCTTCGTCCCCGGCGCGCCGAACCCGCATTCCGGGTCGGTCTTTTTCTTTTCGACGGACAATGTTCGGCCTGCCGGCGTCAAGCTGGCCGCTGGGCTCAACTGCCTCAGGCGATGCGGCGCGGGCGCGTCCGCTCTCGGCGCCAGTTGGCCGGCCAAGGCGTAGCGCCGACTCGACTGTCGGCGCGGCTTCTTAAACGCTATCGTGAAGTGGGGCGTAGAATGGCGATGAGGTCGAGCTGATCTGTCCTCGGGAATGATCTCTGCATCCCCAAATTGGACGCGTTCGAACTCGGCGCTAACCCGGATAGCAGGACTGAGCCGTGAGCGTCAGCGAGTTGGTCGAGAAGAAATAGCTCGTCAAATACGAGAAGGGGTAGCTCGCGCTCACCTCATTGCCGCACGCGAGCGTCGTGACGGTGAAGGTCGCGGGAGCCGGGTTGAGACCGTAGGCCTGCTGCGCCGCATATTGCTGCACGCCGGTCGCATTGGCGACGGCGTTTCCGTTGCTGTTGTAGCAATTCGTGGGGTTTGCGGCCAGGTTTTGACCCGCCAGAATCGCCGCATCGCTGGCGCTGGCGCAACGCGCGGCCATTTCGACGCCATGCTGCAACGCGTTTCGAATCCAGATCAGAAATCCAACCTGGATGGCGCCAAACGTCAAGGCCAGGAGGAGCGCGATCGTAATCGAAACTTCGACCAAAGCCGCGCCACCGGTATCGCCCCATAGCTGTCGCCGGGTCATTGGATGCGCACCGTCGATTGGGCGACAAGATTGAAGCTGTTGGAAAAGCCGGGATAGGGGACGACCGTCGTATAGGTAGCCGTCGCCGAGACCGTGACGAAAAGTCCCGCGAGCGTGCCGTCAGCGCAGGTCGCCGTGCAGCCGGCGGTCGTCACCTGCGTCGTTGACGGGCATCCGCAAAACTCACTCGGCGCGGGCGAGGCGGCGACTCCGGCAAGGGTCGTGGCCCCGGTGACGGCAGTCGAGATATTCGCCGAAGAAAATCCATTCACCACCGCATATTGGGCGCCGGCCTGGGCAGCGTGCTCCACTTGCATCTTGCAATAGATGCCCAAGCCCAGATCCATCGTGCCGACGACCATGATGAGAAGCATCGGCGCGACGATCGTAAGTTCGACCAAGGCGGCGCCTCCGGTTTCTGCCGCAAGGCGACGGACGGCTTGCCAAATTGTCGAAGCCGTTGTTCTCGAAACGGGAATTTCCCCGAACATCGCGGCTCATTCCACCAGTTGGGCGGTGGCGCCGATCGTTCTCGTGCCGGCGCTGGCACAGTTGTTTGCGAAGCTTGCCGATCCGGTGAAGTCGATCGTATTGGCAATGAGCTGGGTGCAGGGACTGTTGCTGATTGATGACCCTGAATAGGTCACGGCCGCGGTCGGCAAGTCGATCGCGCCAACGATTCTCAAATTGCTGCCGCCCGTGAAACTGAATTTATTGCTGTTGCTGACTGTTGCGGCGGGGTCTTCAAATATCGCGAGGCCGGAGAGCGGGCCGCTCGTCGGCGCGGTCAGATTGAGCGTGCTGCTGATACTCGCCGTCGCGCCGTTCGTGAACACCAGCGTCACGGCGGCGCCGGCGCTGGTCAGCGCACCGCCGCCGGACACGCTGAAGCTTGCCCCGTTCACGATGTAAGTGCCGGCCTGCAACGTAACAGTCTTGCCGCCGCCGATGTTCACGTTGCCGCCGCAAAAGACGTAAACGCCCGCGACGGGTGTCAGGGTCTGATTGGCGCCGGGGTTATAGTTGGTTGAATTGCAGCCAGAGTATGTCGGCATTTCCACGCCGGAGTAGGGATTGGATGTGGGTCCGTCGCCGGTGGTGGGCGTTGGGGTGATCGCGCCCGTCGGCGCCGTCACCGTCCCTACCGCGCCGACCGATTTCGCGGTGATACTGCCGCTTCCGGTAACCAGGATCGAGTCCTTGTTGCCGCTGCTGGTGCTGTTGGAATCGCTGAACAGACCGCAGGTCGGCATGTTGATATCGGCCGATCCGGAGGCGAGGACACCGTTTGAGGCGTTGGGAGAGGATGCGTTCGGAGCGAGCGCCAACACGCAGTCCCCGCCAGTGGCGAGCAGCGCTACGGCGCGCGCCTGGACGTTGAATGGTTGTGAAATCCAATAGCTCGAAAAGATCGGGGCCTGGGGTTGCGAGGCGATGACTTCGACTGCATTCGAATTTCCCGTATAGTTTCCCGACAGCGGCGGGTGGTTCATGATGACGGTGACGCCATTCGTTCCATTGACGAAGCCATATTGGGCGGTGATGGCGTCAGCCACAGTGGTGATCGTCGTGTTTGTTTCGCTTCCGCTGGAGCCGTAGGCTGTCGCCGCGCTCGCGGCCGCCGAATCGGCTGCCGCCTGTAAGGACTGTTTGTCGTAGAGCAGGTATCCTGCTTCCGAGCCAAGGCCGACAAACCCGAGCAGAACCGGCATGGTCAGCGTGATGGACAGCAAGTACATACCACCTTCGTCATTTCGAACCCGCGCGACGGCTCGCCTGGAGCTGACCCAAACGGCGTTTGCGCTTTCAACGGCGAGTCGTAACAGACGAAAGGTGTTGAACGCCGGAATCACTTGGCGACCGCGCTCCGCGATAGCCGTGGCCTCCACCGAATTGTGCGATTTTTGGACTAACATGTGGTTAAGCTAAGCGGTGTCGCCAAGCGCAACTCAACCTCGGCACTATGTACAGCCGAGGCGAAGCTGTGCCGCAAGACTATGCACCATAAGGTAATCCACTTAAGCTTTTAGGATCGATCGCTCCAAAACTTGAATCAATTACCGTTCTTTACGAGTTTGACCCAAAAGTCTGTGCCCTCGTCCTGAGGCGCCGTGAAGCGGCCTCGAAGGACGTTCCAGAGGGCGCTGTTCGGCGCTTCCTTGAGCATCCTTCGAGGCCTTTTGCGTACCGCAAAAGGCGCCTCAGGATGAGGCGCGGCTTTTGAAACAGGCTCTACGAGAGGACGGTTGCAATGCGCGCGATCATAACCGCGTGCGCGTTCACGGCGGCGAGCGCGTTTGGCCTTTAGGTCCGGTCGGCGTCGGGTTTCCCATCCTTTTGGATCGAAGCGGCATGGATCAAATCGCCTAGGACCCCGACGGCCTTATCACGCAAGGCTGCCGCATCAAGGTTCCCGTCCTCTTGAGCGAGCTGTATAATGAACTTCGCGACCGCCTCACGTTTCACTTCGTCGCGGCCGATTCCAAGGGTCTCTGCCGCGCTCTCAAGGGCTTCGCCCATGGCCGACACCTCTTCCGGCGTAAAGGCATCCCTAGAGTTCACGTAGCCCCTGATTGGCATCTCCGTGGCTCCCGCCATGCTTCCCGCTAGGCATAACACGGGCGCCGGACGGACGCGAGTGATTGTCACGTCTGGACTTATATGGACCCCGCCCGTTGCAACCGCCCGTCATATTATTCGTCTGAGTACGATTGCCTGCGCAAGAAAAAGCCGCCCGCGAACGGGCGGCTTTGCATCGTCCGTCGACGCTGCGTTCAGGCGACCGCTATCGCCGCGCGGCGGCGATACCCCACGTAGCCGAGGCCGGCGAAGCCGAGCAGCATCATCGCCCAGGTGCCGGGCTCGGGTATCGTCGACGTCGGAGTGAACGGCGCGAAAATCGGGATCTTAGAATTTGACACGAGCTGAACGTTTCCGTCCACGTTGATCAGCTGGCCTGTGAGATCAAGACTCGAAAACTGGAACTGACCGCCATCCGTAGCCAAGTAGGTGCCGTATAGCACGTTGCCGCCGGAAGTGTTCAGGACTTGCCCCGACGTCCCGGTGAAGTTGAACAGGATGTCACTGGCGGTGACCCCGCCGCTCAGCGTCATTGCCACATTCGTTTGGAATTCTCCGGAGACGTTGACGACAAACACGTCCTTTGCGCCGCCCGAAAACGTCAGGAGCGCGTTGTGGATGCTGTCGACGTCAATGACGGTCAGCTTGTCAGCTGCCGTAAACGTTGTGGGCATCATGATGGTCCCCATGAACGTTTGGTCGGGGGCGAGCGCAGCCGCGTTCATCGACAGGGTCTGAGCCTCTGACAGCGCGGTGCCCGTCACCGATGAGGACGGTGTTGGGCCGGACACCAGCATCGTGGGTGGGGAAGTCTGGAGTCCGCTGCCGCACGGCGAGGGACTGCATATCGTGGAGGCGTCGTAGGACAGGACGCCGCCGTTGCTGAGGCCGCCCATGTCGCCGCCGCTCGTGCTGAGGGTCTCGTAGTTGCCAAAAAGTGCATTGCCGGATACCGGCCCGCTGTTCCAGCCGAAGGTCGTTGTCGTTCCGAGTCCGCTTCCGAGGCCGACCAAGGTATAATCGGAGAGCGTTCCCTCGCTCAGTTGAGCCGAGGCGGGCAGGACGTTCACTGTCGCAATCGCCAAGGTTGCGCCGAGGAACACGGCGGCGCCGTTCAAGTCCGTCTTTTTCATCGGATTATCCCCTTGCTGCCGCAGCGCTGCCGCGCGCCGCCTGCACCTATCGCGAGCCTTCCCGCGCTGGGTAAGTTAACGCAATTTTCCGCTATCATGCGAGCGACCGCCGCCCAACGCCGTAAAGCGTGAGTGCGCCAGCAAACATTTTCGAATTTGGGCTCATGACATTCCCCAACGTCAAGCCCAGCCCAACGCTATGTCTACAGCCCTCACGTTGCCATCGTCAAGGTGGAACCCGCGATCCGCCATGACCCCTTCACTCTCGCGCCGAACGTGCGCTTTGCCGAGGTCTTCCAGGACTATCAGACGATGGGGCCATCCTTGCCGTTCGCGACGGCGCCTGACCCATCGTCATGCAAAGGCCGTTGAAACGCCGCGGCGTCGGATGTTTCCGCCTTGCGGTTTCCACCAGAAGGGAAACGAAACGGAATGCGGCCGCCACATCCTATTCTGCGGCGACGAGCCCGGAGGCACCGTTCGCTCTCAAGAGCGGCTCGAGAAGGGCCGCCGCGATGTGCCCTACGACCGGCGCGCAGACGCCATCCCCGCAGACGTGGTAGGCGTCGTTGTAGCGGGCGGGAAGCCGGAAATCGTCGCTCAATCCCATCAGCCGCGCGGCCTCTCTCGGCGACAGCAGCCGGGATCGAAGGGTCTCGCCTTCCACAACGAGAATCGTCTGGCGCGACGAGCCGCCCGCAGGGGTGCGGAGGCAGCCGGCGATGTCGTCGAAACGAACTTCGGCGCGCTGGCGCTTGGTCCCGTTCTCGTCGGGGCGCGTGCGCCGGTAGATCGCGCCGACCGTTCGTCGGCCCAAGGTCATCGCGCGCGCCACCTTCCGGCGATTGAGCGGCGTCATCAGTTCGATGAGATATTGGGTGTGGGCCGACGCGTGCCACTTCACTCCGGTAGGAATGTCTTCGAGGAGGTCCGAAAACGTCGATGTTCGCGGAGCGGGCAATCCGATATCCCACCAAACCCAGTTCCTTTTCGCCTCCGTGGTCATGCCGGCATGAGCGTTATTTAGCGCGGCTGGATGCCATCCCGCCTGGGGCCCTGGCGCGACAAGCGAACTCGGGATTGCGTCACCCCTCCGGACGGCAATGAAAAAAACGCGAGGCCGTGACTGCGGAACGAAATGAGCCGCGTCGATGACCGCGGCTCCAAAATTGTAATCCGAGTCCACCAGCGCTGACGCGATTGCGGCGAAGTCCTTGCCGCCGTGGGACGTCAGACATCCGTAGACGTTTTCAAGCACAATCGTTCGCGGGGCGCGGTCAGCCTGAACGAGGCCGCGCATCAGTTTCCAGAACGGCCAGAACGTGCCGGAGCGGGTCCGGGCATTGTCTCGTTCGCCGCCAAGGCCCCGATAGCCGCCGGCAAGGGAAAGATCCTGACAGGGAAAGGAAGCCCAAGCGAGGTCGACCAATGTTGAGGGCAAGTCTGCCAGCGTCAGGCTTGCGACGTCGCCGTTCTTGATGTCGCCCGCGCCCCAGTTGGCTTCGTAAGTCGAAACCTTCTTCTGATCGAAGTCATTGGCGAACAGGCAGCGCCACTTCTCTCCAAGCCCCGCGCGCGCCATGCCGCCGCCGGCGAAAAACTCGACGAAGGTGAACTGGGTCATGCCCGTGACCAATTCTCCGCTGCCGACTTTAAGCACAGGACGCCCGCGCGCCTGATATCGTTTTGCGATCAATCTCGACATCTCCTGTGGACGGCGCGCCTGCCCTCGCGACCGGCGCCAACTGCAGCCTCGGCGCTGCCCAACCCAGCGGTTAGGTTCACCATTTGTTCCCAACAATTCGTTAACTGTCAATCGGCCGCGGCGAAGCGCTGTCAGGGCAGTTCCCCGGAGGAGCGGTCAGGGACGGTTCGGCCTCGTGCGGGCAGGCGTTTTGAGCACGATTTTGCCGTCGGCGTCGGATTGTCTGCCACCTGTTGCCTCCCTGTTACGCGAGAACTATCCTCTTGTTATGGCCCTGTTCCGAGGACACAGGCAATTTTGTCTTAAGTCATTGTAAGGAAAGATATTTCATCGACGAGATCAGGTCGTCGGCGCCCGATTCTCCCTGCTTTCTCCCTGCTAGCAGGGCATGGGCCTTAGCGCCGCCGCTTGCCTTGCCCATCGCGATTTGCGTTTATGCCCATCCATGAACGACATCGCCTTTCCCTTTCCGCTTCTCGTCTGCGACACCGGCGGCACCAATGTGCGGTTCTCGCTGGTCGACAAGCCCGGCGGGCCGCTCGGGCCGCCCGTCCATCTCGTCACCGACGATTATCCGGGCCTGCCCGAGGCGATCGAGGCGGCGGCGCCGAAGCTCAGCCAGCGCCCGCGCTCGATGATCGCCTGCGGGGCGGGGCCGGTCGCGGGGCGGACGCTCAAGCTCACCAACGCGCCCTGGGTGATGGACGGCCCCGAGACGGCGCGCCGCGCCGGCCTCGCGCAGGGACTGCTGCTCAACGATTTCGAGGCGCAGGCCTTGATGCTGCCGGCCATTCCGCCAGACTGGTCGCGCCCCATCGGCCCGCTCGCCTTCGGCGCCCGCGGCCCGCAGGTCATTCTCGGGCCTGGAACAGGCCTTGGCGTCGCCGCGCTGATCGAAATCGAAGGCCGTCACACTCCAGTCTCGTCGGAAGGCGGTCACATCGACTTCGGCCCGGTCTGGCCCGAGGAGTTCGCGCTCTGGCCGCATCTGGAGCGCCCCGGCGGAAGGGTGGACAGCGAGAGCGTAATCACCGGGGCGGGGCTTGCCCGGGTCCACAATGCGCGGATGATGGCGCTCGGGCGCCCCGATCCGCATCTCGACCCGCCTGCGGTCACGGCCGCGGCGCTCGCCGACCCCAAGGGTGAGGCGGCCGAGAGCGTGCGGCTGTTTTGGCGGATCGTCGCGCGCTTCGCCGGCGACATGGCTGTGACGTTCGTCGCGACCGGCGGCGTGACGCTCTCCGGCGGCGTGCTGCCGCGGGTGGTCGTTTTCCTCGATGAGGCGACCTTCCGCCAAGCGTTCGAAGACAAGGCGCCGGTCGACGCGCTGGCCCGGCGCATCCCGACCCGGATCGTCATCCAGTCTGATGCGGTCCTCGTCGGGATGGCGGCGATCGGCGCCACGCCTGACCGCTACGCCATTGATTATGTGTCAAGAAAGTGGGTCTAGGAGGAGCGCGCCGCCCGCGGGCGGCGAAAATCGGGCGTCAGCCGCGCTTTCGCCTTTATCTTCGGGCTTCTGCGCGCTAATTGAAGCGCATTCGCTTCGATTCCGACGGAGTTGTTCGAGACGTGATCCAAAGACGGCGATTCACCCTGGCTTTCGCAGTCGCGGCGGCTCTGGGCTTGGCCGCGCCGGCGTTCGCCGATTGCGGCGTCGACATGCAGAAGCTCGCCCAGGACCGCAACGTCGAGCTCCAGAGGGTCAACGACTTCGCCAAGGCCTCCCACGGAAAGCCCCTGGATCCGACGCTCTTCTGCGAGAAGACGGTAGGCTTGCTGCGCGCCGAGTCCGCGATGATCGCCTATATGGAAAAGAACAAGGACTGGTGCTCGTTCCCCGATGAGGCGATCGACGGCCTCAAAACCGCCCACGCCAAGAACGACGCGTTCCATAACAAGGCTTGCGTGGTCGCCGAGAAGATCAAGAAAATGAAGGAGCAGGCGGCGCAGGGCGGCGGCGGCGGACCTCAGGCGCAACCCTTGCCCGCCGGGCCGCTTTGACGGTCGAGCCGAGAGGCTCAGCGGTCCTCCCGGACGCCCGGCCCGAGAGCCTCGTTCTGAGGCTCACGCCGGAATTCGCGCTTCCCTTCGTCCAGCTCGCCCGCGTCGACCGGCCCATCGGCTGGCAATTGCTGCTCCTGCCATGCTGGCAGTCGGTCGCGCTGGCGGGGCTCGCGCTTCATGGCGGGCCCAATCTCTGGCGCCTCGCGCTCTTTCTCGCAGGCGCGATCGCGATGCGTGGCGCGGGCTCGACCTACAACGACATTCTCGACCGCAAGCTCGACGCCGGCGTCGAGCGCACACGCGGGCGACCGCTGCCTTCCGGCCGGGTGGGCGTTCGCGCGGCGGCCGTGTTCCTGGTCGCCGAATCTCTTGTCGGGCTTGTGGTGCTCATCAACTTCAACCGGTTCACGATTTGGCTCGGCGTCGCCTCGCTCGGAATCGTCGCGATCTATCCGCTGATGAAACGGGTCACGTCGTGGCCGCAGGCGGTCCTGGGGCTCGCCTTCTCCTGGGGCGCGCTGATGGGCTGGAGCGCAACCTTCGCAAGCCTCGCGCTGCCGCCGGTTCTGCTCTACCTGTCGGCCTTCGCCTGGACGATTGGCTACGACACGATCTACGCGATGCAGGACGCGCGCGACGACGCCATCGTCGGCATCCGCTCGACCGCCCGGCTGTTCGGCAGGAATACGCGGCTCGGCGTCGGCCTCTTCTATGCGGCCGCTGCGCTTCTCGCGCTCATCGCGATCCTCCTCGTCGGCGCCGGCCCGATCGTGCTGATCGGCTGGCTCGCCTACGCGGGCCATCTCGCCTGGCAAGTCTCGAAAGTCGAGGGCGCAGACGCGGCGACCGCTCTTCGCCTTTTCCGCTCCAATCGCGACGCCGGATTTCTGCTGTTCGCGGGAATCGCTTTGCAGGGATGGGTTGGGTAGCGGCGCCGATTGGTCCTAGCCGCGATCTTATTTTTAACCGCCATGAAGCGGAGGCGCGGTTGGCCGGTTCGGACGATGATCGGAATCGGCAGGCAGTTCTCAACGCGTTCGCTAAACAGATTGGGTGGTGTGAAGCTTTGGGCTCGCCATTCACTGCGCGGCTACTGACCGTCCTAGCGGATGACATCGCAGCTGGCGGGATCAACGCAGAATTGGTGCATGCGTGGCCGGGCGATCCGATCGCGGATGCCCTGGCTCTCAGGATGGCTGGAGCGCTGCACGCGCTCGTATTGACAGAGACGGCGCCCGCTCTGGTCGCCTGCTATCCCCCGCACGCTGCAACGATGGAGCAGTTGCGGTCCATCGTACTGCCCGTAGTCGAGGAGCATCGAAGCCATATTCAGACTTTTCTTTCGTCAGCGCCGCAGACGAATGAGGTGGGCAGGTCCGGTGTGCTGGTTGGGGGGTTCCTGCAAATCGCCGAGGCGACAGGCTTGCCGCTTCGGCTTCTCGAAATCGGCGCCAGCGCCGGGCTGAATGCTGTCTGGGACCGCTACCATTATCAGTTCGGCGCTGCCGACTGGGGTGACCGGCAGAGCGCCGTGCGCATCGCGCCACAATGGGAGGGGCGGTTGCCGCCGCTCGACGCCCCCGTGCAGGTGATCGAGCGCTTTGCCTGTGACATGACGCCAGTCGAGCTTGAGGACCCTGCTCAACGTCTTCGCCTCAAGGCGTATGTTTGGGCCGATCAGCGCGAGCGCCTGTGGCGATTAGAAGGCGCCATCGGCTTGGCGCGCGTCCATGGTCCAAGAGTTGACCGAGCCGACGCCGCCGATTGGGTCAGAGCAAAGCTGCAAGAGCCTGTCAAAGGGAGCGCAACCGTCCTCTACCATTCCATCATGTGGCAGTATCTGGCTGCACAGACTCGGGCGGACGTCAGGGCGAGCCTTCAGCGCGCCGGCGAGCAGGCTACGGAGGCGGCGCCATTGGCTTGGCTGCGCTTCGAGCCATCACATTCCGAATCCTGGCCGGAGCTGCGCCTTACTTTGTGGCCCGGAGCGCAGGATCTTTGCTTGGCCGTGGCCCACCCTCACGGGAGCCACGTGACGTGGTCCGGCTCGTGACCCAATCGGAGCGTGCATTCGAGCCTTTGCCCAGCCGGTCCAGCCCCTGAAACGCGCCTCTGGGCCGTTGACCCGCGCCGTATACAATAATATTGTATGACTTATTGGAGGTCCCGTCGAAGCGAAAAGGCGTTCCCCGCCGAAGGCCGGCAACGATGGCAGACGCTCCAAGGTGTTGTCAACATGGGAGGAAATCAATGCAGATACTGAAATGGCTGGGGTGCGCCGCCGTCGGCGCGACGATGTTTTTCGCCGGGAGCTCGGCGTTCGCCGTGACGATCGGCTTCTCGCAGGTGGGCGATGAGGGCGACTGGCGCCCGGCGTGGTCCAAGGACATGCAGGAAGAGGCGAAGAAGGAGGGCATCGACCTCAAATTCGCCGACGCGCAGGGCAAGGAAGAAGACCAGCTCAAGGCGGTTCGGTCGTTCATCGCCCAAAAGGTCGACGCAATCATCATCGCGCCGGTCGTCGTCACCGGCTGGGATCAGGTGCTCGCCGAAGCGAAGAAGGCCGGCATCCCGGTCTTCCTGGCCGACCGCGACGTCGACACAGCAGATAAATCCCTCTTCGTCACCCGTATTTCGGCCGACTTCAATCTCGAGGGCCGGCTTGCCGGCGCGTGGCTCGCCCAGGCGAGCAAGGGGAACTGCAACATTGTCGAATTGCAGGGCACCGTCGGCGCGGCGCCGGCGATCGAGCGCAAGAAGGGCTTCGAGGCGGTCATTTCCCTCTTCCCGAACATGAAGATCGTCAAGACGCAAAGCGGCAATTTCACCACCGACGGCGGTAAGCAGGTGATGGAGGCCTTCATCAAGTCGACCGACAACCTCAAGGGCATCTGTGGGGTGTTCGCGCATAACGACAACATGCAGCTTGGCGCGATCCAGGCGATGAAGGAGGCCGGCCTGAAGCCCGGCAAGGACTTCCTGATGGTCTCGGTCGACTACGTACCGGCAATGAAGGAAGCGCTGGCCGCTGGCGACGCAAACGCCTCGGTCGAGCTTCGCTCGGCGATCGGCAAATATATCTACCCTGTGGTGACCGACTACCTGAAGGACAAGAAGGACCTGCCGAAGTGGATCGTCATCCCATCCGATCTGCACACGGCGGCGACGCCAGCCGACTGACGCGAGGCCCGGCGTAAGACTGACTGTCGAAGCGCGCCCCGCCGGCCACCGGTCCGGCGGGGCGCGTCCGTCGCGGTCGGGCGAGCTTGTGCAAAGGCCGCGCCCCGACGATAGTTCGTTCAAGTCCGCGGGAACGGTCGGTGGGGCGGAAACGATGACTGCGCGAATTGAAATGGTCGGCGTGTCGAAGGCGTTTCCCGCCGTGCGCGCGCTGGAGCGCGTCGACTTCCAGGTCGCATCGGGCGAAGTCCATGCGCTGATGGGAGAGAACGGCGCCGGCAAGTCGACGCTGATCAAGATCATGACCGGCGCGCTCAGAAGCGACGAGGGCGAGATTCGCCTCGACGGCCGCGCCGTCGAAATCGACAGCCCCGGGCACGCCCGCGCTCTTGGAATCGGGGCCGTCTACCAGGAAGTCAATCTCGTTCCGACCATGTCGGTGACGAAGAACCTGACGCTCGGCCGCCAGCCGCGCCGGTTCGGCCTGATTTCGTGGCGCGAAGCGCGCGACCGCGCGCGGGAAAAGCTCGAACGGCTCAAGGTCGACATCGACGTCGAGCGTCCGCTGGGCTCCTATTCGGTGGCCGTCCAGCAATTGATCGCGATCGCCCGCGCGCTCGAAGACGACACACGCGTTCTGGTGCTGGACGAGCCGACGGCCAGTCTCGACGCAAGCGAGACCGAGCTTCTCTTTCAGGTTGTGCGCGATCTGAAAGACCGCGGCCTGGCTGTCGTCTTCATCACCCACTTCATCGATCAGGTCTACCGGATCGCCGACCGGATTTCGGTCCTGCGCAACGGCCGGCTGGTGGGAGCAGCTCCAACCGCGGTGCTGCCGCCGCTCAAACTGATCTCGCTGATGCTCGGGCGGGAACTCGAGCACGTCGAGGAGCGGCTCGCCGCCTCGGCTCCCCCGCCGGAAGGAGAGCGGGTCCTCGTCGCCGAGGGGCTCGGCCGCCGGCAGTCCATGGCCCCCTTCGACCTTTCGCTGCGCAGCGGGGAAGTGGTCGGGCTGGCGGGGCTGTTGGGCTCGGGGCGAACGGAGGTCGCCAAGCTCATATTTGGCGCGATAAGGCCGGATTCCGGACGCCTCGAGATCGGCGGCCAGCCGATGACGGCGCACTCGCCGCGGCAATCGCTGCGCCACGGGATGGCCTTCTGCCCAGAGGACCGTAAGGCCGAAGGCATATTCGGCGAACTCACCGTCCGCGAGAACATTGTGCTTGCGCTGCAGTCCAAACGGGGGTGGCTGCGCCGGCTGTCGCAGAAGGAGCAGGACGAACTCGCCGAGGAGATGATCAAGACCCTCGCAATCGCGACATCGGATGCGAACAAACCGGCCGGCCAATTGTCGGGCGGCAACCAGCAGAAGGTCATGCTGGCGCGATCGCTCGTTTCGGGCCCGCGCATACTCATTCTCGACGAGCCGACGCGCGGCATCGACGTTGGCGCCCATGCGGAAATCGTGTTGCTGATCCGCACGCTCTGCGCCCGCGGCCTGGCGCTGCTGGTGGCCTCCTCGGAGCTTGACGAACTGGTGACGGTGAGCAATCGCATCGCGGTGCTGCGCGACCGGCGAAAGATCGGAGAACTTGCCTTCTCGGACATCACCCGCGAGACCGTCATTCGAACCATCGCCGGCGCGACCTCATGACGCCGGAGTTGATGACCCGAAGTTCGAAGGCCGCGGCGCCATCATCGCTCACTCCGCAACTGCGCGCTCTCGCAGGGCACCGCGCGGTCTGGCCGCTCTTGGCGCTGGCCCTCATCTTCGCCGTCGACGGCTGGATATCGCCGGGGTTCTTCTCCATCCGCATCGTCGAGGGCCGCCTGTTCGGCAACCTGATCGACATTCTCTACCGGGCCGTGCCGACGGCGGTGGTGGCGCTCGGCATGGCCGTCGTCATCGGCACCAAGGGAATCGACCTATCCGTCGGCTCGGTCATCGCCATCGTCGGCGCCGTGATCACGTGGCGGATCCATGCCGGCGATCCGCATGGGCTCATTCTTCTGAGCGCGCTCGGCGTCGGCCTCCTTTGCGGATTGTGGAACGGGTTCCTCGTCGCCATTCTCGACATCCAGCCGATCATCGCGACCCTGATCCTCATGGTGTCCGGCCGCGGCATCGGGCTCATGATCAATCTGCTCTATGGAGGCACCAACCCGAGCTTCACCAGTCCGCTGCTTCAGGGCCTCAGTGTCGGCCACATCGGGCTAGTCCCGACACGGCTGATCCTCGGCGCCGCGATCTTCGGCGCGCTCTGGCTTTTGATCCGGCGCACCGCGCTCGGATTGTTTCTCGAGGCAGTCGGGGGCAATTCGAAGGCCGCCAATCTGGCTGGGATCGACGCCCGCCTCGTCAAATATGCCGCCTATCTCATATGCGGACTGTGCGCCGCCTGGGCGGGCGTCGTTCTGGCGGCCGACACCCACACCTCCGACCCTGTCAGCATCGGCCTCTACATCGAGCTCGACGCCATTCTGGCGGTGGTGATCGGCGGCGGCTCGCTGTCGGGCGGACGGATCTATCTCGGCATGACCGTGCTCGGCGCTCTTGTGATCCAGGCGCTGACGACGTCCATCCTCACCAGCGGCCTGCCGCCCGAGTACAATCTCGTCGTCAAGGCTGTCGTCGTGGTCATCGTCCTTCTCTTGCAATCGAACAACGCGCGCCAGGCCCTACTCCGGCCGTTCGGGGGCGGAAAGCGATGAGGGCGATCAACGAGAAGTACCTGCCGCTCCTTGCGACAATCGCGGTCTTTGCCGCCCTCTTCATCACCGGCGGCCTTCTCTACAACAACTTCATGTCGACCTTGGTGCTGGGCGATGTGCTTGCCGACAACGCCTTCATCATCACGGCCGCGATCGGCACGACCTTCGTCATCCTCTCCGGCGGGATCGATCTGTCGATCGGCTCGATGATCGGCTTTGTCGGCGTGGTGATGGCCAACCTCGACGTGGTCGGGTGGCATCCGCTCGCGTCGGCGGCGATGATGCTGGGCTTCGGCCTCTTCTTCGGCGCTCTCCAGGGATTCATCATCGACTTCTGCGAGATCCAGCCTTTCATAGTCACGCTCGCCGGGCTTTTTTTGCTGCGCGGCGGCTGTTTCATGATCAATCTCGACTCCGTGCCGATCCGACACCCGTTTGCCGCCGCCTTCGAGGCGGCGAGCATCCCTCTGCCCGGGGGGGGATTCCTCGCGAGCTCGGCGATCGTCATGCTCGTCGCGTTGGTGGCGGCGATCGTCATCGCCCATTTCACCCGCTTCGGCGCCAATGTTTACGCCATCGGCGGCGACCGCGCCTCGGCCGCCCTGATGGGCGTGCCGATGCGCCGGACGACGGTCGCCATCTACGCGCTCGGCGGCGTCTATAGCGCGCTCGGCGGCGTCATCTACGCGCTCTATACGTCTTCCGGCTACCCTCTCGCCGGGACGGGAAACGAGCTGACCGCGATTGCATCCGTGGTCCTCGGCGGCACCCTGCTGACGGGAGGCGTCGGGATGGTCGCGGGCACGCTGTTCGGCGGCATGATCCTCGGCTTGATTGCGACGCTGATCAACTTCAACGGGTCGCTCAACGGCGCCTGGATCATGATCAGCGGCGGAATTCTCCTGTTCCTTTTCATCGTGATGCAGAGATCTTTGGTCAGTTCCTTCAAATTGCGAGATACAACCTGAGTCGCGAAAAATCCATGCAGCGGACCGCCAAACCCCCGAGCAGCGCGGCAGCTGGGCGCCGGACGACCTCTCCGCGTGTGATCTCCGGCGGGAACGTGCGGCCTGGCCGCGACAATTCGGGGTTCGAGCGCAACCTTCACAGCCAGCTCGCGGGCCGGCTTGGTCGGGAC
The DNA here is from genome assembly GCA_963721905.1 of uncultured Alphaproteobacteria bacterium. GTDB lineage: Bacteria > Pseudomonadota > Alphaproteobacteria > Rhizobiales > Beijerinckiaceae > Roseiarcus. The sequence continues at coordinate 150,471 of CAVRMF010000016.1, forward strand.
ATCGTCGCCGGGATCTATCCACCCGGATCGCTGCTGCCGAGCGCGACGGAAATGTGCGCGCGCTTTTCCGTCTCCCGTACGGCGCTGAGGGAAGCCTACAGCCGGCTCAGCGCCAAGGCGCTGATCGTCGCGCGACCGAAGATCGGCACCCGGGTCCGCCCCAACGCGGACTGGAACCTGCTCGATCCCGAAGTGCTCGCCTGGCATCTGCAGGCGCGGCCGACCGAACATTTCGTCGACGATCTCTTCGTCCTGCGGCAGATGGTGGAGCCGGCCGCGGCGGCCTTGGCGGCGTCGTCGCGCTCCCGCGCCACAGTCGAGCGGATCGCCGAAGCCTACGGCCGCATGGACCGGTTCAAGAACGGCGCGGGCGACCTCATCGGCGCCGATCTCGATTTCCACATGGGGATCCTCGAAGCGACCGAGAACCCGTTCCTCGCGGCGCTCGGCGGACTGATCCAGACCGCGCTCGAGTGCACGTTCCAGCTCAGCTGGCAGGGCGCGCGGCGCATTCAGGACGATCGTCTGCTTCAGCACCGGAGGATCTTCGAAGCGATTCGCGACCGCGCCCCGGAACGCGCCAGAGACCGGATGGCCGAGCTCCTCAGCGACTCGATCGGGGACGTGCGGGAGTTTTTGAGGCAGCGCGGCGAAGCGGCGGACGCCCCCGCACGGTCGTGATCACTCCGCCGCCGGAGTTCCTGGCCGCGCGCGCGTGTCGCTGATCGGGGCGTAGGTGAATTCCTGCACGCCGACGTCGACCAGCACGTCGCCCTTCACCCGCGTGTTCACAGCGCGAATGAGCGCCTTGCCCATCGTGGCGAAGTCGAAGCGGTCCATATGGTCGAAGTCGATCGTGTCGTCGTTGTAGACATAGCGGAACGCCTCGTCGACCAGGATCGAGTCGGGCGCCATCGCAGCGGTCCTGAGCGCGTTGAGATCGACCGTGTAGCTCAAGAGCATGACCGCGTAGCCCTTGACGGCGCCGTCCTTGATGCGCGGGACATTGATCTCGTGGGTCTTGCGCGCTTCCGTCTCTCTCTGCGGCGAGGCGGCCGCGTGTTCCTCGCGGAGAACCAGAAGCTGCCGGGCGCCGATTTCCGCCGTGACCGTCGCGGCGGACGCGAGGAGCCCGATGATGATCGCGCGGATCATTCGTCGAAGCGCCCCCAGGCGAGCGCAGTATAGGTTCCGTCCGACTGGCCGTCGCGGATCGCGCGCGCGATGATCTCGGCGACCGCGACGGAGGCTTTGAGTTGGACGCCGAGCGCGCGTCGGTTGGCTTCGAGCGCGGCGGCGAGATCGGCGAGGGCCTCGCGCAGGGCGCCAGTCGGGGTCGCGCCCGCGAGCGCGGGAAGGAGGCGGTTGAGCTCGAGAAGCCCCTGGTTCTTGCGGGCGCTGTAAGCCTCGTAGGGGACCGGCCGCCCTCGTGCGATGTCCTCGGTTTCCGACGCCGCCGTCTGGCGCAGGCGCTCGACGATCGGCAGCGCCATGGCGAGCGCGGCCTCGATGCTGGGCGCTGCCGAGGGTTGTCGACGGGAAGGGCTCATCCGCGCTTGCGCCCCGCGACGAGAACAGCGCCGTTAACGAACGTGGCGGCGCTCGGCGCCGAGAGGATGTTCGCGCTCATCTGCGCGGCGTCGCCCGCGATCGTCTTCGCCTCGACGTGGCGCGAGGGCACGAGGTCGTGGGTCGCGAAGAGGCGGCGGCTGAGACCCAGCGCGCCGGACTTGGCGATCTGCCCCGAAATCTGCTCGGACAGCATGGAGCGCCACATGTCGCCCGCGGAGCCCTCGCCGAAAACGCTTCCCGCATCCTTTGGCAGGAGCTCGCCGACGAAGGAATTGATGAGCGTCGCCTCGAATTCGACCTTGGCGCGCGAGGCCTTGTCGGGCCCGTCCGCCATTGCGGCGAGGCGCGAGCGGGCGTCCGCAAGGCCTTCGGCGGCAAGGCCCGCCTGAGGCGCGGACGAAGCGGCCTTTTCCAGGTCGGCGGCGAAATCCGCCGACGGGGCAGAACCGGCAAGCGCGCCGAGCCGCTCGGCCGCGAGGCTCGCGCGCGCCGGGTCGGCTGCGTTCAGGACTTCAAGGATGACGTCGGAGCGGGGATTGAAAGCCATGGAATGCCACCTGTCGCGCCGGCCCTCATCCGGCCGCGCTTCGCGCGTCCACCTTCTCCCGTGAACGGGAGAAGGGCATGCGCCCCCTCTCCCGCTCGCGGGCAGGGCTATCGCATATGAACAAAGAGTTCGAAGAGGAATTCTTTTTTCCAACCGGCGAGTTTCATTTTGCGTGCCACGGAGCGGTTGTCGGGGTGGGCCTTTAAGATGTCGAGGCTCATTCGACGGATGAAGGAGAGGTTTTGTGGGGCGTGGTTCTTGCGGGTTCGGGCGTCGTCTTCGTTGAAGACGACGTCGAGCGGCCAATGCAGGTTGTTTTCGACACCCCAATGATTGCGCACCGTTTCCATCATTGTTTTTGGCGACATGCGTTTGGACAAGGCGACGTGATGGGTGAAAGTCTTGATCTCTCCCTTCGCGGCGCGCCGTTGGCTTTCGACCCGGCCGAACGCGACGAGCCCGGGAAAGGGCGGCGCGCCTTTGGGCGGCGCGACGATGCTGGCGCGGCGGCGCTCGAAACGGTCGTGGCCTTCTTCGCTCGTTTCATGAAAGGCAAGCGCGCCGGCGCCATCGGCTTGGGCGAAGGCTTGAAGCGCGCAAGCCAACAGCGGCCCGTTGTTGGCCTTGAGCTTGAGGGCGTAATGGGCGCCGGCGGCGCGAACTCCTTCGGCCATTTTGGGATGGCAGTGCAAGGCGTCGGCGGTGACGACGCAGCCTTTCAAATCAAGGCTTTGCAACACTTTGAGGGTTGCTGCGACCTCGTTGCCGTCGCTGCTCGCGAGCGCCGCGATCGACACCCGCGTCTCAGCGTCCCAGACGCTGATCATCAGCGGCGGCATGAAGGCGCGCCCACGCTCGTAGCCGCGCCGCACCCGCTTGCCGTCGATGGCGACGACCCCCTTGGCCGGCCCGAGCCCGAGACCTTCGCGCATGGCCCGCGCGAAAGTCTGAAAGGTCCGGGCCATGTCCTCGGGATCGAGCAGGCGGAACAGCCGCGAGAAGCTGTCATGGCTCGGCGCGCCATGGCGCAAATCGACAATCTCGCTCATATCGTCTTCATTGACGGAAGCGAAATCAGCTATATCCACGCACGATTTCGCCCCGCACAGAGTCGCCACCAGCGAGATGAACAACATCGCCGAGCATTCGTGCCGCGCGTTGAAATCACGCGGATCGCGAACCTCGCGCAAAATGGTAATCAGCGGTTCCATCAAGAGCCTCCCGAATCAGGAAGCCTCTCAAGAATTGGTTTTTATCGTTCGCGCAATCCCCCATACTCATCTGCGATTCCCCTG
>CAVRMF010000017.1:0-112471 GCA_963721905.1 uncultured Alphaproteobacteria bacterium
GCGGGCGAAGGGAATCGAACCCTCGTATGAAGCTTGGGAAGCTTCCGTTCTACCATTGAACTACGCCCGCATCATCGCCTTCAGGCGATGGCAGGAGAGGCGAGACTCGAACTCGCAACCCCCGGTTTTGGAGACCGGTGCTCTGCCAATTGAGCTACACTCCTAACCCGGCCCGTTTTGCCGCATCGGGCGGCGCGATGCAAGGGCGGGATTGTAGAAGCGGTCGCTGACCGCGTCAGCCGCGCTCAGCGAGCGCGGCTACAGTCAGCCGCGCTCAGCGAACGCGGCTACAAGGGACGCGCACCCTCAAGCTTGACTTCACCCCCGGCGCCCCTCAGGTTCCCGCGCCGCCGCGGCGGGAGCGGATCTCTCACAAGGGTTGAATGCGCACCTATCTCAGTTTCGAAGCGGCGGTCGCCGATATCGACGCCCGTCTCGACGAGTTGCGCGCGATTGCCGAGAAGGACGATGCGCCGGCGCTGGCGGATGAGATCGCCAGGCTCGAGGCGCGGTCTGAGAAGGCGCTCGCCGATCTCTACGCCAACCTGACGCCGTGGCAGAAGACGCAGGTCGCGCGCGTTCAAGGGCGGCCGCGCTTTTCCGACTATTTGAAGGGGCTCGTCACGGAATTCACAGCCTTGGCGGGCGACCGCTATTTCGGCGAGGACGAGGCGATCGTCGGCGGCCTCGGGCGGTTCGAGGGCCATTCGGTCTGCCTGATCGGGCAGGAGAAGGGCAACGACACCGAAGGCCGCCTCCGGCACAATTTCGGCATGGCGCGACCGGAAGGGTACCGCAAGGCGGTGCGCCTCATGGAACTCGCCGACCGGTTCGACCTGCCGGTGATTGCGCTGATCGACACGGCCGGCGCCTTTCCCGGCGTCGAGGCCGAGGCACGCGGCCAGGCCGAAGCGATCGCGCGCTCGACGGACGCTTGCCTCTCGCTCGGCGTGCCCAATGTGGCGGTGGTGATCGGCGAGGGCGGGTCGGGCGGCGCGGTCGCCATCGCGACGGCGAACAAGGTCATGATGCTCGAACACGCGATCTACACCGTCGCCTCGCCCGAAGCCTCCGCCTCGATCCTGTGGCGCGATTCCTCGCGCGCCCAGGATGCGGCGACCAGCATGAAGATCACCGCCCAGGACCTGCTCAAGTTCGGCATCATCGACAGCATCATCCCGGAGCCGGTCGGCGGCGCGCATCGCGACCCGGCGGCGGCCGTCGCCGCCACGGGCAAGGCGATCAGCGAGGCGCTGAAGTCTCTCGCGAACATGGGTCCCGAGGCGCTGCGCGAGGCGCGAGCGGAAAAGTATCTCGCCATCGGGCGGAAGGTGTAAGCATTCCCTTCTCCCGCTCGCGGGAGAAGGTGGACGCGCGAAGCGCGGCCGGATGAGGGTCGGAAGGCGCTTGGTCGGAAAGCGCCACGCAGCGCTGATCCCTCACCCGGCGCTTCGCGCCACCCTCTCCCGCAAGCGGGCGAGGGGACACATTGGGAGGAGCCCATGCTACAAACCTGGCGCTGGTTCGGGCCGGACGATCCGGTCACCTTGGAGCATGCTGCGCAGGCGGGCGCGGTCGGCATCGTGACCGCGCTGCATCACCGCAACCAGGGCGAGGTCTGGAGCGAGGAGGAGATCGCGAAGCGCCGCGGCGAGATCGAACACTCAGGGTTTGTCTGGCCGGTCGTCGAGAGCATCGGCGTCGGCGAGGAGATCAAGACGCGCAGCGGCGCCTTCCGTCAGAAGATCGACAATTACAAGCAGTCGATCCGCAACGCGGCGCACGCCGGCGTCAAGACCTTCTGCTACAATTTCATGGCGATCACCGACTGGACCCGCACGAACCTCAACTCGCGCCTGCCGAACGGCGGGACGGCGCTCCGCTTCGACGCCGTCGACTGTGCGGCTTACGATCTCTTCATTCTCAAGCGCAAGGGCGCGGAGGCCGACTATGCGCCCGAGCGGATCGAGGCCGCCAGGGCCCGCTTCGAGGCGATGACGCCCGAGGGCGCCGAGGCGCTCGAGCGCACGCTGATCGACTGGCTGCCGGCGCGCGAGTTCACGTACGACCGCTCGAGTTTCCGCCGCGCGCTCGCGGGCTACAGTGACGTCGGCGTCGAGGCGATGCGCGAGAACCTGATCGCCTTCGTGCGGGAGATCACCGCGACCGCGGAAGAGGAGGGCGTCAGGCTCGCGATCCATCCCGACGACCCGGCCTTTCCGATCTTCGGCCTGCCTCGTGTATTGTCGACTGCCGAGGATGTGCGAAAACTCTTCGCCGCCGTGCCGTCGCCCGCCTGCGGCCTCACGCTCTGCGCAGGCTCTTTCGGCTCGAACCCAAAGAACGACCTCGTCGCCATGGCGCGCGAATTCGGGCCGCGGGTGCATTTCGTCCACCTGCGCAACGTCAAGCGCGAAGCCGACGGGTCGTTCTTCGAAGCCGACCATCTCGGGGGCGACACGGACCTCGTCGCGCTCGTCGCCGAGCTGATGTGCGAAGAGAAGCGCCGCCGCGCGGAGGGGCGCGCCGACGCCGAAATCCCGATGCGGCCCGATCACGGCCACCTGCTCGGCGACGACCGGATGAAGCGGATGAACCCCGGCTATTCCTTCATCGGCCGCCTCAAGGGGCTCGCCGAACTGCGCGGCGTGATGCGGACAGTCGAGGCGCTCCGGGCTGGGAGGATGGCGTAGAGGAGCGGCCTCTCAGCCCGCCCAGTCGTCCTCGGCCAAGTCACCCGTTTCCGTATTGGTGTAGGTGATCTTCTGAAACGTGAGCGAGAACTCCTCGAGTTCGTACGTGCCGGTCTCCTCTTGGTGTTTGTCGTTCGAGGACGAGAGCGTCACGTTCGTCACGAGCGCATTCGTGAGAACCATCACGAAGTAGGGCGCGACCACTTCCGGCGCCGGCCGCCAGAATTCGATTTTGACGCTTGTCAGAACCTCGTTGCTGACCAGCGCTTGGAGAAGTTTTGGCGTCGCAGGATCGATGGTCTTGGTGATGACGACCGGTTTGTGCTGGCGCTTGCCGCTCGCGGCGCCGGTCGTCTGGTCGTAAGGCGCGTCGACTTCGTAGGCGACGGAGATCACCGCGATCGAACCTTCCCGCCCCCTTTCCGTAGCGCCGCCTTTAATGTCCCCCTGCTTCTGTCCGTGCACCGTGAGATATGCGATCGTCGCCATGGCCGGCCTCCTGGGCGTCTGATCGCGACAGTCCGCCTGAGCTCACGAAAGAGCAAGAGGCCGAGACCCGACCTGTAGACGCGGTCGCTGACCGCGTCAGCCGCGATCAGCGATCGCGGCTACAAACGCTCCCCACACTGATCACCAAAGCTTCGTAGGCGGCGAAGTCGTGCGGCCGCGTGCGCTGCATGTGCTCCTCGAGCGGCGGCACGCCGGAGGCGTAGCGCAGCGTCCAGTACATGGTCGCGGGCGCAAGGAGCACGAGCCAGGTCGAAGCGGCGCCCGGCTCGAGAGCGATGATCGCGACGCCGAGCCAGACCATGAATTCGCAAACATAGTTGGGATGGCGCGACAGGCGCCAAAGGCCGACGTCGCAGATCGCGCTGCGGTTCGCCGGATCGGCCTTGAAGCGCGCAAGCTCGGAATCGGCCAGGGCCTCGCCGGCGATCGCGGCCGCTATCAGCGGCGCGCCGACGACGTCCTGCAGCCGCAGAGAGCCCGGCGCGTGCGCGGCAAGCGCGATTGCGAGCGCGAGCAGTGCGCCGACTGCGGCCTGCGCCTGCAGAAAGGCGAAGAGGCGGGCGGGCGCCCCTGCGCCCCAGTCTGCCATCAGCCTGGCGTAGCGCGGATCGTCGCCCGACTTCATCGTGCGCTTGACGATGTGGAGGCCGAGTCGCATCGACCATGCGGCCGCGAGCGCCGCGACGATGGCGCGCCGCCACAGGGCGCCGCCGCCGGCGGGCGCGAGCGAAAGCGCAACCCCCGTCGCGCCGACGCCAAAAGTCCAGACCGCGTCGATCCAGCCGGAGGTCCCGGTCTGCCGCTGGATCGTCCAACCTGCCGACATGACGACGGCGAGGCTTACGAGCGCGATCGCGGCGTCGAGAGCAAGTTCGCCCAGGCTCATCAGGACTGGCCGACCGTCAAAGACGAAAAAACGGCTGGATCAGCCGCCCCAGGAGCCCCCGCCAGAGCAGCTCGCCCTGGATGGCCACGAGCGACACGCAGTCATCGCCCTCTTCGATGCGGGGCGCATGATGGATGTCGGCGTCGCCGAAGTCGAAATCGCCCGGACCGTAGCGCTTCCCTTCGCGCCGGAAAGCGCCGGTGAGAACGCAGGTCATCTCAAGTCCGGTATGGGCGTGCTCGATCACCTTCGTTCCTCCGGCCGCCTTCAAGAGGAACACCCGCGTTGGGGCCGGATCGGGCAGCCGGATCGGCCGCATGGCGATGCGCGGCCCGATGCGGCGCCAGGGGCGGAACTCGTAAGCCTTGACAAAGCGCGGCAGGCTCTCGGGCGCGTCCTCGCGAACCGGCCGCGCGGCGGGCGCGGGCGGCGGCGGCTCATCGATCCGCGCCAGCGTGCGGGCCAGCGCCCCTTCGGCCAGCGGCGCGGGGGGCATGTCGGCGAACAGCGCGCCGCCGACCTGCTCCATCGCGCGCGCCCATTTGCGGCAGGACTCGCAGGCTGCAAGATGGGTCGCGATCGCCACGCGCTGACCGAGATCGAGCGAGCCGGCGGCGTACGCCGCCAGCAGGTCTTCATCGGGGTGGTGGGCGATCGTCATTGCAACTCATCCAGAAGCCCGCGCAGGCGCCGCATCGCCAGCCTCACGCGGGATTTCACAGTGCCAAGAGGAATCCGCAGCAAGCGCGCGATCTCGCCATGGGGCTGCTCCTCGAAAAACGACATTTCGATCACTCGCAATTGGTCCGACGGCAATGTCTTCAGCGCCCTGCGCACCCGCGCCTCCGCCTCCGCCGTCAGGAACCGCGCATCCGCGAGCGGCGCTTCATCGACCTCGTATTCCGCTTCGACCTCCTCGACCCGGATCGCGCCCCCGCGCCGCTCGCGCCTCAGCGAATCGATCCTGAGGTTGCGCGCGATGGTGAAGATCCAGGTCGCCGCGCTCGCGTTTCCCGGGTCGTAGAGGCTGGCCTTGCGCCAGACCGCGAGCATCGTCTCCTGCGCCAGGTCCTCGGCTTGCGTCTCGCTGGTCCCGGTCCTCTGCAGATAGCCCTTCACCCGCGGCGCGAAGAAGGCGAAGAGCTCCGCGAACGCGGCGCGATCATGGCTCGCTGCGATTGCGCCGATCCGGCCGCTCCATTCGTCGCGGCGCCGCGTCCGAACTGGACTATTCGACATCGCCGTCCCCGACGCCGCGGCCGGAGCCATGCTGCGCCGCGGCTGCGTGACGCTGCGGAAGCGAAGCGCATCGAACAACTCGGCGATGCAGAGCGCGGCGGTCATCTCCGATTGAACGGCGGGCGGGGGCCGTTGGATCATCGCCGCATGATCCAAGTTCTACAGCGGGCCGTAATGATTTAAGGGAGAGGCCGCGCCTGCGGCGCGGGCGAGGACTGAAAGGCGGAATGGGGGCGGCCATGGGTTCAGGATCTCGTCTTCGCATTGGCGTCGTTGGGACCGGGGTGGCCGGTCTTTCCGCCGCATGGCTGCTGGGCCGGCGTCACGACGTCGTCGTTTACGAGAAGGCCGACCGGCTCGGCGGACATTCGAATACGATCCTCGCTCGCGTCGATGGCCGCCAAATCCCCGTCGACGTCGGCTTCATCGTCTACAATCCAAAGACATATCCCAATTTCGTCGAACTCCTGAAGGCGCTCGACGTCAAGACGCAGCCGTCCGACATGTCCTTCGCCGTCTCCCTCGATCACGCGAGGATCGAATATGCGGGCGCCAGTCTCATCAGCCTGTTCGGCCAGCCGTCGAACATCGTGAGCCCCCGGTTTTGGGGTATGCTGGCGGATCTCGCCAGATTCTACCGCCGCGCGCCCCGCGACGCCCGCCGCATTCACGAGGAGCATTTGAGCCTCGGCGAATATCTTGCGGCGGGCCGCTACGGCGAGGCTTTTCGCGACCATCACATCCTTCCGATGGCGAGCGCGATCTGGTCGGCGACGCCGGCCGAGATTATGGCCTTTCCCGCGGCGGCTTTCATCCGTTTCCATGACAATCACGGCCTCCTGCAGCTCACCGGGCGGCCGATCTGGCGCACCGTCAGCGGCGGCGCCACGGAATACGTGGGCCGCATGGGTCTTTCGCTGGCGGGCGCTATCCGTTACGGAACGGGCGCCGTCCGGATCGAGCGCGATCGCTCGGGGGCGACCGTCATTGACGGCAGCGGCGGCCGCGACAGGTTCGACCACCTCGTGCTCGCCTGCCATGCCGACGAGGCGCTCGCCCTTGTGGGCGAGCCGAGCGAGGAGGAGCGCGCGCTGCTTGGCGCTTTCCGCTATAGCCGCAATCTCGCAGTCCTTCACACGGACGAGAGCCTGATGCCGCGCCGCCGCGCTGTGTGGGCGAGCTGGAACTATATCGGCGGCGAAGCCCGCGCGCCTGAGCGCGTTTGCGTCACCTACTGGATGAACAGGTTGCAGAGCCTGCCGACGAAGACGAACGTCTTCGTGACCTTGAACCCGTCGCGCCCGCCGCGCGAAGACAGCGTCCTCGAGACCATCGCCTACGATCATCCGCTCTTCGACGCGCGGGCGATCGCCGCCCAGAAGGCGCTGTGGCGGCTGCAGGGGGTGCGCAACGTCTGGTATTGCGGCGCGCATTTTGGTTCGGGTTTCCATGAGGACGCGCTGCAGGCTGGCCTCGCCGTCGCCGAAGAGCTCGGCGGGGTGAAGCGCCCGTGGACCGTCGCGGGGGAATCGTCGCGCATCTGGGTCACGCCTCGGGCGACGCCCGCGGCCCTGGAGAGGGCCGCATGACTCGCGGGTCCTGCCTCCAGTCGAGCCTTTACGTCGGTTCGGTCTTTCATCGGCGGCTCACGCCCAAGCCGCACCGGTTTCGCTATCGCCTGTTCTGGCTCCTGATCGATCTCGAAGAGCTCGACGACCTCGACCGGCGCCTCAAGGTCTTCTCGCACAATCGGTTCAATCTTTTTTCCCTCTTCGATCGCGACCACGGGGACGGTGGCGCGTCGTCGTTGCGCGCGCAGGCGCGCGGGCTTCTCGACGCGCATGGAATCGATACCGGCGGCGGGCCGATCCGGCTTCTCTGCATGCCTCGCACGCTGGGTTACGGCTTCAATCCGATCAGCGTCTATTTCTGCACCCGTCCGGACGGCGCGCTCGCGGCGCTCATTTATCAGGTCCACAACACCTTCGGCGAACGGCATAGCTACGTGCTGCCGGTGACGGATGCCGGGCGCAGCGTTCGGCAGGCCTGCGCGAAGGCGTTCTTCGTCAGCCCGTTCCTGCCCATGGGACTGCGCTATGAGTTCCATGCGACCCCGCCGGGGGAGACCCTGACGCTCGCCATTCGCGCGAGCGGGCCGGACGGAGTCGTGCTGCGCGCAGCTCTGGCCGGAGAGCGGCGCGAGCTGACGGACGCGACACTCCTGAAGGCGGGCTTATCGGCGCCGCTCGAGGCGATGAAGACCACTGCTGCGATCCATTGGGAAGCGCTGCGCCTTTGGGTGAAGGGCGTCGCCTATCTCGGGCGCGAAGGCGCCCGATCCCGCGCCTGAGACGCGCTTCGGCTCACATCCCGCCGAGATGCTCCGCGACGGCGAAAATGTCCTTGTCGCCGCGGCCGCAGAAATTCATCACCATCAGATGGTCCTTCGACCGTTTCGGCGCGAGTTCGATCACTTTGGCGAGCGCGTGCGCGGGCTCCAGCGCCGGGATGATGCCTTCGAGCCTTGAACAGAGCTGGAAGGCGTTGAGCGCCTCTGTATCGGTCGCGGAGAGATAGGTCACTCGGCCAACGTCGTGGAGCCACGCGTGCTCTGGTCCGACGCCTGGGTAGTCGAGCCCGGCGGAAATCGAGTGGCCCTCTAGGATCTGTCCGTCATCGTCCATGAGAAGGTAGGTGCGGTTGCCGTGCAGCACGCCGGGGCGCCCGCCTGTGATCGAGGCGGCGTGGCCGTTGGGTTTGTCGAGCCCGTGCCCGGCGGCCTCGACGCCGAACATCTCGATCCCCTCGTCGTCGAGGAACGGATGAAAGAGGCCGATCGCGTTGGAGCCCCCGCCGATCGCGGCGACGAGGCTATTGGGCAGGCGACCCTCGGCCTCCAGCATCTGCGCGCGCGTCTCGTTGCCGATGACGCACTGGAAGTCGCGCACCATCGCGGGATAGGGATGCGGCCCGGCGGCGGTGCCGATGCAATAGAAAGTGTCGGCGACATTGGTCACCCAGTCGCGCAGCGCCTCGTTCATCGCGTCCTTCAGCGTGCGAGCGCCGGCCTGCACCGGCCTCACCTCGGCCCCCAGAATCTTCATGCGGAAAACGTTCGGCTTCTGCCGCTCGACGTCGACCGCGCCCATGTAGACCACGCAGTCAAGGCCGAAGCGGGCGCAGGCGGTGGCGGTGGCGACGCCGTGCTGGCCCGCCCCGGTCTCGGCGATGATGCGCTTCTTGCCCATGCGGCGCGCGAGCAGGATCTGGCCGAGCACGTTGTTGATCTTGTGCGCGCCGGTGTGGTTGAGCTCGTCGCGCTTGAAATAGATTTTCGCCCCGCCGAGCCTTTCGGTCAGCCGGTCGGCGAAATAGAGCGGGCTCGGGCGGCCGGCATAGTGCTTGAGGAAATGGTCGAGCTCCCGCTGAAACGACGGATCGGCCTTCGCCGCCTCGTAGGCCTTCTCCAGCGAGAGGATCAGCGGCATCAGCGTCTCGGCGACGAAGCGTCCGCCGTAGATGCCGAAGCGGCCGCGCTCGTCCGGGCCCTTGCGGAAGGAATTGGGCTTGTCGAGCTTGGCCATTCATCCCACTCCTTCGGCCGCGCGCTGAAACGCTTGGCGCGCGGCGGCGATGAACGCCCGGATCTTGCTTTCGTCCTTCACGCCCGGGGCGCTCTCGACGCCAGAGGAGACGTCGACCCCGCACGCTCCGGTCAGCGCGATCGCCTCGGCGACATTGCCAGGATCGAGCCCGCCCGACAGCAGCCAGGGCGTCCGGGGTCGAAAGTCGCGCGCGAGCGCCCAGTCGAACGCTCGGCCGTTGCCACCGGGCAGCAAAGCGTCCTTCGCCGGCTTGGCGTCGATCAGCAGAAAGTCGGCGACGCGGTCGTAGGGCGCCGCGGCGGCGAAGTCGGCAGGCGCGGCGACGCCGATCGCCTTCATTGTCGGGCGGCCGAAACGCTCGCGAATCTCGGTCACGCGCGACGGCGTTTCGCGTCCATGCAATTGCAGGATATCGGGCGAAAGCCATTCGATGATCCGCGCGAGCCTGTCGTCGTCGGCGTCGACGCTGAGCGCGACGATCCGCGCGCGCCCGCGCGCCTGCGCGCCGAGCGAGCGCGCCTGCTCATAGCCGATATGGCGCGGGCTCCTGTCGAAAAACACGAAGCCGACCATGGTCGCGCCGCCCGCGAGGCCGGATTCCAGGGTCGCGGCGTCGGAGAGGCCGCAGATTTTGACGATAGGCGTCATCGCCGCCTCTTTCGGTCAAAGCGGGCCGCCTGTCAAAGGCGTGGGGCGCCGGGTCTCCTTGACAAGGCCGCATGGCTTTTGTCTCTACGCGCCCTGCACGGGCCTGTCGCTCCGGCGCGCCGCGTCGTTTCTTGGAGCGTCGCGACGGTTCAGGCAGCCTATAGCCCGGAGGAAGGACGTGAAGCGTATTCCGCTCGCTGCGATTGCAGTCCTCTCTTTGGTCGCCTCGGCGCGCGTCGCCTCAGCGGATGGGGACGCGGCGGCGGGAGAAGTCACCTTCAAGGTCTGCAGGACCTGCCACCAGATCGGCGAAAGCGCGAGGAATTTCGTCGGGCCCGAACTTAATGGGGTCGTCGGCCGCAAGTCGGGGACCGTTCCGGGCTATAATTACTCCGACGCCAACAAGAACTCGGGCCTCAGCTGGGACGAGGCGACACTGACGCAATATCTCAAGAGCCCGCGCGAGGTCGTTCCCGGCACCAAGATGGCGTTTCCCGGCCTGCCGCGCGACAGCGACATCGCCAACGTGATCGCCTACCTCAAGCAGTTCGGCCCCGACGGGAAGAAGCGATGATCTCAAGGTTCGGGAGCGCCGACCCGTCCGGCGCGGCAGTCGTTGGGGCGCGAGCGGGGGCGGCGAGCCCGCGCTCGATCGAGGCGATCTCCGTTCCGGCCGCGGAGCGCATCTTCGCTTCGGCGTCACGGTAGAGCGCGACGATCCGCCGGCCTTCGTCGGTCAGCGCGGCTCCGCCCCCGTTCACTCCGCCATGATGGGCGGCGACCAGAGGCGAGGCGAAGAGCTGGTTCAGATCATCGACCAGCAGCCAGGCGCGCCGGTACGACATGCCCTGCGCGCGTCCCGCGGCCGAGATCGACCCGGTCTTGTCGATCAATTCGAGAAGCGCGACCTTGCCTGCGCCGAGCCGGCGGCCGGCCTCGAAGTCCAGCCGAATCGTCAACCGGGTCGTCATGTCTCCTCCCTACGATTGGTCAGGCGCCGCTATTGAGAATGGGCGAATTCCCAATAGAGCTCGCGCGCGCGGCGATAGAAGGGTCCCGGCTGGAGGTCGCGTCCGTCGATGCGCCGGACCGGCGTCACCTTGCCGAAATTGCCGACGACGAAAATCTCGTCCGCCTCGTCGAAATCGGCAAAGCCGAGCGTCGCCTCGCGTGCGTCCTTGCCGTCGCCGCGCAACAATTGCAGCACCCGCTGGCGCGTGACGCCATTAAGGAACGTTCCGTTCGCCATTGGCGTCATCGCGACGCCGTCCTTGGCCATGAATATGTTCGCCGTCGCGAGCTCCGCGACGTTGCCGAGCATGTCGCACATGAGGCAGTTGTCGAAGCCGCGCGAGCGCGCCTCAAGAAGCGCGCGGGCGTTGTTGGGATAGAGGCAGCCGGCCTTGGCGTCGATCGGCATCGTGATCCCGAGCGGCTTGGCGAAGCCTGAGCGGGTGATCCACACGCCGGTCGGCTGCGGCAGCGGCGCTTCGTAAATGCAGAGACAGAAACGTGTCGAGTCCGGGTCCGGGGGCACCGACGTCGCGCCGCTCCGTTCCGCCCAGTACATCGGGCGGATATAGAGCTCAGCGTCGGGCCCGAATTTCCTGGCGCCCTCGCGCGCGAGCTCGACCATCGCCGCTTCGCTCATCATGGGCTTCAGGCACATCGTCTTCGCCGAGCGGTTGAGGCGGGCGCAATGCTTGTCGAGATCGGGCATGACGCCTTCGAAAGCGCGCGCGCCGTCGAATACGCTGGAGCCCAGCCAGAAGGCGTGGGTTCGCGCCCCGATAAACGGCTGGTTCCCCTCGATCCATTCGCCGTCAAGAAAAGTGAAGGTTTGCGACCAGGCGGGCATCGATCTCGAACTTTTAGGGAGTCAGGGAGGCGGACAATCGCCGTTTTGTCTCCTTCAGTCCAGTGGGACAACCTCGGACGCCTCCGCGTCCAAGTTTGCCGCCGCCTCGCCGACGCGTCTGCCCCCGATCACGCGCTCGGGCGCGATTTCGGCGAGCGGGACAAGCACGAAGGCGCGGTTGAAGAGCTCCGGATGGGGGAGCGTGAGCCGCGGGGCGCCGAGAGCGACGTCGTCATAGTCGATGATGTCGATGTCGATGACGCGCGGGCCCCAGCGCTCGCCAGGCTCGCGGCCGAGTTCGACCTCCAGCGCCTTCACCCGGTCGAGCAGCGCAGCAGGCGCGAGGTCGGTCCGAGCCAGGGCGCAGGCGTTGACGAACCAGTCCTGATCGATCTTCCCCCAGGGCGCGGTGCGGTAGAGGCGCGACACGGCCGTGAGCTCGATCCCCGGCTCGCTGCCGAGCGCCCGGAGCGCGCGGCGCATCGTTCGGGCCTTGTCCCCGACATTGCCGCCGAGCGCGAACACGACGCTCGCCCGTCCGTCGCGCCGGGGCTCTGCCCTCGGCGGGGGCTCCGCGGATGTGCTCAGCGCATTGAACATGTCGAGCGCGACGCGGTTCTCAATAACGTCATGAACCCGCAACACGGACGCGCCGCGAAGGAGCGCGATCATGTCGGCGGCGAGGGTGCCGAGGAGCCGCCGATCGCCGGCGATCCGCCCGATGAACGACTTGCGCGACAGGCCGACAAGGATCGGGCAGCCGAACCGCCGAAACCGGTCGAGACGCCAGATGCAGGCATGGTTCTGCTCCGGCGTTTTGCCAAAGCCGACGCCGGGATCGAGAAGGATGCGGCTGAACGCCACCCCCGCGCGCGCCGCGATGTTGAGCGAACGCTCGAAGGCGCGTTCGACGTCGTCGAGAATGTCGATCGTCGCATCCACGGATTCGCGATTGTGCATGACGACGACGGCCGAGGCCGTCTCCGCGACGGCGTCCGCCATGCCGGGATCGCGCCTGAGCCCCCAGACGTCGTTGATGACCGAGGCGCCGAGACGCGCCGCCTCTTGCGCCACCGCCGCCTTGCTGGTGTCGACGGAGATCGGCGAGTCGAAGTCGCGCCGGAGCGCCTCGAGAACCGGAACGATGCGCCGAAGCTCCTCTTCCTCGGTCACCGGCCTGTGCCCGGGCCGGGTCGATTCGCCGCCGACGTCCACGATCGCCGCCCCCTCGTCGACCATGGTCCTGGCGCGCGCGACCGCGGCGGCGGGCTCGAAATGCCGTCCGCCATTGGAAAACGAATCCGGCGTCACGTTGAGAATGCCCATGAGCGCCGGCGACTTTTTCAATGAGCTCAAGAATTGATCGCGGAGGATCGCCCGGCGGTCGGCGGTCACGCCCGCGAGGCCGGCGCCGGCGCTCACGCGGCCAGCGCCGCAAGGATGCGCGCCCAGGAGCGGGCGCCCTTGTGGAACGACGTTCGCCCGTATTTCTCGTTGGGCGAATGGATCCGGTCGTCGTCGAGGGCGAAGCCGACGAGCAGGCTGTCCATCTGCAGTTCGCGCTTGAATGCGCCCACGATCGGGATCGAGCCGCCGGATCCGACGAGCGCCGCGGGCTTGCCCCATTCGGCCTCAAGCGCCCGGCGCGCCCGGCGCAGGGCCTCGTTCTTGACCGGCAGCGAAAGCGCGGCGCTTGCGCCATGGCTGATGAACTCGGCCTTCACATCCGGGGGCAGGCGCGATGTGACGAAGGTTCTGAAAGCCTGGGCGATCCGCTCGGGGTTCTGCTTGCCGACGAGCCGGAAAGAGACCTTGGCGCTTGCCTTGCCAGGCAAAACTGTCTTGAAGCCCTCCGCGGTATAGCCCCCGACCACGCCGTTGACCTCGCATGTCGGGCGCGACCAGAGCTGCTCGAGCGGAGTGCGGTCGCGCTCGCCCGCCGGCGTCGTAAGGCCGACGGCGCCGAGAAACGCGGCCGCGTCGAAATCGAGCGTGCTCCACTGCTCGGCGATTTCCGTGGGAAGCTCCTCGACCCCGTCGTAGAAGCTCGGCAGCGTGACGCCGCCGTTACTGTCATGCAGGGCGCCGAGGATCGCTGAAAGCGCGTGAATCGGGTTGACGGCGGCCCCGCCGTAAAGGCCGGAGTGCAGATCGCGGTTCGCGCCGGTGAGGATCACTTCTTCGCCGACCAGACCGCGCAGGGATGTCGTGATCGCAGGCGTCCCCGGGCCCCACATGCCGGTGTCGCAGACGAGGGCGATATCGGCCTTGAGAAGCTTGGCGTTCTTGGCCAGGAAGGCGGGCAGCGAAGGCGAGCCCGTCTCCTCCTCGCCCTCGAACAGGACGGTGATCTGGCAAGGCGGACCGCCGAACTTCTTGAATGCCCGGCAGGCTTCGAGAAAGGTCATCAGCTGGCCTTTGTCGTCGGACGCGCCGCGGGCCACGATCTGTTCGCCGCTGGGTCCCGCTTCGAGCTTCGGCTCGAAGGGCGGGTTTCGCCAAAGGTTCAGCGGATCGACCGGTTGCACATCGTAGTGGCCATAAAATAGAACGTGCGGCGCGTCCCGGCGGTTCGCTTTCGCGTGCCCGACGACCATCGGCCGCCCCTCGGTCGGATGCTTGGCGGCTTCGAAGCCGAGACCGCCAAGTTCGCCGACGAGCCAGTCCGCCGCCCGCTCGCAATCGGGGAAATGGGCAGGCACGGCCGAGATGGAGGGGATCGAGAGCAAGGCGAACAGCCGCTCGAGCGCCGCCCCCTGATCGGCGTCAATCGCCTCGAGAATGTTGTCTGTCGTGGCCATGTGCTCCGCCTCCCGATCGCCCAGCTTTGGCCGTCTTGTAGCAGGCTGGAGCCGCAGCTTCCAATCGGGCTGACGCACGCTCGACCTTTGTCGTCTTGCCAACCACACGGGGTCCGGAAACAATTCGTCATTCAGGGGAGGAAGCCAGTGGCGCACCATTTCGACGCGAAGAACGCGCCGTTCGATCGGTTGACCGCCGAGGAGGTCGACGCCGTGCGCGATGCGCTCGACATCGTCTATTTCCGCCCGAACGAGACGATCGTCGGCCGCGATAAGGCGCCCGACAGCCTCTTCATCGTCATCAAGGGCCTCGTCGAGGAACGCGATGGCGACGATCTCGTAGCGCTACGCGGCCCCGGCGATGCGTTCGACAGCCGCGCCCTGGTGCAGGGCGGCGGATCCAATGCTTTCGTCGCCCGGGAGGAAACGCTCTGCAACCTGCTTCCGCGCGACATCACGCTTCGGCTCATCAACCAGAATCCGCGCTTCGCCTCATTCTTTTACCTCGACATCGCCCGCAAGCTTGGGGCCGCGACGCGGGAGGAGGAAGCGGCGCGCTTCGCGCCGCTGCTGACCACGCGGGTTCGCGACCTCTTCCTCCACCCTGCGGTGTTCATGGACGCGCAAGAGTCGATCGCCGACGCCGGCGCCCGGATGAAAGCCGCCAACTGCCACGCGCTGCTGGTGCGCGAGGGCGATGAGGCGGGCATCGTGACCCGGACGGATCTCCTGAACGCAGCGGTTCTCGATCGCCGCTCCATCGAAAGCGCGATCGGGCCGCTCGCGCGCCGCCCGATCATAAGCGTCGCTCCCGAAGATCTCGTCTCGACAGCGTTGCTCAAGATGACCAAGCACAACAAGCGGCGGGTCGCGGTCTCTGAGAACGGCGAATTCGTCGGCCTGCTCGAAGACATCGATCTTCTGAGCTTTCTCGCCGGCAATTCGCAATTGGTGGCGGGACGGATCGACCGCTCGTCCTCCGTGGCTGAGCTTGCCCGCGCGGCGCAGACCATCGATCCGCAAATCCGGACGCTGCGCCGCCAGGGCGTCCGCATCGACATCGTGTGCGAGATCGTTTCCGACCTCAACCGTCATCTCCACGCAAAGCTGTTCTCTCTTGTGGCGCCGAAGTCGATTCGCGAGTCCGGCTGCCTCATCGTCATGGGTAGCGAGGGCAGGGGAGAGCAGACGTTCCGCACCGATCAGGACAACGGGCTCATTCTGGCGGAGCCCGTGCCGCCCGCGGATCTCGAGACGTTCCGGACGGACATGTTCGACGCGCTCGAGCAATGCGGCTTTCCGCCCTGTCCGGGCGAAGTGATGGTGCGCAATCCCGTCTGGTCGAAGACGCTTGACGAATTCCGCGACGATTTCAGCCGCTGGCTCGCGCTGTCAGACGAAACGGGCGCAATGAACACCGCGATTTTCTTCGACGCGGCGGCGATGGCCGGCGACGCCGAGCTCTTGCGCACGGCCAAGCAGGCCCTGATCGATCTCATGCACGGAGAAACGGTCTATCTGGCGCGGTTCGCGCGTGCGATCGACGCCTTCCCGACGCCAATCGGTTTCTTCAACAATCTGGTGACCTCGAAGGCGGAAGGCGATGCGCTCGATCTGAAGAAGGGCGGCATCTTTCCGATCGTTCACGGCGTGCGGGCGCTTGCGCTGGAAAAGGGCCTGCACGAGACGGGCACGGCGGCGCGGATCGCCCGTCTCGTCGAAATCGGCGCCTTCGGGCACCAGTTCGCGCGCGAACTCACGGAAGCGCTGCATTATCTGATGACGCTGCGGCTCGACGCGCAAATCGCCGAAGCGGCGCCGACCAGTCTTGTCAAGCCTGGCGAACTTTCGACCATGGAGCGCGACCTGCTGCGCGACGCCTTCCACGTCGTCAAGCGCCTGCGCGAGATGCTGCGCCGCCACTTCAATCTGGCGATGTTCTGATGCTGCTTGCGCTCAAGCGCCGCATCTATCGGCATTTGCTGCGCGATCCACACTACGCCTTTCTGTTCGAACCGCCGCCGCCCGGCGAGGCCGTTTCGGTCGATTGCGAGACGACCGGCCTCAGCCCGCGCAAGGACGACATCGTCACGGTCGCCGCGATCAGAATCCGAGGCAATCGAATCCTGTCGAGCGAGCGCTTCGAGGCGACGGTGAAGCCCCGCGCCAAGCTCAACGCCGACGCAATCAAGGTGCATCGTCTGCGGGAGCAGGACGTCGCCTCGGGGCGATCCATCGACGAGGTGCTGCCTGAGCTGCTGCGCTTCATCGGCTCGCGGCCGCTCGTCGGCTTCTATCTCGAATTCGACGTCGCGATGCTCAACAAGCATGTGCGCCGCCTGCTCGGGATCGAACTCCCCAACGAGCAGATCGAGGTCTCGGGGATTTTTTACCGGCGCAAATACGGCGATGCGCCGCCGGGCACGCAGGTCGATTTGCGCTTCACCAGCATCCTGAACGATCTCGGCCTGCCCTTGCTGGATCAGCACGACGCCTATTCGGACGCGCTGATGACGGCGATGATGTATCTGAAGCTTCGAGATATGGAGGCGCGCGGCGTCAAAATCGCGCGCCAGCGCGCAAGACCCGTGTCCTGGCACGGCGACGCCTGAGCCGTCGCGGCATGATGGACCGCGAAGGGCGTGCTTTCTTCCCCGACTTATCCGGCTGGGCGCTCAGAAGATCGCACGGAAGATGACGAACAGGAAGCCGGAGAGAAGCATCGCCGCGGGCAACGTCAACACCCACGCGAGCGCAATGCTTCTGACCGTAGACCACTGCATGCCTGAGCCGTTGGCGACCATCGTGCCGGCAACGCCAGACGACAGGACATGGGTCGTCGACACCGGCAGGCCGAGCCCGTCGGCCGCGCCGATCGTCGCCGCGGCGATGATCTCGGCCGCCGCACCCTGTCCATAGGTCAGGTGTGTCTTTCCGATCTTCTCGCCGACGGTGACGACGATGCGCTTCCAGCCGACCATCGTGCCGAGCCCCAACGCGATGGCGACGCAGATCTTGACCCATAGCGGAATGAATTTGGTGGAATAGTCGAGCTGCTTCTTGAATTCGCCGATCTGCTTCTTTTCGTCCGCGGTCAGCTCGCTCTCCTTGTCCTTAGACAGAACGCGCATCGCCTCGGAGGCGAGATACATGTCGTTGCGCACGTTCTGCACCTTGTCGAGCGGGGTCTTGGCGACCGAGCCGTATTGCTTGACGGAGTTGCTGATCTGCTTCACCAGCACTGCGAGCGAGGGGTAGGTGCCCTCGGAGATCTGGTGGGCGTGGATGTAGTCGGTCACCGCCGGACGGGGGTCGCCGATGATGTTGTAGCCAGCGCCATGGGCTTCGACGATCTTCGAGGCGTTTTGCGCCGCGGCGATGAACGCGTCGGTGTGACCTGGGGGCGGCGCGCGGTTCAGCGCATAGGCCGTCGGCGCGACGCCGATGAGGATCAGCATGATGAGGCCCATGCCCTTCTGGCCGTCGTTCGAGCCATGAAAGAACGAGACGAGCGTACACGTCAGCACGAGCAGCCCACGGACCCACAGCGTCGGCGGGGCGTTCGTCGTCGGCGCCTTGTAGAGTTCTGGCGCTTTGATGACCGCCTTCATCGCCAGCAACAGCAGTGCGGACAGGCCAAAGCCGAAGAGCGGCGAGAACAGGAGAGCCTCGCCGATCTTCAGCACCTGGTCCCAATCCACGCCGGAAGTCCCGTCCTGGCCGCGCATCAGTGAATTAGCGACTCCGACGCCGACAATCGAGCCGATCAGCGTATGGGAGCTGGAGGCCGGGATTCCCATAAGCCAGGTGCCCAGATTCCAGATGATCGCGGCAATGAGCAGAGCGAACACCATTGCGTAACCCGCGCTCGAGCCGACCTGCAGAATGAGCTCGACCGGCAACAGCGAAACAATGCCGAAGGCGACGGCGCCGCTCGAAGCGAGCACCCCGAGCAGGTTCCAGCATCCAGACCATACGACCGCGACCTGCGCCGGCAGGGCGTGGGTGTAGATAACGGTCGCGACCGCGTTGGCGGTGTCGTGGAAGCCGTTGACGAATTCGAAGCCGAGCGCGATCAGCATGGCCAGGCCGAGCAGCAGGAATGGCAGAATCGTCGTCGGACCGCCGCCGGTCTCCGAAATGTCCGAGCGAATCGAATAGGCCATGTAGAACAGGCCGCCTGCGAGAACAGCCAGGATGCCGAGCGCAAGCCTTATGTCCATTGGGTGATCGAGATGGGGCTTCACCGGCGCTGCGGGCGAGGGTCCGAGGCGAGCGTCGAATGCGGCGGACATGATGTTGAGTTCCCTCCCGGCTGCGGCGGCTATCTATCGCGGGGTCGTATGACGGGATTGTGAATGCCAACCCGCGCGGCGCGGGACCGGGCGAACCGAGGTTGGCCGAAGGATCACGCGCGAATGGCGTCAATATCGAAGCAACGACCCCTTCCCCCTCAGGGCAATCGCTTCGAGGGCATTGCCAAACGGCTGCAAGTGAGCGAACGTCAACATCTCATCCGACGACCAAGGACTGGCGGCTGAGAGGGCGGACGTTACGCGGCCGCACGAGACCGGGAGGAACGCGCCGGATGAGCGCCTTGTCGTTTTTGGACCGTAGCCGCACGATCGCCAAACCCGGGTTCAGCCGCTGGATGGTTCCGCCAGCGGCGCTGTGCATTCATCTATGCATCGGCCAGGCTTATGCGTTCAGCGTCTTCAATCTGCCGATGACGAAACTCATCGGCATCACCAAGTCCGCCCCGGACGACTGGAAACTGACCGACCTCGGCTGGATCTTCTCGATCGCCATTTTCTTCCTTGGGGCATCGGCGGCGGTGTTCGGCCGCTGGGTCGAGGAGGGCGGCCCGCGCCGCGCCATGTTTGCTGCGGCGTTGTGCTTCAGCGGCGGTTTCCTGATCAGCGCCTTTGGCGTTTCGATCCATCAACTCTGGCTTATCTATCTTGGCTATGGCGTGCTCGGCGGGACCGGCCTCGGGCTCGGCTACATCTCGCCGGTGTCGACATTGATCAAATGGTTTCCCGACCGCCCCGGAATGGCGACCGGCATGGCGATCATGGGCTTCGGCGGCGCAGCCATGATCGCAGCGCCGCTTTCGGTCTGGCTGATGAGCGTTTTCGCGACGCCGACGCATGTCGGCGTCGCCGAGACCTTCGTCGTGTTGGGGATCGTCTACGCCTGCTTCATGCTGGTTGGCTCGGCAATCGTGCGTATCCCGCCGCCGGGGTGGAAGCCGGCGGACTATGTTCCCCCGGCCGAGCCCAAGAAGCTCGTTACCACCAGGGACGTCTATGTCTATCAGGCGCTGAAGACGCCGCAGTTCTGGTTCATCTGGATGGTGCTGTGCATGAATGTCACCGCGGGCATCGGCGTGCTCGGCCAGGCGTCGGCAATGAGTCAGGAAATGTTTCCGGGCCGCGTCACCGCCGCAGCCGCCGGCGGTTTCGTTGGACTGCTCAGCATCTTCAACATGGGCGGGCGTTTCTTCTGGGCCTCGACGTCCGACTACGTCGGCCGCAAGAACACCTATTTCGTGTTCTTCGCGCTCGGGTTTGTGCTTTATGCGCTCGTGCCTTACTTCGGCGGCGCCGGCAATCTGGCGCTGTTCGTCCTGTGCTTCTGCATCATCCTGAGCATGTATGGCGGCGGCTTCGCCACCGTGCCTGCCTATCTCAAGGACATGTTCGGCACGCGCTACGTCGGCGCGATCCACGGGTGGCTGATAACGGCCTGGTCGGTGGCGGGGGTGCTGGGACCGGTCCTGGTGAACTATATCAGACAGTATCAGATCGACAGCGGCGTGCCGAAGGCCCAAGCCTATAACGTCACCATGTACATCATGGCAGGGCTTCTGGTCGTTGGCTTCATCGCGAATTTCCTAATCAAGGCGGTCGACGACCGCCATCACATGGATCTGGAAACGGCCGACGACGTGATCGGCGTCGGCTAAGGGGGACGAACGTGGCGGACGACAAAAATCGCGGGACGACGTCGCTCGAACTGGCGCTTGCGTGGGGCTTTGTCGGGATTCCGCTGCTGTGGGGAATTTACGGAACCCTGGTGAACGCGATGAAGCTGTTCTACTAGGATCAGCGCGCGAAGCGGACCCCCTCAGCACGCCTCGGCCAGCAGCGGCAGGTGCTGGCGTCCGGGCTCGCCGTCTCGGTCGATCAGGCGCGTGGGGTAATCGCCAGTGAAGCAATGGTCGGTGAATTGCGGCTGCCGGGGGTCTCGAGCGGAATACCCCATGGCGCGGTAGATCCCGTCGATCGACAGAAAAGCGAGGCTGTCGGCGCCCACGAACTGGCGCATCGCCTCGAGGTCCATGCGCGCGGCGAGCAGCTTGTCGCGCTCCGGCGTGTCGATTCCGTAAAAGTCAGGGAAGGCGATAGGCGGCGAGGAGATGCGCATGTGCACCTCGCGCGCGCCGGCGTCGCGCATCATCTGCACGATCTTCACGCTGGTCGTGCCGCGCACGATCGAATCGTCGATCAGAACGACGCGCTTTCCCTCGACCACCGCGCGGTTCGGATTGTGCTTCATCCGGACCCCGAGTTCGCGGATCGACTGGGTTGGTTGAATGAAGGTCCGCCCGACGTAGTGGTTGCGGACGATGCCGAGTTCGAACGGCAAGCCGCAGCCGCGCGCATAGCCGATTGCGGCGGGAACGCCGGAGTCCGGCACGGGCACGACGACGTCGGCCGCGGCCGGCGCCTCGCGCGCCAGCTCCTCGCCCATCGCTTTGCGGGCGTCGTAGACCGAGCGCCCGTGGACGATCGAATCGGGTCGGGCGAAGTAGACGTATTCGAAAATGCAAGGCCGCGCCGGCAGCCTGGAGAAGGGAAAGAAACTCCTCACCCCGTCGGCGTCGATGACGACGACCTCGCCGTTTTCGACGTCGCGCACGAACTTGGCCCCGATGATGTCGAGCGCGCAGGTCTCGGAGGCGAGGATCGGCCGGCCGTCGAGTTCCCCGAGGACCAGCGGACGGATGCCGAGCGGATCGCGGGCGCCGATCAGTTTCTTGTTGGTGAGCGCGACGAGGGCATAGGCGCCTTCGATCTCGGCCAGCGCCTCGACGAACCGATCCACGATTCTCGTCCTGCGCGAACGGGCCGCGAGCAACAGCACGACTTCGGTGTCGGTCGTCGACTGGCAGATCGCGCCCCCGCGGATCAACTCGCGCCTCAGAGTGAGGCCGTTGGTGAGATTGCCGTTGTGGGCGACCGCGAGACCGCCCGACTCGAGCTCCGCGAACAGCGGCTGGACGTTGCGCAGCGCAGTCTCGCCGGTCGTCGAATACCGCACATGGCCGACCGCCGCCTGCCCCGGCAGACGGTCGATGGTCGCGGCGGAGGAGAAATGATCGCCGACCAGCCCCTGGCGCCGCTCGGAGTGGAACCGAACGCCGTCGAAGGCGACGATGCCGGCCGCCTCCTGCCCGCGATGCTGGAGGGCATGCAAACCGAGCGCGACGATCGCCGCCGCGTCCCGATGGCCGAAGATGCCGAAGACGCCGCACTCCTCGCGCAGCCGGTCTTCATCCAGATTGACGCCTGAGGCCTCTTGCGCGGCGGAAGTGCGGTCGATGGCGTCCTCCTCAATTCGCGCGGAGGCGCTCGGGCCCCGGGCGCCTCATTGTTTGGGAACCACAGCCGGCGTCGCAGGGCCGGGCGCGGGCACGTTCTTGTTGATGAGGGCGTCGAGCTTCTGCCTGTCGGTCGCGGTGCTGCTCGAGGCCGGCAATTCCGCCTTCTTCTGCGGCGCCGCGGCTGGCGCGGGCGGCGGAACGGCCGGCTTCGTCGTTGCAGGCGCAGCCAATTCGTCCGTCGGCTCTTCGCTGGGCAGCGCTGCGTTCGCCCGGGACTTGATCCAGGCGTCGACGGTCGCCGCCGCGTCTTCGGGCAGCATGGCGACGATCTTGTCTGCGGCGCCGGTCAGGAGCGGCCGCGTCTTTGCTGTTCTGACCCATTCGGGCTGCTGCCTTTCCGAGACCAGCCAGTTGAAAATTGCGAAGGCGACGACCGCGAGCAAGGCGCCGCGCACGACGCCAAACAGAAAGCCAAGCGTCCGGTCGAGCGCGCCGATCTTGCTGTCGAGAATCGCGTCCGACAGCCGGACGGTGATCAGCGACACGAGGATCAGCGTGGCGAAGAACACGATCGCCGCCGCGCTCGCCTGGGCGATGATGTCCTTGTGGATATAGGGCGTCAGGTAAGGCACGACGAGGGGGTAGAAGAAATAGGCCGCCGCCGCCGCCGCCGCCCATGAGGCGATCGCGAGGACTTCGCGGCTGAAGCCGCGCAGCATCGAGAGCAACGCCGAGATCAGGACGATCGCGATGACGGCAAGATCGAGATAGGATGGCATTCGGTGAAACCTCGTCACGACCCGCGACAACGACGCGGCCCTTTAAGGCCGCCTCCTCCGGCGGAGCGCCTTATAGCCAAGCCTCTTCAGTTCGTCACCCCGCCGCGCGCGCGCTCGGCGTCCCTTCGCACAGACTTGACCTCGACCCCGGCGGCCGCGATCAGGGCGACGAGCGAGGCGACGGAGGCGATCGGCGTCGCCCCGATTCGGGCGCTCTCGCCCTCCGCGCCGGGCGGGGCGGGGGCGAAGGCGGTCGTGAAGCCGAGCTTCGCGGCCTCTTTGAGGCGCAGCCCCGTGTGCGCTACCGCGCGGACCGAGCCGGAGAGCGCGATCTCGCCGAAATAGACCGCGTCGTGCGGCAGAGCCGCGCCGGTGAGCGAAGACACCAGCGCCGCAGCCGCCGCGAGATCGGCGGCAGGCTCGGCCACCTTCAGCCCCCCCGCGACATTGAGGTAGACGTCGTATTGCCCGAGCTTCAGCCCGGCGTGCGATTCCAGCACCGCCAGCACCATGGCGAGCCGGCTCGGCTCCCAGCCGACGACCGCGCGGCGCGGCGTGCCGAGGGCTGTGGGCGCGACAAGCGCCTGAATCTCGACCAACAGCGGACGCGCGCCTTCGACGCCGGCGAAGACGGCGGCGCCTGGGCTTGTGCCTCTGTCCCTGCCCGCGAGAAACAGCGCCGACGGGTTCGGCACCTCGGCGAGGCCTGAGCCGGTCATTTCGAAAACGCCGACCTCGTCCGTCGCGCCGAAGCGGTTCTTGGCCGCCCTCAGGAGGCGAAAGGAATGCGCCCCGTCGCCCTCGAACGAAAACACGGCGTCGACCATGTGTTCGACGACGCGAGGCCCCGCGATCTGGCCATCCTTGGTGACATGGCCGACGATGAGCAGCGCGGCGCCGCTGGACTTGGCGAAGCGGATCAGCGCCTGGGCGGACCCGCGAACCTGGCTGACCGTTCCCGGCGCTGATTCGATGGCGTCGCTCCACATGGTCTGAATGGAATCGACGACGACAAATTTGGGCGCATCGCCTGAGCCCAACGTCGCCACGATGTCTTCAACGAGGGTTTGCGCGGCGAGCTGCACCGGCGCCTCGGCGAGCCCGAGCCGCGCGGCGCGAAGTCGCACCTGTGCAGTCGACTCCTCTCCCGAGACGTAAATCACGCGCCCGCCGGCGCGCGCGACCGCGGCGCAGGCCTGGATTAAGAGGGTGGATTTGCCGATTCCCGGCTCCCCGCCGATCAGCGTCGTGGACCCGGGCACGAAACCGCCGCCGGCCACCCGGTCGAGTTCCGCGATTCCGGAGGCGACCCGCAGCTCGGGTCTCGAGGCGCCCGACAGGTCCTCGAGCGGAAACGGACGGCCGGCGCCACCGCGCCGCGCCGTTGCTCCCCCGACCCCAAGCGCCGCCGCTTCCTCGATAATCGTGTTCCATTCGCCGCAGGATTCGCACTTGCCCTGCCAGCGCTGGGTGATGGCCCCGCAGTTTTGACAGACATAGGATGAGCGAAACTTAGCCATGAGCCCCGAAGTGGCAGCTTTGGCGGATACTGTCGAGGGATTCGAGCGGCCTCCGGATGATCTCACCGTTCGAGAGCGACAACCGCGCCATTTCCATACGGGCGCCCGGCATGCGGCGTCCGAGTGCGTCAAAACGCCATGTTCCGGGAGGGCGCCCTGCGCGCCTATATGGGAATTGTGGGGAGCGGACGGCTGGCGACGGATGCGATAGGCGGAGGTCGCTGGCTGCGCTCCTTGGGGTTGCGAGGAGGGTGGTCGCCGATGGCATATGCTTTCAACTATCGCGCCAAGAATACGCCAGGCATTGGCGAACTGCTCAGCGACGCATTGCCTCATTTCGACGCCCTGATCGTCCCGTTCGAGCCCGGACAGGAGGTCACGGGCGAAGGCGATCCGACCGAGAATTTCTTTCTGGTGATGCGCGGGCTTTTTCGGGGGGTGAAATTCACCCGCGACGGACGGCGGCAGGTATTCGCGTTCTATATGCCCGGCGACCTTTGCGGCCTTGAGCCGGAAGGGAGTCACAAGCTGACGATCGAGGCGGTGGATTGTGCGGCGATGGCGATTCTGCCGCGCCACGCTTGCCGGTTTCGCATGAACGACGACCCTGAGCTCAATGCGGCGCTGTTCGATGGCGCGACCCGGGCGCTGACGCTGACCATCGATCACATGATGATGATCGGGCGCAGTTCGGCTGAAGAGCGTCTCGCGTGGTTCCTGACCATGCTCGCGGCGCGCTCGGCCCGCCCGAACGCCCAGGTGCTCGATCTTGCGATGCAGCGGCAGGACATCGCCGACTACCTCGGACTGACGATCGAAACGGTCAGTCGCACGTTCACCCTCTTCAGGGATCGCGGACTGGTCAGCCTGCCCCACAAGCGCCGAGTGCTGATCTTGCGGCCGGATGCGCTCGCGCGACTCGCCGCAGCCGACCGGGACGCGGCGCCCATCGGCGCCGAACAGTCTGATGAGGACATGGAGGCGGCCGTCGCCTGAGGCCAATCGCGGCCCTCGGCGCAAGCGCCTCTCCAAATTGATCCGCCTTGGCGCTGTGAACGCTTGCGAATTCGGGTGCGACAGATGGTCACGGCGTTCCGACTTGTGGCGGCCGGACACGCCGGAATTTCGTTTGTTTTTCGAGGCCTCGATTGGCGTGCAGCGTTCGGCGGCGGGACTTTGCCATGGAATGCGACGTTCGGAGGGTGGACGTCACGCGACTCGCCATGCTTTATCAAACCAACGTAAGATTCAGCCGCTGCGATCGCTGTCCCCCGGCGGGGTGAGGATTCGATCGCCGGTCTCGGCTCGAGACGGCGGCGTCGCGGCGCTGTGCAAGGGAGGCCCCCTCGCCTCCTGTCCTGGGGATGTGAAATGCAGACGATAGCGCAACCAAAGTCGTTCTGGGGCGGCGAAATGGGTCTGATCGCAGTTCTCGCGTTCCTGGGCCTCCTTTGCCTTTTTATAGCGGCCAAAACGATCGAACCGGCCTACGCCTTCCACATGGGGCTCGGCGTCATCGCAGCCGCTCTCGGCATCTTCGCGATTTTCCAGCGCTACAACGCGCGGCCCGCGGAGCGTCCGCCGCTCGAGATCGACGGCCTGCCGAACTATAACTTCGGCCCCGTCAAGTTCACCACGCTGATGGCCCTGTTCTGGGGTTTCGCCGGCATGGCCGTCGGCGTCTATATCGCCTTCGAGCTTGCGTTTCCGGACATTAATATTGCGCCCTGGTTCAACTTCGGGCGTCTGCGGCCGCTGCACACGTCGGCGGTGATTTTCGCCTTCGGCGGCAATGTGCTGTTGGCGACGTCGTTCTATGTCGTGCAGCGCACCTCCAGGGCGCGCCTGGCCGGCGACCTCGCTCCCTGGTTTGTCGTGCTGGGTTATAATTTCTTCATCCTGATCGCTGGCACGGGCTACCTGCTCGGCATCACCGAAAGCAAGGAATACGCCGAGCCCGAGTGGTACGCCGACCTGTGGCTGACCATCGTCTGGGTGGTCTATCTGCTCGTCTTCCTGGGCACGCTCTACCGCCGCAAGGAACCCCACATCTTCGTGGCGAACTGGTTCTATCTCGCCTTCATCCTGACGATCGCGATGCTGCACATCGGCAACAACGCCGCCGTGCCGGTGTCGATGTTCTCGTCGAAGTCCTATGTCGTCTGGAGCGGCGTGCAAGACGCCATGTTCCAGTGGTGGTACGGCCACAACGCCGTCGGCTTCTTCCTGACCGCCGGCTTCCTCGCCATCATGTACTATTTCGTGCCCAAGCGCGCTGAGCGGCCGATCTACTCCTACCGGCTTTCGATCATCCATTTCTGGTCGTTGATCTTCCTCTACATCTGGGCCGGCCCTCACCACCTGCATTACACCGCGCTGCCCGACTGGGCGCAGACTCTCGGCATGACCTTCTCGATCATGCTGTGGATGCCGTCCTGGGGCGGCATGATCAATGGCCTGCTGACCCTCTCGGGCGCCTGGGACAAGCTGCGCACCGATCCCGTCCTGCGCATGCTCGTCGTGTCGGTCGCGTTCTACGGCATGTCGACCTTCGAAGGCCCGGCGATGTCGATCAAGGCGGTGAACTCGCTGTCGCATTACACCGACTGGACGGTCGGGCATGTGCACTCGGGTGCGCTCGGCTGGGTCGCTTTCGTCTCGTTCGGCGCAATCTATTGCCTTGTCCCCTGGCTTTGGAACAAGCGTGAGCTCTATTCACTGCGCCTCGTTTCCTGGCACTTCTGGATCGCGACGCTCGGCATCGTGCTTTATATCACCTCGATGTGGGTGTCGGGCATCCTGCAGGGTCTGATGTGGCGGAGCTACACCCCGCAGGGCTATCTCGAATATTCGTTCATCGAGACGGTCGCGGCGATGCATCCCTTCTACGTGATCCGCGCGCTCGGCGGGACCCTGTTCCTGCTCGCCTACTGCCTGATGCTCTACAACGTCTACATGACGATCACGGCGTCCGAGCGGGCCGCCCCGGCGGCCCAGCCTTCCCTCCAGCCGGCGGAATGAGGACCTGACAATGAGCAGCTCCGGGCAGCCTCACCAGGGCGGTTCGCTTTTCTTCAGGCATCACATCCTGGAGACGAGTCCGATCCTCCTCGTCCTCGGCATCCTCGTCATGGTGGCCATCGGCGGCCTCGTCGAGATCGTCCCGCTTTTCTATCTGAAGAGCACGATCGAGACGGTGGAGGGCATGCGGCCTTACACTCCCCTCGAACTCGCCGGCCGCAACATCTACGTGCGCGAAGGTTGCTACCTTTGCCACAGCCAGATGATTCGGTCGCTGCGCGACGAGGTCGAGCGCTACGGCCACTATTCGCTTGCGGCCGAGAGCATGTACGACCATCCGTTCCAGTGGGGCTCGAAGCGCAATGGGCCTGACATCGCACGCGTCGGCGGCAAGTACACCAACTCCTGGCATGTCGCGCATCTGATCGATCCCCGGTCGGTCGTGCCGCAGTCGATCATGCCGAGCTACGGCTTCCTGATGACCACGCCGCTCGACACGCGCGCGCTCGTCGACAACGTCGCGACCAATCGCGAGGTCGGCGTCCCCTATACGGACGACATGATGGCGAATGTGATGGCGGACCTCAAGGCTCAGGTGAGTCCTGACACGCCCGAGGCCGCCGCCCTTCTCAAGCGCTATCCGAAGGCGGTGGTGCGCAAGTTCAACCCGGCGACGCCTGAAATCACCGAGGGCGACGCCGTCATCGCCTATCTGCAGATGCTGGGCACGCTCGTCGACTTCAAGCTCTACGACGACAAGGCCAATCTGCGCTGACCAATTTGGGGACCGACATGTCGACAACATACGAGTGGCTGGCGCAGTTCGCACAATCGGCCGGCACCGTCTATTTCGTCTTGTTTTTCGTCGCGACGCTCGTTTACGCGCTCTGGCCCAAGAATGGCGCCCGGTTCAAAGACGCGGCCCGCATGCCGCTGCGGGAGGATTGAGCGATGAGCAACGACCCAGTTCAAGTCGACAGGATCTCCGGCCAGACGACGACCGGGCACGAGTGGGACGGCATTCGCGAGCTCAACACCCCGTTGCCGCGCTGGTGGCTGTGGCTGTTCTACCTGACGATCGCATTTGCAGTCGCCTACTGGATCGTCTATCCGGCCTGGCCGTTAGCTTCGAGCTATACGGCGGGCCTCCTGGGCTACACCAATCGAGGCCGGGTCGCCGATGACCTTGCCGCGGGACAGGCCGCCCGGATGCAAATGGCTGCCGGCCTCGAAACGGCCAGCCTCGCCCAGATTGCCGCCGATCCGAAGCTGACGGAGATTGCGCTCGCCGAGGGCAAGGCCGCTTTCGGCGACAATTGCACGCCTTGCCATGGCTCGGGCGGGCAGGGTCAGAGGGGCTATCCCAACCTGACGGCTGGTCGCTGGCTGTGGGGCGGCACGCTCGACCAGATCGACACGACGATCGCGCACGGCATTCGCGCCGACGATTCGGACACGCACACGAGCGCCATGCCGGCTTTCGGCAAGGACGGCATTCTAAAGCCTCAGGAAATCCGCGAGGTCGCCGATTACGTGCGAACTCTGGGCGGCCTCGAGCCTGAGCAGGGCATCGATGTCGCCGCCGGCAAGAAGATCTTCGCGGACAATTGCGCGGCCTGCCATGGCGAGGACGGAAAGGGTAACATCGAGATGGGCGCCCCCAATCTGACGACCAAGGTCTGGCAGTACGGATCCGACATCAACGATCTGATCTATACGATCACCTATGCCCGCAACAGCGTGATGCCCGCATGGGGCAAGCGTCTCGACCCGGTGACGATTAAGTCGCTCGCGGTGTATGTTCACAGCCTGGGCGGCGGCACGTGAGAACTCGGGTGCGGTAAGTGACGATCAGCGCAGAGGAGATCTACGACGGTCCACTCTATGAGGCGGCGAAAAAGGTCTACCCCCAAAAGGTTTCGGGAACCTATCGCCGCATCAAGTGGATGGTGCTGTGGATCGCCCTTGGCGTCTACTACATTCTGCCGTTCATCCGCTGGGATCGGGGGCCGAGCGCGCCCAACCAGGCGGTTCTGGTTGATATCGCCCATTCGCGATTTTACGCCTTCTTCATCGAGCTCTGGCCGCAGGAGGTGTACTACTTCACCGGCCTCCTGATCCTCGCCGCGCTGGTCCTGTTCCTGTCCAACGCGCTGTTCGGGCGCGTATGGTGCGGCTATGCCTGTCCGCAGACAGTATGGACGGACCTTTTTCTCTGGGTCGAGCGCCGCATCGAGGGCGACAGGCGCGACCGCATCAAGCTCGACGCGGCGCCCTGGACCACAGACAAAATTGTCAGGCGCGTCGGCAAGCACGCGGCCTGGCTGGTGATCGCGTTGCTGACCGGCGGCGCCGCGATGCTTTATTTCGTCGACGCGCCGACGCTGCTCAGGGACATGGTGACGCTCAAAGGCCCGTTCATCGCCTATCTCTGGGCCGGCATCCTCACCTTCACCACCTATTCGCTTGCGGGCCACATGCGCGAACAGGTCTGCCTCTATATGTGCCCCTGGCCTCGCATCCAGGCGGCGCTGACCGACAACGAGGCGCTCAACGTCACCTATCGTTTCGATCGCGGCGAGCCGCGCATGTCGGTGAAGGACGCGGCCAGGGCGCATGCGCACGGCCAGGCCGCGGGCGACTGCATCGACTGCCTGCAGTGCGTCGCCGTCTGCCCGACAGGCGTCGACATCCGCAAGGGTTCGCAGCTCGGCTGCATCCAATGCGGCCTCTGCATCGACGCCTGCGACGCGGTGATGACCAAGGTCCATCGGCCGACGCGTCTCATCGCCTACGACACCGACGAAAACCGCGAGCGCCGCAAACGAGGCGAAGCGAATGTCTTTCGCCTCGTCCGCCCGCGCACGGTCCTCTATGCCGCCGTGATCGCGCTGACCGGAGCGATCATGCTCTATGCGCTGCTCACGCGCACCAACTCGCACTTGAGCGTGCTGCACGTGCGCGCGCCGCTGTTCACCCAGACGGCCGAGGGCGGCGTCCGCGACGGCTATACCCTGCGCTTCTCGAACAAGCTCAGCGAGCCCTCCGATTTCACGCTCGAGGTCAGCGGCGTCAAAGGCGCGACGATGACCAGCGCCATGGCCAAGCCCCTCGACGGCGGCCGTCTCACCGTCCGCCTCGATCCGGATTCGACGCTCGAAGTTCCGGTCTATGTCACCGCGCCCGCGGATGTGGCGCCGGGCAAATCGACGCCGCTCACCTTCATCGCGACCGACGCGAAGACCGGGGAACGCAGCGTCGTCGTCGACAATTTCTTCGGCCCATGAACGGCACCGTCATTGCGAGGAGCGAAGCGACGAAGCAATCCAGCGCCGCAGCCTCAGCCCTGCGATCATTGGATCGCCATGTCGCCCATAGCCCGTCGAAAGACGGGCGTCCTTCCGGACGCCCTATGGCTCCTCGCGAAGACGTCTCACTTGGAGGAAAAACGTGGTCTCTGAACAGCTGACCGGACGACACGTCCTCGCCATGCTTGGCGGGTTCTTCTTCGTGATGTTCGCGGCGAACGTCGCGCTGATCTATTTCGCCCTGCACACGCTGCACGGGTCCGAACTCGAAAATCCTTACGACGCGAGCCAGGCGTTCAACCGGCGGATCGCCGAGGCCCGCGCCCAGGACGAGCGGGGATGGACCGCCAACGTGATGACCCGGGCGGATGGGCCGGGGGAGCGGGTCATGGTCGAGTTCCGCGATCGGACCGGCGCGCCCATCTCCGACCTTAAGGTCACCGCGCGCTTTGAGCATCCGTTCGACGCCGCGAAGGACCGTCAGGCGAATCTTGCTTCCGACGGTGTGGACTATGAAGGGATCGCGGCTCCGGTCGGGCCGGGCCGCTGGACGCTGGTGATCGAGGCGAGCCGCGGCGCCGAGCATCTCTACCGCAGCGAAAACAAACTGGCGGTGGTGGACACGACGCCCAACTAGGAGCCGGAGGTGTCGGAAGCGCAGGATCTCTCGCTTTTCGTGCGTCACCCTTCCCAGGGAGTGGCTGCGATGGATCTTGTCGTCGACGGCGTCTTCTGCGGCGCCTGCATCGCGACGATCGAGAAGGGCCTGCGCCGGCAGGATGGCGTCCGCGCCGCGCGCGTCAATCTGGCGAGCAAGCGCATGACCGTCGAATGGGACGATGGCGCGCTCGAGCCTCCCGCGATCCTCGAGCGGCTCGAAGCGCTCGGCTACCCTGCCTTTCCCTTCGCCTCGGGCGCTGTCGACAGCGTGGAGATAGAGGCGGAAAAGCGGCTCCTGCGCTGCCTCGGGGTCGCTGCTTTCGGCGCGATGAACGTGATGCTTCTCTCGGTCTCGCTGTGGGCCGGCGCCGACAGCGACCCGAATACCGCGACCCGCGATCTCTTCCACTGGCTGTCTGCCCTGGTTGCGCTCCCCACGGCGGCCTATGCGGGCCTGCCGTTCTTCGAGAGCGCCGCCAAGGCTCTCCGGGCGCGCTCGCTCAACATGGACGTGCCGATCTCGCTCGGCGTCGTGCTCGCGCTTGGCATGTCGGTCCTGCAGACGCTCTCCCACGAGCGGGTCGCCTATTTCGACAGCGCGGTGATGCTGCTCATGTTCCTGCTCGCCGGGCGGTTCCTCGACCAGCGCATGCGGCGGCGCACGCGCGACTTCGCCCTCAACCTCTCGGCGATCCGGGCCGACCGCGCGGTCAAGCTGTTCGAGGACGGCGAAGCGCGCGAAACGCCGATCGGCGCCATCCGGCCCGGCGACCTCGTGCTGGTGCGGGCCGGCGAGCGCGTCGCGGTCGACGGGACCGTCGAGGACGGACGCTCGGACATCGACCAGAGTCTCGTGACCGGCGAGACGGCGCCGGTAGCGATCTCGCCGGGCGCCTCGGTCTATGCGGGAACAATGAACATGAGCGGCGCCTTGCGCGTACGCGTTCGGAGCGCGGCAAGCGGGACATTGCTGGACGAAGTCAATGGGCTGCTCGTCCGCGCGGTCGAGCAGCGCTCCTCCTATGTGCGGCTCGCCGACCGTGCGGCGGCGCTCTATGTGCCGGTTGTCCATGTGACGGCGCTGGCGACGTTTCTCGGCTGGCTTGCGCTGGGCGCGGGGTGGCAGCAATCGCTCGTCGTCGCGATCACCGTCCTCATCATCACCTGCCCCTGCGCGCTCGGCCTCGCCGTTCCGGCAGTGCAGGTCGTGGCGGCCGGCGCCCTTTTTAAGCGCGGGCTCATCCTCAATTCCGGCGAAGCGCTCGAGCGACTGGCTGAGGTCGATACGGTCGTGTTCGACAAGACGGGCACGCTGACCCAGCCGCGCCCGACGCTCGCCAACGCCGCCGATGTCGAAGCCGGCGACCTGGCGCTCGCAGGATCTCTCGCGCTCGCGAGCAGGCATCCTCTGGCCAAGGCGGTCGCCGAAGCGTTCAGGGCGACGGAGCCGATCGCCGCAGAGGAATTCCCGGGGCAGGGCGTCAGCGCGCTCTATTGCGGCGAGCGCGTCAGGCTCGGCTCCGTCGCCTGGTGCGAAGCGGAAGCCGAGGCCGCGCCGGTCGCGGCCGCATGGCCGGATGCTTCGCTGATCGCGCTGAGAACGCCGGCGCGCGCCGTCGTCTTCGCAGTGAGGCAGGCGCTGCGGCCGGACGCGTGCGCTGTCGTCGCCGATCTGGCGCTCGCCCACGACGTCGAGATCCTGTCGGGGGATCGCGAGGCTGCGGTCGCCCTCGTCGCGCGCGAGCTCGGCGTGGGGCGGTTCGAAGCGGGGCTGACGCCGGCCGGCAAGATCGCGCGGCTGAAAGCCCTTCAGAGCGCGGGCAAACGTGCGCTGATGGTCGGCGACGGGCTCAACGACGCCCCGGCGCTCGCCACGGCGCATGTCTCGATCTCGCCGGTCTCCGCCGCCCACATCGCCCAGGCGCAGGCCGACGCGCTCTTCCTCGGCGAGCGTCTCGCGCCGGTCGCGGACGCGCTCAGTCTCGCGACCAAGGCGCGCCGGCTGATGGTCGAGAATCTCTGGCTCTCCCTCATCTACAACCTGATCGCCGTGCCGCTCGCGATCCTCGGCTTCGTGACGCCGTTGATCGCGGCGCTCGCGATGTCCGGTTCCTCGATCCTGGTGACGGTTAATGCGCTTCGCGCGCGCAGCGCCGGAGCGCCGCGGCGATGAACGTGCTCGTCTATCTCGTGCCGCTCGCGCTCGCCCTCGGCGGGTTCGGCCTCGCGGCTTTCTTATGGGCGCTGAGGCACGGCCAGTTCGACGACCTCGACGGCGCCGCCTGGCGCGCGATCAGCGACGACGACCTGCCGGAGGATGAACGATAGACTTATCAAACATACATAATATGTTATATATGTGGCTCAAACGCCAGGGCGACCGATGACACTACCGAACCCGGTCGGGCAGGCGGGTCCGAAAAGGCGCCGGAAGCCTTCGGAATCGCCCAAAACGCGCCCGGAAATGGCTGGCCGCGCATCAGCCCTGGGGTCCGGCCGTTCCGGCAGCCTACGGCTGGGCGTGAGACCCGCCTAAGGCACGAGCACCACCGCCCCTTCGAGCCGCCCGGCGCGCAAGTCGTCGAGCGCCTCGTTGGCCTTGTCGAGCTTGTAGGGTGTCGTCGTCGTCCGCACTTTCGCGCGCGGCGCTTGCGCGAGGAATTCGCGCCCATCAGCACGCGTCAGATTGGCGACCGAAACGACGCTGCGCTCCTCCCAGAGAAGCCGGTAGGGGAACGCGGGGATGTCGCTCATATAGATGCCGCCGCAAACGACCCGCCCGCCTTTGCGCACTGCGGCGAGCGCCTGCGGCACGAGCGCGCCGACCGGCGCGAACAGGATGGCCGCGTCGAGCGGCGCGGGCGGCTTCTCGTCCGATCCGCCGGCCCATTCGGCCCCGAGCGAGAGCGCGAACCGCTGTCCCGTCACGTCGCCCGGCCGGGTGAAGGCGAAGACGCGACGCCCCTGCCAGCGGCACACTTGCGCGATGATATGGGCGGCCGCGCCGAAGCCGTAGATGCCGATCGCTTGCGCCTCGCCCGCGGCTTTGAGCGAGCGCCAGCCGATGAGCCCGGCGCAGAGCAGCGGCGCGGCGGCGACTGCATCGATGTCCTCGGCGAGCGGGAACGCAAACGCCGCCTCGGCGATGGTGTGGGTGGCGAATCCGCCGTCGCGCGTGTAGCCGGTGAAAAGCGGCGTGTCGCAGAGATTTTCGCGCGCGCTCGCGCAATAGGGGCAATGGCCGCACGCATGGCCGAGCCACGCGACGCCGACGCGGGACCCAAGAGGCAGGCCGACGCTCTCGCCTGCCGCCTCAATTCGGCCGACGATCTCGTGCCCCGGCACGATCGGCAGCTTTGGGTCAGGCAAGTCGCCATCGACCACGTGCAGGTCGGTGCGGCAGACGCCGCAGGCCTCGACCGCCAGCCGAATCTGCCCCGGCCCCGGCTCGGGCTCGGGCCTCTCCTCGATCGCGAGCCGCTCGCCGGCCCGCCTTAGAACCATCGCGCGCATTTGCGAGAACTATCGCGGCGTCTGCGCGGCGTCGCAAGCGGAAACGGCGGATGGTCTTGCGAAGGGACAACGGGGCGGCGAGGTCATCGTCTCTTCGTCTTACGGCCTGCCGACCGCGCACGCTAGCTTGGACGGAGTTTGTGTGCGCCGACCTCATGATCTCGACCGTTCTCTTCGATATGAACGACGTGCTCTACCACTATGATCGCAGCGCGCGGGTGGAGCATATCGCGCGAATCAGCAGAAAACCGGCGACGCTCGTTGCAGCGGCGATCTGGGAATCGGGTTTTGAAGACTCGGGCGACAGCGGCGTCATGGACGCCGACGCCTATCTGTCGGGCTTTGGCGAACGCCTTGACTATCTACTGACCGAGGCCGAGTGGGCTGAGGCTCTGCGGGCGGCGGTGACGCCAATTCCGGAAACGCTTGCGCTTGCCGCTTCGGTTCGCCGAAAGGCGCGCGTCGCAGTGCTGACCAACAACAATATGCTGGTCAAGCGCGCGGTCGATATGGTCTTCCCCGAACTCCGTCCGATTTTCGGCGGAGACTTCTTTGTTTCAGCCGAGTTTCGCGCGCGGAAGCCCGAACCGGAGGCCTACCTTCGCTGCCTGGCGCGCCTGGGCGCTGCAGCGGAGGCCACATTGTTCGTCGACGACGCGGTCAAAAACGTCGCTGGCGCAGAGCGCGCCGGGTTGCGCGCTCATCTCTATGAAAGCCCCGTCGGCTTGGAGAGCGCGCTCAGCGTCGAAGGGCTTCTCTAGGGGCAAAACCCTTATCGGCATGCTTATGCCGGTGATTTCTTCGCGCAAATAGCGGTCCCTGGCCGAAGCCGCCATTTCTACGCCCTCTTCGGCGACATTCTCGGTGCGCGGCCTGAGCCGGCGCGGCCCGAAACCTATTTGCAAGCCACCGCCTGGTCTCAACGGCATTTCAGTCTTGTCAAAGTACTTGCTACGGGGGCGGTCTCGGCTGCGATAAGGCTGTCACGTGGCGAATGTCGGTTACAAGAACCTGCTCAACCGCTATCGCTGAGGCTTGGCAGCAAGGGCGCTATGCGGGGACGTCAGACGGTTCGGCGCTTAGCTTCGATCGGGATCGTCGCGCTGCCCTTCGTGGCGCGGGCGCAGCCCGCCGAGGCGCCGTCGCCGGTCACCCGCGTCCACGCCATCGCGACAGGACTCGCCGCCTGTTGGCGTCCGCCGCACGATGACGATCAAGTCACGGTTCGCATCAGCTTCACGCGTGAAGGCGCCGTCATAGGTAACCCGTGGATCGTCTTCGTGCGGTCGAGCGGCGGCCGGGCCGACGACGCCGCGCTTGCCGATTCCATGATGTCGGCGATACGCGACTGCACGCCATTGCATTTCTCAGCTCGGCTCGGCGCGGCGATCGCTGGGCAGGTTCTGGCGATTCGCTTCATCGGTCGCAGCCGGGCGACCATCGTCGCGCCACCATGATGAACTCCCCGCCCTCGTCAGGGCGAGCGCGGCTCTTGCTACTTGATCACGGTCTACCGGCAGGATCGTTGCTTTCGCTCGTAGTCTGATCGAGCGGTTCGGCCCAGCGCGGCCCTGCCCGACGTGTTGGTGGATCTGGCCGCTTGCGAGCGGCGGCATGATTTCAGCGCGCCTTGCGGAGCGTGGTTCACGGACCTGGCAGCGCGTCGCTCAACTCCGCGTTATCTCTAGCGCCGCGCGCGTCAGATCCTGCTTGAGCAGATAGAATGACGCGACGAGGAACAGGACGTCCTTCATCAGAAATCCGAGTGGCAAGGTCATGATCGGAAATCCACCGGCTTCGTGGGCCCAGCCGTCGGGTAGGAAGGGAATAATGCTCGTGGTGCCGATGAAGGTAACGATCGACCCAAGCGCGCCCAAGATGCCGAGCCTCGGGCTCCAATAGCCAAGGAAAATAAGCGAGCCGAAGATCGTTTCGGTCGTCCCGAGGAAGTAGCCTGCACCCCGGACGCCGAAGGCCGGGAGCAACCAGAAGACGACGGGGCTATGGCTGATTAAGGGGACTAGCATCTCGGCGGTGTACTGAGTCCACTTTTGGATGCTGAAGGCGAAGAACGTAAAAACCATGGCGCCGCGAATTAAATAACTGTCGAGACCGCTCCGGAACGGGATGGTCCTCGAAACATAAAGAATAAGCTGGTTTACTTGATTCATGATGTCGTTCCTTCTCATTCCTGTTTCCACCACCACTAGATGATGAGCTTGGTCATTCACGCGCTCCGGGCCGGCTCCGCCAGCATGGGGCTCTAGCCCGCATTTCTCAGACTGCGGGCGCATTGCAGACTGGCTGACAGGGATGTGCGCAGCGTCTGTGTGACCGACGAGCGCACGCTTTGCGCCGTTTGCGCAGTTGGATCGGGGTGTTTTGGTTCTCCTGTGGGCCGAGGGGTGGATTGCCGCGATTTGTCGGCGTCGCGGCGACGCCTCAGGCGAGGCGGACGGCGGCGAGGCGCCATTCGTCGGCGTAAGGACAAGCCGAGGCGAGCGCGAATTTGATGCGGCGCGCGCTGATGCGGACGAGGCCTGCGAGCTTGAGGAGCTTGAGCCTGATCGTGCCGCAGGTTGCCTCGGCGAACTGGGTGTGTGCGAGGCCGACGCGCCTGAGCGCGCAGATCAGAACATAGGCGAACGAGGCCAGCCAGAGCCTGAGCTGGTTGGCGCGCATGGTGGCGGTCGAGGTGCGGTCGGCGAACAGGTCGCCCTGGCACTCCTTGATCCGGTTCTCCATGTCGCCGCGGGCGCAGTAGACCGTCTCGTAGAGGAAGCGGCCGTTGATCTCGCCCTGCTTGAGCGAGGTGACGATGAAGCGCGGATTGACCTCGCCCTTTGTCCATTCCGCCTTGCCGATCACCCGGCGCCGGCGCGACCAGCTGTCGAGCGTCGCATAGCGGAAGTCCTTGAAGCGGCGGGCGGGTTTGCCGGTCGCGGCGGCTTCCGCCTCGGCCTGCGCGAGTTCGGCGGCGATCTCCTCGACGAGCCGGGGGTTGCGCGCCAGGCCGAACACGAAGTCGACCCGGTTCTGTTCGCACCAGGCCATCAGCGCCTCGCGGGCGAAGCCCGAGTCGGCGCGCAACAGGACGCGCGTCTTCGGCCAGCGCGCCCGAATTTGCCTGACGATCCGCGCCGCCTCCTCGACCGATCCGGCGCTGGCGTCGATGTTCGAGGGCCTGAGCTTGGCCGCCAGGAGATGGCGGCCGCAGAACACATACAGCGGCAGATAGCAGTAGCCGTCGTAATAGCCGTGGAAGAACCGGCCCTCCTGATGGCCGTACAGCGGGTCGTCGGTCGCGTCGAGGTCGAGGATGATCTCTCTGGGCGCCCGATCGTGCGCCTCGAGGAACAGGTCGACGAACAGGGCCTCGATCGCCGCCGGGTCGTGGCTGATCTTCTTGTAGCGGGTGGCGATCTCGCGCGACAGTTCCAGCCGGTTCAGCGTCGACTTGCCGGCCACCGGCGCGCAATCCTCGCGCCTGGCCTCAAGCTTGCCCGCCAGCACCGCCATCAAAGGATCGTGGCGAAGCTCGTC
This sequence comes from uncultured Alphaproteobacteria bacterium, assembly GCA_963721905.1. Classification (GTDB taxonomy): domain Bacteria; phylum Pseudomonadota; class Alphaproteobacteria; order Rhizobiales; family Beijerinckiaceae; genus Roseiarcus. Next base: position 38,194 of record CAVRMF010000017.1, read on the forward strand.
ATGGTCGTTCAGGTCCTCATAGCCGAGCGCGATGCCGTACACGCGCTGCCCGATGAGCGTGGCGACGGAATGCTCAATGAACCTCGGGTCTCTGGCGTCGCGGAAACATCCCGCAAGCCGTCGAACCAGATTGAGCCTTCGGTCGGCTGCGCCCAGCAGTAGACCGCCGGCGTCGGAGGTCAGCGCGCCGCCGTCGAACGCTGCCATCACAGGCCGCCCTTCGACCCGTCCAAACGCGCTCGGTTCTGCGCTACACTCCGTCTGCATCGGGCCACTCCTCCGAACCGGCTCAAGTCATTCTCACAAAACAACTTTTGCCTGATTCGGCGGCCCGATGCGCCCCTAATTTGAGATATGCGGGCTAGCCGCATGCCCCGCCCTTTAGAGATTTTTGCTCGAGCGTTGAACGTGAGCACTGTCCTAATCAGCAAATGGGAGCGCCCGTCGCAACGGGCTTTAATCGACAAAGTCGCCGTCAGCTTTCTCGCCGCCGTCTAGTCGCCGCAACCGTCTGCTATTGGCTAGACCTAACACGCCCCGCACGGTGTATGCCGAATGAGTGCGCATTGTGCGTTGCAGCAAGGCGGTCCACCGCGAGGACGAGCAACATTGTGGATTGAGGTGTGGACCGATCTCCTGCAGCCAATCGATCAATTGAGGAGAACTCCATGCAAACGCCTCAAGCCGACTACTTTGCCGCGTATCGCAATTTGAAACTGTCACGTGACGATAAGGGTGTGCTGGTTGCCGAGTTCCATAGCGACGGCGGCCAGTTCATCATGACCGCGCAATCACACACGGAGTTTGTCGACGCCTTTCATAGAATCGGACAAGACCGAGCGAACAAGATTGTCATCATTACAGGCGCGGGCGGGAATTTCATTGGGGACGTAGAATGGCCATCGTTCGGAGATGTCGCCGATCCGGGCGTCTGGAGCAGAATTCATGACGAAGGCGTCCAGGTTTTAGAGAACATTGCGAACATCCGCGTTCCGGTGATCGCGGCCGTCGAGGGACGCGCTCATATCCACTCGGACTACGCGCTCCTCGCTAGCGTCATCGTGGCGGCTGAAGGTGCGACATTCCAGGATGTTGGCCACTTCGCCGTTGGAGTTACACCGGGTGACGGGATTTTTACGACATGGAGTTACCGGGCTGGACCAGGTCGAGCCGAGGCGTTCCTGCTCAATCCGCAGCCGCTGCCGGCGCGTACCGCATACGAATGGGGAGTCGTTGCAGAGGTCGTAGCGAACGGCAAGGCAGTGGCGCGCGCCCGGGAACTGGCCGATTTGTACCTGCGGGCTCCGGAAGTAACCCGCCGGAATACGCGCGTTCACTTCATTCAACCGTTGAAGGAGCGCATCGTCCGCGAAGTTGGTTACGGACTATCCCTCGAAGGAGCGTCGTCGGCCGATCTGGTGAAATCAAAGCGATCGAAGGGTTAGGCTCAGGACCCTTTACGCGGCGCGGGCGAGTATGATTCTTGAGGGCATCGTCGCCGCTGCGCAGGCGCAAGTTGTCGTTGCGGCGCAACGACAGCTTGACGTCGATTCGCGATTGCTCGCGACGAATGTCCGGGCTGGGTCGAAGCCGATCAAGCCGATTGGGTTTCGACCGCGACGCTGACGTCTTTCGTTGACGACCGACCTCGAAGGCGTCTCGATGGCCGGCCATACCGTGCGCTGCCGACGAATCCGGCCACAGGTCTTCTACTCGCTCGCTTTCCAGCCTATCATTAGACGTACGCCGCTGGGCCTTAACGTTCGGGACTGAGGTTGCCGCAAAGGGGATGAAAAAAAACGTCGACGCAAAAGGCGCGTTGAGGCGGGCTCGGAATTTGTCGAACACGGCTTCCTCCAGCCTCGATCCCTCCTTGGATGCTGTCCTTGAAGGGATCGGGGAAGGTTTCTTCGCGCTCGATCCTCACTGGCGCTTTGTCGCATTCAATCGCGCTGCGGAGATAATATTCGCCCTAGCGCGCGGCGACGTCATTGGCAGGGTCCTTTGGGAGGTCTCGCCGAACATCGTCGGCACGGAGTTCGAGCGTCGTTACCGCAAGGTGATGTCGGAGCGCTCGAGAGAGGAGTTCGAGAGCTATACCGCCCTGCGCCCCGATCGCTATCACGAGGTGCGCGCCTTTCCCTTTGGCGATGGCGTCGGCGTCGCGTTTCGCGACCTCACCGATCGCCAGAGCGTCACGCGGTCTCTCCGCGAACGTGAGCTGGAGCTCGCCCGAGTCCAGCGCGTTGGGGGAATTGGCGGGTTCGAAGTCGATCTGAAGGACGGCTTCCGCAGTCGCCGCTCTCCCGAATATCTTCACATTCATGGCCTTCCGCTGAGCGCGGTCAACGAAACCTACGAAGAATGGGTTCGACGCGTTCATCCGGAAGACAGGGAATGGGTCGAGAAGCACTATCTGGACGCCGTCGCGAGCGCTGACGAGCACTACAAAGCCGAATATCGGATTATCCGCCCGAACGACGGCGAAGTGCGATGGATCCGCTCGGTCGTTGAATTCGAGCGCGACGGGGACGGCCGCGCCCTCAAAATGGTCGGCGCGCATCTCGACATCACAGATCGCAAGAAGGCCGAACAAGCCGCTCAGGAAAGCGAAGAACGCCTGCGCGCCATCGCCGACGCCCTCCCGCTGCTGATCTCCTATGTCGATAGGGAGCAGATATTTCGCTTCGCCAACAGGACCTATGAGAGGTGGTTCGACCGTCCATTGGGCGAGATCGTCGGGCGCAAATTGAACGAGGTGATGGACCCCGCGATGTATGAAGCCCGGCGGCCGTTCGTCGAACGCGCACTTGCGGGCGAGACATTATCCTACGAGGCCGAATTTCCTCGTGCAGGCGGGACCGCCCACACCGAAATCCTGCATGTCCCGCATCGCGACGAGGCTGGGCGTACAGTTGGAATGTACGCTGTTGTCCAAGACATAACGGCTCGCAAACTGGCCGAACGCGTCCTGGCCGAAAGCGAGCAACGATTCCGATCGATCGCAAACAGCGCCCCGGTGCCGATATGGGTGACCCGGCTCGATGGCCTCCGCGAGTTCGTCAACCGCGCCTACCATGATTTTCTTGGCGTCTCGCTCCAGGAGGCGCTGACTTTCGATTGGCGCAAAGCATTGCATCCCGACGACTTGGAGCGAATCCTGCGCGAGCAGCGCGCGGGAGAGGGCTCGCTCCGGCCTTTCACACTCGAAGCGCGCTATCGCCGCGGCGACGGTCAATGGCGCTGGCTACGCTCGGAATCGCAGCCCCGCTGGGGCCCGAATGGGGATCACATCGGCTTTATCGGGGTCGCCTATGATGTCACCACATCGAAGGAAGCCGAACAGAAGCTGACCGAGCTCAACGAGACCCTGGAATGGCGCATCCAGGAGCGCACCCAGCAGCTGGCCGCGACGCAAGCGCTCATCGAGACGTTCTTCAACCACTCCTCGGAGTGCCACGCCGTATTAATTGAAGAAGGCGACGGCCGGTTCCGCTACGAGGAGATCAATCCGGCGACGTTGCAGCTCTATGGCAAGACGAGGGAGCAGGTGGTTGGCTATACGATCGAGGAGGTGCTTAGCGCCGAACTTGCGCGAGAGATCGGCGGTCACCTGACCGCGTGCCTTCAAACCGGCGCTCCGTACCGATACGTGAGGACGCAAGGCGAGGCCGCGATCGAAGCGGTCGCCACCCCCGTCCTGCAGGAGGCCAACGCGCCCCGCCGGCTCATCGTCAGCGCCCACGATGTGACGGAACGGCGCCGCCTTGAACGACAATTGCAACAGTCTCAGAAGATGGAAGCGGTCGGGCAATTGACCGGCGGCGTCGCACACGATTTCAACAATCTGCTGACGCTCGTCCTGGGCGGCCTCGACATAATCGGGCGCCAAACGCGGAACTTGCAGGCGCCGACCGCGCCCGCAAGAATCGAGCAGGGACGCGAGATGGCGTTGCAGGGCGTCAAGCGGGCCACCGCGCTGACGAGACGACTATTGGCGTTCTCGCGTCAGGAAGCATTGTCTCCGCGACCGCTGGACGGCAACAAGCTGGTGGTCAGCGTTTGCGAACTGCTGCGCCGCACTCTGGGCGAGGCGATCGTTCTCGAGACTGCGCTGGCGGCCGATCTGTGGCGCGCGTTCGCCGACCCCAACCAGCTCGAGAATGCGCTGCTCAATCTCGCGCTGAACGCCCGCGACGCTATGCCGGAAGGCGGCAAGCTCACAATTGAAACGGCCAACGCCTCACTGGACAAGGCCTACATCGCCTCGCTCAACGAACCCGTCGAGCCGGGCCAGTATGTGATGATCGCGGTCGCGGATAGCGGCGCAGGCATGGATCGAGCCACTCGCGAGCGGGCCTTCGATCCGTTCTTTACGACGAAGGAAGTCGGCAAGGGCACTGGCCTCGGCTTAAGTCAGGTCTATGGCTTCGCCCGACAATCGGCCGGGCACGTCAAGATCTACAGCGAGATTGGCGTGGGGACGACGGTCAAGATCTACCTTCCCCGGCGTTTGGGCGACGAAGATGAACCGACAACGGACAAGGCGCGCGACGTCTCCCGGTCGATCGGCGCAGAGACCATCCTGGTCGTCGAAGACGACGAGGCACTGAGGGAATACGCCAAAGACATACTGCGGGAACTCGGCTATCGCGTTCTGGAAGCGAGCGACGGCGCGTTGGCGCTTGAGGCTCTCGACGGCGATCAGCGAGTGGATCTTCTGCTGACTGACGTGGTGATGCCGGGCGGCGTCAACGGCCGCCAGCTTGCCAATCAGGCGATCCGCAAGCGCCCCGATCTCAAGGTTCTGTTCATGACCGGCTACACAAAAAACGCGATTGTCCATCACGGGCGCCTGGACGCGGGAATCCATATGATCAGCAAGCCGTTTTCTTTTGACGAACTCGCCGACAAGGTCCGGGAGCGTTTGGACGCTTCAGGATGATAGTTGTGGCTGTCAGGGGATGCGACGACACGGCGGGAGCGCTGTTTGGCTACTGTCGAGCCGTTTCGAGAGCTTGAGGGGCCGAATGGCGCATATACTCGTTGTCGAGGACGAGCCGCTGATCGCCATGCTGGCTGAGGACTGGTTGCTCGAATTGGGGCACACGGTTGCCGGCCCGGCGCACAACCTTTCGACCGGGCTCGCGCTTGCGCAAACCAACATAGACGCTGCTATTATCGACGTCACATTGGGAAAGGACGCAGCCTACCCAATCGCCAAAATTCTGGCCGCGAAAGGGGTGCCGTTTGCATTCGCGACAGGCCACGCCCCCACGCGCCTGTCTCCGGACTATAAGTCCGCAGCGATATTGGAGAAGCCGTTCGAATTTGACGATTTCCGACGAGCCGTTCAATCGATGCTCGCCGCCCGCTGAAACCGAGCGCGTGGCGCCGAATGATCGTCGTCTCAAGCGTAACGTGGGGCGCGTCAGCTAGGGAGTTTGAGATAGCAATGGACCCTATGAATGCGCGGGGCAACGCCCTCATGCGCTTAGTCTTGAGATCGCGACGGCGCCCGTCACAGTTGGGTTTACTGGGGGAACAGAGATCGCCGCGTTTGCGGCTGGCGAAACGCGGCGCTATTTCCGGCAGAAGTGGATCGGCGTAGAGGGATCGCGGAGCGAGCCGCTGGGGACTACGCAATCAACCGAGCGCATCCTTGATGATCTTGCCGTCCTTCATGATGAGCGCGAGCGTCTTCTCCGGTTCCGCGATCCACCCGATGTTCTCGATGGGATTGCCGTCGACCACCAGGAGATCGGCGAGCGCATCGTCTTCGATCACGCCGAGCTTGCCGGGATAGGGATTGCGCGGACCTGACATGGCGAGCAACTCGCCGTTGGTCGCGGTCGCCATCGTCAGGATTTCCGCGTTCGCGTACCAGCGGGTCAGATGGGTCAGCATCACGCCCTGGCGCGCCGCCAACTGACTTGAAAACAGCAGATCCGAGCCGAACGCCGTCCTGATCCTGTGCGCTCTCGCCAGCGCATAGGCCGTGTCCGTGCCCGCGAAGACCTGAAGCTGGTTGATCCGGCTCTGGCCTGTGAGCACGCCCGTGTCCTCGTCGCTGAGGAAGGGCTGAATGCTGAGCCAGATGTCGTTGTCCGCCATCACTTTCGCCGTCGCCTCGTCCATCAGATGGGCGTGCTCGATGCATTGCGCCCCTGCCGCGATCGCCCGCTGAATCGTCTGAGGCGCATAGGCATGCACGGCGACATAGGTGTTCCAATCGGCGGCGGACTCGACCCCAGCGCGCAACTCGGGTTCGCTGAATGTCGTCATGTCGAGCGAAGTGCGCGGCGACGAGACGCCTCCCCCTCCAACGAGCTTGATCTGGGAAGCGCCTTGCAGCAGCTGCTCGCGCACGCGCAGGCGAACCTCATCCGCGCTGTCGGCGATCATCGCGCCGCCGGTTTCCTCCATCGGGCTCAGCGGTCCACCTGGGCTCCTCGGGATATCCTGCAGCGGGCGCAAGTCGCCGTGGCCGCCGGTCGTGGTGATCATTGCGCCGCACGGATAGATGCGGGGCCCCGGCACGATGCCTTCGTCGATCGCCTGTTTGAGCGGGAAGGAGGGACCTCCGAGATCGCGGACCGTCGTGAAGCCGCGCATCAGCGTGCGTTCGGCTTCCGCGCTCGCGGCCAGAAAGATGTAGCCGACATCGGCGGCGAACAGGCTCGAAATCGGCAGCGCGGCAAACACGGAGTGCCAGTGCGCGTCGATCAGGCCCGGCATGACGACCCGGCCTCCGCAATCGATCGTGCGCGCGCCCTCCGGCGCCGCCGGGCTCCCGGCAGCGACGGACTTGATCCGGCCACCCTCGACGAGCAGACGAAGCCCTTCGCTGACCTTGCCCGATTTTCCATCGAACAGCAGAAAATTCGCGAACACGATCGGCCGCGGCGGCCCCGGCGCGGACTCTGCCCTCGCGCGCCGAGGCAGACCGAGCGACGCGACTGAGGCGCCGGCGCCGGCGACAAATCCGCGCCGCGTCAGGTCCATATTGATCCGGCGGGTCAGTGTCTGAATTTCCGGTCGATGACATAGGCAGCCTCGAGAGCCGCCGTCGTGGATGGATTCATCCGAGGTGCAGGAGAACATGGGGGTGGGCTCCAGGCTGCCAGAAACTATCGGCGCGACGGGCGGCCAGTCAAAGGGGGTCGGCGCGAAAAGCATCGACGCGCGGCCGCAACGACCCGTTCGATCTTCGGCCGGGCTTGCGCTGGTCTAAGAAAAAAAAGAAAGAAAGAAAAAAGAAAAGAAAAAGAGAAAAAGAAAAAGAGAAGAAAGAGAAGAAGAGAAAAAGAGAGAAAAAAAAGAGAGAAAGAGAGAGAGAAAAAAAGAAAAGAGAAGAAGAAAAAAGAAAAAAAAAAGAGAAAGAGAGGAGAAAGAAAGAGAGAGAGAGAAAAAGAAGAAGAAGAAGGAAAGAAAAAGAAAGAGAAAAGAGAAGAAAAAAGAAGAGAGAGAAGAAAAGGAGAGAAAGAGAAGAAGAGAGAAAGAGAGAGAAGAAGAAGAAGAGAAGAAAGAGAAAGAGAAGAAAGGAAAGAAAAAGAAAAAGAAAAGAGAAAGAGAAGAGAGAAAAAAAGAAAAAGAAAGAAGAAAAAGAAGAAGAAAGAAAAAAAAGAAAGAAAAAGAGAAAAAAGGAAGAGAAAGAGAAGAGAGAGAGAGAAAAAAAAGAAAAGAAGAAGAAAAAAAGAAAGAAGAGAAAAAAAAAAAAAGAAAGAGAAGAAAAAGAAAAAAGAAGAAAGAAAAAAAAGAAAGAAAAAGAGAAAGAAAGAGAGAGAAAGAGAAAAAAAAAGAGAAAGAAAAAGAAAGAAGAAGAAGAAAAAAAAAAAAAAAAAGAAGAAGAGAGAGAGAAAAAGAAAAAAAAAAAAAAGAAGAGAGAGAGAGAAAAGAGAGAAGAGAAAAAGAGAGAGAAAGAGAAGAGAAAGAAAAAGAAAGAGAAGAAAAAAGAAAAGAAAGAAAAGAAAAAGAGAAAGAAGAAAGAAAAAAAGAGAGAGAAAAAGAGAAGAAAAGAAAAAGAAGAGAAAAGGAGAAAAAAGAAAACGGAAAGAAAAAAAAAAGAGAAGGAAAAAGAAAAAGAAAGAGAAAGAAAAGAGAGAAAGGAGAAAAAGAAGAAAGAAAGAGAAATAAAAAGGAAAAAGAGGAGAGAAAAAAAAGGCTAAAAGACGAGAGGCTGCCAAAAAAAAAAAGGAAAAAAAAGAAAAAGAGAAAGAAAGAAAAGAAAAAAAGGAGAAAAAAAAGAAAAAAAAGAAAAAAGAAGAAGAAGAAGAAAAAGAAAGAGAAAAAAAAGAAGAAGAGAAAGAAAAGAAAAGAGAGAGAAAAGAAAAAAAGAAAAAAAAAAGAAGAAAAAAAAAAACAGAACACTGGAGAAAAAAAGAGAAAAGAGAAAAGAGAAGAGAGAAAAAGAAAGAAAAGAAAGAAGAGAAGAAAAAGAAGGAGAAAAAGAAAAGAGAAGAAGAGGGAAAGAGAGAAAAAAAAGAGAAAGAAAAAAAAGAGAAAGAGAAAAGAAAAAAAAAAGGAGAGAAAGAGAAAGAAGAAAGAGAGAAAACTCGGCAATGGAGAGGGCAACGAGAAAGGAGAAGAGGAGGAAGAAGAAAAGAAAGAAAAAGAATAAGAGAAAGCTGAAAAAGGAAAAAGAGAAGGAAAAAGCGGCGAAGACAAGAGTCGAGCGAAGCGGAAAAAGAAAAAAAGAGAGAGGAAGAAAAAAAACAAGAAGAAGAACACGTGGCTGCAGGGAGCAATCCCGGCAGCGACGGACTTGATCCGGCCACCCTCGACGAGCAGACGAAGCCCTTCGCTGACCTTGCCCGATTTTCCATCGAACAGCAGAAAATTCGCGAACACGATCGGCCGCGGCGGCCCCGGCGCGGACTTTGCCCTCGCGCGCCGAGGCAGACCGAGCGACGCGACTGAGGCGCCGGCGCCGGCGACAAATCCGCGCCGCGTCAGGTCCATATTGATCCGGCGGGTCAGTGTCTGAATTTCCGGTCGATGACATAGGCAGCCTCGAGAGCCGCCGTCGTGGATGGATTCATCCGAGGTGCAGGAGAACATGGGGGTGGGCTCCAGGCTGCCAGAAACTATCGGCGCGACGGGCGGCCAGTCAAAGGGGGTCGGCGCGAAAAGCATCGACGCGCGGCCGCAACGACCCGTTCGATCTTCGGCCGGGCTTGCGCTGGTCTAGAGCTTTGCTGCGGTTTCCTTGATCGTCGCGCGAACCCAGGCGAGCAGCGACAGGTTCTGCGTGCGCGGATGCCAGAGGACGTGGGGGCTGACTTCGACCGGCGGCAAAGGCGCGGGGACGACCTTGAGGCCACGGATGGCCGCCAGATCCTTGAAAATCCGGCTGGGCAAAGTGGCGATGAGATCGGTCTTCGCAACCACGAACGGCAGGCCGGCGGCACTCGGCAGCACAACCGCGATGCGTCGGGTGAGGCCGCGCGCGGCCAGGATCGCGTCGACGAGACTGGTCCCCTTGCCGTTTGCGTCGACCTGAACATGCCCTGCGTCTACTGCGTGGTCGGCCTCAGCGAACGAGTCGAGCGTCATCGGCAGCAGCAGCGGATTGTTCGCGCCGATGAGCGTGACGAGGCGATCGCGCCACAATGGCTCGGCGCGCAGGTCCGGCGCCCCGGCGAGAATGGGCGCTATGGCGAGGTCGAGTTCTCCAGTCGCGAGCTGGTCGTGCAGCCGGTGGCGTTCGATCGCCTGAAAATGCAGGTCGAGTCCCGGCGCGTCGCGCCGCAACCGCGCCACGAGGGCGGGCAACAGGGTCGACTGGTGGAGGTCGATCGTCGCGATCCGCACGACGCCCGCGGCCTCTCCCGGCTCGAACGCCTTGGGTGGTTTGAGGGTGCGGGAGATATCGGACAAAGCGCCATGAATGGGTCCCGCCAGCTCCAGAGCCCGAGGCGTCGGCTCCATCCGTCCGTCGCGTAGCTCGAAGAGGCGGTCATCGAGAAGATGGCGCAGCCGGTTCAAAGCCTTGCTCATCGCCGGCTGACTGAGACCGTTGTGCTGGGCCGCGCGCGTTACATTGCGCTCCTCCATCAACGCGTCGAACGCGAGCAGGAGGTTCAGGTTGACGCTTCGAATATTCCTTTCGGTCATCCCCGGCATATTCTTTTTTCATTTCCTCATGTGGGATCGAACTGCCATGATCCGCTGCAGCGCAGCATCTTGCGGACAGACAGGCGAGCCGATAACGATGCCCCGGGCGAAGAACATCCATGCAAAATTCGTGCTAGGCAGCCGCCGTTGAACGAAATCGCTCCGCTCATCGAGGCCAAGGGCGTTGTCAAGCGTTTCGGACCGCTGCTCGCAAACGATGTCGCCGAATTCGCGGCCTATCCGGGCGAGGTTGTCGCCTTGCTCGGCGAGAATGGCGCCGGCAAGAGCACGCTCTGCAAGATCCTCTATGGCTACTACCATCCCGACGCCGGCGCGTTCAAAGTCGCGGGCCGCACGGTCACGATCAATTCGCCGCGCGCCGCGCGCCGTCTCGGCATCGGCATGGTGTTTCAGAACTTCAGCCTGATCCCGGCGCTGACGGTCTGGGAGAATGTCGCGCTCTATCTCGACGATCTGCCTTGGATCGTCAGCCCCGAGGATCTTCGCCGCCGGATGAAAGGCCTCGCCGAGCGGCTGCGGCTCAATGTGGATTTTCGGTCGCCGGTGGGCCGCCTCGCGGTCGGCGACCGTCAGAAGGTCGAGATCCTCAAGCAACTGCTCGCTGGCGCGCGCGTGTTGATCCTCGACGAGCCGACCAAAGTGCTGGCCCCGCAGGAGACGGTCGGACTCTTTCACACCATTGCCGAGCTCACGGCGGAAGGTTACGGGCTGATCTTCATCACCCACAAGCTCAATGAGGTCATGGCGTGCGCGGACCGCATTGTCGTAATGCGGCAGGGGCGCGTCGTCGGCGCTATGCCCAAGGCGCGGGCAAGCGAGGCGAGCCTGCTCGCTTTGATGTTCGCTGAGCCGATCGAGTCCGGCGCCTGGCCGCCGTCCGCTATGGCGACGGGGCCGCGTCAGCCGGCGCTCGAGCTCCGCGGCGTCGGCGCCGCGCCAGAGCCCGGCGGGTCGGCTCTGCACGATCTTTCGCTTCGCCTGGCGGGAGGGGAAATTCTCGGGGTCGCCGGGGTCTCTGGCAACGGCCAACGCGAGTTGGCCGAGCTCATCCTCGGGCTGCGCCGGCCGAGCCGCGGCCAGATGCGGCTCTGGGGCGAGCGCGCCAACGGATGGTCGGTCGCCCGCATCCGTGAAAGCGGAGTCGCCAGCATCCCCGACGACCCGCTGGCCCTCGCGCTGATCCCCGGTCTGACGGTGCGCCAGAATCTGGTGATCGGCAGCGGTCGGCGCTATCGTCGCGGGCTGGATTTCGACTGGCCCCGCCTTGCCGCCGACATGCAGCAAAGCGCCGCCCGGCTCCATTTTCCGCCTCCGTCCTTCGATGTGCGGGCAGCCGTGCTTTCCGGAGGCAATCAGCAGCGGCTCGTCCTGACTCGCGAGCTCGCGCATGGACCGAAGCTTATCATCGCCCTCTACCCCACCCGGGGTCTCGACGCGCGCAGCGCCGAGGCGGTGCGCGCAGCGTTCCGCGACGCCCGCGAGGCCGGCGCTTCGGTGCTGTTGATCTCCGAGGATCTCGACGAACTCTTCGCTGTCAGCGACCGGCTCATCGTGCTGCGCGACGGACGCATCGCGGGCGAATTCGCGCCTGAATCGTTCCGGCCCGAACTCATCGGTCCGAGCATGGTCGGAGCCGACGATGCCGCGTGACCTCGATCTCGCGCTCATTGGCCCTGTTCGTCTGGCGTTCCGCCGCCGCGCGCCGCGGGCCATCGTCGTTGCGGCGATCGCTCTCGCCGCCTTTGCTCTGGTGCTCGTCGTCGACGGCAAGGATCCGGTCCGCGCCTATCGCGACACGCTCATCTACGTCTTTGGCAACGCCTACGGCTTTTCAGAGCTCCTGGTGCGGATGACGCCTCTCCTGATGACGTCGCTCGCGGTGGCGCTCCCCAGCCGCGTCGGACTCATCAATGTCGGCGGCGAGGGGCAATTGTATATGGGCGCCTGGCTCGCGACCGCCGGCGCGCTGAGCTTCCCGCAACTCCCGTCCTGGCTGTTGCTGCCGCTGATGACGGTGCTCGGATTCGCCGGCGGAGCACTCTGGGCCTTGGGACCCGCGCTAATGCGCGCCGCCAGGCTCGTCAACGAAACCATTTCGACGCTGCTGCTCAATTATGTCGCGCCGCTGATCGTCAGCTACTTCATCTTCGGCCCCTGGCGAAGCGCCGAAAGCGGCGCCTACCCGCAGTCGCCAGCCTTCGTCGCGGCGGCGCGGCTGCCGAGCTTCGCCGGCACGCGCATTCACCCCGGTTTCCTGTTTGGCCTCGTGTGTCTCACGATCTACGGGGTGGCGATGATCCGCACGCGATGGGGGCTCGAGATGCGGGCGATCGGGGGCAACGCAGAGGCGAGCCTGCGCCTCGGCATTCCCGTTTCGCGGACCATGATTGTCGCGATGACGCTGGCGGGCGGAATGGCGGGCGTGGCCGGCATGGCCGAGGTTTCTGCGATCCAGGGGCGGCTGGTCGCGTCCTTGTCGCCGGGCTACGGCTTCATCGGCTTTCTTGTCGCCTGGCTCGCGGGCGGAGGCGCGTTCGGCATCGTCGTCATGGCGTTCCTGTTCGCGGTCGTGAGCTCCGTGGGCGACATCCTGCAGATCACTCAGGGGACGCCCTACGCCGTCGTCAATCTCCTGATGGCGTTGGTCTTGTTCATTGTGCTCGGGCAGCGCAATCCGACGGGCGGCGCGCGATGAGCGCGTCCTTCGCCGCATCGGTTCTGTCGAGTTCTGTCGTTTCGGGGACCTCGCTCTTCTACGCCGCCTCGGGCGAATTGGTCGGCGAACGCGCAGGCGTCGTCAATCTCGGACTCGAGGGCTTGATGCTGATCGGCGCGGCGGGGGGCGTCGCCGCTGCGTCCCTCTCGGGAAACCCCTATGTCGGTGTCGCCGCCGCCGGGCTCGCCTGCTTGCTCGCCAATCTCATCTTTGGATTTCTCGTGATCGAACGGCGGGCCAACCAGCTCGCCGCTGGCTTGAGCCTCATGTTTTTCGGGTTCGGCGCCAGCACTTTGATCGGCCGCCCCTTTGTCGGCGCGCTCGTCCCGGGTCTGCCCCGCATCGCGGCGGCTGGCCTCGGACCCTTCGACATCGTGGTCTGGCTCGTGGTCCCGACCGCGCTTTTGCTTTGGGGGCTCCTGTTCCGGACGCGCTGGGGGCTCGCGCTGCGCGCGGTCGGCGAGGATCCGGCTGCGGCGTTTGCCGCGGGGCGACGTCCGAAGCTGATTCAGTTCCAGGCGCTGGCGGCAGCCGGGTTTCTTGCGGGCGTTGGCGGAGCGCATCTCTCTGTCGGGCTCACCCAAACCTGGGACGAAGGCATGACGTCGGGTCGCGGCTTCATCGCGATCGCGCTGGTGATCTTCTCCAAATGGAACCCGCTCTGGCTGATCGTCGGCGCGCTCGTGTTCGGGGGAGCCGAGGCGGTGCAACTGCAATTGCAGGCGCGCGGCGCCGATGTCTCGCCCTTCTTGATGACGATGGTTCCCTATCTCCTGACGCTCATGATCCTGGCGTTCTGGGGTTGGAGCCGGCGATCGGTCGCGCCCGCCGCGCTCGGTCGCAATTTCTTCGGCGTGGAATAGGCCACCCGATTCGGTGAGAGGAGAGCGTCATGACGAGGCTCAGGTTTCTCATATTCGCGCTGCTGCTGATCTTATTCGCAGGCCCCGCCGCCGCTGCCGATCCCACGCTGACGGTCGGCGCGATCTATGTCGGATCGACGAACGACTACGGCTACAACCGTTCCATGCACGACGGGCTCATGGCGATGAAGGCGGCAATCCCCGGGGTCTCGGTGCTGGAAGCCGAAAACGTCCCCGAGACGGCCGAAGCCGAGCGCATCATGGAGGGAATGATCCAGCAGGGCGCGAAGCTGATCTTCGCCACCAGTTTCGGTCATCAACAGGCCGCGTTCGACCTGGCCAAGAAACATCCGGACGTGGTGTTCGAGCATGCGGGCGGCTGGATGCAGGCTCCCAATTTCGGCAACTTCTTCGGCGCCACCCAGGCCGCATGGTATCCGATGGGCGTGGCCGCAGGTCTCACGACCAAGAGCAACACGCTGGGCTTCGTCGTCGGCGTTCCGATCGGCTACGCCATCGGCAACGTCAACGCCTTTGCGCTGGGCGCCCGCTCGGTCAATCCGAAGGCTGAGGTCCGTGTGGTGGTGATCGGCAGCTGGTCCGACAAGGCCAAGGAGGCTGCGGCAACGAACGCGCTGATCGACCAGGGCGCCGACGTCGTCGCCATGCATGTCGATTCGCCCGCGACGGTGATCCAGGCGGCGGAGAACCGCGGCGTCTATTCGATCGGCTTCCAATCGGTCGAAGCGCGCGCGCTCGCGCCCAAGGGCTGGATCACCGGCCTCGGCTTCACCTGGGGTCCGTTCATGACCGACACTGCAAAGAGCGTCATGGCAGGGACCTTCAAGCCCGCCATGGTTCGGGAGGGCCTCGGAGAAATGATTGCGATCGCCCCGTTCGGCAGCGCCGTTCCGGAGACGACGCAGGCGGCGGTGACCGCAGCCGCCGACAAGGTCGCCAAGGGTTTCAACCCCTTCACCGGACCGATCACCGACAATACCGGCGTCGTGCGGATCAAGGAGGGCGAGGCCTGGGGCGGCGACAAGATGGGTAATTTCGATTGGTACGTCGAAGGCGTCATCGGAAAGGCGAAATAGCCGTGGCCGAAGCCTTCGATCCCGCAGAGTACGCGCCCGTCGCCGCGGCGGCGATCGGGCTGCCGTTGCCGCCCGACGACCTCGGCGGCGTCATTGGCGCCTTCGCGGTGCTGGCGCGCGTCGCTGCGCCTTTGATGGCGTTCGCGCTCCCCGAGGACATCGTGGCCGCCGCGGTGTTCACGCCGGACGACGGGAGCGCATCATGAGCGCTGGCGAAAGCTTGCGCGCCCTTTCCGCCTCGGTGCGCAGGGGCGAACGCAGCGCAGTCGAGACGGTGGAGGCGGCGCTGGCCAGAATCGCGGCAGGCGACGGCGCCATCAACGCCTTCACCGCGGTGACACGAGTGCGCGCATTGGCCGAGGCGGCGGCGATCGACGCGAACCGAGCGGCGGGGCGCGATCCCGGGCCGCTCGCCGGCGTGCCGTTCGCCGTCAAGAATCTCTACGACGTCGCGGGGCTTCCGACCATCGCCGGCTCGCACATCGATCGGTCGCGCGCGCCTGCGGTTCGCGACGCGGCGCTGGTTCGACGGCTCACCGCCGCCGGCGCGGTCCTGGTCGGCGCACTCAACATGGACGAATACGCCTATGGCTTCTCGACCGAAAACACACATCATGGCGCGACGCGCAATCCTCATGATCCCACGCGGGTAGCCGGCGGCTCCTCGGGCGGATCGGCGGCGGCGGTCGCTGCTTCGCTGACGCCCTTGGCCCTCGGCTCTGACACCAACGGATCGATCCGCGTTCCGGCGGCGCTCTGCGGCGTCTTCGGCTTAAGGCCGACCTATGGGCGGCTGAGCCGGTCGGGCATGCGGCTCTTCTCCGCCAGCCTCGACGCCGGCGGGCCGTTCGGGCGCTCGGCGGAGGATCTCGCGGTCGCTTATGATGCGCTTCAAGGTCCGGATCCCGAGGACCCTGTCTGCGCCGGGCGCGCGCTGGAGCCCACTTTGCCGGAACTGTCCAAGGGTCTGGACGGCCTGCGGATCGCGGTCGCGGGCGGCTATTTCCAGAGCCAGGGCGCTCCCGAGGCGATCGCGGCGGTCGAACGCGTCACGTCCGCGCTCGGAATATCTGGGCGCGTTGAGTTGCCCGCCGCAGGCCTCGCGAGAGGGGCGGCGATGATCGTCACAAATGTTGAAGGGGCAGAACTGCATCTGCCCGACCTCATCGCAAGGGCCGGGGAGTTCGACCCAAAGACGCGCGCCCGGTTCCTCGCCGGCGCCCTGACGCCAGGGGCCTGGTATTCGCACGCCCAGCGTTTCCGGCGCTGGTACTGCAAGGAGCTGAGCGCGCTGTTTCGAACGGTGGATGTCATCTTGGCGCCGGTCACGCCCTATCCCGCTTTTCCGATCGGTCAGACGTTCATCGAGATCGGAGGCCAGAAGTTGCCGGCGGCGGGGCATCTCGGCGTCTACACCCAGCCGATCTCGTTCGCCGGGCTGCCTGTCGTAGCCGCGCCGATCGCAGGGATAGATGGGTTGCCGCTTGGCGTGCAGATCATCGCCGCGCCCTGGCGTGAGGATCTTGCGCTGCGTGTGGCCGCCGCCGGCGAAGCGCTCGGGGCTCTGTCCGCGCCCGCCGTCAGATCACAGGAAACTGCCTGATGCTCGAGATCAACATTCCGGAAGTTGTCGCCGAAGTCACCGAAACGTTCATGCTGTACGAACGCGCTCTGATCGCCAACGATGTCGACACGCTCGATCGGCTGTTTTGGGATAGCCCGCTCACGCTTCGCTACGGGGTCGCCGAGAACCTCTATGGCCATCACGCGATTGCGGCGTTCCGGGTCGGACGACCGGCGATCGACATGACCCGGCGGCTGATGAATACGGTGATCACAACCTATGGACGGGACATGGCGACGGCCAACACGGAATTCCAGCGTGTCGGCGCCACGATGTCGGGCCGGCAAAGCCATGTCTGGCTACGCACCGACCATGGTTGGCGGATCACCGCCGCCCATGTCAGCCTGCTGCCGCCACAAGGCCAGGCGCCGGTCGCGCCGCCGGCTTCCCTTCCGCCTCGAGGTAGCTGAACCGTTCCTTGCGGATGATCGGGCGCTTTGGGTCTACGAGGACGTCCGCCGCGAGCCTTGAATAGACTTGCGCACGAGCGCGTAGAGACTTCCTCCGGTGACCGCTCCGAGCACATAGACAACGAAAACGAGGAGAGCGAGCGGCGCGCTGATGGCCGAGGCGAGAAAGGCGACGCTGACCATCTGCAGGTTTTGCAACGCGAAGATCAGCGTCGCCGCAACGATCAAGACCACAATGACCAGGTAAACCCAACGCACGGACGGTCCTCCCCTTCGAGCCAAGCTGGCTCACTCAAACCACGGCAGCCGCTCGCTTCGAGGCGAGCCTGCCGCGGCCTCACACTGCGGGCGCGTTGCGAAGGCCGAGGGCGAGGCCGATCCAGCTCGCCCCGGCGAACACAAGGTCAACCCCGAGGAAGATTCCAAGCGTCCACAGCGACGAGACGGGCCAGTGAACCAGGATGATCACGCCGAGAAGAAGCGTGATGAGGCCGGAGATCACGATCCAGACCCAAGGCGAGCCCGTCCTCATGCTGAACCCGAGGTAGATGCGCACGATGCCGGAGGCGACGAGCGCCGCGCCCAGGAAGAGCGTCAGCCAAACCGCGGTGAGCAGAGGATTGTCGAACGCCAAAAACCCCGCGACGATATAGAGGGCGCCGAGAAGCAGCCAGAAAATAAACCGCCCCCAGCTCTTGACCTGGAACGCGCTGAACACCTCGACGACGCCGGCGATAATCATCATGATGCCGACGACGTAGACGGTGGCGACCGTCGCGGCGACGACGCTGCCGAGCGCGATGAATCCCGCGACGACATAGACGACGCCGAGGGCGAGGATCCATCCCCACTTGGCGCGCAACGGCGCAAGCGGCTGAGCGGATCCAAAAGGAGAAGCCGATAGTATGTTGCTCATGCCTGTGACCCTCTGTCGTTGGCCCGCGAAAGGCTCGCGCCGTGGGAAGCGCCCGGCGAGCTTATCACACTCGGCGCCCAAAAAAAGCGCAGCTGCGGCGAAACGACGCGGCCTCGTCTCTCCGGCCGGCGACGGCGATCAGGTCCGCGCGGCGTTCCAGTCCCTCAGCCGATTGACCAACATAAAAGCCTCGGCTTCCTTGGAAGCGGCAATGTGCTCGCGCGCAGCGCGCGAAAGCTTGTCGACCAGACCTTTCTTGTAGCCCTTATGATGCGAGTCGAGCGAAATCGTTGTGACGACCACAAGAACGCGTTGCTCCTTGTCGTCGCCGCTCTTCGCTGTCCACACTTTGGCGCCCCTGGCGAGCGGATGTGAGAATGACATTTTCTAAGCCCCGTGCTCGGCAATTGGCATGAGACTAGGGCAGCGCCGAGCAAACTCGTCAAGCCCCATCTCGCGATGGAGCTGACCAACAGACTTACCAGAAAGCATAGACCCAGCCGAACTCTTGACGCCGATCTCGCGCATGTCGGCGGAGCCTTTTCTAGCCGAAGAGCAGGTCGATGTCGAACACGGTCTGTAGACGAAACGCCTGTCCGGCTGGCGAATTGATGTCAACCCGTCCGGGCGTTGACCCCAAAGCTCCGAAAAGGAAAAACGGCAGGGCTTGGCCGCGCCGTCTCCTCCCCCATCGGGACCGTCCGTGCCGGATCAGAACTTGATGCGGATGCCGGCTGTCGGCGAAATGTTCTGGGTCGCCGGATAGCCGCTCTCGAGACCGCCGTAAAGGTTGGCGACAAAAAGGCCAGCGTAGAGGTCGACGCGCTTGAACGGCCGATAGTCGATGAGCGCGGAAAAGAAGTCTTCCGTGCCGGCGCACTTGCCGCTGCTGGAGCGTGCAACGGTGAGTTTATTGCCGTTTGGTTGGACAAATGCGGCGAGGACGCCGGTGCAAGCGGCAGTGTTGTAGTCGGACTGTTGCAGGTAATAATAGGCGCCGGTCACGTCGAGCTGCGGGTTGATCGCATATTTAGCCCCGAGCCAGAAGTAGGGAGCGATCCTCGGAACAGCGTAAGTCGTGTAGCTGATCCATTGGGTTGGCCAGAATTTCTTTGCACCGGGAAAGGTCGAGGGGATCGTCGCAGGAATGTTCCAGCCGCCGATGGTCTCGAAGCCGTTCGGAAAGGTGTCGGTGGTATCCCCCTGCCTCAGCCATCCGTACCCGCCGTAGATTGTCCAGGCTTGCCATTTGTACTTGGCCCCAAACAACACGCCGGTGTTGTTCGACAGCGTCGCTGTCAAGTCCGTGTTGCTATAGAAGCTACTCGTAAAGCCGGGTGCGATCGGAAGGCCCGTGGTGCAGCCGGTCTGGCCGGCGAAGACGCCCTTGGTGAAGGTGGCGCAAGTCCCGGTGAAGGTACCGACGTTGACCACGTCCTTGGCGTAGCTGCCGATCGCGTCGAGCGACAAGGTGCCGGCCAAAGGGGTGCCGCCGAACAAGTTAAAATCGCCGCCGACCTGGCCCTGATAGAGGCCGTTCGTGCCGTCGCCCTGATCGTAGCCACCCCACTGCCACAAGCCGGCGACGCGGAAACTTGAGGTCAAGGGGATGCCGAAATTCGGGAGGTCCAACCGATACTTGAGGGCGGTGTTGGCGCGCGCGGCCTCGGTGTTGCCGAAGCCGGCGAAGGAGCCGGTGTAACCGAGCGGCGAGAAGGCGTAGGAGCCGCCCATCGGATCGTAGGAGTTGATGGCGTCGAGCGAGAGCGTGTTGACGCGGCCAGCGGTTAAGGTGCCGTACGCCTTGTTGCTGATGCCAATGAACGCTTGCGAGTTGTCCGGTTGGCCGGTGCGGCTCGAAGTCGCCGTTCGCACCCTGTAAGAGCAACGCCTTGCCGTTGGCCTGCACTTGCGACTGCTGAGCGGCTGCCGGGTATCCATAAAGCGGATTGAATCCCCACTCCCATGTGCCGATGAGCGACCAACCCGACAAGAACGGACCCGACAAGAACGGAAGTGGCTGGCTCATCTTGATGCCGGCGACCGACTGGCTGAGGTTGTTCGGCGACCAAAGCCACTTCGGGCCGTAGCTCTGCTTTTGGATGAAACTGTTGACGCCGTTATTCCACGCCGCGTTGTAGGGGGCGCCGTTCGAACTCGTAGGTGAGCCCCGCGTCGAGCGTCGCGTAGACGGTGAACGGCCCCCAGCTCAGCGGACAATCCGCGGCGGTTGAATTCGAGCCAGCTCCAGACGCTCGCATAGCAGTTGGGAGGGGCCGCGGGCGGGGCCTTGGTGGTTGGCAGCAGATCGGCCGCGTGAGCGAAACCGGCGAGGCCAACGGTCGCCAGCAGGGAAAGTCCAAGCTTCTTCATCTTTACCCCGTTCGTCCTGAGGCCGACGCGCGGCGCTCGCTACTTCATTCGTTGAGGTCCGGCCGCTCTGTAGTCGTGGCCTGCGGTTTGTTCTTAAGAGGGGCCCCCAGACCGCCTCCTCGCCAGTTTCTGCCGGCGCACCAGATTTGAATCAACGTGACGGTTCACAAGGTAGCCGCGCGTTTTGTCACAGGCAAACTATAGTTTTGCCCGTGTTAGGACTTTTTTCTTCATGTTGCATTTCGATCACAGCAGCGCGAGTACAGCACTATTTATTATACTGTATAGCCAACACAAATCGGCCGGTCGCGCTGCTAACGCCCCGTGCCTCACTGTCAATTCATAACCGGGCCTTGTGACAGTTGGGCGACAATGTGGCGCCAGTTCAATAAAATAAATTTTATGATATGTTCTGTGGAGGCAAGTTAAAGCGCATTTTATAATGTGAAATTTACAAACTGAAGGTTGTGTGTATCGCCGGACGTGTTAGCGTAAGTCATGATATGGACTTGGCCCCGCGCTGCTTAAGGAAACAACGGTTGACGCGTTCAAGACATCGCAGGACGTTGCTCACCCAATTCTCCGGAGAGACCACAAGGTCGTCCTCGGGTCTGACAGAATATGGACGCTCTCACAAATCGAAGCGATGACGTTCAACACTTGCGCCGAAGCCAGGTCGCGCGACCATGAAGACGCCAAGGTTGGCGCGCAAAGCCTCCTAGTTGACGGGGCTCGAGGACAGAAGCGATGAGCATCCCGTCTTTAGAGGACCCGAGCGTGACGAAGGTTCGGCCGATGGAAGCGTTGGCGCCGGCGCCGATCCTGGTTGTCGAGGATGAGCGCGATCTGGCGGAGGAAATTCGTTGCGAGCTCCAGGCCGGCGGCCATCCGGTCACGCTTTTGGAGACGGTGGAGGACGCGCTCAAGGCGGCGCGCGCGGGCGGAGCCTCGGTGCTCGTGGTCGACCGCATGCTGCATGGCGAAGACGGACTTTCGATCATCGAGACCTTGCGCAGCGAGGGCAACGCGACGCCCGTCCTGGTCATCAGCGCTCTTACGTCCGTCGACGAACGGATCAATGGATTGAAGGCCGGCGGCGACGACTATCTCGTCAAACCGTTCGATATTCGCGAGCTGACCGCGCGGGTCGCGGCGCTTCTGCGCCGGCGCGGCGACAGTCGCGTCACGCGCTTGCAGGCCGGCGACCTGGATATGGATCTGGTCGAGCGGAAGGTGCAGTGCGCGGGGAGATCGGTCGATCTTTTGCCGCGGGAATTCAAACTGCTCGAATATTTCATGCGCCGCCCGGGTCAGATCGTGACTCGGGCGATGCTGCTCGAGGATGTCTGGAATTTCAAATTTCTGGCGCAGACCAACGTCGTCGACGTCCAGATCGGCAATCTGCGTCGCAAGCTCGACCCGACCGGCGCGCGACGATTCATCGTCAACGTCCGGGCGGTCGGGTTCAAGCTGAATGTTGACGACTGAGGTCTTCAAAGCGCGGGCTTTTCGACTCGCGCTGGCGTTCTGTCTTGCGATTTCCGTGGCGACCGCTGCGGCCTTTGGGCTCATCTATCTTCAGGTTTCAAGCGCGGACGTGCAGAGGGTCGGCGCCGTCCTCGTCGACGAGGCCGCCAAGAGCGTGGGCGACAGCGAGGCCGGGCTGCGTCAGGCGCTGGAGTTGCGCCTGACCCGAGACATCCGCCGCCTGGACTATGTCGCCCTGTTCGACGCAAACGGGACCATACTCTTCGGTGACGTGCCCGCCATGCCCGCGATTCCAGTTGACGGACGTGCGCATGTCGTTCGCGCGCAGGTTTTGCCCGACGCGAGCGGAGCGGAGCCCGCGATCTTCGTGGCCAGCCGGCGGCCAGACGGCGGCGTCGTGCTGCTGGGACGAAGCCTTCGCGAGGCCTACGAACTGCAGGAGATTGTGCTGAGGGCGTTGGCGATCGCGATCCTTCCAACGATCCTCCTCATTCTCGCAATCGGCGCGCTCTTCGCTCGCCGCGCTTCGCAGCGGCTTGAACGCGTGCACGGCGCGATCGTCAGAATCATGGACGGCGACCTCGATTTGCGTCTGCCCTTTAACAGTGACGGGGACGACGTCGATAAGGTAGCGCGGGCCGTCAATCTCATGCTCGATGAAATGGCTCGCCTGCTCAACCAGCTCAAAAGCGTCGGCGATAACATCGCCCATGATCTGCGCACGCCGTTGGCCGTGGCGCGGGCGAAAATCGAGCGGTCATTGGATAACGAGGTCGGGATCGAGCAGCTGCGCGAGACGATGGAGGTCGCCCTCGTGCAGATCGAAAAAGTGTCAACGGCAATCTCCGCTATTTTGCGGATTTCTGCCGTGGAGCACAGCGCCCGGGAAACGCAGTTCACGGAATTCGACCTCGGCGCAGTGTGCAACCAGGTGTTTGACCTCTACGAACCGCTCGCTGAATCCAAATTCATTACAATGGACATCGACGCCGGCAAACCCGTCCCGGTTCGCGGCGATGAGGACCTCATGCGCGAGGCAATCTCGAATTTGGTCGATAATGCAATCAAATTCACCCCGCCTGGCGGCGTCGTTCGGATTGAGGCCCGGACAATGGACGGCAGCCCGCTCGCGAGCGTGAGCGACACCGGCCGGGGCATTCCGCCGCAGGAGCGCGCCAGAGTCTTCCGCCGCTTCTACCGCGGCGAGCAAAGCAGCGATACAACTGGGCATGGGCTTGGCCTCAGCATCGCCGAGTCGATCGCAAGATTGCATGGCTTCGAACTGACGGTTGAGGATAATGATCCAGGTGCGCGCTTCGTAATGCGCGGCCCGGAGAAGGCTTCGCCGGCCCCGGGGCGTGGACAAACTTTAGCGGGGCTCCGGTCGCGGGCGCGGTCGGAGAGGCTTCTCTAAATATTATTTAGTGTCTCGGGCGCCACGCTGCGGGTATCAGTGCGTCTCCTAGTCGAAGGGGGCCGGAATGGCGGTCACCTGCGAACCTTTGCGTTCGCGCTAACGTCTTTGACCACTCGCCTAAGGTCCAATGCTCGCAATCGTTCGAATTGCCCTCAGCAAGCCATACACTTTCGTCGTGATGGCGATGCTGATCGTCATCTTCGGCGTGACGGCGGCCCTGAGGACCCCAATCGACATCTTTCCCAATATCGGCATTCCCGTCGTCGCCGTGGTGTGGACTTACGACGGATTGCCCGCCGACGATATGTCCAAGCGGGTGATTTACTATTACGAGCGCACGCTTAGCAGTCAGGTCAACGATATTGAGCATATCGAGTCGCAATCCTTGCCCCGGTACGGCGTCGTCAAGGTCTTCTTCCAGCGTGGCGTCAATATCAACGCCGCGCTGGCGGAGACGACGGCGGCCTCGCAGACCGTTCTCAAATACCTGCCGCAGGGAATCACCCCGCCCTTCGTGCTGAGCTTCAACGCATCCAGCGTGCCCGTCATTCAGCTGGCGCTGTCGAGCAAGTCGCTCTCGCAGGCGGAGCTTCAGGACGCTGGTCAGAATTTCATCAGGCCTCAGCTCGCGCAGGTCGCGGGCTCGGCGATTCCCTCACCCTACGGAGGCAAAGTCCTCCAGGTGCAGGTCGACATCGATCAGGACAAGCTGCAGGCCTACGGGCTCTCGGCGGAGGACGTTGTCAACGCGATCGGCCGGCAGAATATCGTCACCCCCGTCGGGACGGAGAAGGTCGGCGACCGCGAATATGTCGTCGCGCTCAACGGCTCGCCGACCCGCCTCGACGAGATCAACGACATGCCGATCCGCGTCGTCAACGGGGCGACCGTGTTCGTTCGCGACGTCGCCTATGCGCATTTCGGCGCTCCGCCGCAAATCAACATGGTGCGGGTCGACGGCTCCAACGCGGTCCTGATGACGATCCTGAAGACAGGGTCGGCGTCGACGCTCGACGTCATCAACGGCGTCAAGGCTTTGCTTCCCAAGCTGCGGGAGACGCTGCCCGAGAGCCTGAAGCTAGACACGGTCAACGACCAGTCGTCGTTCGTCTATGCGGCGGTCAATTCGGTTATCTTCGAGGGGGTCATCGCTGCGTCGCTGACGGGTCTCATGATCCTCATCTTTCTCGGCAGCTGGCGCTCGACCCTCATCATCACGATTTCGATTCCCCTCGCGATCCTGGCGTCCGTGGCGGCGCTCTCCGCGATCGGCGAAACCATCAATGTGATGACGCTCGGCGGACTTGCCCTGGCGGTCGGCATTCTGGTCGACGACGCGACGGTCACGATCGAGAACATCAACTGGCATCTCGAACAGGGCAAGGACATCGAATCGGCGATCATGGACGGCGCCCGGCAGATCGTCCTTCCCGCGACCGTCTCGCTCTTGTGCATCTGCATCGTTTTTGTGCCGATGTTCAATCTTGGCGGTGTGGCCGGCTATCTTTTCCGGCCGATGGCCGAAGCCGTGATCTTCGCTCTCGTCGCGTCCTACGTGCTGTCGCGCACATTGGTCAACACTATGGCGCGCTATCTGCTCGCAAGTCAGGCGCTTCACGAAACAGGAGGAGCCCGGCCGCCCACGCGCAATCCGCTGGCGCTCTTCCAGCGCGGCTTCGATCACCGGTTCGAGGCGACGCGCCGCTTCTATCGCCGCCTGCTGGAAACAGCGCTCGCCGCGCGCGGCAAATTCATTGTGGGCTTTCTCGTCGCCGTCGCCGCTTCGTTCGCACTTGCCCCGTATCTGGGGCAGAACTTCTTTCCGCCGACCGCCAACACGCAAATCAAGCTTCACGTACGCGCGCCAACCGGGACGCGCATCGAAGACACCGCGATGATCTGCGACGGAGTCGAGGCGGCCATCCGGCAGATCATCCCGCCCGAGGCGCTGGGTCCGATGGTCGACAACATCGGACTGCCGGTCAGTGGCATCAATTCCACCTACAACAATTCCGGCACAGTCGGTCCGGCGGACGCAGATATCCTCATCACTGTCAATCCCGCCTATCAAGGCGAGGCGGATGGCTACGTGACAAAGATGCGTGAGGCCCTGCCGAGATCCTTCCCGGGCACGACATTCGCGTTCCTGCCTGCTGACATTGTCTCACAGATTCTCAATTTCGGCCTTCCCGCGCCGATCGACGTGCAGGTGGTCGGCGCCAATTTCGCCGCCAATCGCCGTTACGCGGGGGAGTTATTGGAGAAGATCTCGCGCGTCCCCGGCGTTGCCGACGCGCGGATCCAGCAGGCGGCCAACAATCCGACGCTCGGCGTCAACGTCGACCGGATGCGCGCGGCGCAGGTCGGCCTGGACGAAGGCGATATCGCCAAGAGCCTGCAGGAAACCCTTTCGGGCAGTTTCAAGGTGGCCCCGACGTTCTGGATCAACCCCAAGAACGGCGTGGCCTATCCGGTCGTCGCCCAGACGCCGCAATATTGGATCAATTCGGTCTCGTCGCTGGAAAACATCCCCGCGTCGGCGCAGGATGCGTCGCAGATCGTTGGCGGCCTGGCGACGCTGAAGCGCGAAGTGAGCCCGGCCGTCGTCTCGCATTACGCGGTGCAACCGGTGATCGACATTTATGCCGCCAACCAGCAACGGGACCTCGGCGCCGTTTCCGCCGACATCCAGCGAATCCTGGATGAGACCGCGAAAGACGTCCCGCCCGGCTCGAGCGTCGTGATGCGCGGGCAGACCCAGACGATGAGCTACGCCTATCAGCAGCTCTTCGTCGGCATCGCGCTCGCGGTCGTGCTGATCTACATGCTCATCGTCGTCAACTTTCAGTCCTGGCTCGATCCATTTGTGATCGTGAGCGCCTTGCCGACCGCGCTCGCGGGCATCGTCTGGATGCTGTTCATCACCCATACGACGCTGTCGGTTCCCGCGCTGACCGGGGCGATCATGTGCATGGGCGTCGCCACCGCCAACAGCATTCTCGTCGTCAGCTTCGCCCGCGAGCGCCTGGCGGAAGGCGCCGACGCCGTGACGGCGGCACTCGACGCCGGCTTCACCCGGTTCAGGCCCGTTTTGATGACCGCGCTCGCGATGATCATCGGCATGACGCCAATGGCGCTCAGCGGAGAGTTGAATGCGCCGCTCGGACGCGCAGTGATCGGAGGTCTGATCTGCTCGACGGTCGCGACGCTGCTCTTCGTTCCGGCGGTCTTCCGGCTCGTCCACACGCGGAGGCCGAGCCGGGCGAGCGAGCCGGCGCCAGCTCTGAACATCGAGGCGACGCCGACATGAAACACGAACATCCGCCGGATTCAGGTGACGGGGCTGCCGTCGACAGGAATGCAGCGCCGCCGAAATCGCATGCCCCTGTCAAGGCGGGACGCACCGTCATCCTCTTCAGCGTCGTGGCCGTCGGGGTCGCGGTGACCGGCGTATTCGACCGGCGCCACGCCGAGGAGCGGCTTGCGAAGTGGACCAACGAGCAAGCCATCCCCACTGTCGCGCTCGTCTCCGTACGGCGCGGCGGAGATGCAAGAGAAGTCGTGCTGCCCGGCGACGTCGAAGCGTTCTACGACGCCTCCATTCACGGTCAGACAAGCGGTTACGTTCGCGAGTGGCGCGAAGACATCGGCGCAAAGGTTCGTAAAGGCGATATCCTCGCTGTGGTCGACACGCCGGAACTCGACGAGCGCATCTCGGCGGCTGAAAGCGAACTGCTCAAAGCCAAGGCCAATCAGGCTCTCGCGCGCGTGACCGCGCAACGCTGGAACTCGCTGCGCAATTCCGCTGCCGTGTCGCAGCAGGCCGCCGACGAGAAGGAAAGCGATGCGAACGCCAAGAACGCCGAGGTGGAGGCGGCGCAGGCCAATGTCGACCGGTTGAAGGCGCTGAAGGCGTTCGCCAACATCGTTGCGCCGTTCGACGGGGTCGTCACCGCCCGTAACGTCGACGTCGGGTCGCTGGTCAAAGCGGATTCGAATGATGGCACGGCGCTGTTCACCGTCGCCGACATCCATCAGATGCGCGTCTATGTTCGCGCTCCGCAGTCCTATGCCGCGGCATTGAAAGACGGCATGAAGGCCACTCTCGCGCTGCCCGAATACCCCAACCGCAGTTTCGACGCGACAATTGCAACGACCTCGCACGCAATCGACAAGAAATCGCGCGCTTTGCTCGTCGAGCTCATTGCGGACAACAAGGACGGCGCCCTCTCGCCCGGCGCGTTCGCCCGGGTCCATTTTCAGATTCCCCCGGACCAGGATGCGATTACGCTTCCGGCCGACGCGCTCCTCTTTCGCGGCGACGCGGTGGAAGTCGCGACCCTCGGTCTTGACAACCGTATCACGCTCAAGAAAGTGAGAATTGTACGCGACCTCGGGTCGGAGGTCGAAATCACCGGAGGCTTGGGCTTGGAGGAACGAGTCGTCGCCAATCCGCCCGACTCAATCGGCGACGGCGAGGAGGTCCGGCTTGCGGACGCCTCGGGCGGTCAGCCGATAGCGCCGGCGGGACAACAGGGCGCTCGCCTCGAGGGCGACCGCGCCAAGAGCGCGGACAACTTGGCGGAGACGGAGCGGGGCCGCGGCGAATGAAGCTGCGGATCTGGCTTCTAGCGTCGATCGCGCTTGCGCTCGGCGGGTGCGATTTTGCGCCTCGATATGCCGCGCCCGCGGTTTACCTGCCCCCCAAATTCAAGAATGAGCCTGCGGGCGGGGCTGAGCTCTCAGCCAGCGAGACATGGTGGCGCAGCTTCAACGATCGCACCCTTGATGATCTTCAGGCGCAAGTCGACGCGGCGAACCCTGATCTCGCGGCGGCCGTCGCCGCCGACGAGGTCGCCAAAGCGCGAGCCGCGGAGGCGATGGCTGGGCTCCTTCCGGCCGCCGACGCGATCGGACAAATTACCGCCAACAAACAGTCGGCCAATCGCCCGCTTCGATCCGCGAACCAGCCGACCTATTACGGAAACAACATTCTTGGCGGGCAGGTCTCATACGAAATCGATCTCTGGGGGCGGGTGCGCAACATCGCCAAGGCGGCGAACACCACCGCCGAGGCAAGCGCGGACGCTCTCGCCGACGCTCGGCTCGAACTGCACGCGGAACTGGCGCGCGATTATATCAATCTGCGCGGACTCGACGACGAGGCCAAGCTCATCTCCGACACGATCGGCATCTATCGCGCGGCGCTCGACCTGACGAAGAGCCGCCTCGAGGCGCAGATCGCCTCGCCCGTCGACGTCGATCGGGCGCAGACCCAGCTGAGTTCGGCCGAGGCGCAAGGCTCCGAGTTGGCGCTCCGCCGGGCGGCGCTCGAGGATTCGATTGCAGCCTTGGTCGGCAAGGCCGCGGCGTCGTTCTCGGTCGCCCGCTCGTCGCGGCCGCTTCCGCTCCCGAGCCGTCCGCGCGCGGTGCCCGCTGACGTGTTGCGGCGGCGGCCCGACGTCGCGGAGGATGAGCGTCTGACCGCCGCCGCGAACTACGGCGTCGGCTCGGCGCGCGCGAATTTCTTCCCCAAATTCACCCTGCTGGCGCTCGGCGGCACGAACGACACCGGCTTCCGGCTGTTCAACCCGGCCAATACGTTGGGAACCATCGGACCGTCGGTCGACCTGCCGGTGTTCGACGCCGGGCTCAGACAAGCGGAGCTCGACGTCGCCAAGGCGGAGTTCACCGAAGCGGCGGAGCAATATCGTTCCACGGTTCTGCGCGCCGTCAAGGAGGTGGAGGACAATCTCAGTGCGCTGCGCTGGTTGGCGGACGAATTGCGCCAGACTACGACCGCCGCCAAAGCGGCCAGACAGGCGGCGGACCTGTCGATGACCCTCTATCGCGACGGCGCGGCGTCGTATCTGGATGTGGTCACCGCGCAGAGCGCCGCGCTAGAAGCCGAGAGCCTTGTGATCGTCCTCCATACGCGGGAACTCGAAGCCGATATCGGCCTCATGCTCGCGCTCGGCGGCGGGTGGACGGTGAGCGCTGAGCCGCCGCCGTCCATCGATTTCACGCCGGTCCCGGTGCAGCTAATCAGCAATCAGACCAAGGCGGACCCATGATCGACCCATCCGTTCCGGCGCCGAACTGCGCCGGCTGCGCCTTCTGGCGCAAGCTGAGAGAGAACGAGGGCGTGTGCTGTCGTCACGCGCCGGAGGTATCGAACCACCCCGAGCAGGTCGCGCACTGGCCGCAGACGCACAGCCGGCAATGGTGCGGCGAAGGCGCCGCCGCCGCTTCGCTCTCGATCGGGTCGCGTTGCGCAGACTGCATCTTTTGGCGCCATCCCGACGGCGGACTGAACCCGGTCAACCGCGGGGACATGCCGATGGCCTGGTGGGCGCACGCCGGAGTCTGCGCCCGGCGCGCGCCGCGCCCCGTCTCCGAACCGGGTCCGCGCGCTTTCTGGCGGGCGACGCAGGACAAGGATTTTTGCGCCGAAGGCGTGGCGCGTGAACGCGACGCGGCATCGCCGCGCTAGTCCGCAATGGGAAAACAATATCGTCGGAACAAGTATAAATTCTTCTTTCGTAAACGCAATTTAATTTACAGACAAGATGAATAATGGTAAAGCTATTTAGAGAGCTTCTCGGGACTTACTAAAAGTTTAGACGAGAGTTCAACTTTGCCTCTGCATTCAGGAGGCCGCAATGAGATTGTCTGCGGCAGCGGCTCTCGCCCTTGGCGTCATTCTGGCCGCCCCGATCGCCGCAATCCCCTATGTCGACGCGACCCCAATTCACAAGCACCGGTCTCATACGCATCGCGCCTACACGGCCGTTCAGACCGGGAAGATTGAGCCGAGGTCGATCGCACGGATTCCGGCGGAGCCTGCACCGAGTTTCTTTCCGCACATTGCGCCTTATCCGCCAGGCCAAGGCGACACGGATGGCCTCAGTCGCAACCCCGACGATTGCAACAAAGGGTGCATCGGGGGCAACCCCGGCTGATGGCTGGAGGCGCTTCGTTGAAGCAAGTCACGAACTACAAACTCGGCGCCGTCTATTCGCTGGCCACCGCGGTTCTTCTTTCGATCCAGGCGCCTTTTTCCGCGCTTGCCGCCAGGAGCCTCACGTCTCCCGAGTTTATTTGCCTGACCCAACTCGCCTTGCTGTTTTCCGTCCCGTTGCTGACGGTCGGCAGGGCCAGCAGGCGCGATTTCGCCGCCGTTCTTTTCGACGTCCGGAATTGGGGCAAGCTGGCGATATTGTTTGCCGTCGGGATAACAGGATTATTTCTGTATAACATTGGTCTGAGCAGCGCTCATCCCTTCGTAACAGCAGGCGTCCTCAACCTCACCCCGTTTTGGGCGGCGCTGGTCGCTATGGCGGTTTCGCGAAAACCCCTCCCGGGCTCTCCCGGCCTCTTTTTCGGGTGCTTTGCAGTGGCGTTCTGCGGCGCGATGGCCATCGCCTGGAGCCAATTGAGCGGTACGAGCGCAAGTCGGCTCCAGGACGTCCTCGATAGCATCTTGCACAGCAGGTGGATTTACGCCCTCCCAACACCGATATTTTTTGCATTGAGCGGAACCCTTATCGGAAAATGGTTTCGCGGCCTTGAAGAGTCCGGCGTCATTGCCGCCAATTTTGTCGTCTCGGCGATTATCCTGATTCCGTTCACGATCGCGGTCGGCTACCCCGAAGATAGTTTCCGTTTTCAGGGTCCATCGTCGACGGCAGTCCTCATGCTGCTTGTTGGGACGCTAGCTTCATCGGGCGCGGGACGCGTCTTCTATCAGGTGGCTTTGACTGCTACCGACAATGATAACGGGTTCGTAACCATGTTTTTCTTGGCAATTCCTGTCGTTTCATCCGCCGTTTTGATTTTTCTATCTCCGTGGATTTCAGATCCGCATTTTGTGGAAGGGCCCATGTTCTTGCTTGGACTGGCAGTCGTCACCGCGCCTTTGCTGGTGTTTTCTATGAAAACGTTGCATAGCGTCGCTCCGCTCCATAACGACCTCGCCGCAATGGAACGTTCTCCGTCAGAACCGCACGCGAATGCCGGCGGCCGGGTCGATGTTCTGGACATTGAGGAACCCGTTCGCGAGGCCGCCGTATACGTTCGACACCATCACGCCGGCGTAAATGTCGACGCGTTTGACCGGCTTCCAATCCGCGAGAAATGAGACGGCGTCCTGACTGCCGGCGCATTTGCTGCTGCTGATATTGATGCCCGTGCCTGTGCAGGCGGCGGCAACGGTGGCGCCCCTCTGGCTCACGGTGAAGTTATAATCGTTCTGAGTTTGGTAGTAGAACCCGGCGGACAGGTCGAGATTGTCCGACACCGACCATTTCGCGCCGGTCCAGAAGGTCTGCAGAACCTTGTTGATATTGTACGCATTGTCGGTCACCGCGGCGTTGGCGTAGACGCCCTTGCTCCAGGCGCCCGGCGGGATAAAGATGCCTTCGGCGACGGTTGGGAACCCGGTCAGGTAATCGTCGGTCGGATTTGACAGCCGCGCGTAAATGTAGCCGCCATAGAACGTGACTCTGTTCCATTTGTATTTGGCCAGCAGTTCGACGCCGAAGTTGTTCGATAGGGTCGCCTTCAGAACCGAGTTGGGATCGTAATAGGCGTTGTTTACGTTTACAAACCATTGGCCCGTATGGCCAAGCTCGACGATATTCGCTCCGCTGAAGCTCGATAGCGACACGGCGTCTTTCGCCCAGCTCACAATGCCGTCGAGCGAGAGAGGCCCGAAATCGGCGCCGAGCTGTCCCTGGTACATGCCGTTCGTGCCGTTGCCGATCGCATAGCCGCCGACCTGCGCCTGAGCGGCGGCGCGGAAGTTCTGGTAGGTCAAACGGTAAGTGAAGGCAGTGTTCGGACGCGCGGTCACAGTGTCGCCGAAGCCGGGAAACGAATTGGAGAAGCCGAGGGGAGAAAACGCAATCGATGAGACCGGGTCGTATGCGCTCAAGGCGTCAAACGACAGCGCGTTCGTGCGACCGAAGGTGGTCGTGCCGTAAACCGGATTGGTTATGCCGACAAAGCCTTGCGAGTTATCCCACTGGCCCGCGCGGCTGCCGTCGAAGTTCGACGTCTGATACGGCCACTTTCCAATCGGCCTCGCGTTGTTGTCGGCGAGTGACCGCGGTTGGTTGTCGAGCATGCCGGAGTACGGATTGACGCCCGCTTCCACTACACCGATGAGTGACCAGCCATAGGCAAGGTTTTCGGTCATCTTGATGCCGACCACGCTGGTGCTCAGCGCATTGTAGGTCGGCTGCCAACGGCTTCCGGTAGAGTATTTCTGAATGCCGTAGACAAGCTTGTCAGAACTCGGCGCAAATGCGGAGCCGTGGGAGAAATAGCCTGCGCCAACGTCCAGCGTCCCATAGAGCGTGATGCCTGCGTAGGACAGCGGGCAGTCGTTGGCGGACGAGTTGAGCCAGTCCCAGAAGCTCGCCGTGCAGTTGGGCTTGGGGGGCGTCTGCATATCGGCTTTCTGGGTCGGAAGGTCCGCCGCCTGAGCGAGACCCGCGAGGCCAAGGGTCACCGTGAGAATGATGCCAAATCGCTTCATGAGTGCCCCAGACCGATAAGATATAATGTCTATCTATTAACTAGACAAATGGATCTGTCAACGGTCGTCTCAGGCCGCTTCGAAAATGGAGGGCGATCAGAAGCGGATGCGCAGGCCGACGGTCGGGTCGGCGTTTTGCGTGTAGAGATGGCCATTCGCGAAGCCGCCCCACACGTTCGAGACCATCACGCCGCCGTAGACGTCGACCCGCTTGACCGGCTTGTAGTCAATGAGAAACGAAACGGCGCCGGTGCTGCCGGCGCACTTGCCGCTGCTGATATTGACGCCAGTGCCCGTGCAAGCGCCGCTTGTCGGGGGCAGATAGTCATTTTGAGTGCGATAGTAGACGCCGGCCGCAACATCGAGATTGCTCCATACGGAATACCGTGCGCCCGTCCACACCGTATTGAAGAGTCTGTTGACGTCGTAGGCGTTGGAGGTCACGGCGCCCGGGGGAACGAAGATGCCTTCCGCGATGGTCGGGAAGCCGTTGGGGTAATCGTCGCTCGGGTTCATGAGCCGGGCGTAGATGTAGCCTCCGTAGAATCTGAATGGGCCCCATGTGTATCGAGCCATGAGTTCGACGCCGGCGCTGTTCGACAGCGTCGCTTTGAGGACACTATTGACGTCATATCCGCTCGGCGGACTGCCGCTATAGCTCGACAGGGCGGCGGCGTCCTTGGTCCAGTTGGCGACGCCGTCGAGCGAGAGGTCGCCGAAGTCCGCGCCGATCTGTCCCTGATATTGGCCGTTGGAGGCGTTGCCAATCGCGTAACCCCCGACCTGCGCCTGCACGGCGGCCCGGAAATTACCGACGCTCAACCGATAGGTGAAGGCGGTGTTCGGACGGACCGTCGGGCTGTTGCCGAAACCGGCGAATGAACTGGTGAAACCGAACGGCGAGAAGGCGGTTGATGCGACCGGGTCGTATGAAGTGAGCGCGTCCAGAGCGAGCGACTTCGTGCGGCCGAAAGTGAGCGTGCCATAGACCGGATTGCTGACGCCGACAAAGCCCTGCGAGTTGTCCCACTGTCCCGCGGGGCTCGAGTCGTAGTTCGCCGTCTGATTGGCGAGAGCGTTGACATTGTTGTTGGCTCGCGACCGCGGAGCGTTGATCAGCATGCCCGAATAGGGGTCGAACCCAACCTCAACGACGCCGATCAAGGACCATCCGGCGCCGATATTTTCTTCCATTTTGACGCCGATCACCGATGTGCTGAGAGCGTTCGGCGACCAGAGCCAATGGGCGTTGTTGCTGTTCTTCTGGATGCCGTAATTGACCTTGCCGGCGCTCGGATTGCCCGGCACGCCATGGGTCTCGTAGCCGTATCCCCCGTCGAGCGTTCCATAGAGCGTGACGCCGGCATGGGACAGCGGACACTCATCCGCCGACGAATCGAGGTACGTCCACAGGCTGCTGAAGCAGTCCGGCGGCGGCGAGGCTTCTGGCGCGCTCTTCGACGCAAGATCCGCCGCATGGGCGAGGCTGGCGAGGCCAACCGCCGCTGATAGAACTACGCCAGCTCTTGTCCTGACCCCGCCCATCAGCCCTCGCGTCGGCCTTTCCGTTCGAAAGGCCGATGCCGGCCGTTCTATGACGAACGTCGTACGTGAGTCACCCAGCCCTGAGCGACCGGGCTCGGGCGAAAGCCGCGCTTAACCGGTGAGCAGGCCCCTCACGATCGCGCTCGCCTTGGCGAAGTCCATCTCGCCCGGGTGGGCCTCCTTGAGGGCGTTGACCACCTTGCCCATGTCCCTGACGGTTGCCGCGCCGGTCGCAGCGATTGCGGCCTTGGCGGCCGCGATCACCGCGGCCTCGTCCATCTGCTTCGGCAGGAACTCGTTGACGACCGCGACCTCGGCGTTTTCCTGGGCGGCGAGCTCGGCGCGGCCGGCCGCGGCGTAGATCGCCGCCGACTCCTGCCGGGACTTGACCATTTTGGTGAGCAGCGCCAGCTCGTCGGCGCGGCTGACGATCTTGCCTTGCCCCCGCGCCTCGATCTCCCGCTCTTTCAAGGCCGCCATGATGAGACGCAGCGCGCCGACCCGAACCTTGTCGCCGCTCTTCATCGCCTCCTTCATCCGGGTCGCGACCGTGTCGCGCAGCGGCGCGGTGTCGGGCATGGGGCTCCTCGAGGTTGGAAAAAGCGCGTCCGCTTGACGCGCAGGATGCGCGGCGCTTAAGCACAGCCGCATGTCAAGCGCAACACACGATCCGGAGACAAGCACGGGCTGGCGGCCGCGCATCGCCACAGGCGTTCTCGTGCTGGCCAATGGCGAGGTGATCGAAGGCTTCGGCGTCGGCGCGGTCGGCGCCGCGGTCGGCGAGGTCTGCTTCAACACCGCAATGACCGGCTACGAGGAGATCCTCACCGATCCGTCCTACGCCGCGCAGATCGTCACCTTCACCTTTCCGCATATCGGGATCGTCGGCGTCAACGACGAGGATATCGAGGTCGTCAATCCGGCCGCCGCGTCCGCCGCGGTCGGCGCGGTCATGCGCGCCGATCTCTCGGAGCCGTCGAATTTTCGCGCTCAGTGGCCGCCTCGACGCCTGGCTCAAATCGCGCGGCGTGATTGGCTTGACCGGCGTCGACACGCGCGCGCTGACGACGCTGATCCGCAAAAGTGGGCATGCCCAACGCCGTCATCGCCCATTCGCCCGACGGCGCCTTCGATCTCGACGCGCTGCGCGCTGCAAGCCGCGCGCTGGCCCGGCATCGACGGCATGGACCTCGTGCCGGCGGTCGGCGTCGACCCAGCGCTACGACTGGGACGAGACGAGCTGGACGCTCGAGAGCGGCTACGGCAAGCGGCTCGAGACGCGCTTCCACGTCGTCGCGGTCGACTACGGAATCAAGCGCAACATCCTGCGGCTCCTCAACGACTGCGGCTGCTCGGTGACGGTCATGCCGGCGACCGCGACCGCCGAGGAGATCCTGGCGCAGCGGCCCGACGGCGTGTTCCTCTCCAACGGCCCCGGCGATCCGGCGGCGACCGGCGTCTACGCCGTGCCGACGATCCAGGCGCTGCTCGAGACCAAGATCCCGCTCTTCGGCATCTGCCTCGGCCATCAGCTGCTGGGCCTCGCGGTCGGCGCGCGCACCGTCAAGATGCCGCAGGGCCATCACGGCGCGAACCATCCGGTCAAGGATTTCACCACCGGCAAGGTCGAGATCGTGTCGATGAACCACGGCTTCGCCGTCGAGCGCGACAGCCTGCCCGCCAACGCCGAGGAGACGCATGTCTCGCTCTTCGACGGCTCGAACTGCGGCGTCGCGCTCACCGACCGCCCGGCCTTCTCGGTGCAGTACCACCCCGAGGCCTCGCCCGGCCCGCGCGACAGCCACTACCTCTTCCGCCGCTTCGTCGACCTGATCGCGGCGTCGAAGGAGGGGAGCCCTCGGGCGGCGTGAGGGCCGTGCAATTCCGTGCGCGGCGCCATGATTTCAGAGGGTTGAGTGTATTTTTCTGCAACTTTTTCAAGATTTTTACCAATGATTGTTGCTTATTTGTTTATAAAATAAGAAAGACGGCAGTCAATCCAAAGCAATACGGACCGTAAGATAGCTTTAATATCGGTAAATCGCCGACAGACAATGATGGCTGGCAAGCAATTGTCGAAGACACTTGGGAACGCGCAACGAGGCGCCCCAACATGTTTGGTGGCCGGTGGGTCCTGGCGAGTTCGGGTGACCCGAGGGCGTCGTCAGGAGTGACGCTTCCGAATAGATAGGCATCGTTCAAAGCGGCAGGGAATTTCGATGGAACATCCGCTTCAGGTCGAAGAGTTTCTTCCGGGCGCAGAGCCGCCCGCTCGCGCGGAAGCGCTCGACCTTCAGCCGCCGCGTCCAGGCGCCGCCGAGGCGGGGCCTGCCGCGCCGCTCCCGCCGCCGCCCGACCTTCCCGCAAGCGACGTCCTCTATCTCAGACCCGGCGATCCGGAATACGCCGCCTATCTTCCGGCGAGCAACAAACGCACGCAGCTGAGCCCGTCCTTGCGGGCGGTCTGCAAGACCGAGCGCGCGGTGTCGGCCGTGGTCGACTGGGTGCGCGCGAACAATCTGAAATTCGCCGTCCGAGGTGGAGGCCATTCCTACGAAGGCTTCTCTCAATCCACGGATGTCGTGATCGATGTGCGAGGTCTGAGCAAGATTGCGGTCGACAAGACGGCTGGTTTGGTGACGGTGGGATCAGGCGCGACCCTGTTTTCCATCTATGAGGCGCTGGCCGCCGAGGGACTTGCAATTCCGGCTGGAAGCTGTCCGACCGTTGGAATCCCCGGCCATCTGACCGGCGGGGGCTTTGGTCTGCTCGGCCGGGCCTACGGCCTCACCTGCGACCATCTTCGGCAACTCACCCTCGTCGATAGCCAAGCCCGCCCGTCGCAAGCGAGCGCGACCTCCAACCCCGACCTGTTCTGGGCGTGCAGAGGCGGCGGCGGGGGAAGTTTCGGCGTCGCGACAGAGTTCACCCTCACTACGGTTCCCTTGAAGAGCGCTGTCGTATTCGGCGTGTCCTGGGCGCTCCCGCAATCGGCTGCCGCTCGCGTCTTTCAGGCCTGGCAGAGTTGGGCCCCCAACGCTCCGAAAGATGTGACCTCGATCATGAAGGTTGGACCTGCGGGAAACGGCCGCATCTCGATGCGCTGCATCGGCCAATCCATCGGCTCAGAAAGCGAGGTGCGAAATCAGCTCCGGACCCTGGTCCAGGTTGAACCCCCGTCCAAGCCGTTGACGGTGCAGACGCTGGCCTTTCTGGACGCTGTGCGGCATTTCGCCGGCCCCATCGTCTTCGAATCCGTCTACATGAAAGCCAAGTCCGATTACGTGGTGACTGCCCTCGGCTCTCCCGCGATCGGAGCCATGCTGTCCGCCGTTGCAGCGGTTCCCGCGGGAGGGATTGCCCTGCTTTGCGACGCCTATGGCGGCGCAGTCGGCGAGGTCGATGTCGCCGCCACCGCCTTTCCGCACCGCCACGGCTCCCTCTATTGCATTCAATATTACGCGAGCTGGTCGACCGCCGCCGAAACCCCCGTGCATTTGGCGCAGGTCTCGGGTGTATACAACGCGATGCGCCCGCACATGGTTGGCGCGTCCTATGTCAACTACTGCGACCTCGACCTCCAAAATTGGGCGAGCGCCTATTGGGGACCGAACCTCAATCGCCTCATGGCGGTCAAGCGGCAGTACGATCCGGCAAACCTCTTTCATCACGCGCAGAGCGTGCCGCCAGGACCGCCGGTGGTCTGAGAGCACGGGTAGAGGCGGACCGCGCGATAGCGAGTGGAGGGGGCGGCGCGGAACGCAGCATTCGTTTGATGGCGCGTGCGTTTCGTGTAGAAATGAGACGCTCGGGATTCTGCCAAGAGCGTTGATCCTTGGGGGCCAAGCGCCGTGGGGTTCGATTTGCCCAAGCCGCCGAACGGGCGTCCGGCGACGGACGGCGGCGAAGCTGCGCCGGCTGTTGTGCGCTCGGCGTCCGAGCAGCTCGGCCCCGAACCGGCCTCGCCCGACGCTCCCGCGCGCGATCTTCCGAAGATCGCCGAGAAGGCCGACGACCTCGAGGCGATCAAGAAGGCGGTCGACGATGCGGCGGCGGTCGGTGGCGGCTTATGGCTCTCCTATCTCTTCGTCCTCTTCTATCTCGCGGTCGCCGCAGGCGCGGTGACGCACGCCGATCTCTTTTTCGAGAATCCGATCAAGTGCCGTTCCTCAATATCGAACTGCCGCTGCTCGCCTTCTTCTTCCTCGCGCCGATCCTGTTCCTCATCGTCCACGCCTATACGCTCGTGCATCTCGTCATGCTGACGGACAAAGCGAAGCGGTTCGATCAGGCGCTGCGCCAGCAGATCGGCGACGAGAACGCCACGGTCGCGCGACAAGCCTGCGACGGCAATTGCCGAGCAACATTTTCATCCAGTTTCTCGCCGGGCCGACAGACGTTCGCGACAGCGCCTTCGGCTGGCTGCTGCGGGCGATCGCATGGGTCACGCTGGTGATCGCACCGCTCCTTTTGCTGCTCATGATGCAGATCCAGTTCTTGCCCTACCACATACAGCTTCATCACCTGGACCCAGCGCATCGCGCTCCTCGGCGATCTGGTCCTGGTCTGGTGGCTGTGGCGAAAGATCCTGTCCGGGCGGGAGGCCGACGGCCGGTGTCGCTGGGCGCCTTGGGCCTCGGCGGGCGTTGGGCTGGCGTTCAGCGCCGCCGCCGTCCTCTTCGCCGGGGCAGTCGCGACCTTTCCCGGGGAGTGGCAGGAAGACCACTTGCTAACCGCGAAGTTTTCCCCGCGATCCAATGGACAAGACGGCGAGGCGATGAATCGAAGCCACAGCCAAATCAGTCGTTCTTGGAGTGGGTCAAGACTGCGAGGAAGGTGTCCCTGCACGAGTGGGTTTTCGAATCCAACGTCGATGACGTGACCCGCCGGCGCTGGCTACCGTTGTCGAGCACGCTCGTCCTGCCCGGCCTCAACATCTACGAACGCCTCAACATCGACGATCCCGAGAGGGTGAAGGGTCGAGACTATGTATTCCGCGCCCGTGGCCGCGATCTGAATGGCGCAATATTTGATCTCGCCAGTTTGCCGAAAGTCGACTTCGAGGGCGCGCAGCTTCGGGGCGCGTCGCTGCGTTGGGCGCAGCTTGATCGCGCATCGTTTGACCAAGCGCAGCTTCAGGGCGCCTCGCTCGATTACGCGCAGCTTCAAGGGGCGTCGCTGGAAGGCGCGCAACTTCAGGGCGCGTCGTTCTTTGGCGCGCAGCTTCACGGCGCGTCGCTCTATCGGCGCAACTTCAGGGCGCGAACCTCTTTGGCGGGAGCTTCAGGGCGCGTCGCTCGTTGGCACGCAGCTTCAGGGCGCGTCGCTCGATAACGCGCAGCTACAGGGCGCGAAGCTCTATGATGCGCGGCTTCAGGGCGCGTCGCTTTACGACGCTCAGCTTCAGGGTGCATCGTTGCAGAGGCAATGCTGCAGGCCACCGGTCTTGGGAGGAATTATCTGGCGCACTAACCGCCCGTCGGTCGCTCCCGTCCCCGCGGCCCTCACCTTTAGCAATGCTCCGGACCCTTTTTCGCCCGTTTGGTCGCCCGTTTGGCGCGCCACGACGGCAGGGTTCGCCTGGAACGG
This sequence comes from uncultured Alphaproteobacteria bacterium, assembly GCA_963721905.1. Classification (GTDB taxonomy): domain Bacteria; phylum Pseudomonadota; class Alphaproteobacteria; order Rhizobiales; family Beijerinckiaceae; genus Roseiarcus. Next base: position 77,910 of record CAVRMF010000017.1, read on the forward strand.
TCGGGCTTATGGAGGACCTGCGCAAGATGATCGTTTCCGCTCCCGCCAAGTGTTCTATCCGCGATCGGGCGCTGAAGCGCATCGGAAGTCTCGACTGCCGCAACCCCGACCCGACGCTTGCGTCCTGCGATCCATTCTGGTCGCCTGCCGGATGAGGCCAAAGATTGGCGAAAGGCGCTGGAAGCGGCCCGCGTTGATTTTTTTGATTACATCAGTGCGCTGGCGGCGGAATTGAGGACACTGGTCTGCTCGGGCGATGAAAATTCCGTTTACGTTCTACGCGGCCTTTTGAGGAGCGGGCTCCTTGAGAGCGTCCGCTTCGAAGCGCCGGGGCTGGTCAACTCCGTGTTCGGGCCCCCGTCTTGCCCGGTCTCTACCTCGTTGACCAATTCCGACAAGGCGAACCTTCTCCGCATAAAGCAGAGACGCGCCCAAGAAGCCGGGAGGCTAAGAGCGGGGCGCGTGGTTGGTTGTCATCGCGTGGAACCCACTGGGCTTGTCTCGCCCTCCGCGCGGTCGTGCTTTCGACTCCGGCGGCTGGAGCGTATGGAGAGCGAAAACCTTGGCTTTCCCTAAGGTCTCAGGTTCGGCTTCGCCGCCAAGCCCATGGCGTCCGCGAGCGCGGTGCAGCCGCTTGTCGTGCGTCCATAGCTTCGCTCCCGCGGTCAATCGCGCAGCGGCCAGGAGGTGCGCGTCGACGTAGCCGACGCCGCGCCCGAATAGAGCGTGGCGATCGATGAACTCCAGAACCTCGCGATCCGTGGCCACGATGACGGCAGGCAAGTCCAGGAGAGCGGTCGGCGCCGGCTTCGCGGCGGCTGAGATTGCGCAAGGCGAGTTCGCCGATGACAAATGGGTGCGCCAAAATGGAATTTCGCGTCGAGCAGCGCAGCAAGTGCGGCTTCGCCGATGCGAAAATGGGCGACCCAGACCGACGTGTCGCGCCGAGAAATCACGCAGAGGCCGGCCGGCGCCGTGGCGGAGCCTTGAGCCGAGGCTCAGAGCCGCCGAGCCGCGCCAGCCGGCGCGCGCTTTCTCGCTCGATGAGCGCCTTGAGCGCCTCCCGCACCAAGCTCGATTTCTCCTTGAGGCCCGTGAACTCCTGAGCTTTCGCCACGAGATCGTCGTCAAGCGCCGACGTTGATCGCATCCAAGTCTCCCGTATGTGATGCCCTAATTGTCATCATTTGATGACGAAATGATATGCCGCTAGAGGCGGCGTTGTTCTCCGGCCTGCGATCGACTGGCCTCCATGGCGTCGGATTGGCCGACGAGGGCCTCATCGTGAGACAAACGCGAGCAGATCATGGCCGACACAATCGTCAAAGCCCCGCTGAAGCGCGGCTGATGCAAAGCCCTGCGCGCGCTCGGCGGGGGCGAGCGGGCGGAGCAAGAGAAGCGGTACCAGAAATCGCGCTGGGAGCATTGGGGCGTCCCGCTGCCGGGGATGGATGTCGCGATCAAGGAGACGCTCGGCGATCTCACGCAGCAGCGGGCGCTGGAGCTTTGCCGGCGGCCGTGGCGGGAGCCGGTGTGGGACTTGAAGATCGTCGCCGGGCGGATCCTGGCGCGGAAGTCGATCGAGCCCGACGCCGGGGTCTGGCGTTTCGTGACCGACAGCGCCTGGCCGATTTGACGGCTGGGCGGTGGCGGACAATCTGGGCGAGCGTCGCGTTGCGCTGCCTCATCGAAGACCCCGGCCGGCTCGACGTGGTCGAGGCCTGGATCGAAAACCCGCATTCGTGGACGCGCGGCGCGGCGCTGGTCTTCACCTTGCCGTGGTGGGTGAGGAAAAGCGCGACCCCGAGCGGATGCTCGGCTGGGCCGTGCTTCTAGCCGAGGATCGCCAGTGGTTCATCCAGAAGGCGGTCGGCTGGTGGCTGCGCGAATTGTCGAAGCGCGACCCCAAACGCGTGCGCCGGTTTTTGAAGGACCATGGCGAGAAGCTGACCGGCGTCGCCAGGCGCGAGGCGACGAAATATTTGAAGGCGTGAAGGCGCGGCGCGGTCGCCCCTTCATCACCCTCATCCGGCCCTACGGCCACCTTCTCCCGAGGGGAGAAGGGAGCAGCGCGGACCCCTCATCCGGCGCTTCGCGCCGACCGTTCTCCCGCAAGGGGAGAAGGTTAAGGCCGCTCGCGCCGTGATCTCGACGCCGGACCAGAGCCGGGGACGAGGGGGACTTTCGACCCGGACGCGCACGGAGGCGACCGCGCGGATTCCTACGACGATCGCCACGACATCCTCGGCGATCGTCTTCGATGAAGTCGATGTCGCCGCGTCCGACGACGAGGCGCGGATCCCGTCGAGGTCCGCGTCGTCAGAGAAGATGGAGCGCATGTCGTCGGCATGCGCAGCTGCGCGCCTGACCGAGGCCTCGACGTTGAGAGGACGCGCTGCTAAAACACGCTGTAAGCTAAGGCTCCCGATTTCGGCGGCGAGAAGCGAAGTCGCAGAAGGAAGATGATGTCGAACACGTCCAACAGTGAACCGGCCTGCGCCGCCGCTGCGCATCCGCGGCTTCGCGCGGGATGGGATCGCGGATCAGCGCGTCTCCCGGTCCAAGATCGCCGCGCCGTCCACAGGCCGAGAGCGCGCTCCGAAAGCCGGGCGCGTCGGGCTGAGCCAGCAGGAGGCGCGGCACGTCGGGCGGGTTCCGCGAGCCGGCGAGGGCCGGACGGGAGGCCATCGGCGCCGGCGAGAGCGCCGAGAAGGCTGCAATTACCATGCAGCGCGAGGGCGTCGAGGAGCCGCCTCCCGCTTCGTCTATCGACGTCGAGATGCGCCTGGAACCCCATCCCCATCGGCCGACGAGGCCGGATTCCGGCGCCTGATCAGCAAGAGACCGCCGCAGAAGCCAATCTCCTGCGCCACACCCGCGACGCCGGCTCGAGCCGGTCAAGCCCGCCTGCGTCCGCCGCGAACCTAGTAGGTAACCCAGCTTCTTCAGCGCCCCGCGCCCGCGGCGTGGCTGCGCCCTCCCGCCTCGTCGGGCGAGGGGACGAGCACAGCGCACGCGCGTCGGCACTTGCCTATGGCCTCGACGGGCATCCGGGGATGGCCTCGATCAGGAGCGCCCGGACCGCGCGCCCCAGCGCGGGGTTCGCCAGAAGTCGATGACGTCGGCCCGCCCTTGCGAGGCGAGCTCGGCCTCAGCCGCATCGACGACGCTCGCCAGCATCAGGTCATCGCAGCAATGCTTGGCGCGCTGTCACGGCCTTGTGGAGGCCTGCCGGGGCGCGTGCCCTCGTCCGAGCACGCCACGCGCGGGCACCTTCTGCCCGCGGAGCTGCAGAGGGGCGCCGCCCCTTCTCTGCGAACGGGGAAGAAGTAGCCCGGAGGCCCGGATGGGTGCGAAAAGCAGTTCCGATGAGATGCAGGTTCGCAGTGACGGTCGTGCAATCCAGTGCGTCGGAGGGCGCCGGCCGGCTGGCCCATCCGGCGAGGTCGCCCATCGGAAGAAGCAGCAGTCTTTCGACGCCCTATAGCGCCACCTTCCCCAGCAGAGCTGGGGAAGGGGTGTCCCTATGCCCCGGCAAGGCGTTCTTCAGCGGCAGCGAGCGGATGCGCTTGCCGGTTGCGGCGAAGATGGCGTTGGCGATGGCGGGCGCGATCGGCGGCGTGCCGGGCTCGCCGAGGCCGCCCATTTGTCGCCGCCGGAGAGCGCGAAATGGGTCTCGATGACCGGCGCGTCGGCCATACGGGCGATCGGGTAGGAATCGAAATTGCCCTGCTCGACCCGGCCCTGGCGGATGGTGATCTCGTCGAACAGCGCCGCGGTCAGGCCGTAGAGCACGGCGCTCTCGATCTGCATGGCGGCGGTCAGCGGATTGACGAGATGGCCGCAATCGACGCAGGCGACCACCCGCTCGACCTTGATCCCGCCCTGATCGTCAACCGCGACCTCGGCGATCTCGCCGACGATGGTGCCGAAGGCCTCGTGGATCGCAAGGCCGCGGCCCGTCCCTTGCGCAAGGCTTGCCCCAGTCGCCCTTGTCGGCGAGCGCATCGAGCACCGCGAGAAAGTCGGGCTTGCCCTGAAGAGCCGCGCGGCGATATCGAGCGGATCGCGCTTCGCCGCGTGGGCGACCTCGTCGATGAAGCTCTCGACCGCGAAGGCGTTCTGCGACGAGCCGACCGAGCGCCAGAACATGACCGGCACATGGGTGTTCTTGAGGTTGACGCCGACCTTCAGCGCATCGGCGCGATAGGGGCAGTTGGCGAGGCCCTCGATCGCCTGCCGCTCGACGCCGTTCCTGACCGCGCCCCATCCAAGCGAGCGGGTGATCGAGCCGACCGCGGTCGTGAAGTCGAAGCCCGCGGGCGAGCCGTCCTCCTTCAAGGCCGCGCGCATCCGGATCGCGGCCTGCGGACGATAGCGGTCCGAACGGATGTCCTCCTCCCGCGTCCAGATCAGCTTGACCGGGCGCCGACCGCCTTCGAGACCTCGACCGCCTGGACGAGTTCGTCGTTGACCGCGCGCCGTCCGAAGCCGCCGCCGAGGAAGGCGTTGTGAACGAAGACCGCTTTGGGGTCGACGCCGCCCGCTTTGGCCGCAAGTTCGATGGCCTGCTCGGGCGACTGCGTGCCCATCCAGACGTCGATGCGGTCGGGGCGCCAATGCGCGGTCGCGTTCAAGGGCTCCATCGGCGCGTGCGCCAGATAGGGGACTTCGTAGACCGCCTCCACCAGCTTCGCCGGCTTATCGAAGGCCGCGCGAATGTCGCCGTGGCCGCCGCCGTCGGCAAGCGGCCCGTCGAGCGCGGCGCGATATTCGGCGCGAAACTCAGCGCTGTCGGTCGATGCGGCCGGGCCGAAATCCCATTCGACCGGCATCGCGGCCAGCGCCTCTTTGGCGCGCCAGAAATTGTCGGCGACGACCGCGACGCCGTTCGTCACCGGCACGGCGGCGATGATCCCGCGCCGGCCGGAGATGGCGGAGAAGTCAAAAGATTTAAGCTTCCCCCCGAACACCGGGCAGTTGGCCGCGGCGGCATAGACCATGCCCGCCACGCGCGTATCGATGCCGAACCGCGCCGCGCCGGTGACCTTGAGCGGCGTATCGATCCGCTTGAGGCTCGTTCCGATGAGCTTGTACTGGTCGGGCGTCCTGATCGCCGGCTCGCTCGCGAGCGCGATCTTCGCCGCGGCGGCGGCAAGTTCGCCGAAGGTCGCCGTGCGGCCGGAAGCGCCCTCGCGCACCGTTCCTTCGCTGGCGACACAGGCGGCAGGCTCTACGCGCCCATCGCGCCGCAGCGGCCGCTACGAGGCGGGCGCGCGCCGATGCGCCGGCCTGCTGCAGCGCGACGCGCGAACCGCGGACCGACGAGGAGCCGCCTGTCCCCATCGACGGATAGACGTGCTCGACGAGGTTGCGGTGGGCGGAGGCGTATTCGACCTTCACCTTAGAGAAGTCGCATTCGAGCTCCTCGGCGAGGATCATCGCCAGCGACGTCAGGACCCATTGCCCCATTTCGGACTTGGCGACCCTCAGCGTGATCGAATTGTCGGGATCGATGACGACGAAGGCGCCGACTTCGCCGGCCCTCGCGCCGTCGTCAGCGCCCCAGGGTTCGCCGGAGATCGTCGTCGCGCGCGCCAGTGCGGGCGCGTGAACGGCGATGGCGAGACCGCCGGCGGCCGAGAGAGACGCCTGAATGAAAGTGCGGCGGGTGAGGGCGATTGTCATTGGGCTTCGCCTCCCTCAAATTTTGGCGAGTTCGGCGGCCCGGTGCACGGCCGCGCGCATGCGCGGATAGGTCCCGCAGCGGCAGATGTTGGTCATCTCGTCGTCGATGTCGGCGTCGCTAGGGTTGGGGTTCTTCTTAAGCAGCGCGACCGCGGCCATGATCTGGCCGGACTGGCAATAGCCGCATTGCGGCGCGTCGGCCTCGATCCAGGCCTTCTGGACGGCGTGCAGCGCCTTCGCGCCGAGGCCCTCGATGGTGAGGACCGATTTGCCCACCGCGTAGCTGACCGGCGTCTGGCAGGAGCGCATCGCCTCGCCGTCGATGATAACCGTGCAGGCGCCGCAGAGGCCCGCGCCGCAGCCGAATTTCGTGCCAACAAGGCCCAGTTCGTCGCGCAGCGCCCAGAGGAGCGGCATCTCCGGCTCGACGTCGATTGTCATGGTTCGCCCGTTGACGACGAAAACCGCCATTATCGCTCATCTCCGATCGCGATGTTCGCCGGGCGCGATACCAAGCGACTGCGGCGGATCGGCGCGCGCCGAGATCACATCGTCGCGAGCCGCGTACACATTGGCGTGAGCGCCACGCAAGGTTGCACGGTCGAAGCGGACCAAGCCGAGAGCCGGGCGTGGAAAAGCTTCAAACTGTCGAGTAGACTAAAAAGAGCCCCGAAATGCCTTCGCGCCTTACCCTGTTCCGCGTCCGCCCGCTCGCCGGAAACCGCGCGCGCGGCTGGCTGACCGCGGGGCCGTTCCGCATCGCTTGCGCGCTCGGACCCGCCGGGATCGTCAGGGTCAAGCGCGAGGGCGATCGCGGCACGCCCGCTGGGCGTTTCAGGCTGCTTTGGGGCTACTACCGGCCGGACCGTCCGCGGCCCCGCGCGGCGGGCGTGCCGCTGAAGGCCATGCGGCGCGACCAGGGCTGGTGCGAGGATCCGTCGAGCCCGCGCTACAACCGCCCGGTGCGACTGCCCGCCCTGGACTGCACGGACCGCATGTGGCGCGACGATCATCTTTATGACCTGACCTTCGTGCTCGACCAGAATTTCTCCCGTCGCGCCAAGGGCAGGGGCAGCGCCATCTTCTTCCATCTCGCGCGGCCGGGCCTTGCGCCGACCGCCGGCTGCGTCGCGATCGAGCCGTCCGATATGCGCAAGCTCGCTCCGCGGTTAGCGCGCGGCGCGGTGATGGAAATAGGGTAGCCGGAGCGCGTCATGGCCGGGCTTGTCCAGGCTTGTCCCGGCCATCCACGCCGTTGTGCGACAAAGACGTGTCCGAATACCCGCTGCCCGCTCTGGCGCGTTGTAAGACGGCTCTTGATGCGCGGAACTGCGTGGATGGCCGGGACGAGCCGGACGAGCCCGGCCATGACGATACCCACTGTTGCAAGGCCGCGACTCGACGCAGGGCCGGCCGCCTTCCTATCATAGCCTCCGTCGCATCCGGAGACCGACGCATTGAGACGCTTTCGCCTTGCCGCCTTCGCTCTTTTCGTCTTTGCCCCGGCGGTCGCCGCCGCCGACACGGCGCCGATCATCTCGCCCTTCGCCACGGCTCGCCCGGTCATCGCCAGGCACGGCATGGTCGTCACCCAGGAGGCGGCGGCGTCTAGGGTCGGGCTGGAGGTGCTGCGGCTCGGCGGCAACGCGGTCGACGCTGCGGTCGCGGTCGGCTTCGCGCTTGCGGTCACCATGCCGCGCGCCGGCAACATTGGCGGCGGCGGCTTCATGCTGATCCACCGCGCCGATCTCAACCTGACGACTGCGATCGATTATCGCGAGACCGCGCCCGCCGCGACGACCAAGGACGTCTTTCTCGACGCCAACGGCGAGGCCGATCCGTTCAAGTCGCGCTATTCCGGCCTCGCGATCGGCGTGCCGGGAACCGTCGCCGGCCTCGAGCTCGCGTGGCGCAAGTACGGCTCGGGAAAATTCACCTTCGCAGAGCTCGTCGCGCCCGCTGTCGCGCTCGCCCGGCAGGGCCTGACCGTCGGCGGGGATGTCGCCGACTCGCTTCCCATCGCCGCGCCGATCCTCGCCAAGCATCCCTCGTCGGCGCGCATCTATCTCAAGCCCAACGGCGGCATTCCGGAGACCGGCGACCACATCGCGCTCGACGATCTCGCCGCGACGCTGGATACGATCGCCGCCGAGGGCGCGGCTGGCTTTTACACCGGGCCGGTCGCGGAGAAGATCGTCGCGGCCGTGCAGGCGGCCGGCGGCCGCATGACGATGGACGATCTCGCGCATTATCGCGCGGTCGAGCGCGAGCCCGTCAAGGGGACCTATCGCGGCCATAGCATCGTCTCGATGCCGCCGCCTTCGTCCGGAGGCGCGCATGTGATCGAGATTCTCAACATTCTCGAGGGCTTTCCGCTTGGCCAGCAGGGCCTCAACTCGGCCGCCTCGCTGCACGAGATGGCGGAGGCGGAGAAGCTCGCCTACGCCGATCGGGCCGCATGGCTTGGCGACCCGGATTTCGTCAAAGTCCCGCTCGCGGGCCTGACCTCGAAGGCCTACGCCGACCAGCTTCGCGCGCTCATCTCGCCGGATCATGCGCGTCCCGCCGCCGACATCCGTCCCGGCGAGCCTCAGCGATATGAGAGCGACCAGACGACGCATTTTTCGATCGTCGATGCCGACGGCAACGCGGTCGCCAACACCTATACACTGAACCTGCCCTACGGCTCGGGCCTCGTCGCCGACGGGACGGGCGTGCTGCTCAACGACGAGCTTGACGACTTCGCCGCCAAGCGCGGCGCAGCCAATTTCTTCGGCCTCATGGGCGGCGACGCCAACGCGCCGGGGTCGATGAAACGGCCGCTGTCATCGATGAGCCCGACTCTCGTGTTCAAGGACGGCAAGGTCGAGCTTGTGACAGGCAGCCCCGGCGGCTCGACCATCATCACGACGGTCACGCAGATCATCGTCAATGTGATCGACCACGGCCTCAACGTGGCCGAGGCCGAAAACGCGCCGCGCGCGCACGACCAGCTCTATCCCGACGAACTCAGGATCGAGCGCGGCATGTCGGAGGACACGATCCGGGCGCTCGAGGCGATGGGACACAAGGTCGTGGTGCGCGAGGCGATCGGCTCGGCCAACACGATCGCGCGCTCGCCCGACGGGATTCTGACCGGGGCGTCCGACTTGCGCCAGCGGGGGACGCTGGCGGTGGGGTATTGAGGGAAAGGCGTTTGCCCGGAGCCCTCATCCGGCCGCGCGTTCCGCGCGTCCACCTTCTCCCGCAGGGGGAGAAGGGGGCAGCAGGCTGTAAAGGGCCCGCGCCTCGGGCGCCGGGCCGCGGCGGACGCCGAGCGCCTCGACTTTGACCGCGAGCCAGCGCGGCCCTTGGGCGAAGGTCAGGACATCGCCGCAGCGCACGCTGCGGCTGGGCTTCTCCAGAGGCGTCCTCGCGCCGCCGCGCATGAGGCGGACGCCGCCCTCTTCGATCACGCGCGCCGCGAGGCTCCGGGTCTTGAAGAACCGCGCGCGCCACAGCCAGACGTCGACGCGGCAGGTGTCGGCCGACTCGTTCAAGCCTGAGAGCCGGCGGCCGCCGCGCGGCGGCGGGCGCGGCGCCGGCGCGCGCGGGGCGATGGGCCGGGCGTAGGCTTGGCGCGCGGCTCGGCCGGGACGGCGGGAAGCACTGGGGCCGCGTTCGCCGGCGCCCGCGCCGCCATCGGGCGGCGCCGCCACAGGCTCGGCGCCTCCGGATCGCTTTTTCGGACGCGCACGAAGCCGAGCGCGCGCAATACCGGCTCGGCCTCAGCCGGCTTCCAGCCGAGGTCATCCATGAGGTCGGGCGTCAGGGCGAGCAATCCCCCGGGCGCGTCGCGCGAAAGCGCGTCGAGCCGCTCGAGCGCCAGCACTGGCGCCGCGAGACCCGCGACGGCGCGCAAGCCGCGCAGGCTCAGCGCCTCGGGCGGCGGGGCGGGATGGGGCAGAACGGTGAGGCCGTCCGGCGCTGGACGCCAGCGCGGCGCGGCCAGCTCCGCGAACACCGCGCCGATCGCCAGCGCTTCCGGCGTCAGAAGCGCTGGCAGATAGAGCGAGAAAGCGCCGAAGCGCACGCCGAGGCTTTTCAGCACTCGCCGCTCATGCCTGCTCAGCGCGCTGATATGGTCGTCCGCCCGCCGGCGATCCAGAATTCCGAACTGCTCGACGAGCTGGTAGGCGACACCGCGCGCGAGCCCCTTCAGCGTGCCGTCGGCGATCGCTTCCGCCAAGCGCTTGAGGACGAAGAGCCGGCGGCTCGCTTCGCCCGCAACATAGGCCTCGAGCCGCCGGGCGGCGCGCTCACGCGGCGCGTCGGCGCCGAAGTCGCCGATGAGCCGGACGCGCGGCTTGAACGGGCCGCCGCCGACGATCTCGCCTGCAGCGAGTCCGCGCCATGCGACGAGCCCATCGGAAAGAAGCGCAAACGCCTCGTCGCCCTCGCCCGCGAGTTCGCCGAGCCGGCGGGCGATTTCGGGAGCGACCGCCCGTTCGACCGCGCCGCGGAGCGCCCGGTTTTCCAGGGCCGAGGCGCCGCGTTCGGGCTCGAAATGCACGCCCGAGAGCCTGCCGACGATATGGCCCTCGACCGTGACTTCGCCATCGGCGCCGATGCCGCCGAGGATCGGGCCGGCGTGCTGGTGCAACGACCTCAGAAGGGTGCTCGTGCGCCGGTCGACGAAGCGCTCCATCAGCGATTGATGAAGCGTGTCGGACAGCCGGTCCTCCAATTCGCGCGCGCGGTCCTGCCACGCCGGCGGATCAGCCAGCCAGTCGGCGCGGTTGGCGATATAGGCAAGCGTCCGGACGCGGGCGAGCCGCATCGAGAGCGCGTCGATGTCGCCGTCGGCGCGGTCGAGGGTGGAGAACTGGCCATGCATCCAGTCCTCGGGGATTCGCCGGTCGCGCTGGGTCAGGTGCGAGAACAGGCCCCCGATCAGCCGCGTGTGCTCGTCCTGCGTCGTCTTGCGAAAGTCCGGCGTCTGGCAGGCCTCCCACAGGCGCATCAGATTGGCGCGGTCCCTGGCGCGGCGGACGACGGTTTCCTCGTTCGCGAGCTGGCGGAGCGTCGTCTCGTCCTGGCTCTCCTCGGAGAGCTGCAGACCAGCCATCGGCGGCGGCGCGGCAAGCGAGCGCATGAGGCCCTGCAGCGACTGGAAGTCGAGGCGGGCGTTTCGCCATTCCGCCGCCTGGACCGACGGGAACGTATGCCCTTCGACCGCCGCGACGATGTCGGGTTCGAGATCGGGCGCATCGCCGGTGACGCCGAAAGCGCCGTCCCGGCGAAAGCGGCCGGCGCGCCCGGCGATCTGACCGATTTCCTGCGAATAGAGCCCTCTTGTGCGCCGTCCGTCGAACTTGCGCAGGCCCGCGAACGCGACATGGTCGACGTCCATGTTGAGCCCCATGCCGATCGCGTCGGTCGCGACCAGGAAATCAACCTCGCCGGACTGGAAAAGCTCGACCTGCGCGTTGCGGGTGCGCGGGCTGAGCGAACCCATGACCACCGCCGCGCCGCCGCGATGGCGCCGGATCAGTTCGGCAATGGCGTAGACCGCGTCTCCGGAAAAGGCGACGACGGCGCTGCGCCGGGGCAGGCGGGTCAATTTTCGTTGGCCCGCGTAGCTCAGCGTCGAGAGGCGCTCGCGGAACCGGATCGAGGCGCCGGGACAGAGGCGGCGAACCAGCGGCGCGACGGTCGCCGCGCCGAGCAGCATCGTCTCCGATTGGCCCCGCCCATGCAGGAGCCGATGGGTGAAGACGTGGCCGCGCTCAGGGTCGGCGCAGAGCTGGATTTCGTCGACCGCGAGGAATTCGACCTTGCGGTCGAGCGGCATCGCCTCGACCGTGCAAACGAAATATTGCGGATCGGCGGGAACGAACTTCTCCTCGCCGGTGATGAGGGAGACCTTTGCTTTCCCTCGCGTCTTGACGATCCGGTCGTAGATCTCGCGCGCCAGGAGCCTCAGCGGCAGGCCGATCATGCCCGACGAATGGGCCAGCATGCGCTCGACCGCCAGATGGGTCTTGCCGGTGTTGGTCGGGCCGAGAACGGCGACCAGACGCGAGCGCGGCGGCAAGTCGTTCATGGACGCAAATGTGGAGGATGATCGGCTCCGCCGCAAGTGCTTGCGCATCACGCGAATTTTGCGATTGTCACAACATTGTTACGCCGTTCGGCGCGGCTAACGAACGAAAGGGGTGAGAGGTCCATGCCTGAGTCGACCCCGTCTGCGAACCCCTCCGAGCCCGTCGCCGTCGTGGTGATGGGGGTCTCCGGCGCGGGCAAAACGACCATCGGACGCGAGCTGGCCGAAGTCCTCGGCGCGGATTTTATCGACGGCGACGATCTGCATTCCCCCGCGGCGCGCGCCAAAATGAGCGCCGGTCATCCGCTCGACGATAACGATCGCTGGCCGTGGCTCGACCGCATTGCCGGGGTGCTGAGGGAGAAGCGCGGCGCGCGAGGAGCGGTGGTCGCCTGTTCGGCGCTCCGCCGGGGCTATCGCGACCGGCTTCGGGCCGGGGTCGGGCCTGCGCTGCGGTTCGTCTATCTGAAGGCCTCGCCGAACCTGATGCGCGCGCGGGTCGCCGGGCGCAAAGGCCACTATATGCCGGCCTCGCTGGTCGACAGTCAGTTCGCAGCGCTCGAGCCGCCGGATGGCGAGACGGACGTCGTCACGATGGCGGCGGACGCGGACCTCGCCTCCGCGATTCCGAAACTCGCAGCCGACCTGGAGCGCGTGCAGTCTTGCAGTCGGGCGCCAACGGCGCCACCCTCAGGCTCAAACGGCTCGGGGAGGGGAGGCGGCGCGATGCACTACGGCCAGGTCGAGGGAACAGACATCCTCGTCCTCGATCCCCGCTTCAAGCCGCTATTTGCCGGCTATGTCCGGGTCGAGCGTCTGTGGACGGGCGCGCGCTGGAGCGAAGGCCCGGCCTGGTTCGCCGCCGGACGCTATCTCGTCTGGTCCGACATCCCCAACAACCGGATGTTGCGCTTCGACGAGCCGTCCGGCCAGGTCTCGGCGTTTCGCCAGCCCTCCAACAACTCGAACGGCAACACCGTCGACAACCAGGGTCGGCTCGTCACTTGCGAGCACCTGACCCGCCGGGTGACCCGCACCGAGGTCGACGGCTCGATTTCCGTCATCGCCGAGGCGTGGAAGGGCAAGCGGCTCAACTCGCCGAACGACGCCGTCGTCAAATCCGACAATTCCGTCTGGTTCACCGACCCGGCCTATGGCATCGACAGCGACAACGAGGGCGAGCGCGCTCCTCAGGAGATCGACGGTTGCCACGTCTACCGCGTCGACCCGTCGACACGCGAGGTCGAGCGCGTCATCGACGACATGGTGCGTCCGAACGGTCTCGCCTTCTCGCCCGACGAAAAGCTCCTTTACGTGGCCGACACCGGCGCGACCCACAAGGAGCACGGGCCCCGCCATATCCGGCGTTTCACGGTCGCGGCCGACGGCAAGAGCGTGACGGGCGGAGAGATCTTCGCCAAATGCGAGGCCGGCCTCTTCGACGGATTTCGAGTTCGACCGGCAGGGGCGCGTCTGGACCAGCACGGACGAGGGGGTCCACTGCTACGAGCCCGACGGCGCGTTGATCGGCAAGATTCTCATCCCCGAGATCGTCGCCAACGTGACCTTCGGCGGCCCCAAGCGCAACCGACTGTTCATTTGCGGAACGACCTCGCTCTATTCAATCATGCTGATGACCAACGGAGCGAAGCTCGGCTGACAACGCCGGGAGCCCGAAGCTGGCGCTTGGCGAAGTGCGCCGGAGAACCTAATCGATCGGAGGAACAACAATGGGCGCGCACATCACCTTCAAACGGCCGGACGGCGGCGAGGCCAAAGGCTATCTGTCGAACGCCGCGCGCGGCGACGCGCCGGGGCTCGTCGTGATCCAGGAATGGTGGGGTCTGCAGGAGCAGATCAAGGCGATGTGCGACCGCTTTGCGCTCGCCGGCTTCGACGCGCTCGCGCCCGATCTCTACAAGGGCGTGGTCGTGCCCTATCACGACTCGGACGCGGCGGCGAAGGAGATGTCCTCGCTCAACTTCATCGACGCGACCGACGAAACCGTGCGCGGCGCGGTTCAGTTCCTCAAGCGCAACGGCGCCAAGGTCGGCCTTACCGGGTTTTGCATGGGCGGGGCGGTCGCAGTCATCGGGGCGGCGCGGATTCCGGAGATCACGGCGGCGGTCACGTTCTACGGCCTTCCGCCCGAGCAGGCGGTGAAGCCGGCCGACGTGAAGGTCCCGCTGCAGGGCCATTTCGCCAACAAGGACGATTATGTCTCGCCAAAAGTCGTCGACGGCTTCGAGCAAGGCATGAAGGCGGCAGGGAAGAGCTTCGAGGCCTTCCGCTATGACGCCGATCACGCCTTCGTCAACGAGCAGCGCATGGCCATCCACGACCGCCACGCAGCGGAGCTCGCCTGGGACCGCGCCACGGCCTTCTTCAGGAAGCATTTGGGGTAGGGGCGACAACAGGCTTGGAGCCAATGATGCTTCAACTATACGGCAACCCCGTATCCCGAGCGTCGCGATGCCTATGGATGCTCGAGGAGATCGGCGAGCCATATCAGCTGGTGGAGAAGAGCACGCGAGCCGACGATCTGCAGACAGCGGACTATCTCCGGCTCAATCCCAATGCGCGGATTCCCACTCTCGTTGACGGTGACGTGGTGATTTGGGAGTCTATGGCAATCAACCTCTACCTCGCGCAAAAGTACGAAGGACCGATGCGCTCTAGCGCTCCGGAGGCCCTGGGCATAGCCGCCCAATGGAGCTTCTGGGCTATGCTCGAATTGGAAGACCTGTTGCTCGATTTGCTGTCGCATCGTGCGCTGCTCCCCGAATTTAGCCGCGATCCGTCGCACGCTGAGCGCGATGAACTGCTCCTGCAAAAGCCACTTGGAGTGCTTAACGCCGCATTGGCGGGACGCGAGTTCTTGAGTGGACGCAGCTTTTCGGTCGCGGACCTCAACGTGGCGAGCATACTCGTTTGGGGCAAAATGGCCCGGCTGGGGCTATCGGCGCATTCGGGGGTGAAACGATGGCTCGATGGCTGCTTGGCGCGCCCCGCTTACAGCCGGGTGCGTCACCGGAGCAGTCAAAGATAATCTGGCGGAGAGGGATTGAGATTCGTCAACGCCGGCTGATCGCCCGGGCGGTAGACCTCCGATGAAGGAGAATGGCGCCATGGATAAGCTGGTCAGTCGCGCGCGCGTTTCGCTTCAGGCGGCCAAGGGCACGCCTGCGCCAGTCCCGGCGCGCACGCTTCCGCCGCCGCTCGTTCCGGTCGAGCAGGAGAACCCGCTCGACCGGGTCGTCCACGCCAGCATCGCCGAAATGGCGGGCGGGTTTTCGCCGATGGCGCTCGCCTTGGCCGCCTCCGACTGGGCCCTGCATCTTGCGGCCTCGCCCGGCCGTCAGGCGGCGTTCGCGTTGAGCGCCCTCGCGAGGCAAGCGTCGCTGCTTCAGCCGACGCATGCGTCGGCGCGCACGAAGCCCGACGAGCGGCAGGGTAGGGCGGAGGACCGTCGGTTCCGCGCCGAAGAGTGGAGCCAATGGCCGTTCTCCTTCTACGCCAACTCGTTTTTGGCGGCTGAAGCGTGGTGGGATGAAGTTGCGTCCAAGGTTCACGGCGCGTCACCGCACCATCTCGCTCTCATGAATTTCGTCGGCCGTCAGGCCCTCGACATCATGGCCCCCTCCAACTTTCTGCTCACCAATCCTGTTGCGTTGAAGCAGACCGTTCGCGAGGGCGGAGTCGAATCTTGTCAGAGGCGCAATCAATTACGCGAACGATTTTGGACGCCAGGTGCGGGGCGAACGCAGCGAGGCCGAAAAGGCGTTCAGGCCAGGGGAGACGGTCGCGGTGACGAAAGGCGTCGTCGTCAAGCGGACGAGCCTCGCCGAGATTATCCAGTACTCGCCGACAACGGCCTCAGTGCGTTCCGAGCCGGTGGTCATTACGCCGGCCTGGATCATGAAGTACTATATCCTCGATCTCAGGCCCGAGAATTCGCTGATCCGCCATCTCGTCGACGCCGGATTCACGGTCTTCTGCATCTCGTGGCGCAACCCGACGTCGGACGATCGCAACGTCGGCTTCGACGACTATCGCCGCGAGGGCGTCGCGCCTGCGATCGCCGCGGCGCTCGACATCACCGGCGCTTCCCGCGTGCATCTCGTCGGCTATTGCATCGGCGGCACGCTGGCGACGATCACGGCCGCCGCCATGGCGCGCGACAACGACGATCGCGTCAGGTCCCTGACGCTTTTCGCTGCGCAGACCGATTACGAGGAAGCCGGCGAACTCAAGCTCTTCATCGACGACAGCCAGCTCGCGCTGCTCGAAGACATGATGTGGGAGCAGGGCGCCCTCGAGTCGAAGCAGATGGCCGGCACGTTCGACCTGATGCGCTCGAACGACCTCATCTGGTCGCGGATGATCGAGCACTATCTGATGGGCGAGCCGGAGCGGGTCGACGATCTCGGAGCCTGGTCGTCGGACGCGACCCGGATGCCGTTTAAGATGCATAGCGAATATTTGCGCAAACTCTATCTCGATAACGATCTCGCCGAAGGCCGCTTCAGGCTCGAAGGCCGTCTGATCGCGCTGCAGGGCATCCGCGCGCCGATCTTCGTCATCGGCGCGGAGCGGGACCATGTCGCGCCCTGGCGCTCGGTGTTCAAGATCCATTTCCTGACCGATACCGACGTCACGTTCGCGCTGGTGAACGGCGGCCATAACCGCGGCATCGTCGCTCCGCCCGGCGAGGGTGACCGGCATTTCCGCGTCGCAACCACTTCGGCGAAGGATCCTCGTTCCGATCCCGAAGCCTGGGCGGCTGCGGCGGAGTATCGCGAGGGGTCCTGGTGGCCGGCGTGGTTCGGGTGGCTTGCGGGCCATTCGAGCGACCTCGTCGCGCCGCCGGAGCTCGGTTCCGCAAGCGCTGGCCTTCCGCCGCTCGGCCCGGCCCCGGGCGAATACGTCCAGACGGTGTGACGGGCCCGTCTTCTTGGTGGGACTCGCCTCCGTCAAGGGCGACGATGTTCCGCGATGGGCTGGACAATCGCGGCGGACGGCCTATCGTTGGGCTTGATCAACACGGCCTGACAGCAAAGCGCCGATGAGGGAGGACACGATGAAATTGGACGCCGCCGGCTTCGCGCTGGCACTTGCGCTTGTCGCCGCTCCGGCGCTCGCGGACGACACGATCAAGATCGGCTATATCGATCCCCTCTCCGGGGGCGGCGCTTCGATCGGCGAGATCGGCCTGAAGACCTACCAATATCTCGCCGACGAGATCAACGCTTCCGGCGGCCTGCTCGGCAAGAAGGTCGAGATCGTCGCCTTCGACAACAAGACCAATCCGCAGGAGAGCCTGCTTCAGGCGCAAAAAGCCGCCGACCAGGGCATCCGCATCATCACCCAGGGCAACGGCTCCTCGGTGGCCGCGGCTTTGACCGACTGGGTCGGCAAATACAATGATCGCAACCCCGGCAAGGAGATCATCTATCTCAATTACGCCGCGGTCGATCCCGTGCTGACCAACGACAAATGCTCCTACTGGCATTTTCGCTGGGACGCCAATTCCGACATCAAGATGGCCGCATTGACGAACTTCATGAAGGACCGGCCGAACATCAAGAAGATCTACCTCATCAATCAGGATTATTCCTTTGGGCAAGCGGTGCGCAAACAGGCGCTCGCCATGCTGAAGGAGAAGCGTCCGGACATCGAGATTGTCGGCGACGAATTGCATCCGCTGCTCAAGATCACCGATTTCTCCCCCTACATCGCCAAGATCAAGGCGTCCGGCGCCGATAGCGTGATCACTGGCAACTGGGGCCAGGACTTCGCGCTTCTCCTGAAGGCGGCGGCGGACGCGGGCCTGCAAGCCGACTGGTACACCTATTACGCCGGCGGCGCCGGCGGCCCTACGGCGATCAAACAGACGGGGCTTGCGCATCGCGTCTTCCAGATCTCGGAGGGGGTCCCGAACTCCGCTCCCGAGGCGGCGCAAAAATGGGAGGCCGATTTTCGCGCCAAGCTCGGCGTGAGCCTTTTCTATCCGCGCGCGGTCAACGAAATGCGCATGCTCGCCAAGGCCGTCAACCAGGCCAAGAGCGATGATCCCAAGGCGCTGGCCGCCCAATTCGAGGGCATGACGGCGGAGGGTTTCGACGGCGACGAAATCACCATGCGCAAGGACGACCATCAGCTGTTTCAGGACATGTTCATCAGCAGTTTCGGCCCGCTCGACCCCGGCGCCAAATTCGACGAGGAAGGCACTGGCTGGGGCTGGAGGAAGGTCGGCGTAGTCCTCGCGAACGACACGGTCCTCCCGACGACCTGCAAGATGGAGCGGCCCTGATCGTCTCGCGGGCCGACGGGGGCGCACCGCGCCCCCGTCGACGCATAGGCGCGGCGTGGCGCGCGCCGATGCTCTAACGGCCGGGCTCCGATGCTGCAGCTCATCACGTTCTCGACGCTGAACGGCGTGCTCTACGGCATGCTGCTCTTCATGATGGCGAGCGGCCTCACGCTGATCTTCAGCATGATGGGCGTGCTCAATTTCGCCCACGCGAGCTTCTACATGCTCGGCGCCTATTTCGGCTTCGAGATCAGCCGCCGGATCGGGTTTTGGCCCGGGCTCGTTCTGGCGCCGCTGATGGTCGGCGCGATCGGCGCGCTCGTCGAGCGCTACGGCCTCAGGCGCCTGCACCGGCGCGGCCACGTCTCCGAGCTCTTGTTCACCTTTGGGCTCGCCTTCGTCGTCGAAGAGCTGGTGCAGATGGTCTGGGGCAAATTGCCGGTCGACTACCGCGTGCCGCTTCAGCTCGACTTCGTGGCGTTTCGCCTGTTCGACACCACCTATCCCGCCTATCGCGTGTTCATGCTGCTCATAGCGATCGCGATGTTCGCGGCGCTGCTCGCCGTGCTGACTCGCACGCGCGTCGGCTTGATCATTCAGGCCGCGCTGACCCATCCGGACATGGTGGCGATGCTCGGCCATAACGTGCCGAAGATCTTCATGCTGGTGTTCGGCGCCGGCGCGGCGCTTGCGGGCCTCGCGGGCGTCATCGCCGGTCCTGCGCTAGTCACACAGCCCGACATGGCGTCGCTGCTCGGCCCGATCCTCTTCGTCGTCATCGTCGTCGGCGGTCTGGGCTCGCTGACCGGCGCCTTCGTCGCCTCGCTCTTGATCGGTCTCGTGCAGACCTTCGCGGTGGCGATGAACTTTTCCCTCGCCGAAGTCCTGGGGCCGGTCGCGCCGCCGTTCCTCGGCGACCTCTGGAAGGTGACGATCGCCGAGCTTGCGCCTGTCGTGCCTTATCTCCTGCTCGTCCTCGTTCTCATCTTCCGCCCGACCGGCCTTATGGGCAGGCGCGAGTCATGACGTCGAGGCTCAGCGGGCTCGCGCCGTGGCTGGCCTTCGCCGTAATCCTCATCGCCGCTCCCCGCGTTTTCCCGTCGCCGACCGCGCTGACGATGATGAGCCTCATGGGCGTCATGATCATTTTCGCCTTGTCCTATAATATGTTGCTGGGTCAGACGGGCCTGTTGTCGTTCGGACACGCCGTCTATTACGGGCTCGGCGGTTTCGTCGCGATCCACACGATGAACGCCGTCATCCACAACAAGCTCGGCGTGTCCATACCCGTCATTCCGCTGGTCGGTGGATTCGCCGGGCTCGTATTCGGCGTCCTCTTCGGACTCATCTCCACCCGTCGGGCAGGGCTCGTCTTCTCCATGATCTCGCTCGGCATCGGCGAGCTCGTCTCGTCGAGCTCGTTCATCCTGCGCACCTTCTTCGGCGGCGAAGAAGGGATCACAACCAACCGGGCGAAGCTCGCGCCGTTCTTCGGGCACAAGTTCGGTCCGCAGCTCGAGGTCTATTATCTGATCGCGGTCTGGTGCTTCGTTTGCGTGCTCGCGATGTACGCGCTGACGCTCACGCCGTTCGGGCGCATGTGCAACGCGGTGCGCGAGAATCCCGAGCGGGTCGAATTCGTTGGCTACTCGCCGCGGATGGTGCGCCTGATCGCTTTCTGTTTCGCGGCGTTTTTCGCCGGGATCGCGGGCGGGCTCGCGGCGATCAGTTTCGAGATCATGAACGCCCAGCAGCTCGGCGCGCAGCAGTCGAGCTTCGTCCTCCTGATGGCCTATATCGGCGGGGTCGGGTCGTTCGCCGGGCCAATCGCCGGCGCCGTGATCATCACCTTCCTGCAGATCATGCTCTCGGACATCACCACCGCCTGGCAGCTCTATTTCGGCCTGATGTTCATCGCCGTCGTGATGTTCGCGCCCCAGGGCGTCGTCGGATGGACGATGATGCATCTTCAGGCTCTGCGCAGCGGAGGCGCATGGCGGCTCGCGCCTGCCTATGCCGCGGTCGGGCCGGCGCTGGTTGCGAGCGGCGCCGGCGCGATCATGATCATCGAACTCGCCAATCGGCAGCTCGCTGAGGCGCGCAGCGAAGGGTCGGCGATGCGGCTCTTCGGCTTCGACGTCGACGCTTCGACGCTGCCGCCCTGGATCGTCGCGGTCGCGCTGTTCGCTGCGGGGACCCTCCTCGTCTTGAGGCTTTGGCCGAGGGTCGGCGACGCCTGGGGCGCTGTCAATGCGCGCCTGCACTTTCGGGGCGAGGCATGAGCGCGGCGCTTTCGCTCCTCGAGCTTCGCAAGAGTTTCGGCCCGGTGCAGATCATCCGCGGCGTCTCGCTCGATATCGCCGAGGGCGAGCGGCACGCGATCATCGGGCCGAATGGCGCCGGCAAATCGACGCTGTTCAACCTCGTCAGCGGCCGCATCCGGCCGAGCTCGGGCGAAGTGCGCCTTCATGGCCAGCCGATCACCGGGCTCTCGCCGTTCGAGATCAATCGCCGCGGCCTGTCGCGCAGCTTCCAGATCACCAACATCTTTCCAAAAATGTCGGTCGAGGAGAATCTGCGCTGCGCTGCGCTCTGGTCGCTCGGCTACAAATATGCGTTCTGGACCTCGATCGAACGGCTCAGCGACGTCCGCGAACGGGCCGAATGGCTGATGGAGCGCGTGGGCCTGACCTCGCGCCGCCATGTGCCGGCGGGCGTGCTCAGCTACGCCGAGCAGCGGGCGCTGGAGATCGGCGTGACGATCGGCGGCAGCGCCGACGTGGTGTTGCTCGACGAGCCGACGGCGGGGATGAACAACAGCGAAACCGAACAGGCGGTCGCCCTCATCCGCAAGGTGACGGAAGGCAAGACGCTCGTCATGGTCGAGCACGACATGGGCGTCGTCTTCAGCCTGGCCGACCGCATCTCCGTACTCGTTTACGGTCAGATCATCGCCAGCGACACGCCCGAGCGCATCCGCGAGAACTCGGCCGTGCGCGAAGCCTATCTCGGCGAGGCGGGCGCCTGATGCGGGCGCCGCTGCTCGAAGTCGCGGGCCTCGAGGCCTATTACGGCAAGAGCCATATCCTGCACGGCGTCACGTTCCATGTCGGCGAAGGCGAGATCGTTGGCCTCCTCGGACGCAACGGCGTCGGCCGCTCGACGACGGTCAAGGCGATCATGGGCGACGTCCCGCCGCTTGGCTCGATCCGCTTCCGCGGCGAAGAGATCGCTGGCTTAAAGCCGCATCAGACGGCGCTGAAGGGGCTGGGCTACGTCCCCGAAACCCGCGACATTTTTCCCGGCCTCTCGGTGCGGCAGAACCTGCAGCTCGGCGAGAAGGCGGGCAAGACCGGCGGCCGCTGGGCGATGGACGACATGTTCCGCATGTTCCCGCAGCTCGAGGAGCGCGCCGACATGCGGGCGGGCGTGCTTTCCGGCGGCGAGCAGCAGATGCTGACGATCTGCCGCACGCTGATGGGCGACCCGGACCTCGTCATGATCGACGAGCCGACGGAAGGCCTTTCGCCGATGATGGTCGAGCATGTCGGGCGCCTGCTCGAGGAGATCGCGAGGCGCGGCGTCGCCATCCTGCTGATCGAGCAGAAGCTGACGATTGCGCTGAAGATCGCGCATCGGCTCTATGTCATGGGCCACGGGAAAATCGTCTACGAAGGCACGTCGACGGAGCTCGCGGCGGCCGCAGACATCCGCAAGGAATGGCTGGAAGTCTAAAGGGGAGGGGGAACCTGTCCAGCGTCGATTCGGCCGTCGGTTCGCCGTCGCGATCGTCCCATCGCGATCTTTTCCGGGCAGGCTACAGGATTGCGATCGGCCGGCCCGGCGACCCGGTGGCCCCGACGATAGGCAGCGGCACGAATACATAGACGAAGACGTAAGCGCTCCGCGCCGCCAATCCCTCGAATGTCATCCCCTCGTGGAGATAAATTCCATGCTTCATGATGAGATGTTGGTGGCACGGATGGAACTCTTTGGGATCGGCCGGCGGCACGACGTCGACAGCGAAGTTGTCGGCGCCGACGACTGACACCTGCTTGTCGGCAAACCAGCGCGCGCATTCGAGCCCGATCCCGGGCGCGCCGTCATAGAAGGTGGCGGCCTCGTCATGCCAGCGCGTTCCGTGACCCGTCCGCACGAAGACCGCGTCGCCCGGAGTGATCACGTCCTCGCCCACATTCTGGCGATCGAGACAGTCCTTGAGGTCGGCGAGTTTGATCTCCTCGCCGACGTCGAGCACGCGCCCTTTCAATCCCTGGACGTCGAAGAGGATTCCGCGCGTGAAAAATGGCGGCGCGTTCTCGATGCCGAGCCTTTTCAGCCCGTAGGGCGACCACATGTCGCTGAGCCGGTTGCCGTTGTAGAAGAGCATATTCGTCCTGTCGCCATTGGCCCCGCACTGACACCCCAGATGGCCGAGAGCGTCCATATGAGTCCCGATCTGACCGATCTCGGTGCTGACGAACTCGTCGTTCCAGATGGTCCGGCTCACTTCGCCGTAGGGTCCGCCGGTTGGTCCGCCCGGCATGCGCAAGGCGAAAGCGCGCCCCGGAGCGAGCGGCATCGTCGCTTCATAGGGGCGTCCAAGACTGACGATTTCGCCGGTCCTGATCATGCGGCTCGCCTCGAGCACCTTCGCGGCGTTCATGAGGTTTCCGGCGCCGCGTTGGTCGTCCGGGCCCCAACGAGAGGGCCGCCAGTCGAGCCCGCGGGTCGGGTCGTCATCGTTCTTTTTCGGTTCCGTCATCGGCGGAGTTCCTGCGGTTGTTTGGACTCGGCGCGGGCGGCCAAATCGGCCGCCCGGTCAGCCTCGCTGCCGCGCTCCGTTCGCCGGCGCGAGGCCTGGACTGCAAGACCGACGGCAAGAATGAGCATCGAACCGTTGAATAAAGGCTCGACAAAGAACGGCGCCCCAAGCTGATTCAGGCCCGCGACAGTGACCGCAAGAACAGACACTGCAAGAACCGTCCCCCAGACGTTGACGCGTCCCGGTCGAATCGAAGTGGCGCCCAGCAGCGCCGCGGTGAAGGCAGGCAGGAGATATTCCTGCCCGACCGAACTTTGCCCGATCTGGAGCTGCGACTGCAGGACAATCCCGGCGAATGACGCGAGCATCCCTGCCGCCACGAAGCCCAGCGTGACATAACGTCTCGCCGAAATCCCGTTCAGCTCCGCGGCGCGGGGGCTTGAGCCAAGAACGTAGAGATATCGCCCGAGAGGCAGGTACTCGAAGGCGATCCAGAGGCAGAGACTGACGATCAGCGTATAGATCGCCGGCAAGGGCACGATTCCGATGCTTCCGGAAATCGCCAGGAACTCCGGCGGCAGATTGGCGAGCACTTGCTGCCCGCCCGTGTACCAGGCGTTGAGACCGTAAAGGACGGTGCCGGTGCCGAGAGTCGCGATGAACGAATTGATCCTGACCCGCGTGACGAGGACGCCATTCACCAGACCGACCGTCGCGCCCATGAGGAGCACGACGAGGACTGCCGCCCACCATGGCAGACCCTGGCCCTGCAGGCCGATCGCCAACACCTGCGAAATGCCGAGATTGAACCCCGCCGACAAGTCGAAATGATTGGCCGTCATCGGAATGAACACGGCCAGCGCGAGCAGCGCCTGAACCGATTTGTTGTTGAGAATCGACCGGATGTTGAAGAGCGTCGGAAAAGTGTCCGGTCTGAGGAGCGAAAACACGATCAGCAACAGAATCAAGAGGACGAGCAGCCCCCACACGGAGATTGCGCGGGTGATCGCCGGCCCGACGTACCTCTGCGAAACGTCGCTCATTCGCGAGCTCCTGCGAAGTGTCCTTCAGCCCCGCCCGACGCGTCCGAGGTCAGGCGGGCGATCGTCGAGCTCATCGCGCGGAATTTCCGAGACGACCACGCCGCGGCTGAAAACCAGCGCGCGATGACAGATGCGCTCCACCTCTTCGAAATCGGAAGAGAGGAGGAGCGCGGCCAGTCCTTCCCGCAAGGATTGCTGCAGCAGATGATAAATCTCCGCCTTTGAACCGACGTCGACGCCGATGGTCGGCTCTTCGAGAACAAGGACGCGCACGCGCGCCTCCATCCAACGCGCAAGCACGACCTTTTGCTGGTTGCCGCCGCTGAGCGTGGCGATGGCGCGTTCGGGGTCCTGCGGCTTCACTGAAAATCGCTTGAGCACGACCTGGCAGTTCGCCAGTTCGTCGCGGCGCCAGACGGGACTAAGGACAGATCGCCCCGTCGCGACCGGATTGATGTAGACGTTTTCTCGGACCGACATGTTGGCGGCGATGCTTTCTTCGGCTCGTCGGCTGGATACAAACCCGATCTCTTTGCGCATGGCGTCCGCCGGGTCCGTTGGATTGACGAGCCGGCCGTCCAGGGAAACGTGACCAGCCAATAACGGGATCTGGCCAAAGATCGCCCTGCCGATCGTGTGATGCCCTGCGCCACGCAAACCAACGAGACCGAGCGTTTCCCCGGCCGCGACGGCGAACGACACAGGCCCAACGGCCTGAGCGACAGCCCCGTCGACGGCCAGGACAATGCGTTCCGACGCGGGGGCCGGCCTGACATAGGCGTCGCTCATTGAGCGGCCTACGATCTTCTCGACCAGATCGTCAGGAGACGTATCCCCGACCCGCATCGTCGCAACCCGCCGTCCGTCGCGAAGCACGGTCACACGGTCGGCGATCCGGAACACCTCGTCGAGACGATGGGTGACATAAATGATGCCAATCCCGCTCGAACGAAGCCGCCGCAAGGCTTCGATGAGGCGGCTGACATCCGCCTCCGGCAAGGCGGCCGTCGGCTCGTCGAGAACGAGGATGTCGGATTTCATCGCGAGGGCCCGCCCGATTGCGACGAGCGAGCGCTCCGCGGCGGCGAGCTTTGAAACCGGGACGTCCGGATCAATGTCGCTTCCGATCGTCGCCAGCGCATGCCTCGCCGCCTGCCGCACCTCGCGCCACGATATGAGTCCAAAGCGGTCCCGCGGATACCCGCTCTGGACGGCCACATTCTCCGCGACTGTCATCCAGTCGACGAGCCCGAGATCCTGATGGATGAACGTGATCGGCAACCAATCGACGCCCGAGCGCGGAGGGCGATCATCGAAGCTGATCGTCCCCGAGTTCGGCGCTGTAGACGCCCGCCAGGATCTTGATCAGCGTCGACTTGCCGGCGCCGTTCTGGCCAAGCAAGGCGTGGACTTCCCCACGGCGAACATCGAAATCGACGCCGTCGAGCGCGAGCGTTCCGGTGAAGCGCTTCGTCAGCCCCGACACCTTGAGAAGCTGTTCAGACCTCGCCCCGCTTGCTGCGAGCGAACTCGCCTGGGTCATCGAACGCAAGCCTTGCTAGTTGGACAAAATTCGCCTGCGCCGATCGACGAAGGCGCCGCCGGCCGATGACGAGCATCGGCCGGCGACCCGGGGGCTATTGGGAAACACCCCAGATTTGCAGGTAGTGCTTCTTATAGTCGTTGCTGGGAATGAAGGTGTTCTGGTCTCCCCCTTCGGAGTGAATGTTCTCTTTGGTCACCAGGAAGGGCGGCTGCACGAATCCACTCGGCGGCGCGCCGTGAAAGGCGCGATTGAGCTCGTCGACCGCCTGGTAGGCCTGCAATTCGATCGGCTCGGAAACCGTAACCACCTGGTACTGATCGCCCTTGCGGATCCGATCGTAAGCGGAGCGATTGCCGTCCGCTCCGATCAGTTTGACCTGATCCGGAGAGACGCCGCCGGAGCGCAGCACCGGAACGGCGAAATCCCAATCGTTATCGCCGACAGACGTGCCATAGAACGGCAGGCCGAACCGTTGAACCCAGCTTGTCGTCAACTGCGGCTGCCGCTGCGCCGCCTCGGACGCCGGCGAGTTGACGTAGTCGAGCACTTTGCACGTGCTGCACTTCTCGATCTCCGCCTTCGTCGCCATCGATTTCACTTCGGCGATCGCGTACTCGTTGTGCGTGAGGATGACGACGCGCGCCTTGCCGTCGGAATCGGCGATGGCCCACGCGCCCTCCGCCTGACCGATCGCCCTCGGATCCTCCTCGATGTTGACGAAGAGGTTGAGGTCCGGCTGAGGACCCGGCAGCCCCGCCGCATGAAGTCCGACAAAACTGATCCCTTGAGCGACTCCGGCCTTGATTGGATCCTTGAGGCTGGCGGCGTCGGCAAACAGTGCGATGCCGTTAGGCTTCAGGGCGATCGCCTGGTTCATTCCGGCGAGCCACGAGGTCGGGCTGCCTTTGCCATCGATGATCGTCACTTTCCATCCGATCTTCTCCGCGGCCTGTTTGATATAGACGCCGTAGAGATGAGAGATGTCGTTTTGCTCATCTCCAGACAGAAAGACGATGGATTTGCCGGCGTCCGGTTTGGGCGCGGACGTCGGGCCCTCCCATTTTGTCTGCGGACCGGAAAAGCGCGCCACGTCCGCCTTCGCTTGCGCGACGACGTCTTGGGCCCGAGCAGTTGGCGACAGCGCCATCACGGCGATCGCCGAGAATGCTGAAGCGACGAGCAGCTTTTGATTAGCAGTCTTTGGTCTCATTGGCTTTCCTCCTCCTTTGGTAATCCCGCTGTTATCTCAGTTGCTCAATACGGGACGGTTGAGCGACCTTGGCCGAATGGGCGCCGCAGCTCGAGCGAATAATCAGCCGCGGCGGCAAGATGACGCTTTCCGGGGCGCCGCCTGGCGACTTGATCCGTCGTAGCAGCAGATTGGCGGCCTCTTCGCCGATCTGGCGCGCTCCGATGTCGATGGTGGTCAAGCCGGGGCGCGAATGCGCGGCCTCGGGAATATTGTCGAAGCCGATGACCGCGCGGTCTTTGCCCGCGACGAGTCCCCGGTCGCTCAGCCCGACAATGACCCCGATGGCGCAAAGGTCATTGTGGCAAATGATGGCCGTCGGGCTGTCACGTCCGCCTTCCAATAATCGCTCGACCGCGCGCTCGCCGTCCTCGCGCGTCGGCAGGCAGTCGATGATCGGCCCGATCGGCAGTCCATAGCGCGTCAAAGTCTCGCGGTAGGCGCTGGCGCGATCCCGGGCTGGTGAAGCGTGACGGCCGCCGCCGACAAAAGCGATGCGCCGGTGCCCCAATCGAATCGCATGTTCGACCGCCAGCCTCATTCCCAGCCGGAAATCGGCGCCGACATGATCATTGTCGCTGCGGCCGAGCCGGCGCAGAACCTGAACCACGGGCAAGCGGAAGCGTTGAAGCCTCTCGATCAGGTCGACCTTTGTCCCCTCAGCAGGGCAAAGCAGCAGGCCGTCGACCCGATGCTCGCACATTCGTTCAACAAAACGATCCTGACGGGCTGGAGACTCGGCGGTGTTGGCG
Source organism: uncultured Alphaproteobacteria bacterium (assembly GCA_963721905.1). Lineage (GTDB taxonomy): Bacteria > Pseudomonadota > Alphaproteobacteria > Rhizobiales > Beijerinckiaceae > Roseiarcus. Next base: position 105,351 of record CAVRMF010000017.1, read on the forward strand.
AGGAAGCTGACCCAGCCTGCGCGATCGAGCGCGTCATCGATGCCGGCAGTGAGTTCGGCGTAGAACGGATTGGTGATTTCGCAGACGACCAGCCCAACCGTGTGGGTGATCCGCGCGCGAAGATTGGCGGCGGCCCGATCGTAGACGTAACCCAGCGAGTTGATCGAGGACTGCACACGTTCTCGCGTCGGCGCCGCGACGAGCGGATTGTTCCGCAGGACAAGCGACACGGTCGCCCGCGATACGCCGGCAGACCTGGCGATGTCCTTCAGCGTAATCCGCCCACGCATATTGGCCGCACTCCGGCGCGCCGGCGGCTCGCAAATCGAGGTCTCCAAGGAAACCATGAGACCGGCGCGCGCTTGAGGGCATTGTATATTTAGATCGGTCTAAATTATGGCGCCAGGGGCGCTGGACGCCGCGATCGAGAGTTCGGGCCGACCGGTTTGGGTCGAGAGGCCCAGCGCTTTGACGAGTGGATCGATTGAAGGTCCTTTTTGCCGATATGGTCGCTGCGCGTCGCCAACATGCGCGGCAGAAGCTCTATGCGACGCCAGCGCGCGATGGAGTAGCCGACGGCCATGCTGCCGGAGATGCAGACGCCGGCCAAGCGTTACGGCCTCATCGGACTGAGCGATTTCGAGGCGCTCGACGCGTCCATCCGTCGCAACAGTCCCGCCCACGCTTGCGAATGAGCCGACGACGCAATAAGAAACGAACCCCTGAGGTCGAAGTCGGCCATGTCTCTGAGGCTGCTGATCGTCTCATGAACTTTCCCAAGAAGTTGCGTCTTCGGTTGGAATTTGCGGCGCTCTGGCTGGCGGTCGTCATCGCGCGCGCCATGCCCCTGCAGGCGGCTTCATGGGTGTCCGGAAAGCTCTGGCGCCTCATCGCTCCGCGCCTTAGGCGACAAAAGCGCGCGCTCGCGAATCTCGAACGTGCTTTTCCCGAGAAATCGCGGGACGAGCGCAAGGCGATCGCGGCGGTGATGTGGGAAAACCTCGGGCGGACCTTCGCGGAGAGTTTTCGCATCGAGACGCTGACGGACAGCGACCGCATCGTCTTCGAGCCCGCCGAAGACTTCGAAAGGGTTGCCGGGGGCGCGAAGCCCTTCATCGTCTGCGGACTTCACTTGGGAAACTGGGAGATCCTGGCGCATGGCGGCCAGCGACTGGGCGTCTCCCTCATGGGCGTCTATCAGCGAGTGTCGAACCCGCATGTCGAAGCGCTGCTCCGCAGCCTGCGCGAACCGCTCTACAAGGCAGGCTTGATGCCCAAGACTCCGGTGACCGCCCGGGCGCTCTTGCGGGCCATCAAGGACGGCGCCTGCCCGTGCTTCCTTGCCGATCTCCGTGACGACCGCGGAGCGCCCGTGTCCTTCTTCGGCATGCCGGCGCGGTCGAATGTCTTTCCCGCGCTCCTCGCCCGCACGACGAACGTTCCTCTCTACGCCGGCGCCGTCTTCCGTCGTCCGGGCGCGCGCTTCAGCATCCGCATCGCGCCGATCCCGGTTCCACGCACCCATGACCGCGACGCCGATGCAGTGGCGGCGACCGAGACCCTGCAACGCCAATATGAAGCCTTCATCCGCGAAGCGCCCGAACAATGGATGTGGGCGCACGGCAAGTGGGACTAGGCGAGCAGCAGCGCCAGATCCGATTCGTCCTCGACGACGACGATGCGGGGCTCCGAGGCGGCCTTGGGACGGCCAAGGGCCTTTCGGGCCTCGTTCATTCGTCGGCCCCAGCGGCGCTGAGATCGATGTCGTTCTCCGGGCGCCTGTGCGGCCGATCGGTCGGCATCGAATTCCCCGTGACCAAATAGACCACCGTTTCGGCGATGTTGGTGGCGTGGTCGCCGATCCGCTCGATGTTCTTGGAGCAGAAGAGGAGATGCGCGCTGAACGAGATGTTGCGAGGATCCTCCATCATATGGGTGAGGAGGTCGCGGAAGACGGAGTCCTCCAGCTCGTCAAGATCGACGTCGCGCTGCCACACTTCGCGGGCGCGCACCTCGTCGCGCTGCGCATAGGCGTCGAGCACGTCCTTCAAGAGTTCGGTCGCCACGTCATTCATATGCTTGAGCCCGATAATGGCGCGAGGAACCCTCGCCTTCGTGCCAACCTTCACCGTACGCTTGGCGATATTCTTGGCGAGATCGCCGACCCGTTCGAGGTCGCCGGCGATACGGATGGCGCCGATCAGTTGGCGCAGGTCAATGGCCACCGGCTGGCGGCGCACGATGGTCATCACCGCCATGTCTTCGATTTCGCGCTGGAGCGCGTCGAGGCGCAAATCGGTCGCGACGACCTCATGCGCGAGCACGGTGTCGGCGTTGGCCAAAGCGTCCATAGCGTCGATCACCATCTTCTCCGCGATGCCGCCCATTTCGGCGATCCGGCGTCCCAGCGCGTCGAGTTCCTTGTCGTAGGCCTTAACCGTATGGTCGACCATGGCTCTCATTTCCCAACCGAAGCCTCTGATGACGTTGCCGCAATTACACGACTTCCCTGGCCGCCGTCTATTTGACGAGTTCAATGTCGCGCCGGTCCAGATTGGCGGCCAAGCGCGCCTCGAATTCATGATGGGCCACCGCGGCTCCTAAGACGAGGATCGCGGCGCTTCGCACGAGCGTCGCCGCTCTCTTCCCGGCGCGTCGAGTTCCTTGTCGAAGGCCTTAACCGTATGGACCGCTATCCTCGGGCGCCTTCATCCATCACCAAATCCGCCACAGCCCGCCCCAGAATTTCGTGTTGCGATTGTTCCAGATGGACACCGTCAACCGAACTTGAGCTAACAAGATTGCTGGTATCAAGGAAGACAGCGCCCGAATACTGCGCATATTTTCCAATTGCAGAAGGCAGGCTTAATGACTTCGCGTGGGCTCCCGCGAAGATGCGAGCGAAGACTCCAACCTCTATAATTGTAGGTGGGCCGATGACGATGATCGTCGGAGCGATCTTCTGACTTCGAGTCAAATTGCGTGTCCGATCGATCAGCAACTCGATACCTTGACCAACATCCTCAGCGTCGACGTTGAATTTTTTTTTGAGATCGTTTGTACCGAGCATTACGATGATTACGTCCAGCGGCTGATGGCTTTCGAGGCACGGCTGTAAATAGTCAACGCCGGACATATGGCGTCCACGTAACGGGTCAGGCCAGACGGTCGTTCGACCCGGCAATCCCTCATCGATGACTCTCCACTCTCGACCAAGCCGCTGTTGCACGACACCTGGCCAGCGCGCGTAGAAATCGAAGCGGCGCTTTTCCCGCAAATCAGTCATCGGCACCACGCCCCAAGTGTTTGAGTTGCCGTAACATAACACCGATTTCATTCAGGAATCTCCGCGCCCGCCTTTGTCAAAGGCAACGGCTTGCATTCTGCCATTTAATCTGATAAATAGGATAAAACAGATTAAACGAAAGAGGTCAATCGCTGTGACGCTTTCAATTAGCCCGGGCCGAAATCTCACATGGGAGGTGGTCAACGATCTCGGCGGCCAGATCGTTCGCGGGGATTATGCGCCAGGCGATATGATTCCGAACGAGGCATCACTCGGTAAGGAATTTGGAGTCGGGAGAAGTGCGGTCAGAGAGGCTGTAAAGATGTTGACGGGCAAGGGTCTGGTAGACCCTCGGCCTAAACGGGGCACAGCAGTGTTGCCGCCGATCCACTGGAACTTCTTGGACGCGGACGTGCTGTCTTGGGCGCTCGACGGAGGTCCGGATAAGTCCTTCTTTATAGAATTGATCCAGATGCGTAGTGCAATCGAGCCTGAATCGGCGGCGCTAGCGGCCGAACGACAGAATTCCAACGACATCGCTGCGATTCGGAGAGCATTCGAGCGTCTCAAACGTGCCGATGAGGACCAACTCGATCTGGTATCGCCGGACCTTGAATTTCATACAGCCATCGTGGTGGCAAGCGGCAATCGCTTCATGCGCCCACTCTTGACCGTCCACGAAGCCGCTCTGAAGTCGAGCTTTCGGGTAACGAACGCGGCCTTCGGTCACAAATTCAACCTCGCCGCTCATGAAAAGATCCTCCACGCGATCGAGCGTGGGCGGCCCGATCTGGCGCGCCGATCCGCGCGGGCTTTGCTGGATGCGTCCCGCGAAGTTTTCAAAACAGGGAAGGGGGTAAGGCAGTAAGGCAGGTTAGCAAAATCAGTCGTCGGCCAGCTCAACGAAGAAGCGGCTTTTGTCACACAAGGGAGAGAAACAATGAAGACTCGTTCAATAGTGTCGGCGGTTACGGCGGTAGTGGCGCTCATTGTCCTTGGAGGGACGAATTCTGTCATGGCTAGCGATACCTCGAGCCAGAGGTACGTCATGGTGGTGCCGATTTCCGGGCATCCGTTTTGGGTCAACATTCGAAAGGGAGCCGAAGACGCCGCAAAACAGCTCGGTGTGAAATTCGAATTCACCGGTCCGGTCGAATTCGACAATCGAGCCCAACAACAACAGATCGAACAGATTGCTGTCACCAAGCCCGCTGCCTTTCTTACAGGCGCGTTCGATCCCACTGCAAAAGACACCATAGATCGCGTGACCGAGATGGGCGTGCCAGTGGTAACTTTTGACTCCGACGCTCCCACATCCAAACGGATCTCGTTTATTGGCCCAGATCACTACAAAGTGGGCTGGGAATACGGGAAGAAGATGGTTTCGTTTCTGAAGGAGAAAGGCAGGACATCGGGCAAAATCGGACTCATCACCGCGATCGACCAAACCAATCTGCAGGTCCGTATTAAAGGCCTGAACGATTATCTGGCAGCAAACGCAAAGGAATTCACCGTCGTCGACACCGAAGACAACCGGGGTGACGACCAAGTCACCGCCGAGCGCGCTAAGGCGATGATGACGGCCCACCCCGACATCGACGGGATCGTGGTCATCAACGCTGCGGCGTCAGGTCTGGGCACGGCCATAAAAGAACTTGGCTTAACCGGAAAAGTGGTCGTCGTCGCCTCCGACGTCTTCGATCCGATACTTTGCGCGATCGAAGCGGGGCAGATCCAGACGACATCCGCTGTCACAACCTATCTGGAAGGCTATCTCGCTCTGAAGTTCGCATACGATTATGTGAACGGAAACGTCAATAATGTCCCAGGCGCTTCCGTCGGCGTGAGCAAGCTTCCGCCGGTCGTCGATCCCGGTCTCTTCTTCATCGATAAGTCGAATGCCAACGTATTTCTTACAAAAGCCTGTCAATAACAGGGCATCGACAATTCCGAGTGCGGTCGGCCGCGGCTCGGCCGCACCCGGTTCGGGGACAAGGAATGAGTAGGCCACAAAGGAGCCAGTCCAAGCTGGCGCGGCATCTTTCTGTATTCGATTGGCGGTTTCTCGTTCACAACCGCGAGGTTACCGTCGTCATTTTGATCGTCGTTGCTTGTATCATCGCCGCTTCCCTGTCCCCGTATTTTTTCAGCCTCGCCAACTTGAAAAACGTGCTGATCTCATGCGCGGTTGAGGTGATTCTTGCGACGGGGTTGACACTCGTATTGGTGTCCGGCGGAATTGATCTATCCGTGGGCTCTGTGGTCGGCATGAGCGCGATCGTCATGGCGCTGCTCTTCGATGCCGGCTGGAGTGTACCGATTGCGGCCTTTGGAGCCCTAGGAGTAGGATTGCTCGCCGGCATCGCGAACGGCGTCCTTATTTCATATGCGGGTCTGAACCCGCTCGTAACCACTCTCGGCACGATGACAATCGGCCGCAGCGTCGTGTTCATCCTGTCCGGCGGCTATGCCTTCTCGGCGATCCCGCCCGCGTTCAAGGATGCCTTCAATGCTGAGGCGCTGATTGGCATGCCCAATCTCGTGTGGTTCTCCATCTTCCTGTTTGTCGTCTTTGACATCTTGATGCGGAACAACGTGTGGTTCCGCAAATTTCAGTTTCTTGGTGGAAGCGAGGTTGCCGCAATTCGTGCCGGGCTCGCCACCCGACGCCTGAAATTGCAGGCCTACGTGATCTGTTCTCTCCTTGCTTCCGTTGCCGCGATAACCACCGTCGCCCGCATGGGATCGGCGTTTCCAAACACGGGGACCGGCCTAGAGCTAAAGGTCATCACGGCTGTCATTGTCGGGGGGTGCTCAATCTATGGAGGAAGAGGCACGGTTCTGGGATCGGCGCTGGGCGTGCTGTTTCTGAACCTGATCAGCAACGTCCTGGTGATCATGTCCTTCTCGGTTTATTGGCAAGGCGTTGCGGCAGGGAGCGTATTGATTTTGGCCACGCTGTCAGATGTGGCAGCGCAAAGAGCCAAAAGATGAATGCGCGGCGACGCTCAATTCTGAAGATGAGCGGCATAACCAAACGCTTTGGTCCGGTCGTCGCTCTATCTGACGTCGACTTCGAACTCTACGATGGCGAAGTTCTCGCATTGCTCGGCGATAACGGTGCAGGAAAGTCGACATTGATCAAAATCATTTCGGGCTATTACAGGCCCGATGAAGGGCACATGACTCTCTCCGATCAACGGGTCAGTTTCAGCGATCCTCATGAAGCGCGAGCGGCGGGAATTGAGACGATTTATCAGGATCTCGCTCTGTTCGATAACCTTGATGTCTCGGCCAATGTTTTCGCCGGAAAGGAAGTGGTCGGAGGGGGGTGGCGCCGTCCATTCGGCTTTGTCGATCGCCGGGCGATGCGCGCGCGTGTGAACGATGCTATCTCCGACATGGCGGTATCGATTCCTAGAATTGACAACGCGGTGGAGACTTTTTCAGGCGGACAACGTCAAAGCGTAGCGATTGCGCGCGCCGTCATGTGGGGGCGCAAAGTTCTGATCATGGATGAGCCAACCGCGGCGCTCGGTGTGCGTGAAACCGGCAAAGTGCTCGACCTCATACGGACGCTCTGCAATAACGGGCTGTCCATCGTGCTGATCATGCACAATATCGACCAGGTGCTGGAGGTTGCCAGCCGGGCCATCATTTTGAGGCGAGGAAATCGGCGAGGCTCCATCGATATTAAGGGACCAGACGACCACGAGGCTCACAATCAAATTGTTCGCTTGCTCTTATGAGCCGCGAATGGCGGAACGGCGGCTACCCTGTCGCGATGTCGCCGTCACAAGGGCCACGTCCCTAAGAGAAATCTCTCCCGAGAGAC
>CAVRMF010000018.1:0-95912 GCA_963721905.1 uncultured Alphaproteobacteria bacterium
TTCGCTGGCGCTCGTATTAAAGTCAAAAGCCGCGGTCGCGGAGTACTCCTCGCTGACTCCGCCATAGGCGGCGGACATTGCGCCGACACCGACGATCTTTCCGTTGCCGGGCGTCAGCGTGGCGTTGGAGACCGCCTGACCGGCCGTGACGGTGACAAGCGTCGGGGAGCCGGAGCCGACGGTTGCATTGGTCAGAGCTGAGCCGGCGGGCGCGGAAGCGCTTGTGACGGCCGCGCCGTCTGAATTCTGGGCGTTGGCCGAAGCGGTGGCGCCGCTCGCGCTAGTGGAGCTCGCCGTGGCGGAGGGGGAGCCCGTCGTGCTCGACGCGGCCGCGCTCGAACTGGCCGTCCCGGCGGCGCCGCCGTGAGCGGGGCCGCCGCGAGGACTCCCGCCGGCCCCGCCAGTGGAGCTCGCCGTGGCGGAGGCGGAGCCCGTCGTGCTCGACGCCGCCGCGATCGAACTGGCCGCGCCGCCGTCGCCGCCGGGGCCCAACCCGCTCAGCGCCAGCACGCCTTCGGCGCCTTCGCCGCCGTGGCCGCCGAAGGATGTGGCTTCAGCTGACGCCGCCCCCGAGCTGATCGACGTGGTCGCGGTCGCATCAGCCGCGCCGCCGCGGCCGCCCGGGTGAGGCCCACAGCCGTAGTAAGCACCGAGATAGCAGTCCGAGCCGCCATTGCCGCCGGTCGCCGTGGCGGTGTTCGACGGATCGCTCGGTGTGGTGGTCGTAGCCGTGGCCGAGCCGCCCGCGCCGGGAAGATGATAGGGCGTGGCATTGGCCCCGTTCGCGCCCGTCACCGTGACGGTGCCCGCATGCGCAGACATCGCGCCGGCCGCCAGCAAGCCAACCGGCACCGCGGTCGCGAGCAGCAGCGGCCGCAGAAAAGAACTACGACGATTGATTTTGATCATGGCTTCCTCCCGGTCGATCGCAATCTAACGGAGTGGAATCGGCTTTGACGTTGGCGCGCATACAAATGACCCCAGGCGCCGCTCATGATTGCCGACTGGCGCAAAGGCGCCGCCCGCGCAGGCGCGCCAAACAGGGGTTCTGCTCCTCTCTTGAAAGTCATTGCTGTGTCGTCGGGCGACCAAGGCGCAGTGGTCGCCGAAGCGACGCGCGGATGTTTTCGGGCAGGATGATCTTCTGGGCGGAATCGCCGGCGATTTGCGCCGCCGGCGCAGGAATTGCCAAGAAACCCGGTTGCTCGTTGGGGTTGCTTTTGAGAACGGTGTAGCCCGCGATCTCTCGCTGATCATTGATGCCGGAGCCGTAGGTCAGATAGAGCGGAGAGTCCTTCGAAATGAGGCTGTTGAGGTCCATGATTACGCCTTGATCCCAAAGGAAAGCGCGGCAGTTGCCGTCCGCATCGCACGATTGGCCAACCACCTGGCCTTGCGCATTGATGTCGTAGGCCACGCTCAGGACGTCTCCTGGGAGCACGCCAAGATTGGTCATCGCGCCGTTCTGCCAGAGAACCGCGTATGTCGTGGCGTCGCCCTGCGGGTCTGACATTCCGACGATCTGGCCGGCGTTATTGATGGCGAAGGCGCAGTTGTTCATCACGCCTCCCAAGCCGGGCAGATTGAAGACTAGGCCGTTTCGCCAAACCACGGCGTGAACACATAGTGCGGAGGTGTCGGGGATCCCACAAGGCCCCGACGCGCCCACCACGTCGCCGCTGTCATTGATCCCGAAAGCCACCGAGAGGGCGTCGTTCTCATACGGAGGCAGTCCGTGGACCTCGCCTCTCTTTGGGCCCCAGACGGCAGCCTTGATGCCCAGCTGTTGCGGCGCGACGCATCTCGGGTCCTTGGTGGCGGTCTCCGTAAATCCGACCACTTGCCCCAGGTTGTTGACCCCATTCGCAATGCCGTTATTGCCGCCCAGCGTGGGAAGCGCGGTCATCACGCCGTTCTGCCAAACGAATCCGAGCTCCAGGTTTTGCCACCCCGTGCAAAGGCTGATGTTGTTGACGCAACCGATATCTACGCCCCAATACTCCCCTAACGGATCGATCTGGGAAGTTTGGGCCTGACCCACGACCAGGCCACGGTTGTTCTTTGAGCTTGAGGCCCAAGCCGAGGCGCTGTTCAACCCTCCGAGCGTGCCGAGGTTGGTGATGACGAGCTGCCCCATGGCGTTGGGGCGCCAAAGAACGGCAACCTCGGTCAGGTTGCCCGGCAGGTAGGAATCCCCGTTCACCCATCCGTTATTTGTGACACCGCTTCCGTAGCTGTAGCCTCCGTAGCCCTGCTGCGAACTCCCAAGCGTGCTCAGATTGGTCACAGTGTAATGAGGCAGCGTCTTAGCCCCCGCCGGCGTTGCGAAGCCTGTCAAGGCAATGGCGAGGAAAGCGATCACAAGCATTGCCGGTCCGATGATGCGCTTCATGAGTTTTCTCCTCGTAATGGAGACCTTCGTCCTGGGCCGACGGCCGGGTCGCGGGCGCCCACGCGGCTTGGCCGCCGACGGCCGGGTCGCCGCCGTACCGTCTTCAATCTGCAATGGTCGCGGCGCTGGTTGTAGCCGCGGTAACAGACAGCGAGCCTATGATCTGCCGTTGTGCGCGCAACGAAATCGATCTAAGACTTTCTCAATTGTTCTAAAGCGGTTTGAGAATCCGACATCGGGCCGCAGGACTCGCCCGGCTGGGGATGAAGATGTTCGCTTCATCCGACCTTTTCCTATTCGCGGAGTTTCGGCTTGACCCCGCGGGCGGCGGCCTGTTCCGTCGCGACGACCTTGGCGCCTTCGTGCCGGTCACGATCGGGTCGCGCGCGCTCGATCTTCTCGGCGTGTTGATCGAGCGACGAGGCGACGTCGTTTCGAAGGAAGAGATCATGGCCGCCGTCTGGCCCAAGATGGCGGTCGAGGAGGCTAACCTCTTCGTTCAGATCTCGGCGCTTCGCGCGATCCTCGATCGGCAGCAATCGGGCCAAAGTTGCATCCAGACGGTCACCGGGCGCGGCTATCGCTTCATCGCGCCGGTAAAACGGTGTGCAGGCGCCATGGATTCTCATACCCTGCCTGGTCCGCTTTTCCCTGTCGACAGCGCCAAGCCTCCTGCCCCATTGGCGGAGGCGCGCCCGCCTGAGCCGCAGCCGTCGTCGATTTCATCCGCCGAGCGGCGGCGCCTCACAGTGATGCTCTGCGAACTCGTAGGCTCCGCGGCGCTCTCCTCCCGGATCGATCCCGAAGATCTGCGCGAGGTCATCGCCGCATTTCGCCGCGTTGTCGCCAAAATCGTCGCCGGCTTCGACGGGTTCGTCGGCAAGTCCATGGGCGAATCCATCGGTGAAGGCGTTCTGGTCTATTTCGGCTATCCGACGGCGCAGGAGAACGACGCCGAGCGCGCAGTGCGGGCCGCTCTCGCGATCCAGCGCGCGCTCTCAGAGCATAACGGCGAGAAGGTGAACAAAGGCGCGCCGGAGCTTTCAGCACGCATCGGCCTCGACTGTGGACTCGTGGTCGTCGATTCGACCGGCGAGGTGTTTGGCGACGCGCCGAATGTCGCCGCTCGTGTGCTCACCGCCGCCGAGCCGGGAACGGTTCTCGTCACCACCAACGTTCTGCGCCAGGCGCCAGGTCTCTTTGTCACCGAAGAGCGCAGCGAGAGCGAACTCACGGGTAGGTTCGAACCTGTCAGCCTGTTCCGCGTCGTGCGCGCGAGTGGCGGCCGGCGACGGGGGGCCGCGCGGCCGCTGACGCCCTTCATCGGCCGCGAGGAGGAATTGGGCCTGCTGACGCGCCGATGGGAGCGCGCGCAGGCGGGCGAAGGTCAGCTCGTCTTTGTTGTCGGCGAGCCGGGCATCGGCAAGTCGCGACTGGTGGAGGAGTTCCGTGCAAAGCTGGCCGAAACGTCTCACACCTGGGTCGAGTGGAGCGCTCTGCAGCTCTTGCAGAATACGCCGCTGCATCCAATCGCCGAATGGGGTCGCATTCGATTCGAGGCGGATTCGCCGGCGGAACAGCGCCTCGCCGATCTCGAGAACACTTTGGCGCTGATCGGGCTCGATCCTGCCGAACATGCGCCGCTGCTAGCCCCCCTCGTCGACATCCCGCTGCCGGCGGCTCGCGCCCCGAATCTGCCGCCCGAAGAGTTGCGGCGGAGGCAGCTCGAGGCGGTCGTCGCATGGTCTCTGGCGGGAGCGCGCTCACAAGCTGTCGCGCTCGCTTTCGAGGACCTGCAATGGGCTGATCCGACTTCGCTCGATCTCATGCGGGCTCTCGCCAAGCGCGGGGCCCAGGCGCCGCTCCTCATCATCGCAACTGCGCGGCCGGAGTTCCTCCCGCCCTGGAGCATGCGCTCGCACCACAGCGTGATCTCTCTCGCCCCGCTCGATCGCGCGCAAGTTCGACAGATGGTCGGCGAGATCGCCTCGCGCCATGCGCTGTCCAGGGAGGTTGTCGAGGGGGTGAGCGAACGCACGGGCGGCGTGCCGCTGTTCGTCGAGGAGGTCACGCGCCTTCTGCTCGAGCGCGGCGAAGCCGGCGGCTTGCAGGCGATCCCGCCGACGCTTCAGCAGTCGCTCGCGGCGCGGCTCGACCGGCTCGGCGAAGCGCGCGAAGTCGCGCAGATCGGCGCGGTGCTCGGGCGAGATTTCTCCTACGCGCTGCTCAGCGCTGTAGCCGCGGTCGATGACCGCGGCTTGCCCCCTCCACCGCGCTCACGCGCGGTTCCCCTCCCCCGCTCCGCGGGGGAGGATACGCCAAACGGCGCCTCCTCTTTCCTCCCCCGCACCGCGGGGGAGGGGGACCATGCGAAGCATGGTGGAGGGGGCCACACCGACCCCGCTCTCCAATCCGCGCTCGATCGCCTTGTCGACGCGGACCTCCTGTTCGTCCAGGGCGCCGGCGCGCAGGCGACCTATCGCTTCAAGCACGCGCTGATCCAGGACGCGGCCTACGAGAGCCTTCTCAAGAGCCGCCGCCAGGCGCTCCACCGCCGAGCGGGCGAAATCCTCCGGGACAAACCCGAAAGCGCGGCGGCCGAGCCCGAAGCCATCGCGCACCACTTCACCGAGGCCGGCCTCGACGACCTCGCAATCGAATGGTGGGGCAAGGCGGGCGACCAGGCGCTCCGCCGCTCGGCCTTCCAGGAGGCGATCGCCCATCTCACAAAGGCGATAGCGATGGCGGACAAGACGGCGGAAGGCGCGCCGACTGCGACGGCGAGTGCACGGCTCAAGTTACAGACGAACCTCGGCCGGGCGGTGATGTGGTCCAGGGGTTTTGGCTCAGAAGAGACCCAGGCCGCGTACGCGCGTGCGCGTGAGCTTGCTGCGAAGGTCGACGACCCGGCTGAGCGTTTCGCGACCTATTATGGCCAGTGGGCCAACACTGCTATGCGCAGCGGCTTCACCGCGGCGCAGGATATTTCCCAGATTTTCCTAGACGAGGCTGTGAGCAGCGCTTTGGCGCCCGAAATCGCCACTGCCCACCGTATGATAGGGCTGACGCTGCACGGGCGGGGGGACTTGGTCAATGCGAAAGGGCATCTGGATGAAGCGCTGCGAGTCTACGACCCGAAGTGGGGTCATGATGATAGATCCCATGGGGAGGAGGATAGCGACCAGCGCTCTGGCAGAGTGAGGTTGCGACCAACGACTCAGGAGACGACCATGCCAAGCGTATCTGACCGCCCCGAAGCGCCGACCGCTATCCAAACCCATCTTGCCGCCATTTTTGTCTCTTTGGAACTCAGCCGCTCTATCTGGGTCATCACGTCGCTGTCGCCGGGGTTCGGCGAAAAGATGTCGAAGCATTCCATGCGAGCCGGGGACGTCGCGGCGTTGCTGGCGCGCTTTTCGGAGCTCAAGCGGAAGGCGTCGGAGCGGACCGGAAAATCCTTTCCGATCGTCGTCATTCAGGAAGCGGGTCTCGACGGCTTCTGGCTTCATCGTGTGCTGCAAAGCGAAGGCGTCGAAAGCCATGTCGTCGATCCATCCTCGATCGCGACGTCGCGCCGACGGCGGCGCGCCAAGACCGATGGGATCGACGGCGAGGCGCTGCTTCGCGCGCTACTGGCGTACAAGCGCGGCGAACCTCGGGTGTGCGCGATGGTGAAAGCGCCGACGCCGGAGGAAGAAGATCAGCGCCGGCTCTGCCGCGAGCGCAAAGTGCTGATCGCCGAGCGGGTCAAGCACGTCAATCGCGTCAAGGGACTGTTGTTTTCCCAAGGCGTCTCCGGTTACGAGCCGTTGCGCCGCGATCGGCGCCAACGGCTCGACGAGTTGACGACGGGCGACGGCCATCCCTTGCCGGTGCATCTCAAGACCCAGATCCGGCGCGAACTCGATCGGCTCGAACTGCTGCTTGATCAAATCAAGCAGGCCGAGGCCGAGCGCGACGCGCTGCTCGCCGCGCCACAGCCCGCCGCGCCAGCGCCGGCCGGGAGGATGTTGCTCGAATTCAAGGGCATCGGCGCCGAATTGGCCGCCGTCCTCTGGCTGGAGGCGCTATTTCGCCATTTTGACAATCGCCGCCAGCTCGCGTCTTACGCTGGGCTGGCGCCGACGCCCTGGCAAAGCGGCTCAGTCGATCACGAGCAGGGCGTTTCCAAGGCCGGGAATCCGCGATTGCGAACCGCCCTAATCCAGCTTGCCTGGCTCTGGCTGCGCCATCAGCCGCAATCGGCGCTGGCTCTGTGGTTCAAACAACGGGTCAGTGGCAATGGTGGTCATTTCAAGAAGTCGACCATCGTCGCGCTCGCGCGCAAGCTGCTGGTGGCATTATGGAAATATGTCACCGCCGGCGTCGTCATCGAGGGAGCCGTGATGAAAGCCGCCTAACCACAAACGCTCAACAGATATTCAAATCTTCCAGGACCTGATCAGTTCTGGCGGATCCGGGTGGACGAACCGATGGTAACCATGGCCCGATATGCCGATTGATAGAATGGTTTCGCTCCCCTGAGCCCCTGCCCGCCGCAAGCGGGATGTTGGTGCAGCCGTCTCGAGCGGCGACCGTATGTGAGGTTGATCGTGCTCGGAAACGGGCCGCGTCATGCAATCGGGCTCGGACCTCGGATACCGAAGCTGCCCTCGGAGTTTGACACATGCCCGAATGAATAAGCTCTTGACCCAAAGCTCCCCATGTGAGGTTCCGGCTTGGCCTGGAGCCCGGCCTTACGGCGATGGCCTATCTCGCAAGCACGGAATGGCTGCTTGGCAATGCCGCGCGGGCGCGGAATCTCATCGAAGACGCGGTGGCGCGCTCAATTGACGCCGGGCACGTGCCGACGCTCGGCAGCAGCTACACCTTTGCCGCACAATTGGAGGCGCTTCGCGGCGATCCGGTCGCAGCTCTAAAAATTGCAAGAACCGCTGCGGACTATACGCGCGAAAATGACCTTGGACTCTACCGGCCATGGGCAAAAGTCTACCTGGGCTGGGCGCGTGCCAGGCTCGGCGAATACGAGACTGGCACAACCGAGCTGAAACAAGGTTTGGCGGCGCATACGGAGGCAGGGAATAAAGCCTGGACACCGTTGCTCGCCGGTCTGCTAGCTCAGGTCGAGGCGGAAGGAAATCAACACAGCGAAGCGTTAAGCCGCATTGCTGAAGCGCTGACGCTCGCCAACGAGATTTCGGAGCGCTGGGTCGATTCTTTTCTGCAACGCATCCGCGGCGAGATTCTCTCGAAGGGTGATCCCACCAACGCCGCCGCGGCCGAAGAAGCCTTCATCGCCGCCATTGCCATCGCGCGGCAGCAGAAAGCGAAGAGCTTCGAGCTGCACGCAGCCCTGTCGCTGGCCAAGCTCTATCAATCGACAGCCCGCCCCGCCGAAGCCCGCGCCGTCCTCGCCCCTGCGCTCAAAGGCTTTTCGCCAACGCCGGAGATGCCGGAGATCGCCGAGGCGCTGGCGCTGATGGAGCGTTTGGCGTAGGGCCGCTCAGGGCGGACACCAGGCCTGCAAGGGCTGCCAGGGGAGGGCTGAGGTTCGCACTTTCGCGGCGTTCCGGTTCGAATATCAAGTTTGGATTTCGACCGCCGGAAGCCCTGAACGCTGCCCCCTCAAGCTCCCACTGATTGACAGCGAACGTGCATTTCGCGCAGCCGCCGCTTTCCTGCCTCACCTCGGCGGGATCGATCGCGCAGTCGAGGCTCTTGACGCTTTCGTAGATCGAGCCCGCTGCGCCGCTGGTCGGAACGCCGGCCCAGATCAGCGTCGCATAGAGCGCTTCCGCCCGCCGGCCCGCAAGCAAGACGATCCGCTTGCCGAATATGAGCGTGCAGGTCTTGCCGGTGATGTCGACGTCGCTGATCCGGCAGGTCGCCGGGATCACAGAAGACCGCGGGCGCCGCTCACCGTCCGTAGCCGGGCCAGCCGAAATGGCGGTGCAACTGCTCCTCGACGGCCTGATCCGCTATCGCCACAGGGTCCCAGGCGGGGGCTGATTTCACCTGGTCGCGGGTCACGTTCACGCTGACGCGGCGCTCGCGCCAATCGATGCCCGTCACCGCATAGGGCGCGAGCTGGACGAGCTTGCCCGGCAGCCAGTGCCGTGTGGCGACGACGAGATAGCGGATGTCCCAGTTGGCGTCGTCGGCGAGGACATTCTCGACCGGACCGAGGTCACCGTCCGTGGCCTGGATGGTATAGCCCTTCATCTCGGCGACGCTGCCCAGATAGGGATCGCCGTCGCCGGGATTGCTTCCTATCTCGGGCGCCCGACGCGCGGCGGTTTCGGCGACGACCGCCTTCGACCACGGGTCGATGGCGTTTGGGCCGAAATAGGTATCGCCCCAATAGGGGTCAATTCCATAGTGGTTGTATAGCCGGGTCTCCAACTGCTTCGTGCACGGCGAGCCTTCGCGCGCGTCCGGGCTTGCATCGATCTTCTGCTTCGTCAGACGGACAGATATCGTCAGCGTCTCGCCCATGCTCATCATCGGCAGCGCGGGCTTTGGCGGCAACTCCAGTGGAGCGATCGCCGAAGGGTGGATCAGGACTTGCCGACCCGGGAGCCAATGCCCCGTGTCGACCGACATCCAGCGGATCTTCCAACTTTCGTCGTCGAACAGGAAGTCCTTGACGGCGCCGATGTCCCCGTCGCTCGCCTTGACGGGGCATCCGATGAGTCCACTCACGGCAAACAGCATGGCGCCTTTCCTCCTCGATCGTGGCTCACCCGTCACAACGGGCGGGCGCCGATGTTAGAGCATGACTCGGGCGGAAGGAAAAACAGCCGGTTCGTGCCCGCCACGCAGGACAACAAGCGGCGAGGGACGAGCCGGCGCCCGCAGGCTACACCCACCTGTTTCCTCCCTGATAAGCGCGAATGATCTGCCTGATATTTGCCTGTTACTTTGCTCTTGCCGTGCGCGAAAGTTCTTTCGCAAGCGCCTCGAAATAAAGGTCTTCTCGCGGCCAGGCCGGGCGGAACCGGGCGCTTCTCCCTGTTTTCTTCCTGCTAGCAGGGAGCGAGGCGCGGCTCCGGTCGCACGCCGGCCGCGATCGGAGAGAGGCGAGAGCCTCCCCACAAAAAAGCATGCCCCCCGCATCAAGTCTGTGCTTGATCTCTCCGGCCGCGCGCGAAACCTTGCCGGCCGAACGCACCTGTCAAATCGCTGGGACTTTTCATGAAAACCAGAGCCGCCGTCTGCCGCGCCTTCGGCGCGCCGCTGACCATCGAGACCGTTGAGCTCGCCGCCCCTGGCCCCGGCGAAGTCCAGATCAAAATGGCGGCCTGCGCCATCTGCCACAGCGACATCTTCTACATGGACGGCGCCTGGGGCGGCGACCTGCCGGCGGTCTACGGCCACGAGGCGTCGGGCGTCGTCGAAGCGGTGGGCCCGGGCATGACCCGGCTCAAGCCGGGCGACCATGTCGTCGCGACGCTCATCCGCAACTGCGGCTTCTGCCAGGCCTGCGCCGAGGGCGCACCCGTCTTCTGCGAGGAGGTGTTCCCGCTCGACAGGCGGTCGCCGCTCAGCGACGGGGGCGGCAAACCCGTCGTGCATGGCCTGCGCACCGGCGCCTTCGCCGAGCGGATCGTCGTCGACGCCTCCCAGGCGGTGGCGATACCCAAGGACGTGAAGCTCGACAGCGCCGCGCTCATCGCCTGCGGCGTGCTGACGGGGTTGGGCGCGGTCGTCAACACCGCCAATGTCAAAGCGGGCTCGAGCGCCGTCATCATCGGCTGCGGCGGCGTCGGCCTCAATTCGATCCAGGGCGCACGGCTGGCGGGGTGCTCGCCGATCATGGCCGTCGACGTCGAACCTGGCAAGCTCGCCGCCGCGCGCTCGTTCGGTGCCACGCACACGATCAACGGCAGGGGCGAGGACGTGGCCTCGCGTGTCGCCGAGCTCACCGGGGGGCGGAAGGCGGATTGGGTCTTTGTGACCGTCGGGGTAAAGGGCGCGGCCGAACAGGGCGTAACGCTGATGAAGCGCAACGGCGCGACCGTCCTCGTCGGAATGCCGCCTTCGGGCGTCATGGCGACCATCGATCCCGGCTCGCTTGCGGCGGACGGACAGAGGATTTTGGGCTCCAAGATGGGCTCTGCCCGCCCGGTGATCGATGTGCCAAGGATTGTCGCGCTCTACCGGGAGGGACGCCTCAAGCTCGACGAGCTCATCACCGGGCGGTATCCGTTGGACAAGATCAACGAGGCAGTCGCCTCATCGCGCTCGGGCGCGGCGCTGCGCAACGTGATCGTGTTTTGAGAGGCGACGCCGCATCATGAAAATCGCCGAACTCAAAACCTTCGTCGTCGGCAACCCGCCGCCCGCATTTGGCGGGCGCTATTTCCTGTTCCTCAAACTCAGGACCGCTTGCGGCATCGAGGGCGTCGGCGAGGTCTATGCGGCGAGCTTCGCGCCGAAAGCCATCGTGGCGATGATCGAGGACGTGTTCGAGCGCCACGTCATGGGCGCGGATCCGTTCCGGATCGAGGCCCTCTGGCGCAACGTTTACGGGCGCGGCTATACGCTCCGGCCCGACGTCTCGTTGATGGGCGTTCTCTCGGGGATCGAGATGGCCCTTTGGGACATCATAGGCAAGGCGGTTGGCAAGCCGGTCTATGAGCTCCTTGGGGGCAAGGTCCACGAGCGACTGCGGAGCTACACCTATCTCTATCCGGACGAGCCAGGCACGCACGCCTATTCTGACAGCCCGGTCTATTCGGTCCCCCACGCCGCGGCGGAACGCGCGCTCAAATACGTCGCTCAAGGGTTCACCGCGGTGAAGTTCGATCCCGCCGGACCGTACTCGACCTTCGATCCCCGCCAGCCGAGCCTCGAGCGCCTCGCGCTCAGCGAGGCCTTCTGCAAGACGTTGCGCGAGGCTCTGGGCACGAAATGCGACCTCCTGTTCGGCACGCACGGCCAGTTCACCGTCTCTGGCGCGCTTCGTCTGGCGCGCCGGATCGAGCCTTACGAGCCGCTGTGGTTTGAGGAGCCGACGCCGCCCGAGGCGCCGGAGGAAATGGCCAGGGTCGCCGCGCAATGCCGCATGCCGATCGCGACCGGCGAACGCCTGACGACGAAATACGAATTCGCGCGCGTGCTCGAGACCGGCGCGGCCTCGATCCTGCAAATGAATTTGGGTCGGGTCGGGGGTCTGCTCGAAGCCAAAAAGATCGCCGCGATGGCGGAGGCCCATTACGCCCAGATCGCGCCTCACCTTTATTGCGGGCCGATCGTTGGCGCAGCCAACATCCAGCTTGCGGCCTGCAGCCCGAATTTCCTCATTCTGGAGAGCATCGAGCGTTGGGACGGCTTCCAGGCGAGGCTCCTGAAAAAGCCGATCCGCTGGGAGGAGGGCTATGTCATTCCACCTGAGGAGCCGGGGCTCGGAGTCGAGCTTGACGAAGAGGTCGCGGCCGCCCATCCGTGGGAGGGGACTGCGCTCCATCTCGTGCCGAGGTTCGGCCCGGTCCAAGCGCCGGATTGACGGCTCTCTCGGGGCCTCAGTGCTGAGGGCCCATCATCCAGTTGCCGTTCGCGGCGCAGTAGACGTGGTTGTGGAGGTTGGCGACCCATTGCCGGCCCGAGGCCGTGAGCGACAGATATTTGACGCCTTCTTCGATATGCGCGGAAACCCGTTCAGAAAAGAATGTCGGGTATTTGTCCACAAGGTCTGCCGGCGTCTCGTATCCGTACTGCCGGTTGCTGCCAAGCTCGTCGAATTCACAAAAAAGCGCCTTGGCTTTTTTCGGGTAGAGCGGGTCCCCGAGCTGTCCGATCAGGTCGGCGGCGAGAACGAGCCTGGCTTCAAGTCCCGCGTTCTCGCGCTCTTCGACCAGGGGCGGAAACCGGGTCAGCTCGATCGCATCGGCGACGCGCGCCGCGTCGACGTTGGTGGCATTCCAAAGCCGCTCGTAAACGAACATCTTCGAGCGGTCGACGTGATAGGGCGCCAGAGAGGCGTCGGACGCGCCGCGCGGCAGCGTAACCGTCTTTCCGGTATGGTCGACCACAAACTCGGTCGGAGTGTCTCCGCTCAGGATTCCGCGTACAAAGCCGATGTCGTGCAGTAGGCAGGCGCAGATGAGGTTGGTGTAATCGCCAGGTTCAATTCGATGCGAAAGCGTCCGCCCTCGCAAGATATCGCGCCCGACGATCGTCACAAGCATCGTATGTTCGAAGTTGTGGTAGAGCGCATCGCTGCGGGCGATACACTCGATGGTGCTGCGCGCGAGCGCGCCCAGGCGCTCCGCGCCTTCGTTATGGGCGGAGCCAAAGATATCGAGGAAGTCGTGCGCCAGAAACTTGCCAAGCTTCTTGGCCGCCAAAGCCGCTATCGTTTCCACCGTCGTGGGCTCCCCGAAGCAAGCGGCCCAGTTCACGTCCCTTTAGGCGGCCGTCCCCGACAAGATACTTAGCGCAAGCGAGGTTTCAAGGCCAGAGGACGCGCGGGGCATCGTCAAACTGTTACCATCTAGACTTATCCGCCGCCGGGGATCGCCTATTATACTCAATGTAAATGTATTTCAGAAGGGAGACGTGAATGACGAGACGATACGGTTTCATCGGACTTGGCAATCTCGGCGCGGCGCTCGCGGCGAGCCTCAGGCGTGCCGGCTTCGAACTTCACGTCCATGACGCCGACCCCAGGGTCGCGAAGGCGCTGCTGGCTCAAGGCGCGCTCTGGGCCCAGTCCCCTCGCGCGTTGGCCGGTAGCGTCGATGCCGTCGTCACCTGCCTGCCGTCCCCTGCCGTCTCCGAGCGGGTGCTGAACGGCGCCGACGGCGTCCTCATGGGTCTTGCGCCCGGCTCGACCTGGATCGAGATGAGCACCAACGATTCCGACACGATCCAGCGCCTCGCGGCGATCGCGGCGGAGAAAGGTGTGTTCACTCTCGAGGCGCCGGTCACGGGCGGGGTCCACAAGGCCGCGGCGGGCGAGATCGCCGTCATCGTCGGCGGCGAGGCATCTGTGTTCGAGCAGCATCGCCCGGCGCTCGAGGCGATGGGCCGGCCGATCTTTCACGTTGGCCCCCTCGGCTCGGCGTCGGTGATCAAGGTCATCACCAACATGCTCGCCTTCGTCCATCTGGTCGCAGCGGGCGAAGCGCTGATGCTCGCCAAGCGCGGCGGGCTCGATCTCGCACAGGCCTATCACGTCATCAAGGCGAGCTCGGGCAACAGCTTCGTGCACGAGACCGAAACGCAGCTCGTGCTCAACGGCTCCTACAACATCAATTTCACCATGGAGCTCGCCTGCAAGGACCTGGGCTTCGCGATGAAGCTCGGGCGCGAGTTCGGCGTGCCGCTCGATCTTGCCGCGATCACGGCGCAGACCTTCATCCGCGCGCGCGAGACTTACGGCGGCGGGGCCTGGTCGACCCAGGTGGTGAAACTGCTCGAGGACGCGCTGCACACCGACCTGCGCGCCCCGGGCTTCCCGGCCGAGCTCAAGCTCTAGGCGCCCGATCATCCGAACCGGAAGCCGGAGATCGCCTTGCCGCCGATCACGTCGCGAAACTCGTGCTTGCCCTGGCTCTCACCCGCGGCGCCGACGACCACCATCAGCGGCAGGAGATGCTCCTCGCGCGGATGACAGGCGCGCGCGGCGGGGGCCTTGTCCCACGCGGTAAGGCGCGCATCACGCTCCGGGGGCGGCGCTTTCGCCGTTTCGTCGAGCCACGCGTCGAAGGTAGCCGAAGCCGCGCCGTCGCCGTCCTGGAAATGGCGGAGATCGTGGAAGCTCATGCCGCTGCCGACGATGGCGACGCCCTGGTCGCGCAGCGGCGCCAGCGCCTTGCCGAGCTTGATGTGGAACGCCGGATCGAGATCCTTGCGCAGCGACAGCATGACGACCGGGATTTGAGCTTTGGGGTCGACGATGAGGAACGGCACGAAGACCCCGTGGTCGAAGCCGCGCTCGCCGTCGGTCTCGACAGGCAGGCCAGCCGCCTCGATCAGGCGCTTGACCTCGGCGCCGAGTTCCGGCGCGCCGGGCGCGGGATAGCTGAGCTTATAGGTGTGCTCGGGAAAGCCGTAATAGTCGTAGAGCATGCCGGGCTTCGCGTTGACGCTGACGGTCGGCTGCGCCGCTTCCCAATGGGCGGTGACAACCAGAAAGGCCTTCGGCCGCTCCGGCAGAGAGGCGACGAGGCCGGAGAGATAATCCTTGAGCTTGTCCCAGGCGTGCGGGCCGAAGGGCGGCGGAAAGTCGATCCAGAAACAGGGTCCCCCGCCATGGGGGATGAAGATCGTAGGCTGACGGGAAGCGGACACGGGGAAACCTCGGGTGGTCGATGCGGGTAATGTCACTAGTCCGAGCGGCGCCGGACGGCAACGCCGGAAATCCTTTCCGGGACGCGGACAGGCTGTCAAACGTCCGTGAGAGCGCGGTTTTGCTTTCCTTTATCCTTTCTTTGGACCCTCTTTTCCTTTCTCTTGCTCCTTCGAACAAAGTGTTTTCAACGGGTTACCGCTGATCAAGGCGAGAAAAATTTCCGCCGCCCTCTCCGCTCCCGTAGCCGCGAACGGCGCCCGCCGGGAGAGGAGACAGCGGTCACACGGTAATTGAGGTTCTGAATTTCTGCAAGGAATTGTTGGCGGGCGCATGAGCGGGAAGAGGACGCCGCCGCCGCGACTTTCAGGAGGGCCAGAAGCTCTATAAGGCCGGCTCGAGGTTCCGCAATTCGAGGATGGCATGAACGCCACGATAAAACCGCATCTCGCCGCGCTGGCCCTTGCGCTTATTTTTGCGGGGAACTTCGCCGCGCACGGACAGGAGGCGGGGACTGTCGCCGCCGGCCGCAGGCTGGCGCTCGAAGTCTGCGCCCGCTGCCATGTCGTCTCCGCGGATCAGACCCGCGCGCCGGTCCTGAACCCGCCCGCCCTGGGCTTTGCCGAGATTGCCGCGCGGCCCGACGTCACCGAGGAAACGTTGCGGAAATTCCTGTCCGAGCCGCATGGAGAGGCGCGCCGAACGAGCGCGATGCCCGCATTTTTGCTGCCTGCGCCGCAAGTCGACGGCGTCGTGGCCTATCTCCTCAGTCTGAGGCCGAAATAGGCGCAGCGGCCGGCCACAAACAACACCCTGAAGTCGGATGCTACGGCAAAGCGCGGTCCTGCTGCGTAATGACTCATTGGCGATCGCGGCTCGGCATGATAAGGGGCCGCCCCGCGAAACCGGAGCCCGGGTCCCATGAGCGCATATCGTCAGGAGCGCGTGCTGAGCGTCCGCCACTGGACCGACCGCCTGTTCAGTTTCCGCACCACCCGCGCGCCGGCGTTCCGCTTCAGGAGCGGCCAGTTCGTGATGATGGGCCTCGAGCGCGACGGGCGCCCGCTGCTGCGTGCCTATTCGCTGGCGAGCGCGCATTACGAGGGCGAGCTCGAATTCTTCTCGATCAAGGTTCCGGACGGGCCGCTGACCTCGCGCCTGCAGCACCTGAAGGAAGGCGACGAGGTGTTGATCGGCCGGAAACCCACCGGCACGCTGATCGTCGACAATCTCAAGCCCGGCCGGACGCTCTTCCTGCTTGGCACGGGCACCGGCCTCGCGCCTTTCTTAAGCATCGTCAAGGACCCGGAGGCTTACGACAAGTTCGAGCGCATCGTCGTCGCCCACGGGGTGCGATGGATCAAGGACCTCGCCTACAGCGACTATCTTGCCAACGACCTGCCGAACGACGAGCTCGTTGGCGACATCGTGCGCGAGAAGATGATCTACTACCCGACAGTGACCCGCGAGCCCTTCCGCAACCAGGGCCGCCTCTCGCTCGCGCTGACGACCGACACGCTGACCAGGACGCTCGGCCTGCCGCCGATCGACGCCGCCCACGACCGCTTCATGCTCTGCGGCAGCCCCGCGATGCTCGCCGACCTCCGCGCCATCCTCGACGCCCGCGGCTTCGAGGAAGGCAATCACGGAGAGCCGGGGGATTATGTGATCGAGAAGGCGTTCGTGGATAAGTAGGCCGAGCCAGGGCTCGGAATTTCTAAGTCCGCATCCGGACGCAGTCACGACACATATGTCTGTGTTGCCGTTGTCGACGTTCGCACTATTCTGGGTTGGGCAGAAGCCGAATTCAGCTCATTGCTGACACAGACCCTTCGGCTTCCACTCTGGTGGCTGGCTCGTCGGAGGTGGTGAGGTGTCGCGGAGTATGAGCACTGCCGCTCGTAGCACGTCCGTGCCAATGGCGGTCAGCTCGATAGGCGTGCCGCCGGGCACTACGACATGAGGTCCGCCAGCGTGACCGGTCATCACGCGGTCGGGCGTCTCCAAGCACGTCTCTCCACTTAGCGTATACCAGGCCTCCGGCCCCGAATGCCGATGAACCTTCGACTTCGTACCCGGCTGAAAGACCTCCTCCAAATACATCGCGGTGTAAGGGGTATCGGGGTTGATCGGCAACGGCCCGATCTCCGCCACACGGTCGCCGCCCGGAGGACGCCACCCGGATTCAGCGATTGTAAATAGCCAGAACTTGCCGAGAGACTCGACAACAATTCCGCGTGGCCCTTTCGCTTTCTCGGCTTCGGTGAGGCTTGCATAGGTATCGAGATGCCAGAAGATTGGCGTCGCGCCCAGCCGGCCCAACTCCTCGCTCGCCGTCATGAAGCAGCCAAACTCGCGCCCGGCGCGCTCTTTGACAGAAACGCACATGCGCCCATCATCGTGGGGCTGACTGATCGCCGGCGTCAGCACAACGATGGTCGGCGCTGCCACGAACACAGCCAGGGATAAGGTGCGGCGCCAAGGCCAGCAAGCGGGTGTCATCGGTTCCTGCGGAGGTTGGGCTATCACGCGCGCACATCCTAGCAATCGATGCGGGTGGTGCATACCTCAAGGGCGGGGGCGTTCAAGAGAGAGATCCGGCTGTGTAATCCGAGCCAAGAACGACTTGAACGGATCCGGTGGCTTTCATCGAGAGCATTGCGACAGCGGCTCCGTCAGCAAAGCCTCGCTGCGATTCCGACGATCGCTCCGTCCGTCTCGTTGTCCTTCTTCAGCAAGGAACACAGGCCCGCAGCTGGGAGCGTCCGAGAAGCCACCATAAATGCAAGACGCCGCCCCGCAGATATTTCACCGCAGTTAATGAAGCAACATTGACAGAAGCTCCCGTCCATCGTCTGCGGCGATTACCTCGGTTGTCAGCCTCTCCTCGCATGCGCGACGGGCGAGTTCCTCGATGCGGCGCTCGCGGCTGGCGAAGAAGCGGCGATGGCCGTGCAAGGTCTCGAGCACGAAACCCTCGAAGTCGCCGAAGCGGTCGTAGGCCAACGCTTCCACCTTCCCGTGGACCCGTTCCCGCCCACGCCAATGGTCATGGCGCCCACCCCCGCCCCCGCGACCATGGCCAGGCTGATACGGGATTTGCCACACGCCGGTCGGCGAGGGGTTAATCTTCGTCGGGTCGCCGCCGAGGAAGGTTAGGCGACCTTTCAACTGATCGAGGTAGCGCACGAAGATCGGATGCCAGCGGCTCTTGTCCGGGATCGCGCCGAATGTCCATAGCAGGATGGACAGCAGCCGCTCCGCGTCGGGCAGGATGTCGTGCTTGGTTAGCACCGGGACAGTCAGCCGGAACTGCCCTAGCACGCGCCGCCACGGACGCCTTTCCGCAACCGCCTGGCTGCGCGCCCGAGTTCCCGCCACCTTATTAACCGGATACACCGGTCCGTCGGTGCTGGTGATTTGGCTGACAACAATCTGGAACGTCTGGCCCCTCTTCACCGTGGCAGGGAAATCCACCGTCAGCAGGCCGGCAAAGTTGATCGCGCCGCCCTGTGGAATCGGCATGAAGCCAGTCCCGCTCGCGGGCATCCGTATGGTGTGCGCATCTGTCGCGGTCAGCCGGTGCGTAGTGTAAAGTCGCGTCGCCCAATCCAGAATGATCGCGCTGTCCGCTGCCGGCAAATAAACCGACGCGTGGCAGCCATGCGGCAGGCTGGAGAAGTCGAATCGCAGCTCGTCGGGCTTGTTGTCGGCGAGCAAGACCGCCGGCGACGGACGCATCTCGAAGGTCTGCGGCGCGATGCGGGACTGCGTCCGGCCGGGATTGGGCACATTGACGAAGGAAAGATTGCGTTGCGCGAGTTTGTCGGTGTTTGAGGGATCCGAGCCGATCGGCACCGGATCAATGTCGTAGGAAATTTCGGCAATCAGGCATTGATGATCGCTGGCAGCGAAGGATTGGATGGCAAGCAGCGGGCCTTCGGTGTTGAACGGTCCAGCGGCGTCGCCCAGCACCAGTGAAGGGAACAGCAGAGCGTTTGAACCCGTCTGGTTGATGTCCAGCCAGCAGCCGAAGAACGTGTGCACCTCCGCGCCCAGCGGGTCGGGCGCGATGGACGGCTGCACGTTCGGCGAGTCTGTCTGAGTCGCCATGCTCGCCGTGCTCGTGTCGATGCGCGGGGTAGCGAAGAAGGGAATGGTGATGATCTGATCGTTCTGCACACCAAGAACAGGAATTTTTTCCGTGCCGTTCGGGCGGCTGGCGTAGGTGGTGTTGGGGTCGTAGATCGCGTTGGTCTGCTGCGCCGCCCACATCCGGAAGAATACGCGCACATCGTTGGCAGGCGCGACATCCTGAGTGCGGATGCGGGCGAGCGCGATGTTGAAGACTGGCGTGCCGCCGCTGTCCGTCGGGGCAAGAGTCGAGCTGAGAAGTGTCGCCCTCGTCTTCGGACAGCGAATTGAACAGCGTGTCGGCGGCCGCCCTGTCGCCGTTGAAGTTCTGGATCAGCTTCGTGACGTAGTTGGTTGCGTCATTGATCGCGTTGCCCGTATTGGGCACTGGAGTGCCGAGGTAGGTGGTCCCAGCGGTGACCTGGAAGACGCGCAAATCCTGGCTGAGAAACCAGTTCGCCTCCACGCTCGGATCGTTGTGGAGGATGAACGGGTTCGGCGTCTGAGTCAGCGTGATCGTCCCCTGCGTAGTCAGCGCAGGCCCGCTCGGCGGGGTAAAGCTCGCGCCGATGGTAAGCGTGGCGGACTTCACGCCCGTAGGGAAGTAAGTAGGGTCGGTGAAAATGGTCGCATCCTGAAACGAGACCTGGAACGGATACTGCACGCGCTGCGGCCCGGAATTGGCCAGGTCTTCCACCGCCGTATTGCCGGCGTAAGAGAAGACGATGCGCGGATCAGGGCTGCTGACGGTGGGCTGACGCGTGGGCGCGGCGAGGCTCGCGGCGCCGGTGATGCCGCACTGGGCGAGCGTGAAGCCCTCCGCCTGCACGTACAGCACCAGCGGGAACACCGCTGGCGTGCCGGAGAGATTGATCTGCGCCTGGACTTGGCCGCCGCCATAGGTCGTCTCCTCCATCATGAAAGAGATATCCTGAGTGCCGATCTCGACACTCTGCGACGCCGAGGGGATGCCGTTCGCGATGACCACAAGCGAATACGAGCCCGTGGGCGTGCCGCTCGGCACGGTTACGCTGCATGTCTGATTGCCGGTGGTGGCGACGCCCAGGGTCGAGAAGTCCTGCGTCTGCAGATAATAGACCGCATTGCTCACCGTGTCCGTGATCTGCACGATCGGGTAGTTGGTGGCCATCTGGGCGTCGTCGCCATAACTGTTGGCTTGGGACAGACCGTTCAGCCCCTGACCGGTCAGAAGATAGCTGTGGCCCACGATCAGCGTGCTGGGGAAACTGACGATGCTGGGCTGCCAGGCCGCCTGATAGCTGCCTTCGGCGGGATCGGGGGTATAGATGTAGACCTGCGCCTGTTGGGTGCTCAGCATGATCTGCCCGGTCGGCAACACCAGAAAGCGCGCGGTCCAGGTATCCTGGCTGGTGGCCCCGCTGGGCGGCTGGGTGGCAAGCTTGGTGAGGCTGGTGGCGATCGGGGCGGCCGGATCATATTCGAAATATTGCGAGTTCTTGGAGAAGAAATCGGCGGGACCCGTTGGATACAGGTATAGCGTGCCTGCCACCACCAGCACGCGGCCATTCGGTTGCAGACAGGCCGGCGCATCGCTCAACGTCAGCAGTCCGGTGGGCGACAGAACCAGGTTGTTGTTGGATGGATCGCCCGGATCGGCGGGAAAATCCGGTCCGACTGTCCAGTTGCCCGTTGCAGGATCGTAGATAGCGGTGTGACCGGTGGCGCCGAAGGCGATCACTTTGCCGTTGCTCGGAAGCAGAATCGCTGGGCCGATTTCAAAAACGCCGGCGTTTACGATCGGCGGATTGACGCTGTTGTCCGACACCGTCGTCAACGTCAGCACATCCGGCAGGGGGTTCGTTTGCTGCCAGACGTCAGTCAACGGAAGATAGCGCTCGGCCGAAGTCGGCGTGTTGCTCCACGGGCCGGCAGACGGCACCTTGGTGTTGACTGTCAGCACGCTGCCGTCCGGCAGGAGCGTCCAGGTCTCCTCGTTGCAATCGCCGGTCTTTGTGTTGGCTTGGGCGCCGAAGGCAGTGCCGGCGGCGACCCAGCTGCTGTTCGCCGGGTCCCACACCGCGGTTTGATTGTCGGTGATGGCGCCCATGACTACGCGGCCATCCGCCAACACCGAAGCCGGCACGTCGCCCTGGATGTACGCGGGAGGCGTGTTTGTGCCGGCCATCAGCGTCCATGCGGTGGCAGCGTCGGCAGTCGGATCGAAGACCTCGCCGGACGAGATATCGCTGTTCGCGCCCGAAACCTCGCCGCCGCATACGAACACCTGCCCATTGCGCAACACGCCGGACGCGAAGAACCCACGCGGCACGGACATGGTGGAGACCGGCCCCCACGTCCCGCCAACGTAGCCTTGTTGTGGGTCAGGGATGAACCGCAACCACTCTGCCTGATAGGCGTTATGCACCAGCAGCGTGCCGTCGGTCAGCAGCAGCATGGTCTCCGCGCTGAACCCGCCCGAGGGAACGCTGGGTGGAAGCGCGATCGATTGCCATTTGCCGGGCATTCAACCCCCCTAACCTGCTGTTGGAAGCCCCCGACCTGCTTTGAGAAGGCAAAGCGCAAGCCGAAACCGCTCCGCAAATTCTAAGCCGCAAATCGCTGCGTTGTCTGTGACGCGCGTCACACTGGGCGCACGCGACCCTCGAATGAGCTACGGTCGGCGTATTATCCGGCGCAACGGCTCAAGGCCTAGCGATCCGCGATCGGTTCAAATAGTGGTTGTCTCGCTGTCCCAACCGCTCCCGGAGCGCACTCACCGGATTCTCGGCGATCGGGGCCGGCAAGATTTTTCCGCCCACCCCGTTTATCGTCGCGCAAAAGGGGTTGACGCGCCCGAATCTCGCGAATATGTTCCGCGCGCTTTCGGCAGGTCGTAGAGCTTGATGTATCGGGCGACGCGTCTGGTACCCAACGGCTCTAAACGCTGACGATCTCATCGACGAGCCAATATCCGGCCCTTTGAAGGGCCGGTTCTGTTTCGCACGATCGCGGGGAAACACCCGTGATCCTCTGCTTTAGGCGGCGCCCAAACCCTTAAGCGGGGTTTCACGGGCGCTGTTGGTTTCGCGCGCAGCTTCACCGCGGCGTGCGCCGATGGGCATATGGATTTTTTGGTCCGGCTTTGCCGCCGGGCGATGAAGGAACGGGAAGTTAGGGCCGACATGCCGACGATTAGCCAGTTGATCCGGAAGCCCCGGCAACCGAAGACCTACCGCGAAAAGGCCCGCCATCTGCAGGCGAGCCCGCAGAAGCGCGGCGTCTGCACGCGCGTCTATACGACGACGCCGAAGAAGCCGAACTCGGCGCTGCGCAAGGTCGCCAAGGTGCGGCTGACCAACGGCTTCGAGGTCATCGGCTACATCCCGGGTGAAGGCCACAACCTTCAGGAGCACTCGGTCGTCATGATCCGCGGCGGCCGCGTCAAGGACCTGCCCGGCGTGCGCTACCACATCCTGCGCGGCGTGCTCGACACGCAGGGCGTCAAGGACCGCAAGCAGCGCCGTTCGAAGTACGGCGCCAAGCGGCCCAAGTGACCCGAGCAGAGCGAGGGTCATCCCCGGACGAGCGAAAGCGAGATCCGGGGATCGCCAAGAGGATCAACCAGATGGCCGGATCGAGTCCGGCCATGACGCAAACTAGAGAGTTAGGCCATGTCCCGCCGGCATAGCGCTGAGAAACGCGACATCATCCCGGACGCCAAATACGGCGACGTGGTGGTGGCGAAGTTCATGAACACCATCATGTACGAAGGCAAGAAGTCGGTCGCCGAGGCGATCGTCTACGGCGCGCTGGAGAGCGTTGAGGCCAAAGCGAAGACCGATCCGCTCGCCGTGTTCAAGCAGGCGCTCGAGAACGTCGCGCCGTCGGTCGAGGTGCGCTCGCGCCGGGTCGGCGGCGCAACCTATCAGGTGCCGTCGGAAGTGCGCACCGATCGCCGGCAGGCGCTCGCGATCCGCTGGATCATTAGCGCCGCGCGCGACCGCAACGACAAAACCATGGTGGACCGGCTCTCCGCCGAGCTCCTCGACGCCTCCAACAACCGCGGCGCCGCGGTCAAGAAGCGCGAAGACACGCATCGCATGGCGGAAGCAAACCGCGCCTTCGCGCACTACCGCTGGTAAGCGGCGGTTCGCTAGGCAATCGGGATCAGATCATGGCGCGCCGCCACGCTATCGAAGACTACCGAAATTTCGGCATCATGGCTCACATCGACGCCGGAAAGACGACGACGACCGAGCGCATCCTTTACTATTCCGGCAAGTCCCATAAGATCGGCGAAGTCCACGACGGCGCCGCGACGATGGACTGGATGGAGCAGGAGCAGGAGCGCGGCATCACGATCACCTCCGCCGCGACCACCACCTTCTGGCACGACAAGCGTCTCAACATCATCGATACGCCCGGCCACGTCGACTTCACCATCGAGGTCGAGCGGTCCCTGCGCGTGCTCGACGGCGCGGTCTGCGTCCTCGACGGCAACCAGGGCGTCGAGCCGCAGACGGAAACCGTCTGGCGCCAGGCCGACAAATACGGCGTGCCGCGCATCGTGTTCGTCAACAAGATGGACAAGATCGGCGCCGACTTCTTCCGTTGTGTCGAGGAGATCAACACCAAGGTCGGCGGCCGGCCGATCTGCATCCAGCTGCCGATCGGCTCCGAGTCGAACTTCAAGGGCGTGATCGACCTTCTGCGCATGAAGGCCGTCGTCTGGGAGGAAGAAGGACTCGGGGCGAAATATCACGACGAAGAGATTCCGGCCGCACTCAAGGCGCAGGCGGAGGAATATCGCCACGCGCTGATCGAGGCTGCGGTCGAACTCGACGACGACGTCATGACCGCCTATCTCGACGGCCGCGAGCTGGACATCGACACGCTCAAGCGCTGCATCCGCAAGGCGGTCAAGCAGATCACCTTCGTGCCGGTGCTCTGCGGCTCGGCGTTCAAGAACAAGGGCGTGCAGCCGCTACTCGACGCGGTCGTCGACTATCTGCCTTCGCCGGTCGATCGCGGCGGCATCAAGGGCCACGACATCAACACCGGCGCGGAAGTCATTCGCATGCCGAGCGATTCCGAGCCTTTCTCCATGCTCGGCTTCAAGATCATGGACGACCCGTTCGTCGGCACGATCACCTTCTGCCGCGTCTATTCAGGCAAGATCGAGTCGGGCACGACCGTGCTCAATTCGACCAAGGACAAGAGAGAACGCGTCGGCCGCATGCTGCTCATGCACGCCAACAATCGCGAAGACATCAAAGAGGCTTATGCGGGCGACATCGTCGCGCTCGCGGGACTTAAGGACACGCGGACCGGCGACACGCTCTGCGACATGCAAAAGCCGGTCATCCTCGAGAAGATGGAGTTCCCCGAGCCGGTCATCGAGATCGCGATCGAGCCGAAGTCGAAGGCCGACCAGGAGAAGCTCGGCGTGGCTCTCTCGAAGCTCGCGGCCGAGGATCCGTCATTCCGCGTCTCGACGGATCCCGAGTCCGGCCAGACCATCCTCAAGGGCATGGGCGAACTGCATCTCGACATCAAGGTCGACATTCTGAAGCGCACCTACAAGGTCGACGCCAATATCGGCGCGCCGCAGGTCGCCTATCGCGAGAAGCTGACCAGGAAGACCGACATCGACTACACCCACAAGAAGCAGTCGGGCGGCTCGGGCCAGTTCGCCAGGGTGAAGCTCGTGTTCGAGCCGGCCGAGCCCGGCGCGGGCTCCTCGTTCGAATCGAAGGTCGTCGGCGGCGCGGTGCCGAAAGAATATATCCCGGGCGTCGAAAAGGGCGTCAACAGCGTGCTCGGC
The DNA here is from genome assembly GCA_963721905.1 of uncultured Alphaproteobacteria bacterium. Taxonomy (GTDB): domain Bacteria; phylum Pseudomonadota; class Alphaproteobacteria; order Rhizobiales; family Beijerinckiaceae; genus Roseiarcus. The sequence continues at coordinate 24,628 of CAVRMF010000018.1, forward strand.
TCCGGCGTCCTGGCGGGCTTTCCCGTGGTCGACGTCAAGGCGACGCTCATCGACGGCGCCTATCACGACGTCGAACTCGTCGGCGCTCGCCTTCGAGATCGCCGCTCGCGCCGCATTCCGGGAAGGTTTGCAGAAGGGCGGGTCGGTCCTGCTCGAGCCGATCATGAAGGTGGAAGTCGTCACGCCCGAGGAGCACACCGGCTTCGTGATGGGCGATCTTTTGTCCCGGCGCGGTCACGTTTTGGGTCAGGACATGCGCGCCAACGCCGTCGTCATCAACGCGATGGTGCCGCTGTCAAACATGTTCGGCTACGTCAACCAGTTGCGCTCGGGCACCCAGGGCCGCGCCAACTTTACGATGCAGTTCGATCACTACGAGCAGGTCCCGGCGAATATCGCCGCCGAGATCATCGACAAGTTCAAGTAGGGGCGCGTCGCCGCGTCGAAGAAGAAGGGCCACTAGAAGGAGTTCGCTATGGCCAAGGAAAAATTTGCGCGTACCAAGCCGCATTGCAACATCGGCACGATCGGCCACGTCGACCACGGCAAGACGACGTTGACGGCTGCGATCACCAAGGTGCTCGCGGAAACGGGCGGAGCGACGTTCGTCGCCTACGACCAGATCGACAAGGCGCCGGAAGAGAAGGCCCGGGGCATCACGATCTCGACCGCCCATGTCGAGTACCAGACGAAGAAGCGCCACTACGCGCATGTCGACTGCCCTGGCCACGCGGACTATGTGAAGAACATGATCACCGGCGCGGCGCAGATGGACGGGGCGATCCTCGTCGTCTCGGCGGCCGACGGGCCCATGCCGCAGACGCGCGAGCATATCCTGCTCGCCCGCCAGGTCGGCGTTCCGGCTCTCGTCGTATACCTGAACAAGGTCGACATGGTCGACGACCCCGAGCTTCTCGAGCTCGTCGAGCTCGAGGTGCGCGAGCTTCTCTCCCGCTACGAGTTTCCCGGCGACGACATTCCGATCGTCAAGGGCTCGGCGCTCCTGGCGCTCGAGGGCAAGTCGCCCGAGATGGGACACGATTCGATCCTCAAGCTGATGGACGCGGTGGACGATTACATCCCACAGCCGGAACGGCCGAAGGATCAGCCCTTTCTGATGCCGGTCGAAGACGTGTTCTCGATCTCGGGACGCGGCACCGTCGTCACCGGCCGCATCGAGCGCGGCGTGATCAAGGTCGGCGAGGAAGTCGAGATCGTCGGCCTGCGCCCGACCGCCAAGACCACCGTCACCGGCGTCGAAATGTTCCGCAAGCTTCTCGATCAGGGCGAGGCGGGCGACAATGTCGGCTGCCTCCTGCGCGGCACGAAGCGCGAGGAGGTGGAGCGCGGCCAGGTTCTCTGCAAGCCAGGCTCGGTCAAGCCGCACACCAAGTTCAAGGCCGAGGCCTACATCCTCACCAAGGAGGAGGGCGGCCGCCACACGCCGTTCTTCACCAACTACCGTCCGCAGTTCTACTTCCGCACGACCGATGTGACCGGCATCGTCCAGTTGCCGCAGGGCACCGAAATGGTGATGCCCGGCGACAACGTGACGATCGACGTCGCGCTGATCGTTCCGATCGCGATGGAGGAGAAGCTGCGCTTCGCCATTCGCGAGGGCGGCCGCACGGTCGGCTCGGGGGTCGTCGTTTCGATCACCGAGTGAGGCTTCTGCGACCAGCAAAAATGGGCGGGGCGGCCAATCGCCCCGTCCGCGCCGGCAGGGATTTGACACATGAACACGCAAAACATCCGAATCCGTCTCAAGGCGTTCGATCACCGGGTGCTCGACGCTTCGACGAAGGAGATCGTGTCCACGGCCAAGCGCACCGGCGCCAGGGTTCGCGGACCCATTCCGCTGCCGACGCGGATCGAAAAATTCACCGTGAACCGATCGCCGCATGTCGACAAGAAATCGCGCGAGCAGTTCGAGATTCGCACGCACAAGCGCGTTCTCGACATCGTCGATCCGACGCCGCAGACGGTCGACGCCCTGATGAAGCTCGATCTCGCCGCCGGCGTCGACGTCGAAATCAAGCTTTGAGGATTTGCCGGGCGCCTCTTCGGTCCACCGTTAAGAGCGCTCACGAAGGATAAACGCCAATGCGTTCAGGCATCATCGCAAAGAAGCTGGGCATGTCCCGGGTCTTCACCGACGCGGGCGATCATGTGCCGGTCACGGTCCTCCAGGTCGAGGGCTGCCAGGTCGTCGCGCACCGCACGCAGGAAAAGAACGGCTATACCGCGCTCCAGCTTGGCATCGGCAAGGCCAAGGTCAAAAACGTCTCCAAGGCGGAGCGCGGGCGGTTCGCGGTCGCCCATGTCGAGCCGAAGCTGCGGCTGGCTGAGTTTCGCGTCGCCGAGGACAAGATGATTCCGGTCGGGGCCGAGATCACTGCCGATCATTTCACCGTCGGACAATATGTCGACGTCACCGGGGTGACGATCGGCAAGGGATTCGCCGGTCCGATGAAGCGCTGGAACTTCCGGGGCTTACGCGCGACCCACGGCGTGTCGATCTCGCACCGTTCGCACGGATCGACCGGCGGCCGGCAGGATCCCGGCAAGACCTGGAAGAACAAGAAAATGGCCGGCCACATGGGCGTTGACAAGGTGACGACGCAAAATCTGCGCGTCGTCCAGACCGACGTCGAGCGCGGCCTCATCCTGGTCGAGGGTTCGGTCCCCGGTCACGCCGGCGGGTGGATTGCGGTCCGCGACGCGGTGAAGAAGCCGCTTCCGAAGGAGGCGCCGCTTCCGGGCAAGTTCCGTGTTCACGCCGAGGCCGGCGCCGCCGCGCCCGCCGAAGCGCCGAAGGGAGAATGACGCCGATGAAATTCGACATGACGTCGATGGATGGATCGGCTGCAGGCTCGCTCGAGCTCAGCGACGCGATCTTCGGTCTCGAGCCGCGCGCCGATCTCATCGCGCGCATGGTGCGCTGGCAGCTCGCCAAGCGCCAGGCCGGCGACCACAAGACCCTCGGCCGCGCCGACATCAATCGCACCGGCAAGAAGATGTACAAGCAGAAGGGCACCGGCGGCGCCCGTCACGGCTCGGCTCGCGTGCCGCAGTTCCGCGGCGGCGGCCGCGCCATGGGTCCCGTCCAGCGCAGCCATGAGCATGACCTGCCGAAGAAAGTGCGGGCGCTCGCGCTGCGCCACGCCCTTTCCGCCAAGGTCCGCGCCGGCGGGCTCGTGGTGTGGGAGCGCGCCGAGCTCGCCGAGGGCAAGACCAAATTGCTGCGCGACACGTTCGCCAAGGCGTCGCTGAAGAACGCCCTCATCATCGACGGCGCCGAGGTGCACGAGAAGTTCGCCGTCGCAGCGCGCAACCTGCCGCAGATCGACGTTCTGCCGGTCCAGGGCGCCAACGTCTACGACATCATGCGCCGCGAGAAGCTCGTGCTGACCAAGGCCGCGATCGAAGCGCTGGAGGCGCGGTTCAAATGATCAAGGACGCCCGCCATTACGAAACGATCATCGCCCCCGTGATCACGGAAAAGGCGACCATTGCGTCGGAAAGCAACCAGTTCGTCTTCAAGGTCGCGCGCAACGCCACGAAACCGCAGATCAAGGCGGCGGTCGAGAAGCTGTTCGACGTGAAGGTGACCGCGGTCAACACCCTCTTGCGCAAGGGCAAGGCCAAGGCCTTTCGCGGCGTGCGCGGCCGCCAGCAGGACATGAAGAAGGCGATCGTCACGCTTGCCGACGGCTATCGCATCGACGTGACCAGCGGCCTCTAAGGACTGAAGGACCATGGCTCTCAAGACATACAAGCCGACTACCCCGGGCCTTCGCCAGCTCGCCCTCGTCGATCGCAGCGATCTCTACAAGGGCAAGCCCGTCAAGGCTCTGACCGTCGGCAAGTCCGAGAAGGGCGGCCGCAACAACGCCGGCCGGGTCACCGTGCGCTTCCGCGGCGGCGGCCACAAGCAGTCATACCGCATCATCGACTTCAAGCGCCGCAAGCTCGACGTCGCCGGCAAGGTCGAGCGGCTGGAGTACGACCCCAACCGCACCAGCTTTGTCGCGCTAATCAAATACGCCGACGGCGAGCTGGCCTACATCATCGCGCCCCAGCGCCTCGCCGTCGGGGACGAGGTGGTCGCCGGCGTCCAGGTCGACATGAAGCCCGGCAACGCCATGCCGCTCGCAAGCATCCCGGTCGGCGCGTTCGTCCATAACGTCGAACTGAAGATCGGCAAGGGCGGCGTGATCGCCCGCTCCGCCGGCTCTTACGCGCAGATCGTGGCCCGCGATCAGGGCTATGTCTCCTTGCGCCTGAGCTCCGGCGAACAGCGCCTCGTTCACGGCCAATGTTTCGCCACCGTTGGCGCGGTGTCGAACCCCGATCACATGAACATCTCGCTCGGGAAGGCGGGCCGTAGCCGCTGGCTCGGCCGCATGCCGCACAACCGCGGAGTCACCATGAACCCGGTCGATCATCCCCATGGCGGCGGCGAAGGCAAGACGTCGGGCGGCCGTCATCCAGTGAGCCCCTGGGGCAAGCCGACCAAGGGCAAGAAGACCCGCTCGAACAAGGCCACTGACAAGTTCATCGTCGCATCGCGGCATGCGCGCAAGAAGAGAGGCTGAGCCATGACGCGCTCGATTTGGAAAGGGCCGTTCGTCGACGGCTATCTCCTCAGGAAGGCTGACGCCGCGCGCGGTACGGGCCGCTCCGACATCATCAAGATCTGGAGCCGGCGCTCGACCATCCTGCCGCAGTTCGTCGGCCTGACCTTCGGCGTCTACAACGGCCACAAGCACATTCCCGTGCTCGTGTCGGAGGAGATGATCGGCCACAAGTTCGGCGAATTCGCGCCGACGCGCACGTTCCACGGCCATTCCGCCGACAAGAAGGCGAAGAGGGCGTAACCGAGATGTCCCAGAAAGCCAACCCGCGGCGCCTTGCCGACAACGAGGCCAAAGCGACTGTCCGCATGCTGCGCGTCAGCCCGCAGAAGCTCAACCTTCTCGCCCAGCTCATCCGCGGCAAGAAGGTCTCGGCCGCGCTCGCCGACCTCGAATTCTCGCGAAAGAGGATCTCGACCGAGGTCAGGAAGGCGCTCGAATCCGCGATCGCCAACGCCGAGAACAACCACGATCTCGACGTCGACGATCTAGTTGTCGCCCAGGCGTGGGTCGGCAAGGACATGGTGATGAAGCGCTTCAGCCCGCGCGCTCGTGGCCGGGCGGGGCGCATCGAAAAGCCGTTCTCGAACATCACGATCGTCGTGCGCGAAGTCGGCGACGACGTCAAAGCGGCATAACGGAGAGGCACAATGGGTCAGAAGATCAATCCGATCGGGCTGCGCCTCGGCGTCAACCGCACCTGGGATTCGCGCTGGTACTCGAGCAAGAGCGAGTACGGCAAGCTCCTGCACGAGGACATGAAGATCCGCGACGTCCTGATGAAGGGCCTGAAGCAGGCCGCGATCTCGAAGATCGTCATCGAGCGTCCGCACAAGAAGGCGCGCGTCAACATCCACTCGGCCCGCCCTGGAGTTGTCATCGGCAAGAAGGGCGCCGACATCGACAAGCTGCGCAAGCAGGTGGCGAAGCTGACCAGCTCGGAAGTCGCCATCAACATCGTCGAGGTGCGCAAGCCCGAGATCGATGCGACGCTGGTGGCCAATTCAATCGCCCAGCAGCTCGAGCGCCGCGTGGCCTTCCGCAGGGCGATGAAGCGCGCGGTCCAGTCGGCGATGCGGCTAGGCGCGGAGGGCATCCGCATCAACTGCTCGGGCCGGCTTGGGGGCGCGGAAATCGCCCGCCTCGAATGGTATCGCGAAGGGCGCGTGCCGCTGCACACCTTGCGCGCTGACGTCGATTACGGCGTCGCGACCGCGCATACCGCCTACGGCACCTGCGGCATCAAGGTCTGGATCTTCAAGGGCGAAATCCTCGAGCACGACCCGATGGCGCAGGACAAGCGCCAGGCCGACGCCGACCATTCGTCGACCCATCGTCCCCGGCGGGAGCCGCGCGAGCGCGATCACCGCGATCATGCCCGCGACCGCGAGCACGGCCGTGAAGCGGTCTAAAGGCGCGCGAGCTTAGTGAAAGTCTAGACCCATGATGCAGCCTAAGAGAACCAGGTTCCGCAAAGCCTTCAAAGGCCGTATCCACGGCAATTCGAAGGGCGGCTTCGCGCTGAACTTCGGCGAATACGGCCTGAAGGCGCTGGAGCCGGAACGCGTGACCGCACGGCAGCTCGAGGCGGCCCGCCGCGCGCTGACCCGCCACATGAAGCGCGCCGGACGGGTCTGGATCCGCGTGTTCCCGGACGTGCCAGTGTCGAAGAAGCCGATCGAAGTGCGCATGGGCAAAGGCAAGGGCGCGCCCGAGCTCTGGGTCGTGCGCGTCGCGCCGGGCCGCATCATGTTCGAAGTCGACGGCGTGCCGGAAGGCCTCGCGCGCGAAGCGTTTGAGCTCGCCGCCGCGAAGCTGCCGATCAAGACGCGCTTCGTCCAGCGCATCGCGGAATAAGGAGAGCGAGATGAAGAAAAGCAGCCGCCTTTCCGATTTGCGCGTCATGACGGAAGACCAGCTCAACGACGAGGCCCTCAAGCTTAGGAAGGAGCGGTTCAACCTGCGATTCCAGAAGGCGAGCGGGCAGTTGCAGGACACCGCGCGGGTGCGCATCGTCCGCCGCGACATCGCGCGCGTCATGACCCTCGCCGCACAGAGGCGCGCCGCCGCCAAGGCCAAGGACTAAAGACATGCCGAAGAGAATTTTGCAGGGCGTCGTGGTCAGCGACAAGCAGGAGAAGACGCTCGTCGTGAAGGTCGAGCGCCGCTTCACCCATCCGCTCCTGAAGAAGACTGTGCGCCGGTCGAAGAATTACCACGCGCATGTCGAGAACAAGACGCAGAAGGTCGGCGACACGGTCTCGATCGAGGAGACGCGGCCGATCTCGAAACTCAAGCGCTGGATCGTCATCGACGAGGCTGCGCCCAAAGCATGACAGGCGCGCCGAGGGGCGCGCCAGCAATTCATCCCGGAGGCGACGATCCTCCTTCAGGCGAAGTCCGGCGCCGCAAGGGGCCGGAAACCGATCTGACCAGAAAGGCGATCAGGCCATGATACAGATGCAGACCAACCTCGAGGTCGCCGACAATTCCGGCGCGCGGCGCGTGATGTGCATCAAGGTGTTGGGCGGATCGAAGCGCCGCTACGCTTCGATCGGTGACGTCATCGTCGTCTCCGTCAAAGAGGCGATTCCGCGCGGGCGCGTGAAGAAGGGCGACGTGATGAAGGCGGTCGTGGTGCGCACGGCCAAGGATATCCGCCGGTCCGACGGCTCGGTCATCCGTTTCGACTCCAATGCGGCGGTGCTGATCAACAATCAGTCCGAGCCGGTCGGAACGCGCATCTTCGGGCCGGTGCCGCGGGAACTGCGCGCCAAGAACCACGTCAAGATCATCTCGCTCGCGCCGGAGGTGCTGTGATGGCCGCCAAGATCAAGAAGGGCGACAAGGTCGTCGTCATGGCCGGCCGTGACAAGGGCCGGACCGGCGAGGTCCGCCAGGTGATGCCGGATGACGGGCGGGCGATCGTGGCCGGCGTCAATCTGGTGCGCCGCCATACGCGCCAGACCGCGCAGACCGAGGGCGGCATCCTGACCAAGGAGGCGCCGATCCATCTGTCGAATCTGGCGATCGCCGATCCGAAGTCTGGCAAGCCCACGCGCGTCGGCTTCAAGATTCTCGACGACGGCCGCAAGGTTCGCGTCGCCAAGCGTTCCGGAGACCTGATCGATGGCTGAGGCAAAGACCGAAAAAGGCGCCAAGCCCGCCAAGGGCGACAAGGCCGCCAAGGGTGACAAGGCCGCCGCTGCTCCCAAGAGCGCGAAGCCCGATGCCGCGGAAGCCAAAGGCGCTAAAGCCAAGCCCCGCAAGGAAGCGGGCGGCGAAGTCGCGGCCTCCGGCGCGGTCAAGGCCCCGCCGAAGGACTATGTCGCACGCCTGAAGAAGATCTATCAGGACGAGATCGTGCCGAAGCTCGTTCAGGAGTTCGGCTACAAGAACGCGCTTGAAGTCCCACGGCTCCAGAAGATCGTGCTTAACATGGGCGTCGGCGAAGCGGTCAACGACACCAAGAAGGTGACGTCGGCCGCCGCGGATCTGGCCATGATCGCCGGCCAGAAGCCGGTCATCACCCGCGCCCGAAAGGCGATCTCGACCTTCAAGGTGCGCGAGAACATGCCGATCGGGGCCAAGGTTACCCTGCGCAAGACGCGCATGTACGAGTTCCTTGACCGTCTGGTGACGGTCGCGCTGCCGCGCGTTCGCGACTTCCGCGGTCTCGATCCGAAGTCGTTCGACGGGCGCGGCAACTATGCGCTCGGCGTCAAGGAGCACATCATTTTCCCCGAGATCGACTATGACAAGGCCGAAGCCATGCTTGGGCTCGACATCGTCGTCTGCACGACGGCCAGGACCGACAAGGAAGCAAAGGCCCTGCTGCGTGAATTCAACTTCCCCTTCCGGCAGTGAGCTTCATGGCTCAGACGCGGAAAATTGGAGGCCTTTGATGGCAAAGAAGAGTGCGATTGAGAACAATATGCGCAAGCAGCGCCTGGCCAAGAAGTTCGCCGGCCGGCGAAAGCGGCTGCTTGACGTCGCCAACGACGACAGCCGTCCGATGGAGGAGCGCTTCGAGGCGCGCCTCAGGCTCGCTGCGCTTCCGCGCAACGGCGCGATCATCCGCGTGCGCAACCGCTGCGAAGTGACCGGCCGTCCGCGCGGCTACTATCGCAAGATGAAGATGTCGCGCATCGCCTTGCGCGAACTCGGCAACAAGGGCCTGATCCCAGGCCTGGTCAAGTCGAGCTGGTGAGAGGAGAAGGATCATGGCAGTGAACGATCCCCTCGGCGACATGCTCACCCGGATCCGCAACGCGCAGATGCGCAAGCGCGGCAAGGTGACGACGCCCGGCTCCTCCCTTCGCAAGAAGGTTCTCGACGTGCTCGAGTCAGAAGGTTACATCCGCGGCTATTCGACCACGGATTACGCCAACGGTCGCACCGAGTTCGAGATCGAGCTGAAGTATTTCGACAACGAGCCGGTCATCCGCAAGATCGAGCGCGTCTCCAAGCCTGGGCGCCGGGTCTACGCGACCGTCGACGCCATGCCGCGCGTCGGCAACGGGCTCGGCGTTGCGATCGTCTCGACGCCGAAGGGCGTCATGGCTGACCACGCCGCGCGCGAGAACAACGTCGGCGGCGAGGTCCTCTGCACCGTCTTCTGACGGGCGCGGATAAAGAAACGGAATTGAGCCATGTCTCGTATCGGCAAGAAGCCCGTCGTCATTCCTTCCGGCGTCACCGCGAAGCTGGAAGGTCAGACGATCGCCGTCAAAGGCGCCAAGGGCGAACTGAAATTCACGGCGCCCAAGGAAGTGGCGCTCTCCATCGACGGCGGCGCCGTCCATGTCCAGCCGCATAGCGAGGACAAGCGCGCCCGCGCGATGTGGGGCACGACCCGCGCCCAGGTTGCGAACCTGATCGGCGGCGTCACCAAGGGTTTCGAGAAGAAGCTCGAGATCAACGGCGTTGGCTACAAGGCGGCGCTCGCAGGCAAGAACCTGCAGCTTTCGCTCGGTTACAGCCACGACATCATGTATCCGATCCCGGCGGGCGTCACCATTACGACGTCAAAGCCGACCGAAATCACCATCGCCGGCATCGACAAGCGCCAGGTGGGCCAGATCGCCGCGGAGATCCGCGCGTTCCGTGGCCCCGAGCCCTACAAGGGCAAGGGCGTGAAATACGCCGGCGAATTCATCTTCCGCAAGGAAGGCAAGAAGAAGTAAGAGGCGCCGCCATGGCCAAGTCGAAGACATCCACGGACCGGCGCAGGGCGCGCATCCGCAGCGCAATCGCCGCCAATGCGGGCGGCCGCCCGCGGCTCAGCGTCTTTCGCTCGTCGAAGCAGATCTACGCCCAGGTCATCGACGACGAGCACGGGCGCACGCTCGCCGCCGCCTCGTCGCTCGAAAAGACGATGCGCGAGTCGCTGAAGACCGGCGCAACGGCCGAGGCGGCCCGCATCGTTGGCAAGGAGCTCGCCGAGCGGGCGAAGAAGGCCGGCGTCGCCAAGGTCGTGTTCGATCGCGGCGCCTACATGTACCATGGCCGCGTCAAGGCGCTGGCCGAGGGCGCCCGCGAGGGCGGCCTCGAGTTCTGAGGAAGCATACGGAAGCGAGCGGCGCCGTTTCGCGCGCGCCGCGTTTTTAGTGACGGAAAGAGACAATGGCGCGTGAAGGAGAAGGCGGCCGCGGCCGTGATGCAAGGCGCGGCGAGGAGCGCGACAGCGAGTTTGTCGACCGCCTCGTCCATATCAATCGCGTGGCGAAAGTGGTGAAGGGCGGCCGTCGCTTCGGCTTCGCCGCGCTCGTTGTCGTCGGCGACCAGAAGGGTCGCGTCGGCTTTGGCCACGGCAAGGCGCGCGAGGTGCCCGAGGCAATCCGCAAGGCGACGGAAGCCGCCAAGCGCAGCGTCGTGCGGGTGCCGCTGCGGGAGGGCCGCACGCTGCATCACGACGTGAACGGGCGCCATGGCGCGGGCCGCGTGGTCCTGCGCGCGGCCCCGGCCGGCACCGGCATCATCGCCGGCGGCCCGATGCGCGCGGTGTTCGAGTCGCTCGGCGTCCATGACGTCGTGGCGAAGAGCCAGGGCTCCTCGAACCCCTACAACATGGTCCGCGCCACCTTCGACGCGCTCTCGCGCGAGGATAGCCCGCGCTCGGTCGCGCAACGGCGCAACCTCAAGGTCTCGACCCTGCAGTCCCGGCGCGTTGGCGTCGACGCCGACGCCGCCGAATTCGTGAGGGCCGAAGCCGCCATGACCACGAGCACGCAAAAGACCATCACGCTCGAGCAAACCGCCAGCGCCATCGGCCGGCCCAGCTCCCAGCGCGAAACGCTGAAGGGCCTAGGCCTCAACCGGATCGGGCGCCGTTCGCACGTCGTCGACAGCCCCGCCAACCGCGGCATGATCGCCAAGGTCGCGCATCTCGTGCGCGTCGTCGACGGTCAATGAGGATCGCGCCATGAAACTCAACGAAATCAAAGACAATCCAGGTTCGACGAAGGCGCGCATCCGCGTCGGCCGCGGCATCGGTTCGGGCAAAGGCAAGCAGGCGGGCCGTGGCGGCAAGGGCCAGACCGCCCGGTCGGGCGTGCGCATCAAGGGCTTCGAAGGCGGCCAGATGCCGCTCCATCGCCGCCTGCCGAAGCGGGGATTCACCCCGCCCTCGCGGATCGTCTACAACGAGGTCAATCTCGGGCGGATCCAGAGCGCGATCGACGCCGGCAAACTCAACCCCGACGAGCCGATTACCCTCGAGAGCCTGATGACGGCGGGCGTCGTCACTCATCCGCGCGACGGCGTGAAAATCCTCGGCTCCGGCGAACTGAAGGCGAAGGCGAATTTCGAAGTCGCCACGGCCTCGAAGGGCGCCGCCGCGGCGATCGAGAAAGCCGGCGGCAGCCTGAAGACCTTGCGCAAAGAGGCTGAAAAAGCCGCCTCGTGAACGCGGCGCGTTCGGGGTGACATTGGCGCCGGCGCCGACCATATGATAGGGGCTTTCCCGCCGCGCCAAAGAGGGCGGCGGGAACGCCGTTTCTAGGAACACGAGCGCCCGTCCGCGGGCGCCGCTCGGAGAGCATCATGGCGTCGGCCGCCGAACAGCTCGCAGCCAATATCAACTGGTCAGCCTTCGCCAAGGCCGATGAGCTCAAGAAGCGCATCTGGTTCACGCTGGGCGCGCTCGTCATCTTCCGCCTCGGGACCTACATCCCGCTGCCGGGCATCGATTCGGAGGCGTTTCAGACCGCCTTCCTTGGGCAGAAGCAGGGCGTGCTCGACATGTTCAACATGTTCTCGGGTGGCGCCGTGCAGCGCATGGCGGTGTTTGCGCTCAACATTATGCCGTATATCTCAGCTTCGATCATCATCCAGCTCCTGAGCTCCGTGGTCCCGTCGCTCGAGGCGATCAAGAAAGAGGGCGAGCAGGGCCGCAAGGTCCTCAACCAGTACACCCGCTATCTCACCGTCGTCCTGTCGATATTCCAGGCCTACGGCATCGCCATCGGTCTCGAGGGACGGCCGGGCATCGTCAGCAATCCCGGCCTTCTGTTCATAATCTCGACAGTCGTGACGCTGACCGGCGGGACGATGTTTCTGGTGTGGCTCGGCGAGCAGATCACCGCGCGCGGCGTCGGCAACGGGTCGTCGCTCATCATCTTCGCCGGCATCGTCGCGCGCCTTCCCTCGGCGATCGTGCAATTGTTCGAGATGGGCCGTCAGGGGTCAATCTCGACCGGCCTCGTGCTCGCCGTCGTCGTGATGGTGTTCGTCGTCGTCGCCTTCATCGTCTTCATGGAGCGCGCACAGCGGCGCGTGCCGATCACCTATCCGCGCCGTCAGGTCGGCAACAAGATGTATGAAGGGCAGAGTTCCTTCCTGCCGCTTAAGCTCAACACCTCGGGCGTCATTCCGCCGATCTTCGCCTCTTCGCTGCTGCTGCTTCCGACGACGGTGGCGAACTTCGCGCAGGGGTCGTCGAGTTCCGGAATTCTGACCACGATCACCGCGCTGCTCGGGCGCGGCAGTGCGCTCTATCTCATCCTTTATGTCGCCCTGATCGTCTTTTTCGCCTTTTTCTATACGGCGACCGTGTTCAATCCGGCCGACACCGCCGACAATCTGAAGAAGCACGGCGGATTCATTCCCGGCGTTCGTCCGGGCGAACGGACGGCGCAATATATCGACTACGTTCTGACGCGGATCACTGTGCTCGGCGCCGGCTATCTGTCCCTCATCTGCCTCCTACCCGAATGGCTCATTTCCTATGCGGCCCTGCCATTCTATTTTGGCGGCACGTCGCTGCTGATCGTCGTCAACGTGACGATGGATACGGTGGCGCAGATCCACGGACATCTGCAGGCGCATCAGTACGAGGGACTGATCCGCAGAGCCAGGCTCAAGGGGCGGAAACGATGAGGCTGATTCTGCTTGGGCCTCCGGGCGCCGGCAAGGGGACGCAGGCTCAGCGCCTGGTGCGCAAATTCGGCATTCCGCAATTGTCGACCGGCGACATGCTGCGCGCCGCCGTTGCGGCCGGCACCCCGATCGGGCTCAAGGCGAAGGCGGTCATGGATTCGGGCGCGCTGGTCTCGGACGACATCGTCATCGGCATCATCAACGACCGCATCAGCGAGCCGGACGCCAAGAACGGCTTCATCCTCGACGGCTTTCCGCGCACGCTGGCCCAGGCCCGCGAATTGGAGGCCATGCTGGCGGAGAAGGGGCTGATGCTCGAGGCCGCCATCGAGCTGACGGTCGACGCGGCCAGGCTGGTCGACCGCATCGTCAATCGCGCCGCGGAGGCGAAGGCCGCCGGCCTGCCGGTGCGCAAGGATGACGATCCGGAAGTCTTCAAATCGCGGCTCGAGGCCTACGAGCGCGACACGGCCGCGGTCACGCCGTTCTATCACGAGCGCGGTCTGCTGCACGAGGTCGACGGCATGGCGCCGATCGATAAGGTGGCCGCCGACATCGACGCCGTGCTCGGCGAGGTCGCGACCTCGTGACTGACGCGGCTCTGGAGGCCGAGGCGCTGATCGAACGGCGCGGCGGCGCCGGGGTCATCGTGCTCAACCGGCCCAGGGCGCTGAACGCGCTGACCCTGACGATGGTGCGCCTGATGGCCGCGGCGCTCGACGATTGGGCGCGCGATCCGGGCGTGACCCGGGTCGTTCTTCGAGGCGCGGGCGAGAAGGCGTTCTGCGCCGGCGGCGACATCCGGCATCTCTACGAGCTCGGCCGCGCCGGCGACCATGAGGCCCAACTGACGTTCTGGCGCGAGGAGTACCAGCTCAACGAGCGCATCCGAACCTATCCGAAGCCCGTAGTCGCGCTGATCGACGGCATTGTGATGGGCGGCGGCGTCGGCGTCTCGATCAACGCCGCCCATCGCGTCGCCGGCGACCGCTTCGTCTTCGCCATGCCGGAAGTCGGCATCGGCTTCTTTCCCGACGTCGGGGGAACCTATTTCCTGCCGCGGCTCGCGCGCCGCGCCGGCGTCTATTTCGCCCTGACGGGCCTTCGCGCCAATGCGGGCGACGCGTTCGCGTTCGGCCTTGTCCAGACCTATGTCTCGAGCGCCCAGTTCGGCGACTTGGCGGCGGCGCTGGAGGCCGACTCGCCGGTCGAATCCACGCTCGCCCGCTTTGCAGCGAACCCTGAGCCCTCCGAGCTGATGAAGGAGGCGGACGGTGTCCAGTTCTGCTTTTCGCTCCCGACCCGCGACGCGATCCTGGATGCGCTTGCGGGCGCGGAGGGCAGGGGGTTGGCCTTCGCGGGGCCGGCGCGCAAAGCGATGCTGGAGAAGTCGCCGACAAGCCAGGCGATCGCGCTGAGACAGATGGCGCTTGGACCTTCGCTCGACGTGCACGAGGCCCTGCGCGTCGAGTACCGCATCGTTTCACGGATCTGCCGCGGCCACGATTTCTATGAAGGCGTCCGCGCCCTCATCGTCGACAAGGACAACCGCCCCCAGTGGAGCGCTCCGCCGTCGAAGGCGGAGGTCGACAAGTATTTCGCCTCGCTCGGCGCTGACGAACTGACGTTCCCGGTCCGGCCCGCATGAAACACATCATGCGTCAGACGCGCGACGGCGCGGTGGAACTTATCGACCCCTCGCCTCCGAAGCCGTCGGACAGCACGCTTTCCGCTGTGATGGCGAGCGTGGGCTGGGAGACGGCGCTCCTCTGGTACATGCGTACGCTCGCCTGGGTCTGGGTCAGCAAGGGCCTGTTCAACTGGGCGATCGTTCTCGGCGCCTTCCCCGGCCTCGGCGATTTCACGACGATGGCGTTGCCGCTTCAGGCGACGATTGTCGCCTTCGCCTGCTTCAACCTCCTGGCGGCCGTCGGACTGTGGCTCGCGGCGCCTTGGGGCGGGGCGATCTGGCTTCTGTGCGCGATGGTCGAATCGGCCTCGCCGTTCCTCAGTCCGCGCGCTGCGTCGATCTCCGCCGGCGGCGCCATGCTCAATGTCGTGCTGGTCGTCGGCTACTTCTTTCTAAGCTGGCGCGCTGTCAGACAACGCGACTGAGAAGGGCGACAAGGCCGACGCTCGAGGCTTTCCGTGAGCGGGGGTTCGCACCCGTCTTGTGGAAGAAACGAGGCGTCGGATTCAACCGTTATTTACCAGCGGATGAAAACCTTCGATTCATCTTGATTTTTAGGCTCGTCTTCACGGGCTTCCCTTACAGTTCTACCCATTAACGGACCGAACAAAGCTCGGCCGCGGACAGGCGAACAAATGGGTGGGCCATGCTGAATGTAGTCAAGACCCAAGTGGGCTCGGTTCGCGCCGAACCTGAACTTCGGATCGCCAATATCTACTTGGAAACTTTAACCATGGTCGAACGGCTGCATCGCCGGCTGCTCGACGTCATCAAGGACGAGTTTGATCGTCACGGCCGCTCGGACGTCAATTCCGTGCAGGCCCTCCTGCTCTACAACATCGCCGACAAGGAACTGACGGCCGGCGAGTTGCGCACCCGAGGCTATTATCTCGGCTCGAACGTCTCCTACAACGTGAAGAAGCTTGTCGAAATGGGCTTCCTTCACCACGCCCGCTCGCGCATCGACCGCCGTTCGGTCCGGATCAGCCTGACCGAAAAAGGCAAAGAGGTTCACCGCATCGTGGCCGCCGTCTACGAGAAGCACGCCCGCACGGTGGAGCAGATCGGCGGCATCCCAGGCGACGACCTCGCGCGCGTGAACGTCTCGCTCCTGCGCCTCGAGCGCTACTGGACGGACCAGATCAAGTATAAGCTCTGATAACGGTCTTTTAACCAAAACCATGTCGATGAGGCGGGGCGCCCGTTCGCGGGCGCCCCGATTGCGTTTTGGGCGCGGGGCGGTCATAAAAAGGCCCGACTGAACCCTATCTTGCCGGGTGTTCGCCTCGGACGAGGCGGGTTGCTCTACGCTCAAAAAGGGACGACGGGCGGGACGCCTTATCGAGCAATTGGGGTTGCTCCGTTCCTCGAGGAGTTCGGATTTGATGGGCCACAGAATTGTTTCGCGGCCATCGCGCCGTGTTTTTTTTGGCGCGACCGCGCTAGCCGCATTCTGCGCCGC
This sequence comes from uncultured Alphaproteobacteria bacterium, assembly GCA_963721905.1. GTDB lineage: Bacteria > Pseudomonadota > Alphaproteobacteria > Rhizobiales > Beijerinckiaceae > Roseiarcus. The sequence goes on from CAVRMF010000018.1 coordinate 40,796, forward strand.
GCTCGCGCCCTTCGGCGCGACGGCGCAGGACGGCGATCAGGCCGAATGGCCGCAGAGCTACGAGGCGTCTCCGCACATGGCGGTCGGGCGCGAGTCGACGCCCATCCTTTCGCCGGCCACCGTCGAGGCGACCGAGCAAGCGATCCAGAACTATCAGAATATCGTCGCGAAGGGCGGCTGGGGCCAGGTGCCTCCCGGCGCCGATCTGAAGATCGGCTCGAAGGGTCCGCGGGTGCAGGCGCTGCGCGACCGCCTCGTCGTTTCTGGCGACCTCGATCCCATCGCCGGCGCGGGGGCAACATACAACTCCTTCGTGGAAGCGGCGGTGAAGCGCTTTCAAGCGCGCCACGGCCTCAGCGAGACCGGCGTCGTCAACGAAGCCGTGTTCGCCGAACTGAATATGCCGGCCGAGGCGCGCTTGCAGCAGCTCGAGACCAACATCATCCGGCTCAAGGCCTATTCCGGCGATCTCGGCGAACGGTTCGTGGTCGTCAACATACCGTCGGCGTCGGTCGAGACCGTCGAGAACGGCGTCGTCTATTCCCATCACGCCGCCGGCGTCGGCAAGATCGACCGCCAGTCGCCGATCATGCAGACGCATGCGACCGAAGTGAATTTCAATCCGTTCTGGACCGTGCCGCCTTCGCTGATCAAGAAAGACCTGATCCCGAAGATGAAGGCCGATGCGAACTATCTGACCGACGAGAAAATCCGCGTCTTCAACAAGGACGGGCAAGAGGTCCCGCCCTCGTCGATCAACTGGAACACCGACGAGGCCACCCACTACAAGTACCGTCAGGACACCGGCGCCGACCTCAATTCGCTCGGCTTCGTCCGCATCAACATCCCGAACCCCTACGGCGTCTACATGCACGATACGCCGTCCAAGGGCATTTTTGGCGACGATTTCCGCTTCGTGTCGTCGGGCTGCGTGCGCGTGCAGGATGTGCGCGACTATGTCGCGTGGCTGCTCAAGGACAATCCCGGCTGGGGCCGCGACCAGATCGACGAAGTCATCCGCTCCGGCCAGCGCCTCGACGTCAAGCTGACGACGCCGGTCAACGTCTACTGGGTCTATATCACCGCCTGGGCGACGCCCGACGGTATCGTCCAGTTCAGACCGGACGTCTACCAGCGCGACGGCGCCGGCCCCGGCCCACTCGCCTCCGCCGTCCCTGCCGAGCCGCTGGCGCTGCCGCAGGAGTAAGGGCCGCGCTGAGAGCGTCGTTGTGCTTGGAAAGACGCCCTCAGCCTTTGGATCGGCGAAGCTCGAAGAAGCTTGAAGGCGGCCGAGGAGGCCTTCGCGGCATAAGACGCGGCTCGCTCGCGCCTGCACGACCCCCGAAGGGTCATGCGAAGGGACCGCTTCATTTGGAGAACGACGTGGCGAAAGGCGCGACGGGTCCCTGCAAGAGACCTGTCGCGCCTGCTCAGCGGCTAATGGGCGTAGACGGCGCGCTCGAACCGGTCATAGACCCTCATGAACGCCGGTTCGACAAATGGCAGGGACTGGGTCATCAGCACCGCCGCGACATTCTGCTTCGGATCGAACCAGCAATGCGTGTTCAGGACGCCGGCCCAGAACTGCGAGCCGGCCGCGCGCTTGGCCGGAACGTCCTCGTCGACTCGCATGAACGCAAAACTGTGCGACTTTTTCACTCCTGGAAAGATGTCGACGTCTGCTGAGACCGGCGGCGCGGCGGTTTTCAGAACCCCGATCTTGAGATCGCCGATCTGATTGGAGAGCAGGGAATCGACCGTTTTCTCGCTCAGCAATCGTTTGCCGTCGAGCTGGCCCTTGTTCATATACATTCTTAGAAAACGGATGTAATCGGGCGCCGTCGAATAGAGCGCGTGACCCATACCGTAGAATTCGGGCTTGGACGGCGGCGCGATGGCGAAATCGCCAAACTTGCCGTCCTCACCCCGCATCGACACTGAGGCCAGGCGCCCGGCCATATGTTCCTCGACTTCGAACGCCGTGTCGTTCATCTTCAGGGGATCGAGGATTTCCTCGCGGCAGAAGCGATCGATTCTTCTGCCGTCGACGGCCTCGACAACTTGGCCGAGCCAGTCGATTCCGATGCCGTAATCCCAGCGTTCGCCAGGGTCGAAGACGGGTGGATACGCGAGCGCCGTCTTCAGACCCGACAGGATCCCAGGATGTCCGGTCGCCTGCATGTATTTGGGAATATCCGCGTTCCAGAATTCGTAGACGAAGCCCGATGTGTGGGTTGCGAGATTGCGCACGGTCGCTTTGGTTCGGGGAGCGCGAAGCCGCGGCTTATCGCCGTCGAAGCCATCGAGCACCTTGACGTTTTTGAATTCCGGGAGGATTGCTTCGACGGGCGTGTTCGGGTCGAGCTTGCCGCGATCGATAAGGATCATGGCGGCGGTCGAGCCGACCCCCTTCGTCATCGAGAAAATGCGGAAGACAGTGTCTTCTGTCGCCTTTTCTCCAGGCGCGCGTTCGCCCGCCGCGCCTGACCATTTGACGCCGTCCTTGTCGCCGACCATGGCGACGAGGAAAGGCGCGTCCTCAGCGCGGACGCTCTCTTCGAGGACGTCATTTAATTTCGACATGCGAACCTCCCTGGACTGTCTTTTTTGGCCGACCGTGCCGGCGGGACCACCGGCGATCGTCACCGGCGTTTAAGTCTGGGGCCGTTGCGCCTTTTCAGCAAGGGCGGCGCTGTCGAAGAGTAGGCGCGCGCCTTGCGCATCTCTTCGGGTTCAAGGCGAGCGTGGACTGGCGGTCGTGTCGGGACGAAGCTCACTCCCGGCGGACGCGCCGAACTGCGTTGTCGCACGAAGGCGTTTCCAAACTCGGTCTCGGTCACCGCGTCCTCCTGTCAATCGCGGTCCGGTGGCCGGGGTCACTCCGGAAGACAACGCCGAATGAACGTCAGCCGCCGCACCGCGATTGCATCGACGCTCTCGGCTGCAGCGACCGGCCTGAGCTTGACGAGAGCCTTTGGCGACGCCGTCCCGCCCACGGTCTTGCAACTCCAGCGACGCAATATCGAGGTCAATGGGAAATCGGCCTCTGTCTACGGCATCGGCCAGCCGAACGGAACGATTGGAATCACGACGAGCGTTGGCGAGAGATTCCGCGTCGGCGTCGAGAACCAGATTGACGCGCCGAGCTTGATCCACTGGCACGGGCTGACGCCGCCCTGGCGGCAGGATGGAGTGCCTGGCATTTCAGGACCGCCGATAGCGCGGGGAGCCAGCGCCCGCTACGACTTCCCGCTGAGGTTCGGCGGCACGTTCCGGATGCATTCCCACGAGGGTTTCCAGGAGCAGCTCTTGATGTCGGCGCCGCTGATTATTCGCGACCAACGGGACGAGTTGGACCAGCAGGAGATCGTGCTCGTGCTCATGCTGCGCGATTTCAGTTTCGCCCCGCCTGACCAGATCTACGCAGCCTTGAAGAAGCCGAAGACGATGTCGGCTATGGGGGATAAACCAGCATCGGGCATGTCCAAGACTGGCGCCGCGGCGCCCGACCTGAACGACGTCGCCTACGACGCTTTCCTCGTTAATGACCGCACGCTCGCTGACCCGGAGGCGATCAAGGTTGAGCCGGGCGGTCGCGCGCTGCTGCGCGTGATTAATGGCTCATCGATGAGCAATTTTCATCTCGACCTCGGCTCGCTCAAGGGCGAACTGATCGCGGTCGACGGCTTTTTGGTCAAACCGGTGATCGGGAGCCGCTTCCCGATCGCGGTGGCGCAGCGCCTGGATATCCGGCTCGCGATTCCAGGCGGCGCGGCAGCCGATCCGGTCCTTGCCATTCTCGAGGGCAGTGCGAGACAGACCGGCATCGCGCTATCGGCAGGCGCTGGAACGGTCACGCGAATTTCCGATATGGCCGAAGGCCCGTCTCCCGCGCTGTCGCTGGATCTGGAACGTGGTCTCCAGGCCGTCGCGCCCCTTGCTCCACGCAAAGCGGACCGCACGTACACTCTCAATCTGACCGGCGACATGGCGAACTACGGGCGTTCCATTGCCATCTGCTCTATCATCTGGAAGCGGGGATGTTCACGACCTTCCGATACATCTGATTCGTCCCACTTTTGAATCGCAGAATAAGGCGGATCGTCAGGGAGCCTTGAGCGATTTCGCGATCCGCGAGACGAGCTCGGTTTGCAGTTCGGCGAGCCGGCTTCGCTCGCCCTCGAGTTCGGTCGGCCCAAACATCGGCGCCGGTCTCTGTCGAAATCAATTGCGCATTGACGGTGACCGTCTCCCCGGCCCGCCGGACGCTACCTTCGAGCGCGTAGCGCACGCCGAGGTGGCGGCCAAGATGCCTCAGATCGACCTGCTTGCCTTTGTAGGGGTCTGCGGCGCTGCGGCCGATGACGAAGCTGTCGGGAAGGTGCGTGAGGTCGGTGATGAGATCGTCGGTGAGGCCATCGGCGAGAGTGTCCTGCTCGGGGTCGCCGCTCAGATTGGCGAACGGCAGGACGACGATCGACAGACGCGGCGCGCGCGCGAGCTTGTCATCAGTCACCGCGGCGGCAGGAGGCGTCGGCGAAGGCGGCGTAGAGGAGTCCTGCCCGCGCCAAGCGCGCGCCGCGGCAAACACGATGAGCGCTGACACGATCAGCGCCCGCCGCAGCCTTCTGTCGCGCGATCTCCGGGCGGCGTTCAGGACGTCGCTGGCGGGGCCGACTTCGCCGGCGCTTCTGACGTCGCGGCCGGCCGATGCCGCTCGCTCAGCGATCGCTCCAGTCAGGCGCGCGACATTCTCCAGGATCGCGATGGCCGCCGACCCGAAAGCGGCCGGGCGCAGCCTCCGGTCGAGCGGTTTCGGCGCGATGCTCGCAGGCGGCGTCGCGGGGCGGACTCCGGTCGCCGACGTCAAAGCATATGCGCGCATCGGCCGCGCGATGTTCTTGAGGGTTTGGTCGCCCAGGTCGACGAAGCTCTGATTCAGTTTATCGCGCACCTGCCGATACGCGTCTTCCGACAGGCAAATCCCTCCCGGCTCGCAAATGCTTTCGAGCCGCGCCGCGACGTTGACCCCGTCGCCCATCAGATCGCCGTCGGCCTCCTCGACGACGTCGCCGAGGTGAATGCCGACGCGATATTCAATGCGCTTGTCGCGCGGCGCGCCGGCGTTGCGCTCGACTAGGCCGCGCTGCACTTCCATGGCGCAGCGGACGGCTTCGACCACGCTGCGGAACTCGACGATCGCCCCGTCGCCGGTTCGTTTTACGACGCGCCCGTTGTGGATCGCGACCGTCGGAGTGAAGAGGTCGCTGCGCAAGGTTCTGAGCCGGGCGAGCGTGCCCTCCTCGTCGGCCCCGGTCAGCCGGCTGTAGCCGACGACGTCGGCGACCAAAATCGCGGCAAGTTTACGAGTTTCGCTCATGACGGCGGATCGTCACATGACAGCATTCTGCAGGTTCAGGCCGTTCCCTTGCGGTGTCAAAAGATTATATCCGCGCGGGCCTGGGCGCGATTGATCCCGCTCAGGCTTCCGGACAAACTCGATCAATTCGGCGCTCACGCGGGGCCCAACCGCTCGCTGATTTCGCTGAGTCTCGGCGGGATGGCCGCCAAATTGGCAAGACGGGGACGTGCGAGCCCGCGCGAGCCCGCTGACTTGCATTCGGCGGCCGACGGTGAACACTATTCTCCGCCAGCCGGCTCGGCATGTGGGATGCGGAGCGGTTTGGGAGGAGGACAGCGATGCGCAAGATTGCGATTATGTTCGCCGCTTCTGCGGCTCTCGTGTTCGGCGCCGCGCCGACATGGCAGGCTTATGCGCAGATGGAGCGTCGCGCCGCGGCGCTGGCGTCCGCGCCCAAGAACTTCACCCCGATCGAAAAGGCCGCATGCGGCCCCCATTGGGGAGCGCACTGCGGTCCCTGGCATCACTGGGTCTGCGGCCGGTATCACTGCTGGTGCGCGCCCTGCTGACCCTGAAGCGCGACGAATGAGTTTGCCCCGCCTCGCCGCGAACCGGCGAGGCGAGATGATGCTGCTCGCGCCTCGCGCCTCCGGCGCGTCAAAATGGCGGGCGGGCTGTAGCCGCGCTCGCTGAGCGCGGCGGGCGCGATCAGCGATTGCGCCTACAGGCGCGTCTGATCCTCGATCCGCCCGAGGCTCTCCTCGCGCCCGAGCACCGTCAGCACATCGAAGATGCCGGGGGAAGTCGAGCGGCCGGTCAGCGCCGCGCGGAGCGGCTGGGCGATCGCGCCGAGCTTCGCGCCCTCGGCCTCCGCGTAGGCGCGCACGACAGCCTCGAGCGCCGCGACCGACCACTCTAAGACCGCGCTGAGCTTCGGCAACAGCGCCGCGAGATGGGCGCGGCCGCCGTGATCGAGGATGTCGGCCGCCTTCTCGTCCATGGCCAGCGGGCGGCTGGCGAACAGGAAGTCCGCGCCGTCGAGAAGCTCGACCAGCGTCTTGGCGCGCTCCTTCAGGCCGGTGATTGCGGCGCGCAGCTGTGCGCGCTTCGCCTCGTCGAGCTTGGCCGCGATCTCCTGCCCGCCCTTGAGATAGGGCAGGGCGTCGATGAGCGTCTTGTAGAGATCGTCGTCGCTCATGGCGCGCATGAAATGACCGTTCATGTTCTCGAGCTTCATGAAGTCGAAGCGCGAGGCGGAGCGGCCGATCGACGGCAGATCGAACGCGGCGATGAGCTCCTCGGCGGTGAAGAACTCCTTGTCGCCCTGGCTCCAGCCGAGGCGCACGAGATAGTTGCGCAGCGCCGCAGGCAGGTATCCCATCGCGCGATAGGCGTCGACGCCGAGCGCCCCGTGCCGCTTCGAGAGCTTCGCGCCGTCGGCCCCGTGGATCAGCGGAATATGCGCCCAGATTGGGACGTCCCAGCCGAGCGCCTGATAGATCTGGGTCTGGCGGGCGGCGTTGGTCAGGTGGTCGTCGCCGCGGATGACGTGGGTCACGGCCATGTCGTGGTCGTCGACGACGACCGCGAGCATGTAGGTCGGATTGCCGTCCGAGCGAAGGAGCACGAGGTCGTCGAGCTCCTTGTTGGCGAAGACGACCTTGCCCTGCACCTTGTCGTCGATGACCGTCTCGCCTTCCTGGCGCGCCCGCAGCCGGATGACCGGCGCGACGCCCGGCGGCGCCTCCGAGGGATCGCGGTCGCGCCAGCGTCCGTCGTAGCGCATGGGCTTGCCCTCGAGCCGCGCATTCCGGCGCATCTCCTCGAGCTCCTCGGGGCTGGCATAGCAGCGGTAGGCGGCGCCGGTCGCGAGCATCTCATCGACCACTTCCCGATGGCGCTCGGCGCGCGCGAACTGGCTGATCGCCTCGCCGTCCCAGTCGAGCCCGAGCCACCTGAGCCCGTCAAGAATCGCCTCGATCGCCGCTTGAGTTCGAGCGCTCGCGGTCGGTGTCCTCGATGCGCAGAAGGAACGTGCCGCCGAAGCGCTTGGCGTAGAGCCAGTTGAACAAGGCCGTGCGCGCGCCGCCGATATGCAGAAACCCGGTCGGCGAAGGCGCGAAGCGGGTGATGATCTGGGACATGGGAGCAAAGCTCGAAGAACGGGAAGACGGAATTGAGCGCGTGCCTCTAGCAGACGAGCGCCATCGCGGCAAAGCCGCGACACCGTACCGCATTCCCCGTCACACAGCGCGCGTCCATGGGGACCGGGCGAAAGCGGCGCTTTCGAATTCGATTGCACGGTCTCATGAAAGAGCGAAGCATGGGTCGCGGCGACGGCGTCAATGTTGACGAGACTGAAGATTGGCCCCTGAGCGATCGGGCCCAATTTCGGAGGGCAGGGACTTGTTGCTCGAACGCGCGATGAACTCTGGGCGCTTCAGAAGTCGTGAGCCGGCCGCGGCTGGCCGACATCACCGAACACCCGAGAATGGACTTTGCGGATTACGAGCGGCGTCTGGCCTCGCTTCAGGGCGTGCTTCAACTGATTCAGCAGGCCTATCTCCAAACCTCCGAGCGCGCCATCATCGTCCTCGAGGGTTGGGACACCGGCGGCAAGGGCGGCATCGTGCGCCGCCTCGGCTGGGCGCTCGATCCGCGGAGCTTCAAGGTCAATCCGATCGCCTCGCCCGACGAACACGAGCGCGCCCAGCATTATCTGCAGCGATTCTGGCGACGCCTGCCCGAGAAAGGACAGATCGTCGTCTTCGACCGGTCCTGGTATGGGCGCGTCCTGGTGGAGCGCGTCGAAGGCTTCGCGACGGAAGCCGAGTGGCGGCGCGCCTATCGCGAAATCAACGAGTTCGAGCGCGTCCTTGTCGATTCGGGAATTCGTCTGGTCAAGCTCTTCCTGCACATTACCGCCGACGAACAGCAGCGACGATTTCGCAATCGGCTCATCGACCCGGTCAAGCGCTGGAAGCTCTCCTATGAAGACTTCCGCAATCGCCGCCGCTGGCCCGAGTATGAAACGGCGATCGAGGATATGATGGCCGAAACCTCGACCGAGCGCGCGCCGTGGCATCTGATTCCGGCGAACGACAAACCCTATGGCCGGATCGCGGCCTTTCGCATCTTTGAGGACCGGCTCGGCAGGAACGTGTCGCTCGAGCCGCGGCCGATTGATCCCGATTTGATCAAGGAGGCGAAACGGGTGCTCGGCTTGTCGTCCTCCGATATGAAGCGCGCGGCCGCCCCGGCGAAGAAGGTCAACGGGAAGCCAAGCGTACCGAAGCGTGGATCGGGGCCGGTTGGAGGGCGTGAAGCTTTGCTGGACGACTGATGGCCGCGATGGACTTCGTCTTCATGTTGACGCGCAACGACGCGACGGTCGAGAACGCGCTCGAACTCGTCGAGGCGGCGCGTCCCTTAAGACTGAAGCATATCGGCTTCAAGGATGTGGGCGCCGAGGCCTCCCAGCTGAAGCGCCTGACCGAGGCCATCCGTGCGGCAGGGGCGGCGGCGTGGATGGAAGTCGTGTCGACCTCGCGCGAGGACGAACTCAAGTCGCTCGAGCTTGCCCGCGCGCTCGGCGTCGATTGGCTTATGGGCGGCGTTCATGCCGAAGACGGCATGCGCATCCTTGCCGGGAGCACGACGCGCTATCTGCCCTTCGCCGGTAAGCCCGTCGGTCATCCGACCCGTCTTGGCGGCTCGGCGGCCGAGGTCGAGGCGCATTGCCGAGCCTTCGCCGCAATCGGCTGCGCGGGCGTCGACATTCTCGCCTATCGCGCGACTGAAGCTGAGCCGCTCGACCTCGTCGCGGCTTGCCGGCGGGGACTTCCGGGGATGGGAACGGTCGTCGTCGCCGGCTCGGTCAATTCGGCCGAGCGCGTTCGCGCCATTCGCGCTGCGGGGGCGGACGCCTTCACCATCGGCACCTCGGCGATCGAGGCGTCTTATGCGCCGGGCGCGGGGCCGCTCGAGGCGCAGCTCAGGGCGGTGCTCGAGGATTGTCGCGCGGCGGGGTGAGGACCACGCTCATCTCGCCAACGCGTCAAGCGACCGCTTCATCGCCCGCGTTCCCGCTTCGAGCGCCGCGGCGAGTTGCGGTTTGACGTCGTCCGGCAGGAAGTCGGCGACCCAGACGACGCTCGCGCCGCCGTCGGCTTGCGCCAAAACCTGCAGCGAGGCGTTGTAATGGGTCGCATATCCGCCTTCGGCGGTCCAGACGAGCCGGCGCGCGTCGTCATCGATCGTGATGATCGGCTCGCGTATGACCATCCCATTGACGAAGGTCACGACCCGGGCGCCGGGCTCCAGTTTCGTATCCACGACGAAGCCCGGGGCGAGCCGCGTATGAAGCGCGCCGATGTCCCGGATCGCCGACCATACGTCGCTCGCCGGCGCGGCCGTCTTGAGCTCAGAGCGGATCGTTCCCATGGGGCTACTTGCCTCCGTGATAGGCTTCGAGCCGATAGCCATCGGGATCGAAGACATAGGCCGCGTAGTAGTCGGGCCCGTAGTCCTTGCGCACGCCCGGCTTGCCGTTGTCCCGCCCGCCTGCGCTGGTCGCCGCCTTGTGGAACGCGGCCACGCTCTGCGTGCTCGGCGCGGCGAAGCAGAAGTGGAGGCCGGACTTCGGGTCGTCGGGAACGGGGCGCTCCGCGGCGCTGATCCAGAGGCCGACGGCCTTGTGGCCGTAGCCGAGCGAAGTCTCGTCGGCGCTGAGGCACGTGAATCCCAGCGGCTTCAAAGCCGCGTCGTAGAACGCCTTGGCCTTCGCGATGTCGTGAACGCCGATCGACACGTGATCGAACATGGGTTTCCTCGCTCGAAGTTTGGTCGGCGCCAGCGGGCCTTCGCGTCGCCGCCGTCCGATATATCTGTAACGTCGTCCGGCTTTCGCGACTTGGGGAAAATTGCTATTTTTCGCCCAGATGCGAAACGAGGTTCGATCTTTGGCGCGGCGCTCGGCCGAGCCGCCTGACGAGGGACTGGCCAAGCGAACATTGGCGGCCGGAGACGGTGGGGCGTGCATGAGGTCGTTTGTCGCGCCGGGCCGTCCGACCGGCCCTTCGAGGAGCGGCACGACGGATTTCAGCATCTCGGCCGTCGTCGAAGGAAGCTTCACCTATCGCTCGGACGTCGGTTACGGGCTGCTCTATCCGGGCGCATTGCTGCTCGGAAACAATGGCCGATGTTTTGAATGCGGTCACGCGCACGGCGTCGGCGATCGCTGCGTCTCCTTGAACGTCCGCGCAGAACTTTTCGGCGAGATCGCCGCGGGCGCGGCGGCGACCGGGCGCTTTCGATTTCCTGTCGCAAGCCTGCCGCCGACGCCGGGGTCGCTGCCGATATTCGCCGGCTTGGAAGCGCTTCGCGCGGCCGCCTCCTGGCGTCAGGGCGAAGAGCTGGCGCTGCGTCTGGTCGAGCGGGTCATTGCTGAGCTTACGGCGGGCCGACGCTCACCCGCGGCGCCGACAGCGCGCGAGACGCGGCGTGTCGTCGAGGCCATCCGATTGATTGAGCGCGACCCCACGCGACCCTTGCAACTTCAGGATCTGGCGGCGATCGCCGGCATGAGCAAATATCACTTCCTGCGGGTCTTCCGCCGCCTGGTCGGAATGACGCCCTACCAGTACCTCATCAGCGCGCGAATGCGCCGCGCCGCGCTCGCTCTGGCTTCAACGAAGCGGCCGGTGCTCGCCGTCGCGCTCGACAGCGGCTTCGGCGATCTCTCGACCTTCAACGCCCGCTTTCGCGCGACCTTCGGAGTGACGCCGTCGAAATATCGCTGCGTCAGCTGACCGGCGCGGACGCCGCCTCAGGTGAGCTTTCGCCAGGCCTGCGCCTCGGCCTCTTGAACGAACATTTCCGCCGACCAGCCTCCGTCGAGCGCCTGGCGCATCAAGTCCTGCTGGCTCTTGGGCGCCATGCCGCCGATCGGCGGGTCGCGGTCGAGATTGGTCGGGAAGGAATAGCCTTCTGCTGAGGCGGCGACGGCGTTGTCGGCCTCGGCGGCCGTGATCGCCTTGTCGGCGAGGAGCCGCTTGAGCGCCGGGTAGAGCCTCAGGCTCATCTTGAGCCGGTCGACGCTCTCCATCGCGCGCCCGAAAGCCGATGAGACCTGCAGGAGATTGGCGATGCGGCGCACATCCTTCGAGCGGTTCGTCCCGGCGGCATGGAAGAGGGCGGGATTGAAGAACACCGCGTCGCCCTTGGCGAGCGGGAGCTGGACATGATGCGTCTCGAAATAATCGCGAAACTCCGGCCGCGCCGTCGCCATGTAGCCCGGCAGGTAGCTTTGCGAGAACGGCAGGTAGAGCGTTGGGCCCGTTTCGAGCGGCATGTCGCAATGGGCGACCGCGCCCTGCAACGTCAGCTCGGGCGACAGACGATGCACATGGGCGGGATAGCGCCGGATCGCCTGCGGCGATTGAAAGCCGAGATGGTAGTCGCGATGCGGAAGCTGCGCCGCGCCGCCCGGATTGACGACGTTGAGCTGCGAGGTGATCTGATAAGCGGGGCCAAGCCACACCTCGCTCACGAGCGCAATGACGGCGTTGCCGTAATAGGCGGCGAATGTGGCGGGGTCCCGCAGGCAGAGCTTCTCGAGCGCGTTCCAGATGCGGTCGTTGGCGCCGGGCTTGGCGAAATGATCGCCGCCGCCGACATTGTTCAAGCGCTCTTCCTCGATGATCGCCCAGAAATGATCGTTGGCCTTATCGATTGCGGTCATGTCGGCGAACGCGCCGCGTATGGCGATAACGCCCGGCCCGTCGGTCAGCGCCTCGACCCATTCCGCCGTGATGTCCTTGCGGCTCTCGGGCGAGGCGGCGGCGCTGCGCGCCTTGAGGCCGTCGTAGACGGGCACGTTGGCCACGACGTCGCTGGCGAAAGGATAGTCGGCCGGATTGACCCTACGCTCGACCACCGCCCGGAACGCTTCGAGATCGCATCCGTCTTCGGTCAGCCACACGCGGTTGGGCCTGAGCCGCCTCGCATTGTCGTCCTTCATGAGCCTCCTCCGGCGGTTCTGTCTTCACGCTAGTATACAGTGGGCTCGAACCGAAACCACTAAGGCGCGCCCTTGCGGCTTGCAACGTAGCCGCGGCCCCTTTCCCCTGCGGAACCCCCGTGCTTATCTGACGCATGTCAACTCCAGCGCGCGCAGGCGTTCTGTCGGCGACCGCCAGTCTGGCGCGCGCGGCCGCCTACGCGCCGGACTGGCGGAAGGCCTTCGCCGCCGCGCTCGCGCGGGAAGTGGAGGAGCGGCGGTTCTTCCTCTGGCTTCCGGTCGCCGCCATGGGCGGGGTTGCGCTCAATCTAGCGGCCGACCGGGAGCCCGTTTTCTGGCTTCCGGCCGGGCTCACGGCATTGTTCGCAGCGCTCGCCTGGGCCTCCCGCGCCCGGCCCTTCGCGCTCGGCCTGTCGCTGGCTCTTGCGGCTCTCTTCGCCGGCTTCCTCGCCATGTCGTTGCGCACTGAGCGCGTCGCTGCGCCGGTGCTCGACCGCATCCGTATCGTCGATTTGCAAGGCTATGTCGAGGAAGTGGACTTAAGGCCAGTCGGCGCGCGCCTGGTGGTCGCAGTCGTCAGCGCCGACGGCATGCCGCGCGACAAAGTTCCCCGCCGCGTGCGGGTCACGACGCGCAAGACGCCCGACATCGCGGCCGGCGATTTCGTGGCTATGAAGGCGCGCCTTTTGCCGCCCTCGCATGCCGCGCTGCCGGGAGGCTACGACTTCGCCCGCGACGCATTCTTCGCCGGCGTTGGCGCCGTCGGTTCGACGCTCGGCCCGATCCGGCGCGTGAGCGCGCCGGGCGACGCGAGCTGGCGGCAGCGCTTCGACGCCGCGATCGATCAGGCGCGCAATCGCCTGGCGCTGCGGGTCAACGCGATCATCGGTGGCGACGAGGGCGCGATCGCCGCGGCCATGGTGACGGGCAAGCGCGATTTCCTCTCCAACGACGCCAAGGACCTCATCCGCGAGGCGGGCATCTTCCACATCATCACGATTTCCGGCGTGCAGATGACGCTGGTCGCCGGAATATTCTTCATTGTATCGCGCCGGCTCCTCGCCTTGTCGCCGACCCTCGCGCTCAAATATCCGATCAAGAAATGGGTGGCTGGCGTCGCGATGGCGGGCTCGCTCCTTTACGATACCGCCACCGGCTCGCGCGTCGGCACCGAGCGCGCCCTCATCATGACGCTGATCGTGCTCGGCGCGGTGATCATGGACAGGCGGGCGCTGACCATGCGCAATCTCGCTTTTGCGGTCTTCGCCGTGGTCGCCATCGAACCGGAAGCCATTCTCGGCGTCAGCTTTCAGCTCTCGTTCGCGGCGGTGGCGGCGCTGGTCGCGGCGATGGAAGCGCGGCTCGCGAGTCTCGAGAGCGACCCCGATCCCTTCCTGCCGCAGCGGGGCAGGGTCCCGAGAGGTGGGCTTTTGGCCGACCTCTTCCACAAGCCGCTTGGCCTCCTGGTCGCCACCGCCTGCGCGACCGGCGCGACCGCCTCGTTCATGGCCTATCATTTTCATGATCTCAGCCCCTATGTGCTGATCGGCAATCCGCTGACGCTGACGGTGATCGAATTCTTCGCCGTCCCGGGCGCGCTTCTCGGCGCCGCGCTTTATCCGCTGGGGCTCGACGCGCCGGTCTGGCTCTATGTCGGGGCCGGGATCAAGCTGATTCTGTGGGCGGCGCGGTTCATTGCCGACGCGCCCGGCTCGACGCTGCATTTGCGCGCGTTCGCGCCATACGCGCTGCCATTCCTGGCGCTCGCCGTGATCAGCGCGACGATCTGGCGGACCTGGACGTTTCGTGCGAGCGCCATTCCCCTGGCGATCATCGGCCTCATCGGCGCAACTCACGGGCCGCGCTACGACGTGATCGCCGCGCCATCCGGCGATCAGGCTGCGGTGCGCGACGCCGACGGCCTCCTGCAGATCGTAGGCAAGCGCTTCAATGCTTTTGCAGCCGAGCAATGGCTGACCGCCGACGGCGACGGGCGCGATCCGGCAAGCGCCCGCGATTCCGACGCGCCCTGCGACCGGCTCGGCTGCGTCGCCGCTCTGCCCGAAGGCCAGTCGCTCAGCATCGTCATCGACCGGATGGCGTTCGACGAGGATTGCGCGCGGGCGGACGTCATTGTGAGCGCGCTCAGCGCTCCCGCAAACTGCCAGGCGAAATTCGTGCTCGACGACAAAGCGCTTGCCCGGCTTGGCTCCGTCGGGCTCAGCTGGAGCGACGACAAGGGCTTCACGCTGGCGAGCGACCGCTCCACGCTGCAGAACCGCCCGTGGTCGGCCGCGCCTCCGCCGGAGGTCGACGACGACCGGGCCGTGCGCCCCGGCCACGCGACCTCGCATGGGGCGGATCCCGCGGACCCGGCGATCGAGCCTGATGGACCGCGCTAGGACTCGCGAGTTCGTTGTCGTCAAAGTGCGGCGGGTATAGAATTTACCCGCGCCGATCCGAGGCGCGCAACGAAAGCGTCGGAGGAGCGTTTCTACCGGGAACAAGAGACAACTTTATCAAGGGAGTGGAGCATGCGAAACTGGCCCCTGCCTATGCTCGTCGCGATCGTGGTGTTTGGCGCGTCCGCCGCGCCTTCGGCCGCCGAGACCCAGATCGAGCGCGGAAAGTATCTTGTGACAATCACCGGCTGCGGCACTTGTCATACGCCCGGGGTTCTTCTCGGCAAGCCTGACTTGACACGCCTGCTGGCGGGCTCCGAGGTCGGATTCGGGATCCCCACCGTCGGCGTTTTCGTCGGCGGCAACCTGACCCCGGACAAGGAAACGGGCCTCGGCGCCTGGACTACAGAGCAGATTATCGCCGCCATCACCACAGGCGCGATGCCGGACGGCCGCAAGCTGTTCCCGGTCATGCCCTGGCCGGACCTCGCCCATCTGACGGCGGACGACGCGCAGGCGATCGCCGCCTACCTGAAGAGCCTTCCGCCGGTCAAGAACGCAGTTCCGGGACCGTTCGGGCCGAAGGACGTTCCACCGGCGTTTGTCTCGGTCGTCATTCCTGGCGACGCCTATGCCAAGATGCAGACGCCGAAGTAAATTCGTGGGCGTTCGATCGGCGGCCCCGCCGTTGTCAGGTCGATGCTCCTCAGCTGGTGTTCGCCGGCGCTCTTCTGCTCAACGAGCGCTGCGCGGCGCCTGCGCAATCCTCCTCAAGCGTCAGCGGACGTAGCCGCTACGCGGATTTGCAAAATCAAAGGGAATTTTACCTGACACGGCGCACGAGAACCGCCAACTGAGGCAAGCGTTGCTACTGCCGCAGTCGCCCTTCTTGTCCGCCAAATTCGTATCCAGCGGAAAGTCGAGCCGCCGCAGGCGCTGCAAACTGCCAGGGAGGTCGCGATGAAAGAACACTCGCCCCAAACGTCAACTGCCGAAAAGGTGCAGACAGTGAGCGTAGCCGACTACATCGTCCAGCGCATCGCCGACGAGGGCGTCGCGCATTGCTTTGGAGTCGCAGGGGACTACTTGTTCCCGATGTGCAACGCGGTCGAGCGCAGCCAAAAAGTCAAATGGATCGGTTGTGCGAACGAATTGAACGCGGCGTACGCCGCCGACGGCTACGGCCGCATACGGGGCGTGGCCATGCTGGCCACCACCTATGGGGTCGGCGAATTGTCGGCGCTGAACGGCGTCATGGGCGCGAAAGCCGAGCGCTCGCTGGTGTTTCATGTCGTCGGAATGCCGTCCTACCAGAATCAGCGCTTGAGCAAGATCGCACACCACACTCTTGGCGACGGCAATTTCGGGAATTTCGTCGGCCTCTCAGCCGCAGCGGCCTGCTGCTCCGCCATCATCAATCCGGACAACTGCGTCGTCGAGATGGAGCGAGTGGTCGCGGAGGCGCGGCGCAACAATCAGCCTGCCTATATCCTCGTTCCATCCGACTATGCGCAGGCGCCGGTCACGCCCGTCGAAGTGCGGCCGGTGACGCTCAAGTCGAACGAGGCGGCCCTGAAAAAGGCGATCGCCGCCATTAGCGAGCGCTTGAAAGGCGCGAAGTCGGTTGTCGCCTTGCCGGCCTTCACCGTAGCGCGCCTGGGGCTGCAAAAGCAGTTGCGCGATGCGATTGAAGCGCTGGGCTGCCCGTTTGCAACGACGACGATGGAAAAATGCCTCATCGACGAAAGCCACCCGCAGTTCGCTGGCCTTTATGCGGGCGCGGTGTCGGCGCAAAACACGCGCGAGATCGTCGAGGGCGCCGATGTCGTGCTTGATCTTGGCGGCGTCAACCTCAACGACATCACCACCGCTTCGTATTCGGCGCAACTCGACCCGGCGCGGTTCATCACCATCGGTCTCAATGATGTCCGGATCGGCGAGAAAGTGATCGGCGGCGTCCGCCTTGCGGACGTGCTCGTCGAGCTCGCGAAGCTGAAGGCGCCCGCCCCGCCGTTTCGCCGAACGGTCGAAAGCGCGCCGCCCATCGCCGGCAAGCCATCGGATAAGATCACGATGGACGCGCTCTATCCACGCTACGCCGCCTTCCTCGGGGCGAGGGATACGGTCGTTCTCGAAACTGGTAGTTCCTCCCTTGGGTTGGCGCCTATGCCGCTCGCGGATGGGGTGCGGGTCGAAGCCCAGGTCTTGTGGGGGTCGATCGGCTGGGCGACGGCCGCCGCCTTTGGCGTTGCGTTGGCCGATCCGAGCCGATGCACGATCCTCATTACCGGGGAGGGCTCCCACCAACTGACCGCAAATGAGATCGGCAGCATGGGCCGGTTCGCCGCCAATATCATCGTCCTTGTTCTCAACAACGAGGGCTATCTCATCGAGCGAGCCTTGGAAGAAAATCCGGATTGGTCCTACAACGACCTGGCGCCCTGGCGATACGCGGAATTGCCGCGCGCGCTCGGATGCGCCGATTGGTTCACCGCGCGGGTCGCGACGCTCGGCGAACTCGACGCCGCGATGAAGACGGCGCGGGAAAGCAAATCCGGCGCCTATATCGAGGTCATCGGCGGACGATTGGACATGCCACCCATCCTCGCGTTCGCTCATGGCCGGCTGGAAAACATGTACGGCGACGCGCCGTAACGCGACGGCCCTTGAGGCTCGGCGCCTTATTGAGCGCCGAGCCGGCACAGACGAGAGAAACGGCGACTGTTCAATAGCCCAGATGAACGACTAAGCCTCAGCCGTCGGGGCGTTCGCTCACCGCCAGCTGATCAGGGCCCTCAGAAGCCGGCGGAGCGTGCCGGCACGCAGCGAGAAAGAACGCAACCGCCTGCCGTACGTGGGGCCCGATCTCTGCGCGCAGGCGGGTCAGGTCCTCCCCGAACAGCGCCCGCATCGCCATGGGGAAGACGATGACATCCATGAAGCGGCGCGCGGTCCCCGACAAGTGGTCCGGCGCGAAGGCCGGCGGCGCGCCCATTTCGCCGGACTGGGCGACTTCGCCCAAAAGGCGGGCCACCGACTCGATCCCGAGATCGCGGGCCTGCCGCTTGACGCTGATCGCCAGATCCGGGAAACGGCGCGCCTCCGCGACCACTGCGCGCATCAACCCGATGCTCTCGGGGGAGAGAATCCTCTCGAGGATGATGGAAGCCACGGCCTGCAGGCGCTCCTCGATCGTCGAGCCCATCGCCGCGACGCTCTGCATGCTCGTGTTGGCGCGAACCTTGCGCGCCACCACAGCGGCGAACAGCGCCTCTTTGCTGGGAAACCGCGCATAGATCGTCGGCTTTCCGGCGCGCGCGACCTCTGCGATCTCCTCGACGCTCGCGCCCTCGAAGCCTCGCTCGAGAAACACTTTTCCGGCAGCGTCAAGGATTCGCTCCTCAACCTCTCCAGCAAGCTCGCGGCGTGGCCGGCCGCACCGGATCATGCCGCGGTCGGCGGGAAGCGCTTTTCGCGTCCAACTCGCGTCCATATCGGTCTCTTCACATCCCCGTGATCGCCCGAGCAGCCTGTCGGGCCACCTTGAAATAGCGACGCCAGTCCCCACTGTAAAGGGGAACGAAACGGTACTGTTTCATTATTTCGCCATACTTTCCCAAGGATCGTTTTCCCGCGAGGGCGGTTCTCCCCGAGAGATGGGAGTTGCCACGATGTTGGACGAGCGCGACGATCGCGAGATGGGCGGACGGGCCGCGTTGGAGGCCCATCGGTCCGATGCCCGCCTTGCCGGGGTTGGAGGCGGCCGCCGGCCGAACAAGACGATGGCGGACGCCCCAGTCGGGTTGCTTGCGCCTCCGCAGCGCGGAGAGCGGCCAATCGGCGACGAGCGGCCGGCCCCCGAGCCTAACGAGCGGCCAGCCGCTGAGCCTAAGGCGCGGCCGGCCTCCCAACCCGAGGCGCCACCCTCCGAGAGCGAGGCGAAGCCCGGCGAGCCGAGTCAGACGGACGGGGAAGCCCGCAAGGGATGGTTGCGCCGGCATCCGGTCCTGGCGCCGGTCGGCCTCGTTGTGCTCTTGCTGGCGGCGGCGGCCGGATACCTCTACTGGGATTATACCTCGCATTTCGAGTCGACGGACGACGCCTTCATCGCAGCGCGCCAGTTCGCCATCGCGCCCCAGGTCGCGGGCTACGTCACGGCGGTTCCGGTTACCGACAACCAGTATGTCAACAAGGGCGGCGTCATCGCCCAGATCGACCAGCGCGATTATCGCGCTGCGCTCGCGCAGGCCGACGCTCAGGTGGCGGGCGCGGAAGCCGGTATCCACAACATCGACGCGCAGATTGCGACGCAAGACGCGCAGATCGCCGCCAACCAGGCGCAGGTGGGCCAGGCGCAGGCGAACCTGGAACTCTCGAAGGTCACCTGGGGACGCGATAAGCCGCTCGTTAACCAGGGTTGGGCGACGGCTCAGCAGGGCACGGTTGACGTCCAGACTCTCAAAGCCCAGCAGGCCGCGGTCGAGAGTGCGCAAGCGACGCTTAAGGTGGCGCAGCGGCAAATCGACACGCTGAAGGCGCAGCGTGCGTCGGCGGAGGCGAGCCTCGCGCTAGCGCAGGCCCAACGCGACCAAGCGGCGCTCAACCTCGGCTATACGACCGTCATCGCCGACCAGCCGGGCCGCGTCGTGAACCTCACCGGCGCCGTGGGGCAATACGCGCAGGCGGGCACGAACCTCTCCATGTTCGTGCCGGACGAAATCTGGGTTGTCGCAAACTATAAGGAGACCCAGCTCGACCGCATGCGGCCGGGACAGCCCGCCGACATCGAGATCGACGCCTACCCGGAACGCGACTTCCACGGCCATGTCGCCAGCGTCCAGCCGGGGTCGGGGACCGCCTTTTCGCTCCTGCCGGCAGAAAACGCCACCGGCAACTACGTCAAGATCGTCCAGCGCGTGCCGGTCAAGATCATCCTCGACAATCCTCCGGCCGATGTGGCGTTAGGGCCGGGCATGTCGGTCGTCCCGACCGTGCGCGTCGACCCGTCGCCCTCTCTCTACGAGCGGCTCAAGGCCCGCGTAGAGCAATGGTGGGGGCGGGTGTGAGCGACACGACTGCGCAGGCCGGCGCTCCGGCGGCCGGCAGCGCAGCATCGGCCAGCCCCTGGCTGATCGCGGTCCTGGTCGCGCTTGCGACCTTCATGGAGGTGCTCGACACCACGATCGCCAACGTGGTCCTGCCCTACATCGCCGGCGGCATGGGGGTCAGCGACGACGAAGCCTCGTGGGTGGTGACGACCTATCTGGTCGCCAACGCCATCAGTCTGACAGCGAGCCCGTACCTCGCTCGCGCGCTGGGCCGCAAGGCCTTCTTCCTGATCTGCCTCGGGCTTTTCAGCGTGAGCTCGATCCTGTGCGCGCAGGCCTGGAATCTCAACTCGCTACTCTTGTTCCGCCTCCTCCAGGGCCTGGCAGGAGGCGGCATGGTGCCGGTCTCGCAGTCCATTCTGGCGGCTTCGTTTCCACCGGCGAAGCGCGGGCAGGCCTTTGCGCTGTTCGGCATCGCGGTGGTTGTGGCGCCGGTGGTGGGCCCGACGCTCGGAGGCTGGCTGGCGGACAATTGGTCCTGGCGCTGGTGCTTTCTGATCAACGGTCCGGTCGGCCTCGCTACAATCGCGCTGATCGCCATCCTGCTGCCTGCGGACAAACCTGCTCAGGCGCCGGCGGCCCGGTTCGACTTCATCGGCTTCCTGCTGGTCGCGACTTTCCTTGGCGCGCTCGAGATCGTGCTCGATCGGGGCCTCGAGGATGACTGGTTTGGCTCAAACTTCGTCGTCACGTTCACAATTATTGGCGCCATCGCATTCGTGCTGATGATCCCCTGGGAGATGTCCAGGCGTGACCCGATGATCGACGTGAGGATGGTGGGGTCGCGCCAGTTTGGCGCCTGCTTCCTGGTCATGGCGGCGACCGGCGCGATCCTCTACGCGACCACCCAGTTCCTGCCGCTCCTGTTGCAGACGGACTTCGGCTACACCGCGACCTGGGCCGGCCTCGCCCTCTCGCCGGGCGGCCTCGTCACTATGGTGATGATGTTCGTCGTCGGGCAAGTCGCGAGCCGGATCCAGCCAAAATACCTGATCATGACCGGCGCGATCTTCGTTGCCATCTCAATGTATCAACTGACCAACGTATACGGCGATCTCGGCTTCTGGTTTTTTGCCCGCACGCGCATGGTGCTTGGCGTCGGGTTGCCGCTCATTTTCATTCCGATCATCACCGCATCGTATGCTGGGATCCCACCAAACAGGGTGGACATGGCGTCTGCGCTCATCAACGCAGCGCGCAACACGGGCGGCTCGATCGGGGTCTCGCTCGCCTCCAATGTGCTCAACCACCGCGAGCAGTTCCATCAGAGCCGGCTTATCGAGAACGCGATTCCATCAAGCGTGCAATATCAGGACACACTGCACCAGGCGACGCAATATTTTCTCGCGCAGGGCAGTTTGCCTCCTGAGGCGCAGCAGCAGGCCTTCTCCTGGATCGGGCAACAGGTTCAGGCGCAGGCCTCGTTCCTCGCCTACATGGACGTCTTTTGGGTGCTGACCCTGCTCTCGCTCGCGGCGGTGCCGCTCGCGCTGAGCCTGCGCAAGGTGAAGCTCGGCGGCGCCGCGCCGGCCGCCCATTAGCGGCGGGAGCATAAGAACGCCGCCGACAGGGCCCGCGGGCGACCCGCCCGGCGCGATCCTACTTGATCTTCGTTTCCTTGAACTCGACATGCTTGCGCGCGACGGGATCGTATTTCTTGAAGGCGAACTTTTCCGTCTTGGTGCGGGCGTTTTTCTTGGTGACGTAGAAATAGCCTGTGTCGGCGGTCGACAGCAGCTTGATCTTGAGCGAGGCGGCCTTGGCCATCGTAACGATCCCTGAACGATTGGCGCAGGAGGGCGCCGGAAACAGAAAAGCCCGCGTGAGCCGCGGGCGCGTTTGCCGGGCAAAATAGTCAGGCCGGCCCGGAAGTCAAGCCAAAGGCCTCGCTGGCGCAACGAGCTTCCCCGTCGCTCTATGTTCTCGCGCGGGTTTGTTTGACATGTCGTTTGCGGCGCTGGATCGTTCGAGCGGCTGGAGCGCCGCCGGGCGCAGGGAGAACGCATGTGAAGAGCCTTTATTCGGGTCCCGTGTTCGAGATGGCCCGCGAACAATTCCATGTCATCGCCGATCATCTCGCCATTCCCGAGGCCGACCGCGACCGGCTCCTTTATCCAAAGCGGGCCATCGTCGTCTCCTGCCCGATCCACATGGACAATGGCCGCGAGGAGGTTTTCGCCGGATACCGCGTGCAGCACCATCTGACGCTCGGCCCCGCCAAGGGGGGCACGCGTTTCGCGGCCAATGTCGATATCGGCGAGATCGCTGCGCTCGCGATCTGGATGAGCTGGAAATGCGCGCTCGCCGACCTGCCTTACGGCGGCGGCAAGGGCGGCGTGGCGGTCGATCCGCATGCGCTGTCGCTGAAGGAACTCGAGAACCTATCCCGCCGCTACATGCAGGAGATGATTCCCTTCGTCGGGCCCCGCGTCGACGTGATGGCGCCGGACATGGGCACCAACGAACAGGTGATGGCCTGGTTCATGGACACCTACTCGATGTACCAGGGCATCACGGTGCCCGAAATCGTGACCGGCAAGCCGGTTGGGACGGGCGGAACGCTTGGGCGGCGCGAGGCGACCGGCCACGGCGTCGCCTTCCTCGCCTTTCGCGCGATGGAGGCGCTGGACATTGACCCCGCCGGGGCGACGGCCATCGTGCAGGGCTTCGGCAACGTCGGCACGCATGCGGCTCTCGGTCTCGCGGCGCGCGGGGTCAAGCTCGTCGGCGTCAGCGACCATACGGTCGCCTATCACGATCCCAGGGGCCTCGAGGTGCGGTCGCTGGTCGATCACGTCCGGAAGAACGGCGCGCTCTCCGGCTGGTCGAGCGAAGCAATCATCGACGGGCGTTCTCTTCTCGAGCAGCCTTGCGACGTTCTCGCGCCTTGCGCGATCGAGCGGGTGATCGATGCGGACGTTGCCCGGCGCCTCAGCTGCCGGGTGATCGCCGAAGGCGCGAACGGCCCGACGACCCCAGAGGCCGACCGGGTGCTCGCCCAGCGCAACGACGGGATCTTCATCATTCCCGACATTCTCTGCAACGCCGGCGGGGTCGTCGTCAGCTATTTTGAATGGGTTCAGGACCTGCAA
This sequence comes from uncultured Alphaproteobacteria bacterium, assembly GCA_963721905.1. GTDB lineage: Bacteria > Pseudomonadota > Alphaproteobacteria > Rhizobiales > Beijerinckiaceae > Roseiarcus. The sequence continues at coordinate 63,781 of CAVRMF010000018.1, forward strand.
CAGTATTTCTGGTCGAAGGAGGAGGTGATGGACCGGCTCGAGCGCGCGCTCGACCGCAGCTGGAGCATGGTCGTGGCGCGGGCGAAACGCGACGGCGTCTCCAACCGCACCGCCGCGATGGCGATCGGAGTCGAGCGGGTGAGGAAGGCGAAACAGGCGCGGGGGCTGTTCCCGTAGGATTCATTCTGAGCGAGGCCAGCGCCATGGCGATTCATGACGATCCCTCTGCGTTGACGCCCGGAGGGCGCATGTCCGAAGTCCGAGCCCGTGATCGAGAGGCGCCGACCTTCGAGGGGCTCGTTCGCGACGCGAGCGAGGACGACATGGCGGCGGTGTCGGGCATTTACACGCACTATGTGGTCCACTCGCTCGCAACCTTCGAAGAGACGCCGCCGACGCTCGAAGAGTTGCTCGCGCGCCGGCGTGCGTCTGTCGAGCGCGGTCTCCCCTACCTCGTCGCCGAAGCGCGAGGCAAGACGCTCGGCTTCGCCTACGCCGCCGAGTATCGCGCGCGCCCGGCCTATCGCTTCACGATCGAGGATTCGGTCTATGTGGCCGAAGGCCTGAGCGGCCAGGGCATTGGCTCTGGGCTCCTCGGCGAACTGATCGCCCGTTGCGATCGTGGACCCTGGCGCCAGATGCTCGCCGTGGTCGGAGACAGCGCGAACGTAGGCTCGATCGCCCTGCATCGGCGCTTCGGCTTCGAGCTCATGGGCGTCTTCCGCTCAGTCGGCTTCAAGTTCAATCGCTGGGTTGACACGCCGGTTCTGCAGAGAAGCTTGGGGCTGGGCGACGGCCCGTCCCCGGAGGCCGCCTCGCCGTAGCGTCCCTCCGGCTTGCTGCCCGCGACTCTCTCTCACCGCCTCCGGCTGCACGCCTTATCGCTGATCTTCGGCGTCGCGCCACGCCCGCAACACGTACATAAGCGGCAGCGACGGCATTCCCAGCGGCATGCGGTAGAAGCCGTCCTCGCCTAGCCCGCATTTCTCAGACTGCGGGCGCATTGCAGACTGGCTGACAGGGATGTGCGCAGCGTCTGTGTGACCGACGAGCGTGCGCTTTGCGCCGTTTGCGCAGTTGGATCGGGGTGTTTTGGTTCTCCTGTGGGCCGAGGGGTGGATTGCCGCGATTTGTCGGCGTCGCGGCGACGCCTCAGGCGAGGCGGACGGCGGCGAGGCGCCATTCGTCGGCGTAAGGACAAGCCGAGGCGAGCGCGAATTTGATGCGGCGCGCGCTGATGCGGACGAGGCCTGCGAGCTTGAGGAGCTTGAGCCTGATCGTGCCGCAGGTTGCCTCGGCGAACTGGGTGTGTGCGAGGCCGACGCGCCTGAGCGCGCAGATCAGAACATAGGCGAACGAGGCCAGCCAGAGCCTGAGCTGGTTGGCGCGCATGGTGGCGGTCGAGGTGCGGTCGGCGAACAGGTCGCCCTGGCACTCCTTGATCCGGTTCTCCATGTCGCCGCGGGCGCAGTAGACCGTCTCGTAGAGGAAGCGGCCGTTGATCTCGCCCTGCTTGAGCGAGGTGACGATGAAGCGCGGATTGACCTCGCCCTTTGTCCATTCCGCCTTGCCGATCACCCGGCGCCGGCGCGACCAGCTGTCGAGCGTCGCATAGCGGAAGTCCTTGAAGCGGCGGGCGGGTTTGCCGGTCGCGGCGGCTTCCGCCTCGGCCTGCGCGAGTTCGGCGGCGATCTCCTCGACGAGCCGGGGGTTGCGCGCCAGGCCGAACACGAAGTCGACCCGGTTCTGTTCGCACCAGGCCATCAGCGCCTCGCGGGCGAAGCCCGAGTCGGCGCGCAACAGGATGCGCGTCTTCGGCCAGCGCGCCCGAATTTGCCTGACGATCCGCGCCGCCTCCTCGACCGATCCGGCGCTGGCGTCGATGTTCGAGGGCCTGAGCTTGGCCGCCAGGAGATGGCGGCCGCAGAACACATACAGCGGCAGATAGCAGTAGCCGTCGTAATAGCCGTGGAAGAACCGGCCCTCCTGATGGCCGTACAGCGGGTCGTCGGTCGCGTCGAGGTCGAGGATGATCTCTCTGGGCGCCCGATCGTGCGCCTCGAGGAACAGGTCGACGAACAGGGCCTCGATCGCCGCCGGGTCGTGGCTGATCTTCTTGTAGCGGGTGGCGATCTCGCGCGACAGTTCCAGCCGGTTCAGCGTCGACTTGCCGGCCACCGGCGCGCAATCCTCGCGCCTGGCCTCAAGCTTGCCCGCCAGCACCGCCATCAAAGGATCGTGGCGAAGCTCGTCATGGTCGTTCAGGTCCTCATAGCCGAGCGCGATGCCGTACACGCGCTGCCCGATGAGCGTGGCGACGGAATGCTCAATGAACCTCGGGTCTCTGGCGTCGCGGAAACATCCCGCAAGCCGTCGAACCAGATTGAGCCTTCGGTCGGCTGCGCCCAGCAGTAGACCGCCGGCGTCGGAGGTCAGCGCGCCGCCGTCGAACGCTGCCATCACAGGCCGCCCTTCGACCCGTCCAAACGCGCTCGGTTCTGCGCTACACTCCGTCTGCATCGGGCCACTCCTCCGAACCGGCTCAAGTCGTTCTCACAAAACAACTTTTGCCTGATTTGGCGGCCCGATGCGCCCCTAATTTGAGATATGCGGGCTAGTTCCCCTGCACGGTGATTATGACTTTTTGAGCGAGGGACCGGGATAGGCGCGCGCCATTTTGGTTCTGGCCTTGTCGGTGGAGAACATCCAGTTGATTCGAGCGCCGCTTTGGTTTCGTTGGGCCTGCCATGCGTCGATCTCGGCAACGAGGCGGTCGCAGCTTTCGATGCGGCGATCGAGACATTGGCCTTTGAGCACGCCGATCTCGATCTCAACCATGTTGAGCCAGCTGGCGTGCTTGGGGGTGTAGTGGAACTCAAGCCGCCTGAGCACGCGGCGCGCCTCGGCCGGCGGGAAGGCGGCGTAGAGAGCGGCGGCGGTGTGGGTGGAGAGGTTGTCGAGGACGACGCGGATGCGCTCGGCTTCTTTGAAGTCGACATCGACGAGTTCGCGCATGCAAAGGGCGAAGTCGTCAGCGGTGCGACGATCCGTGACCTTGACCCTGCGCCAGGAGCGATGGGCGTCAAGGAAGACGAAGAGATTGACGGCGCCGTTGCGGCGATATTCGTAATCGAAGCGTTGGGGCCGTCCCGGCGCGGCCGGGATCGGCTGGCGCGCTTCGCCGATGAGCTGGGTGGGGCTTTCGTCGAAGCAGACCACCGGCCGCTCCGGGTCAGGCTGCTCGGCGTAGAGGTCGAGCACGTCCTCCATGCGGGCGACGTACTCGGCGTCGACCTTGGGGATGCACCACATGTCCCTCTGCCAGGGCTTGAGATGGTTCTCGGCCAAGCGTCGGCGGACGGTCTCACGCGACAGACTGTCATGGTCGGTCAGCTTGACCATTGCGCCAGCCAGCAGCTCCAGCGTCCACCGGGCGCGGCCTTCGGGCGGGCTCGAACAGGCGGTGGCGACGAGGAGGGCTTCTTCGTTGCTGGTCAGCTTGCGATCGGCGCCTGCCCGCGGCTCTTCGTTCAGGGCGGCTTCGAGATTGACTTCAACGAAGCGGCGCTTGGTCCGGTAAACGGTCGAGCCGCCGACAGCGACAGCGGCGGCAATATCGTCGTCGCTGAGCCCGCTGTCAGCGGCGAGCAGAATCTGGGCTCGTTTGATCTTGCGGGCGTGATGCTTGCCGCCGCCTACCAGAGCGGCGAGTTCACCCCGCTCGGCTTCGCTCAGTTCGACATGGTAGCGTATGTTCATCCGGGCCTCCTCGCGAATCGCGACGCCCAGACGAATCAGGCGATGAATCAATTGTTTGGCGCGTGTCCCCGACGACTCCCCCGTTCACCGACAAGCAAGGTCAATACCTGGCCTTCATCCACGCCTATAGCCGTATCTTCCGCCAGCCGCCCGCGGAAGCCGACATGCAGCGGCACTTCCAAGTCTCGCCTCCCAGCGTGCACCAGATGGTGCTCACTCTCGAACGCGCCGGCCTCATCCGGCGGACCCCCGGCGTCGCCCGCAGCATCGAGATTCTGGTCGAGCCCCAGGACCTCCCAGTCCTCCGTTGAACTTCAACCCGTCAAAACCTCGGTGCGTGGGAACTAGCACCATCATCGGCCATTCACGCAGAACGTCGCCGTCGAGTTCACGGAGCGACTGGATCCGCATTCCTGCCGTGACCAGCGCCGTGACAACTTCGCCCAGCGGATGGTTCCATTGGATCGTCGGCGTCGGCTGAGCGGGAGCCGTCGCGTCGGCATAGGTCACGCCGCCCTCCCGGTAACCTTCCGGCGGCGTGAAATAAGCATCGCGGATTTCGGGTCTGTCGGCGTTTTCCCCGAAGATCCATCTAAGCGGGTGGAACTCGAAGAGATAAAGCTGACCGCCCGACCGGATCAGATCGAAAACGACCTTGGCTCAGCGCTCCACATCGGGCAGCCAGCAGAGCGCGCCGACGCCGGTGTAGACGATGTCGAACCTGCGGCCGTCCAGCGCCGCAGGGGCGTCGTAGACGTCGGCAGTCACAAAGCGGGCGTCGACCCCGATCTCCCGCGCGAGCTCCACGGCAGCCTTCACGGCGGGCTCGGAAAAATCGAGGCCGGTGACGCGCGCTCCGAGCCGGGCCCACGACAACGTGTCCTTACCGAAATGGCACTGAAGATGGACCAGGTCTTTATCGCGCACGTCGCCGAGATCCTCGATCTCGTGCGCTCTGAGCGAAGGCGCTCCCGCCTTGAATTTGGGAAGGTCATAAAGCCGAGAGCTGAGATGAAGGGGAACTCTTTCGTTCCACATCGCGCGATTGAGTTCGCGCCAAGACGGGTCGGTCATTGTCGCATGCCCTTGCATTGATCGGGAGGCCGGTTCGGGCAACCTTTGTGCACCACAAGCTACTGCCGGCTGCCGACCGCCTCCGGCTTGACGACCGCTACGATCGGCCCGATCGGCTCCAGCTCGTCGTCGCGCTTGAGCTCCGGCGCGTAGAGCGAGGAGACGGAGCCGTCGAGGAAAAGGGCGTTCTGACAGCCGAGCCCGTCGCGGAAGAGCCGCGCGAACCCGTCGAAGTTGACCGGCTCCTCGGCGATGGCGAAGATGACGCCGCCGTCGCAGGCCCCGACGCCGTTGCGGATCTTCGCCGACGTACCGGTCGGCAGGATCTTGGGGTGGATCTGGCCGTCGACGATCAGCATCGGTCCCGACTGCGTCGCGTATCGCGCCGCCGGCGGATTGGCGAGATAGCGGCTGGTTTCGGTGACGCCCGCGACGCCGTCGCCGATCCAGAACACGCCGTTCGGCTTCATGTGAAAGTTGCTCGGCCCCGCGCGCGTATCGGCGCCGTGGAGCTTCACCCGGTCTTCGACATAGAGGCCAACCGGCGACTGGTCTTCGGCGAACATGCCCGCGTTCATTGCGAAGACGAGCCGCTCGCCCTTCGATTTCAGAGCGTCGGCGAGCGCCGCGAGCGAGCCATAGGGCTTGCCGTCGGCGCCCTTCCAGAAGAGCCTCAGGTCGTCGCGGCGCGGATCGAAGGCACAAATCGTGAAAGAGGCCCCGTCGAAGTTTTTGGCTGCGCAGGCAGCCGCCGCCGGGCTGGCGCCAGCGCCGGACGCGAGGCTGAAGCCAATGAACAAAGCGGCGAAACCGCTGCGCCGCGCCACTTTGATGGTCCTCTGTGCAGGCTCGCCGCCGGCGAACGCGCGCCGAATCACGCCGCGTGTTCGGCTCTCCCGCGAGACTACCGCGCAAAAAGCCTAAGCGCCATCGTTCGAGCGCGGGGCCGATCGCGAACCTCCGACTGGAATTAAGAAGGCCGCCCGTCGGGGCGGCCTTGAAGGCAGATTCTTTGTTTACGCGCTCAAACCGTGATCGCGACCGGCTGACGCGACCGGCGGAAGCCGAGGAAGCCGAGACCCGCGAAGCCGGCGAGCATCATCGCCCAGGTCGAGGGCTCGGGCGCCGAAATCGACACGCCGCCGACGACCGGGCCGAACGGGCTGCCGTTGCTGTCGAGGCTGGAGAACGACAAGACGTTGCTCGATCCGGCGATGAATTGCGCTCGGATCTCCTCATATTGCATGTCCGACTCGGAGCTCGAACCGTTCAGAGTGTAGGTCAGGACATGGTCCAGGCTGCCGATCGACACGTCGACTGTTTTTGTTGTCGGGGAGCCGTCCGGATTGCCGGACAGATAGAAGTATAGCGTGTACTGCTTGCCCGCCGACAGGCCGTTGATGGTTTGCTCGATACCCCCCGGAGCGAGGCCGTCGAGGTCGACGCTGCCGCCGCCCAACGTCGGGGCCTGCCAGTAGCCGCCGATCAGGTCGACGCCGGCGCTGCCGTAGGGGCCGCTCCCTGTGCCGGTGACGGTCCAGGGACCAAATGACGTACCGCTGAGGTAGTCGGTGAACGATCCGCCGCCTGACGGATTGTTGAAGTCGCCGTCGCTTACAAGATTCGTTGCGAACGCTGACGACGCGGCGAGCATCGCCGACGCCGCAATGCCGGCGAACAAATAAGCTTTGGTCATAAGCAATCCCCGATTGAGCACGTGCCGCGTCTGCAACCTATGCGATCGTGTAAGCTCTGTCAACATGCTCGCTCGAATTCTCTACAATATTTTGCCGGGATTCATGACTCCGTTCGGGTCCAGCGCAGACTTGATCTGGCGCATGATCGCAAGCGACGCCGGGTCCTTGGTTCGCGAAAGCAGATCGCGCTTCAGCCGCCCGACGCCGTGCTCGGCGGAGAACGAGCCGCCGAGCCGCGCAATGACGCCATGCACCACCTCATTCATCGCATCCCAGCGCGCGAGGAACCGCGCCTTGTCCGCGCCGACCGGCTGCGACACGTTAAAATGGATGTTGCCGTCGCCGAGGTGGCCGAAGGCGCAGACGCGTGCGCCCGGCTCGAACGCCTCGACCGATCGCGTCGCCTCGTCGAGGAAGGCCGGCACGTCGCCGACCGCGACCGACACGTCGTGCTTGATCGAGCCGCCCTCGCGGATCTGCGCCTCGGGGATCGACTCGCGCAGCGTCCAGAAGGCGTGGCGCTGGTCGAGCGAGGCGGCGATCGCGGCGTCTTCGATGATTCCGCGCTCGAGCGCGGTCTCCAGCGCTCCGGAGAACGATTCGTCGAGCCCCTGGGAGCTCTGCGAGGACGCCTCGATCAAAACATACCAGGCGTGTGCGCCCTTGAGCGGCGCTCGCGTGAGCCCGTTTCCGACGGTGATGTCATGCGCCATGCGCCCGATGAGCTCGAAGCTCGTCACCGCCCCGCCGAGGCGCTCGCGCGCCAGGCGAAGCAGCTCAAGCGCGCGTTCGGGACTGACGAGGCCGACGAAGGCGGTCGCGCGGGCGCGAGGGTTGGGGAAAAGCCTCAGCGACGCCGCGGTGACAACGCCGAGCGTGCCCTCGGAGCCGATGAAGAGGCTCTTCACGTCGTAGCCGGTGTTGTCCTTGCGCAGCTTGCTCAAGCCACGAACGATGCGTCCGTCGGCCAGGACCGCTTCGACCCCGGTCACGAGGTCCCGAGTATTGCCATAGGCGATGACGGTCACACCCCCGGCGTTGGTCGAGACATTGCCGCCGATGGTGCAGGTCCCCTCAGCCGCGAGCGACAGCGGAAAGAGCCGGTCGGAGGCTTGCGCCGCCGCCTGCGCCTCGGCGAGCGTCACGCCGGCCTCGCAGATCATCACGTCGGCGTGCGGATCGACCTCGCGGATCGCCTTCAGCCGCTGGGTCGAGAGGATGATCTGATCGCCGCTCAAGTCCGGCGTCTGCCCGCCGACGAGGCCGGTGTTGCCCCCCTGCGGCACGATTCCGATCCGCGCCTCGTTGCAGAAGGCGGCGACCGCCGCGACCTCCTGGGTCGTGCCCGGACGGACGACGGCGAGAGCCTTGCCTCGATAAAGCCCGCGCGGCTCGACGAGCGCTCCAGCGATGAGAGCAGGGTCCGTCAGCACGTGGCGCGTCCCGACGACGCCTGCAAATGCGGCCACCGCTGCGTTGCGCGTCGTCGCGTTCAACCCAAAAGCCTCCGTGCGCGCGGCTTTGCGCTCCTACGGCGAAAGACGGCGGCGATTTCGACATGCGGCGAAGAGCGGAACTGGTCAAGCGGCGTGACCGTCTCGATACCGAACCCGCCGTCGACGAGGATCCGCGCGTCGCGCGCGAAGGTCGCCGCATTGCAGGAGATGGCGACGACGAGCCTCAGCGCGCTCGCCCCGAATTCGCGCGCCTGCGTCTCCGCGCCCGCTCGCGGGGGATCGAACAGGACCCCGTCGAAAGGCGCAAGCTCCTCGGCTTGAAGCGGCCGTTGAAAGAGATCGCGCGTCGAGGCGACGAGCCGCCTGAGGCCTCGCGCCCCAGCCGCCCCGCGCTCGAGCGCTGCGATCGCGGCGGCGTCGGAATCGAAGCCATGAACCTCGCGGCGGCGCGCGAGGCGCAGCGCAAAGGCGCCGGCGCCGCAGAAGAGGTCAGCGACTGTCCTCGCGCCGACGAGCGCGTCCTCGGCGAATGCGGCGAGTCTCGCTTCGCCCGCCTCGGTCGCCTGCAGAAATCCTCCTGGCGGCAGTGTGACCAGAACCTCGCCGAAGGCGACGCGCGGCGGACGGCGCTCGATCACGACCGCACCATGATTGGAGAGGCGCGCGAGGTCGAGCGCGTCCGCTGTCCGGGTCAGCTTGCGGGTCTCGGCGAGGTGGAGCGGCCCCGATCCGCGGAGATCGACGTCGAGCCCCTCCAGGGTCGCGGTGACGCCGATGTCGAGCGGCTTCATGAGGCCCCTCAGATCGCGGACAAGAGCGCGCGCGGCCTCGACCGCGCCGGCCATCGCGGGCGCGAACAGCGGGCAGGCGTCGATCGCGACGATATCGTGGGAACGCGCGCGCATGAAGCCGACCTCGTCGGGCGCCCCATGGGGAAAGCGGGCGTGAAAGGTCGCCCGTCGCCGCCCGTCGCCGTGCGCGTCGACCAGTGGTCCGACCCGCGCTTCGACCCCGGCGCGCCGAAGGGCCTCGACAACGAGCCCTCGCTTCCACTCGCGGTAAAGGGCGTCGGACATGTGCTGCGCGGCGCAGCCGCCGCAGCGGCCGAACCAGGGGCAGTAGGGTTTCGCGCGCTCCGGACTTTCGTTGATGACCTCGATGAGTTCGGCGCGCCGCCCCGCAAACCGGACGCGGGCGCGCTCGCCGGGAAGCACGCCGGGAACGGTCGCCCCGCCGTCTGCGACGCCACGCCCATGCGCGTCGAGCGCCACGATCTCAAGGACGCCGGGCGCCTCAGTCATGGAGCGCCGCGAGCAGGAATTCTTTTGCCCCGCCGCTGCCGAGCACCGGCGACGGAATCACGCCGAGCACCGTCCAGCCGAGCGCCGCGACTGAGGCGCCGACCTCGTCGCAGGCGCGCGCGAGCGCGGCCTCGCTCCTCACCCGGCCTTTGACGATCTCCGCCCGGCCGACCTCGAACTGCGGCTTGACGAGGCTGACGAGCCACGCGGGTCTCGCCGCGAGCGCGAGCACATGCGGCAGGACCAGCCGCTGCGAGATGAAGCTCAAGTCGCAGACGATCGCGCCCGGCGCCTCGCCGATGTGCTCCAGCGTCAGCGCCCGCGCGTCGAGACCCTCGAGCGAACGCACCCGCGGGTCGGCGCCAAGGCGCGGGTCCAGTTGCCCATGGCCGACGTCGACCGCGACCACGCTTCTCGCGCCTCTCGCAAGCAATACGTCGGTGAAGCCGCCAGTCGAGGCGCCGATGTCGAGGCAGGCGAAGCCCGCGGGGTCGAGCCCAAACGCGTCGAGCGCCGCCGCGAGCTTGACGCCGCCGCGCGAGGCGTAAGGGTGCGGCGCGGAGGCCTCGATCGCCGCGCTCTCGGCGATCTCCTCGGATGGCTTTTTGAGAGCGACCCCGCCGACGCTGACAAGCCCCGCCGCGATCGCGGCCTGCGCCCTCGCCCGGCTCGAAAAGAACCCGCGCTCGATGAGAACGATATCCACGCGCTTGCGCATCGAGGCCTTGCTGCTTCTACCGCCTCGCCAGCGCGAGCCCAAGCGCTGCCCCGATCAGCGCCGCGCCGGTCAGCCGGTTGCGCAGGCGGCCGAACCGCGCCACGACGCCGCGCGCGCGGGCCGCGAGCAGCGCCCAGCCGCTGTCAATGATGAGCGCGACCCCGAGGAAGGTCAGGCTCAGGATCGCCATCTGCGGCCCGAGCGGCGCGCCAGGGTCGAGGAACTGCGGCAGGAAGGCGGCGTAGAAGGCGAGCGTCTTTGGATTGGTGAGCGAGACGAAAAAACCGCGGCCGAAGGTTTTGCTCGGCGGCGCGGCTCGCGTCTCAGAGAGGTCGCTCGCCGGCTCGCGCCAGGCGCGAATCCCGAGCCAGACGAGATAGGCGACGCCGAGCCAGCGCAGCGTCCCGAAGGCTTCCGCCAGCGCGCCGAAGATCGCCGTCACCCCAAGCGCGGCGACGGTAAGCTGTGCGACCATCGCCACGCTTGTGCCTGCGACCGTGAGCAGCCCGGCGCGCACGCCGAACCGCAAGCTGTTGGCGACGATCAGCGCGACGTTCGGACCCGGGATCAGCATCAGGACCGCGGTCGCACCGGCGAAAGCAGCCCAAAGGGCAGGGGACATTGAACGGGCTCCTCAAAGCCGCGCCAGTATCGATGCAGAAACGTCGGAACGCCAGCCGGCTCCCGCGCGATTTCCTTGGGATAGCCGGCGCGATGGCGCGCCCTGTTGTTCGTTCCGCGATTTCTCCCATTGACAGCATGTATCCGGTCGTTAACATCTCCCTGCGGACATCGGAAAAAGGCTCGGGCGGACCTCATGAGCCGGATACCTCTCTTTCTATGCGGGGGCGCGCTACTCGCGCTGCCGGGCTTGGGCTTGGCCGATAGCCTCGGCGACAACCCTCCACACCACTCTGTTCAGGCCCTTTCGTTTGACTTGGGAGATCAGGCGCAGACGCGAGGCTTCGAAACGGTATTCCGCGCGAGCGGTCCAGCCGACCTCTCCGCGCCGCCTGAAGACGATGAATACGGCATTTACGAACGGTTCGCTGATCAAATCGAGGATATCCTCGCTGCCGGCAAAGCTGTCGACCCCGCGTCTGATCGGCTGAGCTGGGCGATCATGCTGATCGCCTTTGCCGGAATGACCGCGGCGGCGTCGGGGCGGCGCCGGGCGCGCAGAGCGACGATCTCGATCTGACCAACCCTTGCGGCCTAGAACGCTGGGCCGCCGAGTTGGCGGCTTTGGCGGCCGCATTCTTTTCGCCGACCGCGTCTTTCGAGGGTGGACGGAACCAACTCGAGCTGACGACGCTCCGACCGGCGGCCAGTCGATCGAACCGCCGCCTGGGTCCCAGCGTTGTTCCGCGCGACCCTGCTGCAAGATATCTCGATTGTTCCCGCTTGACAAAGACGCGCATCGAAAAGTCCTGCAGGGCTTGCAATTGGCACTCGTTGTGGACAGTTCCTGATCACAAAGGCCCGTTCGAACGCGGGTGTGAGCCAAGGTGGGTATCGATGGCCCGATCGCTGCGCGGCCGACTAGTGGTCTTGTTCTTGCTCTTGATTGTGGCTGCCTCGGCTGCAGCCGCGCTCATGTTCGGGTTGTTCCGGCAGTCCGCCGCCGCGCAGGCGGGTCAGGCGCAGGCCGAGATAGGACGGGCGTGCGAGGCGATTCAGAGCGCCTACCAAATCTTTAGCGTGGGCGGGCGCGGCCCATCCGGCAACTCGACGACTGACGAAAATTCCCGACAGGTTTTGACCGCTGTCGTCCAGGCGGCACTAAAGAACCGAACAGGGATCGAGGGCGGCATCCGGCTCGAGGGCGATCGCCGGCTTGCCTATGCTTTCCCAACCTATCAGGGCGCGGGTCCAAAGACAGACGAGCCACCGGCTGAATTGCCGCGCATCGAAAGCGTAAACCGCGAGGCGCTTGACCAAGGCCGTCCCGTACTCAGCCGCTTCGAAGCATCCTCGCAAATCCTTCTCATCGCCGCATGCCCTCTCTCCGGGCCGATCGCAGGATTGACAGGATGGGCGATGACGCGGGTGTTCACCTTCGCCGGCGACAGTTATCGCCTGCTGATGGCAGGAATCGGCGTTCTCCTGGCTACGGTGGTGGGCGCGGCCACCCTCCTCGCCCGATTGATGTTGAGCTGGTCGCGCCACGTTGGACGAATCGAGGCGGCGCTCCAATCGCACGACGTTTCCCGGCTTCCGACCCTGCCGATGACCGGTGAACGGGAACTCGATCGGATCGTGACTGCGCTGAACGACGCCGGCCAACGACTCGCGCTTGCGCGCCTGCGCGCTGACGATCTTGCGCGACGACTTGCTACAGGGGAACGCCTCGCGGCGATTGGGCGCTTGACGGCCGGGGTCGCCCACGAGTTCCGCAATCCAATCGCTGCGATGCGGCTGAAGGCGGAGGGCGCGATTGCTGGCGACGCCGTCCGGAAAGACCAGGCGCTTTCGTCGATCCTTCGACAAGTCGACCGACTCGATGATCTGTTGCGGCGCTTGCTAAGCGTCACTGCGCGCGAGAAAACCAGCCGCGTCGCCGTCAGGCTCGCGCCTTTCCTGCAGGCGTGTGCGGCGGCCCACGGCGAACTTGCGAGCGCCAAAAGCGTTGGGCTTGAATCGCGAGCCGACGCCGACGAGGGAGAATTCGATCCGAACCAAATGCGCACCGCCCTCGACAATCTCGTCCTCAATGCGATTCAGGCGGCGCCGGCGAATTCCACTGTTCTGCTCGCCGGGGCGAGCGACGGCGAGTCGCTTACGCTCTCCGTGCATGACGATGGTGATGGTCCGTCAGTGGCGATCCGTCGGCACCTGTTCGAACCTTTCGCCACCGGTCGGGCCGATGGCGTTGGGCTTGGCCTTTTGATCGCCCGCGAAGTCGCGGTCGCGCATGGCGGCATGGCGCGGCTCGCCGAGAGGGGCGCCGGCACAACCTTTGAAATCGTCCTTCCATGCCGACCATCCTGATCGTCGACGACGATTCAGCCATGCGCGAGGCACTCGATGAAGCTGCGCGTGACCTCGGGTTTGACACCAGGCTTGCGTCGTCTGGTGCCTCCGCTCTGGCCGCGCTTGATGAGGGCCGATCGACGCCGTGCTGCTGGACCTTCGTATGCCGGGGATGGACGGGCTTGAAACGCTCCGCCGGATACGTGCGCGCCCGCGCTCGCCTCAGGTGGCCGTTCTCACAGCCTATGCGACCGCGGACAACACAATCGAAGCGATGCGCCTTGGCGCCTTCGACCATTTGATGAAGCCAATCGCGCGAGGTCAACTCCAGCGCGCCTTGAAGGCGATGGTCGATGCGTACGAGGCGCCGCATGCGGCCCGCGCCATCGAACTCGAGCCCGACGGCTTGATCGGCTCCAGCGAGGCGGTGCGCGTGATCCAGAAGGCGATCGGCATGCTCGCGGACAGCGAAGCGACTACGCTGATCACAGGCGAGACGGGCACAGGCAAGGAACTCGTCGCGCGGGCGATCCACGCGCATGGGCCGCGCCGCGCCAAGCCTTTCGTCGCGGTGAATTGTGCAGCCATTCCGGCCGAACTCTTGGAGAGCGAATTGTTCGGCCATACGCGCGGCGCCTTCACCGGTGCGATCGGCGACCGCATGGGAGCGTTCCGCGACGCGACGGGTGGAACGCTCTTTCTCGACGAGATCGGCGATATGGACGCCGCGATGCAGGCGAAGATTCTGCGCGCGCTTCAGGAGCGCGAGGTGACACCGGTCGGGGGCAAGCCTACGCCGGTTGACGTGCGCGTCATAGCGGCGACGCATCGCGATCTACAAACCCTAGTGCGCGAAGGACGGTTCCGCGAGGATCTGTTTTATCGTCTCCACGTCGTGCCCCTTGAGCTGCCGCCGCTACGCGAGCGATTGGCTGATATCGTTCCACTGGCCGAACTTTTCCTCACTCGCGTCGGCAAGCGGCTAGGAGCGGACGCCGCCGCCAGATTGTTGACCCATTCTTGGCGGGGCAACGTGCGAGAACTCAAGAATGCGATGGAGCGGGCGGCCGTTCTTGTGCGCGGCGATGTCGTCAGGGCCGACGACCTCAACTTCATCGCAGCGGGTAAGTCTCCGGACTCAGTAGCGATCGACTGGCCCAACGAAGATATCCCCTCGGCGATCGCGCGCCTCGAGGCGATGCTGATCCGGCGCGCGCTCGCTAGGACCGACGGCAATCGCGCCGAGGCCGCCCGCGCGCTCGGAATCCATCGCCAGCTTCTCTACACAAAGATGAAGCGCTATGGCCTCGATGCGTCCGAAGAACGGACGGACGACGTCGGGAAAGCGGACGGCTGATCGCCGCGCAGCGAAAATAGCCCAATCCATTCAGGCTTGCCCAGTTGGCGCCGCTCTTGCGATCGGTCCTCGCCGAGGGCCGCAACGCCTGCCGGCGCCCGAAGTCTACCCGGGCTTTGATGCCCGCGCGTCAGGAATAGATCGGGGTTCGCCAGATTCCCGGCACCGGCGAGCGCATCGAGTTCGTCCAAGGGTTTCAACCGATGCTGTCCATTCCTTACCCGCTCGATGCGCTGAACTTCCTCTCGGCGGACGTCCGAAACCTTTTCGGACCCTTCATCAATGTCTTTCTCGTCACAGGCCAGCACTGGACCCAGACCGACGTCGGGCTGGTGACCACGGGCAGCGGTCTGCTCGGCATTGCGCTGCAAACTCCGATCGGAGCCGCGATCGATGTGACCCGCGCTAAGCGCGCGGTCATCGTCGCGACCATGGCCGCGATGTCGGTCGCCGCCGTCATCATTTTCGCCATGCCGACGTTTTTGCCGATGACGCTGGCGACGAGCATTCTCTCGCTCGCGGGCGACGCCTTCGCGCCTGCGGTCGCGGCGCTGACCCTCGGTCTGGTCACGAAGGATGCGCTGGCGCGCCGGCTCGGTCGCAATTCGGCCTTCGACCATGGCGGCAACATCGCGATTGCGCTCGTTGCCGGCGGAGTCGGCTATCTCTTCTCCCAGCGCGTCGTCTTTCTGCTCGTGCCGGTCTTCGCCGCTCTGACCTCGGCTGCAGTGCTGATGATCCCCGCGAATGCGATCAATCACGACCGCGCGCGAGATCTTGGAAAGGATGGCGCGGACGACGGCGCCGCGGCCGGATATGGCGTGCTCTTCCGCACGCGCCCGCTGGTGATCTTCGCCGTTAGCGCCCTTCTCTTTCATTTTGCCAACGCGCCGCTCCTGCCGCTCGTCGGGCAGAAACTCGCCTTGCAATTTCCGAAAGAGGCAACGGCGATGATGTCGTTCTGCATGGTAGCAGCGCAAGGCGTGATGCTGCCGATCGCGATTCTGGTCGGGCGCAACGCGGACGGCTGGGGCCGGCGGCCGATCTTCCTCATCGCCTTCGCCGTCCTGCCGATCCGCGCAACGCTCTATACGCTTTCCAACAACGCCTTCTGGCTAATTGGGGTGCAGCTGCTCGATGGCGTGGGTGCAGGGATCTACGGAGCTTTGACGCCTCTCGTGATCGCCGACATCATGCGCGGCACGGGGCGCTACAATCTCGCGCAGGGCGCGGTCGCGACTACGCAAGGGATCGGCGCCTCGATCAGCGCTCTTGCGGCGGGTGAAGTGACGGATCATTTCGGCTATTCGGTATCGTTCCTCTTTCTCGCCACAGCCGCCGCGGTCGCTTTCTTTGTATTTTTCGCTTTGATGCCGGAGACGCGGGACGAGCGCGCGATGACCAGCGCGCGCGAAGAGGCGGCCGTCGCGGGAGCGGCCGGAGAATGACCCCGACCGCCGTCGCCGCTCTCGCGATCCTCGCCCTGACGTATAGCGGCGTCGCCGCCGGTCGCATCCCGGGCCTCCGCCTCGACCGGGCGGGAATCGCCTTCCTCGGCGGCGCGGCGATGATCGCGCTCGGGCCGCTCAGCCTCGAGGAGGCGTTCCACGCCGTCGACTTCGACACGATTGCGTTGCTCCTCGGCATGATGATCGTCGTCGCCCATCTCAAGGTGTCGGGCGCCTTTCGCGCGCTTGGCGGTCTCGCTATCGAGCACGCCCACGCGCCGTTTGTCCTCCTCGTGACGGTGACGGCGCTTGCCGGAATCCTCTCGGCCTTCCTGGTTAACGACGCGATCTGCCTCGTGATGACCCCGATTGTCATGCAAGTCGTCCGCGCGCTCGGCCGGAACCCGCTCCCCTATCTCATCGCCACCGCGACCGCCTCCAACTGCGGCAGCGTCGCCACGATCACCGGCAATCCGCAGAACATGGCGATCGGCGCGGCGTCGAGGATTCCCTATCCGGCGTTCTTCGCGGCGCTCGCCCCGGTTGCGGTGTTCGGCCTTGTCGCGGTCGTCTCAGTGGTGTGGCTTGTGTTCCGCAGGGAATTCGCGGGTGACGGCGCCTTCAGCCCGCATCTGAGGCCCGGACGCATGCATACTGGACAGGTCGTCAAGGCGAGCCTCGTTTGCGCCGGGCTCGCGATCGCCTTCTTCGCCGGCGCGCCTCCCGCCGAAGCGGCGCTCCTCGGCGGCGCGATCCTCCTCTTCACCCGCCAGATCAAGCCGATGCGGATCTACCGGGAGATCGACGGGCCGCTGCTCATCCTGTTCGCAGGCCTCTTCATCGTGGTTGCCGGGGCGGAGAAGGCGTTTCTGACGCCGGAACGCATCGCGATGGCCAAGAGCTTCGGCCTCGACGTTCCCTGGCGGCTCTCGCTGTTCACGGCGGTTCTCTCCAACATCGTCAGTAACGTGCCGGCGGTCCTGATCCTCAGGCCGTTCATTCCGACTTTTCCCGATCCTCAGCGCGCCTGGCTCGTCGTCGCGATGGCCTCGACGCTCGCGGGCAATCTCACGCTCATCGGCTCGGTCGCCAATCTCATCGTCGCCGAGCGGGCGAGGGCGGAGGGAACGCCGATCAGCTTCTGGGCCTATTTCAAGGTCGGGCTGCCGCTGACGCTCGTGACGCTTGCGGCGGGAACGGCGTGGCTGACATGGCGATAGCGATGTTTGCGCCATTCGCTGGACTTTCGCCCCAGCGCGAGCGCAAATGCGCGCGCCTGACCGGAGGCCCTCATGACTATCCTGCCCAGTTCGCTCGAAGCGCGCGACGTCGCCTATTACTTTCATCCCGCCACCAACGCCCGCCGGCACGAAAAAATCGGCCCGCTGGTGATGGAGAGCGGGCATGGCGTCTATGTCCGCGACGACCAGGGGAAGGAATATATCGAGGGGCTGGCGGGCTTATGGAGCGTCGCTGTCGGCTTCGGCGAGCAGCGTTTGGTCGAAGCCGCCGCCCGGCAGATGGCGAAGCTCCCCTATTACCACTCGTTCTCCGGCAAGTCGCATCCGCAGGCGATCGCGCTCGCCGAGCGGCTGGTCAAGCTCGCCGGCGGACGGATCGCCAAGGCGCAGTTCACCTCGTCCGGCTCGGAAGCCAACGACTTCGTCGTCAAGCTCGTCTGGTACTATAACAACGCGCTCGGGCGGCCGAAGAAGAAGACGATTGTGAGCCGCCAGAAGGGCTATCACGGCGTCTCGATCGCCTCCGGCTCGCTGACCGGCATGCCGAACTTCCATCGCGACTTCGATCTGCCGCTGCCTTTCGTGCGCTATCTGACCGCGCCGCATTATTGGCGGAAAGCGCTTCCGGGCGAGAGCGAGGATCAATTCTCGGCGCGGCTCGGCGCGGAATTCGAGGCGCTGATCGAGGCCGAGGGCGCCGAGACGATCGCGGCCTTCATCGGCGAGCCGCTGATGGGAGCGGGGGGCGTCATTCCGCCGCCGGCCGGCTATTGGCGGACGATGCAGGCGATCTGCCGCAAGCACGATATTCTACTCATCGCGGACGAGGTGATCACCGGCTTCGGCCGCCTCGGCGCGATGTTCGGCTCCCACAAATACGGCATAGAGCCTGACGTCCTGGTCGCCTCGAAGGCGCTGACTTCGTCCTATTTCCCGCTGTCGGCGGTGCTGATCTCGGACCCGCTCTATCAGGCCGTCGCCGACGATTCGGCCAAGATCGGCGTCTTCGCCCACGGCTTCACTGCGAGCGGCCATCCGGTCGGGACGGCGGTGGCGATGGCGAACCTCGACGTTATCGAGGAGCGCGACTTGGTCGGGCGGGCGGGCCGGCTCGCGCCGCAATTCCAGGGCCGCCTCGCCGAATTCGGCTCCCACGGCAACGTCGGCGAGGTGCGCAGCGAGGGCCTCATCGGCGCGCTCGACTTTGTGGCCGATAAAGGCGCGAAGGCCCCCTTCGAGACGCCCGGCGCCTTCGGCGCGCGTCTCGCCGAACTTTGCCAGGACGAAGGGCTCATCATCCGCGCGATCGGCGACCTTATCGCCTTCTGCCCGCCGCTCATCATCACCGAGGCCGAGCTCGACGAAATGTTCAACCGCTTCGCCCGCGCGCTCGCCGGGATGTGAGCGTCCATCCTCCGAGACGCGGCCTTCGGCCCGCTCGTCAGATGAGGATTGCTGTATTATATCAATGACGTATCGCCTCATCCTGAGGAGCGATGCGAAGCATGGCGTTTGGCGCCTCATCTGAGGAGCGATGCGAAGCATCGCGTCTCGAAGGATCACCGCCCGTGCGCGTTGCCGCTGTTCGAACCGCCGCCGAGGTCAAGCGGCGCGTTGTTGTCGGCCGGCGCAGGGGCGGGCGCGGCGACGACCGTCGCGGCCCTGGGCTTACGCTTCTTCGGGGCCGCGGGCGCCTGCACCGGGGACGGCGGCTGGCCGTTGGCGTCGGTCGCTTCGTCAGCGGGGGCGTCCGTGTCCGGCGCCGAGGCTTCGACCTGGGGCGCGTCGTGGATTACCGTCGTTCCGCCTTTGCAGTCCGTCAGCCAGACGTCGTAGATCGGATGCTCCACCCCGTGCAGCCCGGGACTGTCGGCGAACATCCAGCCGGAAAAGATCCGCTTGACCTCCTTCTTCTCGTCGATCTCGTCGACCTGGGCGAAGACGTCGGTCTGCGGCTGATCGGTCGGCGGACGCGAATAGCAGACGCGGGGCGTGATCTGCAGGGTGCCGAATTGAACGGTCTCGTTGATCGCAACCTCGAACGAAATGATCCGGCCGGTGATCTTGTCGAGCCCGTCGAACACCGCGGTCGGATTGGCGATCTTGTCCGCGTGAGCCGCCGGAGCGAGGCCGGCGAACGCAAGCGCTGAGGCGAAGGGCGCGGCCCGGCGCGCGGCGGCGCGAAATTTGCGGCTCGAAAGCGCGATCACGGACCTGCTCATGGGTGACGATCTGCCGATGAAGGGCGGCGGAATGAAGGCGGCGCTCAGCCGCCGGGGCTCCAGGCTTCGTAGTCGCCCGCGTTGGCCTGGCGGGGCCCATGGCGAAGCAACGAGCCCTTGGGACGAATCGCCTGCGGCGTCCCGGTCGGGTTGCCGATATGCGGCAGCTCCCATGGATGGGGCTTATAGTCTTCCTCGGTCGGGGGCGTGTCGACGGTATGATGCAGCCAGCCGTTCCAGCCGGGCGGGGTCATCGAGGCCTCGGAGACGCCATTGTAGATGACCCATCGCCGCTCGAAGCCGAGCGCCGGATCGATCTTGCCGCCGCGGCTGCGATAATAGGCGTTGCCGAACTCATCGTGCCCCACCAGCTCGCCGTGAAGGCGGGTGTAGAAGAGCGTGTTGAGGGTCGCGCCGTTCCACCAGGTGAACCAGCGCAGGAAAAACTCTTTCATCCGTCAGGACCGCTGTCGCTCGGGAAAGCGCCATCTGGGGCGCGCGCGGGACTATGGCGAGGGCGGCACCGGCTGTCCAGTTGAACTTTGCGTTGCTAAGCCGCGTTTCGCCCCTTGCGCGCCGGCGCCGACTCGGACGATGCTGTGAATCTGCGGCGGCGTTAACGCCCTGTTAGAGATTCTTGTCCACAACATGTTGTGTCAGGAGCGGCGATGCCTAACTAGGTGTTGACGCCCCCGTCACAGAGTTGTAATCTTCGAGTCCTTAGGCAAAGAGCGTCCGCGCTTCGGTGCGAGCCCGCCACAGAACGGTTTTTCAAGGCTATGCGAGGGGGCGCGGGTCGCGCCGCCGGACGGGTTGGGACATCGAGCGGCCGTCAGCGCGACGACGCCGAAGGGAAGGGTCATGTCCGCCGCGGTCAATGGGCGGCGCTTGAGAGGTTGGAACGTCGGGCAGGGGCTTGGGTTCAAAGGGCAAAGGCGGGCCGGCCGGGCAGGCCGCCACAACGATTGGGGTGGAAAAAAGACCATGCGGATCGAACGGCGCTATACCAAAGCGGGCCTCTCGCCCCACGACCTCATCGCCTTCGCGACGACGAAGAGCGAGATCCGCAATCCCGACGGCTCGGTCGTGTTCTCGCTCGAGAACATCGAGGTTCCAGAGGCCTGGAGCCAGGTTGCGGCCGACGTGCTGGCGCAGAAATATTTCCGCAAAGCGGGCGTGCCCGCGCGCCTGATGCGGGTCGCCGAGAACGGCGTTCCCGCCTTCCTCTGGCGTTCGATTCCGGACGACGCGGCGCTTGAGTCGTTACCTAAGAACGAGCGCTACGGCTCTGAAATCTCGGCGAAACAGGTCTTCGACCGGCTCGCCGGCGCTTGGGCGTATTGGGGCTGGAAGGCCGGCTATTTCGACGGTGAGGACGACGCCCACGCCTATTACGACGAGATGCGCTTCATGCTGGCGCGCCAGATCGCCGCGCCGAATTCCCCGCAATGGTTCAACACCGGCCTCCACTGGGCTTATGGCGTCGACGGGCCGAGCCAGGGCCATTATTACGTCGATTTCGAAACCGGAAAGCTTGTCAAGTCGAAGTCGGCCTACGAGCATCCGCAGCCGCACGCCTGTTTCATCCAGTCGGTCGCCGACGACCTCGTCAACGAGGGCGGCATCATGGACCTTTGGGTCCGCGAGGCGAGGCTCTTCAAATACGGCTCCGGCACCGGCTCGAATTTTTCCGCCCTGCGCGGCGAAAACGAGAAGCTCTCCGGCGGCGGGCGCTCGTCCGGCCTCATGTCATTCTTGAAGATCGGCGACCGGGCGGCGGGCGCGATCAAGTCCGGCGGCACCACCCGGCGCGCCGCCAAGATGGTCGTCGTCGACGTCGATCACCCCGACATCGAGGCCTATATCGCCTGGAAAGTGAAGGAAGAGCAGAAGGTCGCGGCGCTCGCGGCCGGCTCCAAGGTCGTCAAGCGCCACCTGAAGGCGATCCTCAAGGCCTGCGTCAATTGCGAGGGCCCGGGCGACGACTGCTTCAATGTCGAGAAGAACCCGGTGCTCAAGCGCGAGGTGAAGGCTGCGCGCAAGAACGACGTGCCCGAGGGCATCATCAGCCGGATCATCCAGCAGGCCCGCCAGGGCCTGACGCGCCTCGACTACGAGACCTACGACACCGACTGGGAATCGGAGGCCTATCTCACCGTCTCCGGCCAGAACTCGAACAATTCGGTGCGCGTCACCGATGCCTTCCTGCACGCGGTCGAGAGCGACGGCGACTGGAGCCTCACCCGCCGGCTCGACGGCAAGCCGTCGAAGACGCTCAAAGCCCGCGAGATTTGGGACAAGATCGGCTACGCCGCCTGGGCCTCGGCCGATCCCGGCGTCCAGTACCACACGACCATCAACGACTGGCACACCTGCCCGGCGTCGGGGCCGATTCGCGCCTCCAATCCATGCTCGGAATATATGTTCCTCGACGACACGGCGTGCAATCTGGCCTCCCTGAACCTGATCCAGTTCCTCGACCCGGAGACCAGAACCTTCGATGTCGCATCTTACGAGCACGCGGTCCGGCTCTGGACGCTGACGCTCGAAATTTCGGTCGCGATGGCGCAGTTTCCCTCGCGAGAGATCGCGCGCCTCTCCTACGACTACCGCACGCTCGGCCTCGGCTACGCCAATATCGGCGGGCTTCTCATGTCCTGCGGCATCCCGTACGACAGCGACGCCGGCCGGGCGATCTGCGGGGCGCTCAGCGCCATCCTGACAGGGCGCGCCTATGCGACCTCGGCCGAGATAGCCGCCAGGAGCGGCGCCTTCCCGGGCCACAAGGCCAATGCGGAGGCGATGCTGCGCGTCATCTGCAACCACAAGCGCGCCGCCGACGGCGAGGCGGCGGGCTACGAGCAGCTCTCGGTCGCGCCGACCCCGCTCGACCACGAATCGCTGAGAAGCGCGGGCGCCGCCTGGGCGGCCTTGAGCGACGCCGCGCGCGCGTCATGGTCGGCGGCTCTGTCGCTAGGGCAGGCCCACGGCTACCGCAATGCCCAGGTTTCCGTCGTCGCCCCGACCGGCACCATTGGCCTTGTGATGGACTGCGACACGACCGGCATCGAGCCGGACTTCGCGCTGGTCAAGTTCAAGAAGCTCGCCGGCGGCGGCTATTTCAAGATCATCAACCGCGCCGTGCCCGACGCCGTGAGGGCGCTCGGCTACGACGAGGTCAAGATCGAGGACATGATCGCCTACGCGGTCGGCCGGGCGACGCTCGCCCATGCGCCGGGCATCAACCATTCCGCCTTGCGCGCCAAGGGCTTGCCGGAGGCTGCGATCGAAAAGATCGAAGCCGCGCTCGCAGGCGCCTTCGACATCCGCTTCGTCTTCAACAAGTGGACGCTGGGGGCCGAGATATTGAGCGGGGCGCTGAAAATCCCCGCGGAACGCTACGAGGCGCCGGGCTTCGACCTTCTGACCGCGCTCGGCTTCTCCAAGGCGGAGATCGAAGCTGCGAACATTTTCGCCTGCGGCGCCATGACGTTGGAAGGCGCTCCTCATCTCAAACTGGAACATTATCCGGTGTTCGACTGCGCCAATCCCTGCGGCCGCACGGGCAAGCGCTATCTCTCCGTTGAGAGCCATATAAGGATGATGGCGGCGGCGCAGCCCTTCATCACCGGCGCGATCTCGAAGACGATCAACATGCCGAACGACGCCTCGGTCGAGGACTGCAAGGACGCCTATATGCTGTCCTGGCGGCTGGGCCTCAAGGCGAACGCGCTCTATCGCGACGGCTCGAAACTGTCGCAGCCGCTGAATTCGCAGCTGGTCGAGACGGAGGACGAGGAAGAGGAGGCGCTCGAGACGCTGATCGCCGCCAACGCGCCCGCGCGCGCGGTGCAGATCGCTGAAAAGATCGTCGAGCGGGTGATCGAACGCGTGGAGCGGACTCGCGAGCGGGAAAAACTGCCCGACCGCCGCAAGGGCTACACCCAGAAGGCGGTCGTCGGCGGCCACAAGGTCTATCTGCGCACCGGCGAGTACGTGGACGGGCGGCTCGGCGAGATCTTCATCGACATGCACAAGGAGGGCGCGGCCTTCCGGAGCCTGATGAACAATTTCGCCATCGCGATCTCCCTCGGCCTCCAGTACGGCGTGCCGCTCGAGGAATATGTCGAGGCCTTCACCTTCACCCGCTTCGAGCCGGCCGGCTTCGTGCAGGGGAACGACGCGATCAAGAACGCGACCTCGATCCTCGACTATATCTTCCGCGAGCTCGCCATCTCCTATCTCGGCCGCAACGACCTCGCCCATATCGCGCCCGAGGAGATCGGCAATACCGTGCTTGGCGGCGGCGTCGACCAGGACAAGGCGCCGGCGGCCGGCCCGGCCGCGGCTGCGGTCATCTCCAACGGCCTCGTGCGCGGAAAGCCCGGCGACAAGCTGATGCTGGTGCGCGGGACGACCGGCGGCGAAGCCCCGACGATCAAGGCCGCCGGCGGCCTGTCGGCGCATGGGCTCGTCCGGGGCGCGACCGCGCTCAAAGGCGACCTCGCCGAACCCGCGCCCCTGACGCTGGGCGGCGTGGGGTTTGCACCGGCAGCCGAGCAGGCTGCCGACCGGCGGGCGGAGGCGCGGATGAAGGGCTATGTCGGCGAGGCCTGCCCGGAGTGCGGGAACTTCACCATGGTCCGGAACGGGACGTGCCTGAAGTGCGACACGTGCGGCGGGACGACGGGGTGCAGTTGAGGAGAATTGGTCATCATGACTGACTACAGGGTCGACCCTCTCTCAATCCAAAGGATTGAGTGCCATGCCCAAGAGGCCTTAGCCAATTGCCGGAAGCTCCCCGGCGGAGGAATCGACATCCTCGCAGCCCTTCGGCAGCCGACTGTAAAGACGGTCCACGGCCGTAAAGTCCTTCGTCTTGAGGTAGTTAGGGACGAGCTTTTGCCCGATGATCTCGCACACGTATGGTCTGCCGATCAGCGGGTCAAAGTTTCTGTCCGAATAAGTTTGTGGAACAAGGCTGCAGACAACGATCCTTACGCGCTGAAAGACTTGCGGCACGAGTATGGTCATGTGGTCTTGCATTCGGGGGCGCGAACGAAATCATCCGTTACCCTGGATCGAAAAGTAGGAGGAAATGCGAAGTACGAATTCTTCGACGACGAGTGCTCAGCCGAGAAACAAGCCGACTGGTTTGCGGCGTTTCTAGCAATGCCTAGCAGCAAGATCCAGCCGTCAATGGACCTCCGCGATATCTGCGCCGATTGGAATGTGCCGCTCGACGAAGCGCGATGGCGTCTGGAACGCCTGCGTGCAACGGCACCGAAGCGTATTCCCGAACTCGCTGCGGAGAGATATTGATTGGCTTCGGGCCGGCAGTCGCGTGACTCCAGTGGCTCAGAACCTCTGGGATCAACTTCCCTCGGCGCCAGACACATCCCCCCTGGTGGCGCGAATGGTAAATGGATACTTGATCGAATACTGCCAGTATAATCAATATACGCAGACTGGATGGACAGTAGAGGCCGGTAGGGTTGTGCCACTGATGTTAAGGATGCAGGGATAATTTCGAATATGGTAATGGCCGCCGCGCTTTCTCACGCCGCCCTCTACGTCGGCGAGGAGTTCCCCGGCTTGGCAACCTCACTAGCGTTCCCGTCGTGGCCGGGCTTGTCCTGACTTGCCCGGGCCATCCATGCGGTAGTCGCGGGCTCCGGCGCGGGGCTGGACGGCTATCGGTTTTTCTTCTTCTCTAACGAGGGAGACCCGCGCGAGCCGCGCCATGTGCATGTGCGCCGGGGCGGCGATGAAGCCAAGTTTGGCTGGCGCCCGAAGTTGCCGTCGCCGAGAGCTTTGGATTTAATGCGGCAGAGCTGAACGCGCTGATCCGAATTGTGCGTCAGGAAAGGTCTCGGATCGAAAGGGCTCGGAATGGATATTTCGGCCAGGACGGTTAGGTTCGACGACAACTCAATGTGGGTTGAGCTGTCGGACGGACGAACGATCGGGGTCCCCTATGCCTGGTTCCCGCGGCTTCTCAACGCTACCCCCGGGCAGCGCAACGAGGTTGAGATCGGTCGACTCGGGCTGCATTGGGACAGCATCGACGAGGACATCTCAGTCGCTGGGCTGTTGGCGGGGCGGCGGGACCAAACTGTGTCGTCCACCGCCGCACAGCCGGCCAAGCGTGCTTCAATGAAAAAGGATGCCATACCACCCGGAACTCCCGCTCCGCGCTCCGGGATCTACGAGCAAGTTGGGCCGCGCGGCGGGCGATCTGGCGAACAGGCGGATTCGACGCGGGGCAAGCCGCTGCCCCCAACGGACCGACCCAATCAAGGTTGGCGGTTGGTGACGCCCGCAAGTTCCGGCGGCCACACCGAAAAGCTCGGGCGCCCTCGGCTTTCCGGTTCTCCTGTCCGCCCCGGTCGAGCCAAAAACTAGTCGAGGAGCCGCCGGACGGCTGCGTGCAAATCATGGGTGTCCGCCAGGCCTTCCACAAAATTGGTGGCGGCGTCCCGCAAGCGCGCCTCCTTTATGCGGTGGAAGGCCTTCACCAGGCGGACCCCTTCTTGCGGCGTCGGCTCACGATTTGCGCCGACACGCTCGCTTTGACTTCCGATGCGAGATCGTCTCGGCTCGCTTGAAGAGAATGTCTTCCTGACCACTGGATTCCCCCGAAACATGCGAAGTCGTCCCTGACTGCCGCGGGGACGGATATAAGTCTGAGAACAGGGCGCAAAAGGCGCCTCTCCTGGCAGGGCGTCGTCGGGACGAGTGGATTAAGGATTGTTCACGTCGCGGGGCTACGGCATGCGGGCCGGAAACGTACCAAAAATGCGAGGCCGGTCATCAATTCATTAATTTTCCTGATTACGCGCTTGCGTCAGCCTCAGGTTTTGAGTAGAACAAAGCATGAACATGCTGTTTTCGCAGGGGTTCTCCGATGGCGCGCAATCAGGTCCAGTTCCAGAAAGGCCTCAGCGAGGCTCGTTTCGCCGAGATTTACGGAACCGAAGAGCAATGTCATGCGGCGCTCGTCAAATGGCGCTGGCCGAACGGGTTCGAATGTCCTGGGTGCAATGGCGCCGATCACTGCGTCGTCACGCGCGGCGCGCGGCGTCTATTCCAGTGCAACGCGTGTCGCAAGCAGACCTCTGTCAAAGCGGGAACGATCTTCGCTTCGAGTAAGCTGCCGATGCGCATCTGGTTCAAGACGATCTACCTGGTCACGCAATCGAAGAAGGGCATTTCCAGCATCGAACTCGGTCGACGCCTTGGCGTCACCCAGACAGCTGCCTGGATGATGAAGCACAAGCTCGCTCAAGTCATGCTGGAGCGTAACGCGAGCAAACGCTTGAAGGGCAACGTCCAGATGGACGACGCTTATATCGGCGGCGCCCGGTCCGTCCGCCGCGGGCGCGGCGCAACAGGCAAGACGCCGTTCGTCGCCGCGATCGCGACAACGGACGATGGCAAGCCAGATCAAATCATCCTTCGGCCCATCAAAGCCTTCAGCAGCTTTGCGATCCGAAAGCTCGCGAGCACCGCGCTCAACCCGGCGCCAATATCGTCTCCGACGGTCTGGCATGCTTCGCCGCTGTCACCCAAGCCGGATGCCTCCACACCTCAATCAAGACCGGAAGCGGCAAGCAAGCGGCTCGCACCCCTGCTTTCAAATGGGTCAATACCGCGTTGGGCAATATCAAAGCCGCCCTCGTGGGGACCTACCGAGCCGTGCAAGAAAAACACGTTCCTCGATATCTCGCGGAGTTCGAATATCGATTCAATCGCCGATACGATCTCGAAACTATGATCCCCCGCCTCGCATTCGTTGCGCTGAGGACCACCCCGATGCCTTACCGCTTGCTAAAGCTGGCTGACGTTGCCGCGTAATCAGGTTAATTTTTGGTGACCAAAAATCGAAGCGGCGCGGCGATTACGAGATTACGGCGACAGCTTACTGAATCGCCAATTCCGGTCCCATGATCCCCGATGACGGTCGATTGCGGATTCATGTCCCCCCAGGCTGGGGCGCCTGGGCGCCGTGCCTATGCCACGTGTGTTTCGCGGGCCCGCCGGTTGGCGCCGCGGCGGCGGTTGGAGGCGCGCCGTTTGCGCACTTCTCCTCCAAAACCTTCGTTTCCTTGCCGCGCAGCGTCACGTCTTTCACGGTGTCGTCCCCGACCCGGAGCGGCCCGATGTTGCCCCACGATCCGTCCGCGTTGCGTTTCCACTCCGAACAGCTGAGCACAAGCGCCTTGCCTCGAACCGAAACCGTGTCCGGCTTGGCGTCCTCCGCGAAAGCCGCGCTCGGGGCGGCGATCAAGACTGACAGTAAAGCTGCCGTTCGAAGCATCGGAGTCTCAAAGCCAATGTTGGGTCCGCGTCGATCGGCGGCGGCGCCTTCGGCCCCCGCTCAGGTCCCTTAAGGCTCCGACCCGGGGTCGCAGACAAGCACGCCGAAGCGCGTGTGAAAGGCTAACTCAGGGGCGCGTTTGCCCGCAAGGCGGTCAGAGTCGCAAAATGCAGGCGCAATGTCGCCTCGCCGCGCGGGGCAAGCTCAGGCCGGATTTGCAAACCGGGCGCGTTGCAGAGCATCCTCCGGCAACCCTGGCTCAAGGATAGTTCCCATGCGCAATTCCGGCCTGCGCCTCCCAAAATTCCGCCTCGCGGTCCTGATCGCACTCGCTGGCGCGAGCCCCTCTCTTGCAGCGGGAGAGGCCAGCGTTCCGGCCTGGCTCGAGGCCCATGTGGGCGAGGGGGAGGGGCAGATTGCGCCGGTCGTGCTGGAGAGAGCCCGCGCGCTCTATCAGCGACGCGGGGTCCGCAATCCCTGCTATTTCGCGTTTGACGCGACGCGTCCCCAGGGGGGGCGCCGGTTTTACATCATCTGCGAAGCCCAAGAGTTGTTTCGAGCCATCTCCGCGGGCCACGGCGGCGGGCGGGATCTGGACGGAGTTGCGGATTTTTCCAACGGCCGGCGGTGCGTGAAGAATTTCGGCAATGCGATGGATTCCGATCTAACCGCGGGCGGGGCCTATGCGACGGCCGAGACCACCGCGTCCTTCAAGGGGTATTATCGCGCGTCGGGCGGAGGAGACGCGGTTTTCATGCGCCCGTTCCTCAAGTTCGACGGCGAAGGCGAGACTGCAAACGCCAGAGAGCGCGCCATCGGCGGTCATCCGGCGGTCCTGCTTCGGGGAGTGTGCCGCCGAAAGGATCCGGCGAGCCCGCATGCCGACCCGGACGGCTACGTTCCGTTCGGAAAGCTCGTCAATTACGCCGGCGGGCGCAGCGACGGCTGCACCAGCTGGTCGGCCTCGGACGCCGAGACCATTATGGCGATGGTGAGCGGGAATCCGACGACGCTCTACATCTATCCCGAGTCCCGGGACATCGACGCCGTTGCGCGGGCGGTCGAGGCCGGAGAGGCGCCGTCGCGCGCGGGGCTCTATTGGAACGCCGCATGCCTGAAAGACATTGGCGCTCCAAGGTTCTGGCGGAAGGAAACGCTCGAGCCGATTCTCGCGCGCTATCGGGAGGCGCATCCCGCTCCGCCGCCTGAGCCGCCGCCAATTTGCCGGGAGCCCTGAGAGCATCCTGGATCAGGCCCGCTTCGAGGGTCGGCCCCCAGGCCGTCTCCGCGGCGATGCCACCTTTGCTTGACGAGCCCGACAGATAGCGTTACCGTTTGGTTATTAATAACGGTGTCAATAGAGGCTCTTGCAAATTTATTTTGAATGCCAAGCAAATTGAGGTGGGGCATGTAGGAACGATATGACAGTTGTCAACTACTATAAGATAATATATATCGCTGTACATTGAGAGTAGTTTCGGTATTGTTTTGGCTTATCGTCCCAATTCGTAGCAACAGGCATGTCCGACGATCCCCTAGACGCCATGAAAGCCCGCTGGAACCATATCCAGGGCACTCTGTTTCCTTGGCTGCGCGAGGAAGTCGACCCAATGACCGAAGCGCTTGGGCGTCTCGTCACGACCCTCGACGTGATCGGCCTCGAAGCCTTCGTTCCCGAGCCGCCGCGCGGCCCCGGCCGCCCGCCCGAGGATCGGCGCGCCCTTGCCAGGGCCTTCGTCGCCAAGGCGATGCTGGGCATTCCCACCACTTCCGCTTTGATCGAGCGACTCGCCGTCGACAAGTCGCTGCGGCGTATCCTTGGTTGGGAGCGACGCTCGCAAGTGCCCTCAGAAGCCACGTTCTCTCGCGCCTTCGCGGAGTTCGCGCAGGGCGATCTGCCCGACAAAATGCACGCGGCGCTGATCGAGCGCTCGCTCGGCGGGCGCATCGTCGGCGTGATCGCCCGCGACGCCACCGAGATCGAGGCGCGCGAGAAGCCGGCGGCGAAAGAGGCCAGCGACAAGAAGGACGATCCGCCGTCCGATGGCGCTCAGCCGCCGCGCAAGCGCGGACGCCCGCGCAAGGACGAGCAACGGCCAAAGCCCGAGCCGACGCGGCTGGAGCGACAAACCTCACAGAACGTCAACCAAATGCTCGCCGAACTGCCCACCGCCTGCGATGTCGGCTCCAAGAAAAACAGCAAGGGCTACAAGGAAACCTGGATCGGCTACAAGCTGCATATCGACGTCGCTTGCGGCCAGATCCCCGTCTCCTGCGTGCTGACTTCGGCCTCCGTTCACGACAGTCAGGTCGCCATTCCCTTGATGACCATGACCGGCGCGCGGGTTTCCTATCTCTACGATCTCATGGACGCCGCCTACGACGCCGCCGCCATTCATGACCACAGCCGCACGCTCGGCCACGCGCCGATCATCGACCGCAACTTTCGCGCCCAGCATGAGGTCAAGGCCGAATGGGAACGGGAGGTCGACAGGATGAAGTTCATCCACATGCCCGACGCAAATGACGTCATCTATGATTTCCGCACCATGGTCGAACGCGTCAATGCTCGATTGAAGGACGAATTCGGCGCCAGGTTCCTGCGCGTGCGCGGCTCGATCAAGGTCAAATGCCACCTCATGTTCGGCATCGTCGCGCTCGCCGCCGATCAAATCCTCCGCGTCGCCAGCTTCAGGCCAGCGCCAGCCTGAGCCGCCGGCGCCCGCAATCCAAAACCACGGGAAATTCCTCGCCCTCAGGGAATTCTGCAAGAGGCTCAATATCCTTTTTATTGAACAGGAGGGAACGTCGATGATGAAGCGAGCGATGGTTTTGCTTGCGGCGGCGGTGATGGCCTGCTCTGCTGCTCAGGCCGGAAATCTCTTGTTGAACGCCGGCTTCGACACGCCGCAGTCGGGTCTATCGCCCCCGAACTATCCAACCAGCCTGTCCGTCCTGAGCCCGCCCGACGCTCCGTCTTCGGCGGCAGACTGGTCGATCTGGAACAACACGCTCACGACGACGAGCACGGAGCTCCTGCCCTCCACCGACCCCACCGGCGCGGGCTTCATGGCGCATGTCACGTCCGGCGCCTATGAGAACGGCCTCTATCAGTTTGTCACGGCCGATTCGGTCGACTTTGTATCCGTCGACGTCTATCTGCTGTCGGGCACGTTCGAATTGGGACTCGGCAGGAACGGATTTTACGAGAGCACGGCCAAGACCTCGACGCTCGACCAATGGGTGCATCTCACGGCTTCGATCCCGACGACGATCGGCGACGAGATCTTCCTCTATTCCACCAACTCAGCCGCAGCCGAATTCTATGTTGACAACGCCTATGCCGGCACGGTTCCGGAGGCCTCGACCTGGGCGATGATGCTCGCAGGCTTTGCCGGGCTGGGCTTCGCCGGCTGGCGCCGCGCGCAAGAAGCGCGGGCAGCCGCTCCGGCCGGGTAAGCCCGAAGCTTTTCGTCGGGCTTTGCCCCCTTGACAGGCTGAAGGCTCCGAAGAGGTCTTTGCAAGAGGCCGACGGCGCAGGGCGTCAAGCGTTCCGTTTGGCCAGCGCAGTCCACTGCAGATCTCCGCAGCAAGCCGTTGCTAAACCTAAACATCGCTGGAGAAGGGCGCCGCCGACACGTTACGCCATCGACCTGCTGTCGAGCGTAGTTTTTCTCGCCTCCAACCCTGGCAAAGGCGCGCCGACGAGCCGTGGGAAGACAGGTTCATTGAAAGCGCGCCGCAACAGCATCGCCTGCTTTGCAAAGGGTGTGAAGAATTGCAGATAGACGTACACTTGCTCCCGCGATGGCGGATTGGCGCCTGACGGTTGGCCCGAGTCATTTCGGGCAGCGCCAATAATGGACTGTCCAGTGTTTAGGTTCAGCTCCAGATCATTGGTCGCAGATTTCGGCAGGAAGTTAAGGAGGGGTTTGATTGCCTCCTGGAATCTCGAAATTTTTGTTCGAATAAAGAGCCCATCGCCTATTCGAGAAAAATATCTCCCATAGGTGTCATTGTTTTTGGCGACGTCCAGCAGTCTCAAGAATTCGATTTCTGTCGCGGCGCTGATCATTACACAGGTCGAAAGGAGGCAATCCGAATAAAAAGCCGCGAACGCTTCTTCGAGATAAACGACGGATTTGGGAGATATATCCGTCACTTCGGAATGCAAGGACTTCAGGAACCCGGCTGTATCATGAAATCGACAAGAGGTGTGTTGGAGAGCGATTTCTCCAAAGCGGCTGAGCCTTAGCCACGGCCATCCCGGGTTGGAGGCATCCAAGCCTAGGGTAACAATTCCCTGCCGGAACAGATCCCACACGATTTCAAGCACCAGCTGGGAATCACTTGGGTGCAATTGGGCAAAGGAACCGTGGGAAAACGAACGCCGGCCTTGCACGGCTCCATCTTGCTTATAGAGCGAATGCGCTGTCATATCCAATAGTTTATCAAAATTATTCACGCCGTTACTGTGAGCGTTTTGCATTATGTATATGACTACGTCCCGGACTTCTTCGTAGCAATGCTGCGGTTGGTTCAACTTCATTTGCCTCTCCCACAGG